>JBDTFR010000083.1:0-55960 GCA_039937835.1 Bacteroidia bacterium | reverse complement strand
AAACACTTTGTCAACGTTTGAGTCAAGAAAATAAAGGCTTGCGCAGCTGCAACTTCATCTGCTATCGCTTGGATGGAAGCAGTCAGCAGATTGATGTAGGCACTAATCACCCTTCGCGCAATACAACGCATCTCTTTAAACTTTTTGAATTAAAAATACAAGACATTGCACCAGAGTTAGGAATAGAATTGTTTACTCTTCAAGCAACAGTGGTAGAAGAATTGCAAAACACACAGGACGCCTTATGGGCAATGAACAGCTCACGCGACGCTGCTATCGCAGAGTTACTCGATCGTATTGCAGGCAAAATCGGCGCCGCTTCCATTCATCGTTATTTACCTGCTGAACAGTATTGGCCAGAGCGCTCGTTTAAAGCCACCACTTCACTAACAGAAAAAGCAACGAGTGAATGGCGTAATGATCTTCCCCGCCCTTTACATCTATTACCAAAACCAGAACGCATTGAAGTGAGCGTTCCAATTCCCGATTACCCACCACTACTTTTTATCTATAAAAAAACCTTACACACGGTGAAAAAAGCGGATGGCCCGGAACGAATTGAACAAGAATGGTGGATGGATAAAAGCAAGTATAGAGATTATTATTGTTTGGAAGATGAAAACGGAGGACGCTATTGGGTATTCCGTTTGGGAGACTACCGAACAGCTGACCCACAATGGTTTATTCACGGATTTTTTGCATAAAAAAAATGAGTTACACAGAATTACAAATTACAAGCAACTTTACTTTTCTACGTGGTGGCTCACATCCAGAGGAGATGGTGGAACAAGCCTTAGCACTTGGTTATACAGAAATTGCCATCACCGATCACAATACACTTGCAGGAATTGTACGTGCGTATACTGCTGCAAAAAATAAAAGCATTCGCATTTTACCTGCTTGCCGATTGAACTTGCTGGATGGATATAGTTTGTTGGCTTATCCAACCAATAAGGAAGCGTATGCGCAACTCTCCGCTTTATTATCTGAAGGGAATTTACGTGCTGAAAAAGGAAAATGTTTTTTATACAAAGCAGATGTATACCGATATGCAGCAGGAATAAAATTTATCATCATTCCACCAACTTCACTCACTACTACTTTTGAATTGGAAGTAGATTTTATTTCTGCCGTTCAAGAATACAAACAAGCATTGGGAGCGGAGGTGTACTTAGGAGCCATTCGTTCGTATCAAGCCAATGATACAAAAAAATTATTTCGGCTATCGGAATTGTCCAAACACTATAACATACCACTGGTAGCGATGAACGATGTGCATTACCATGCGTCGGAACGACGAGAGTTACAAGATGTGTTAACCTGCATTCGTGAAAAATGCACCATTTATAATGCAGGTTTTCGCTTGTATCAAAATGCAGAACGGTATTTAAAAACGGCAGAAGAAATGAAGCGCTTGTTTGCACATTATCCGGAAGCAATTGCAAATACGAAACGTATTGCTGATGCCTGTTTGTTTTCCTTGAGTGAATTGAAATATGTGTATCCCGAAGAAATTACCACTGAAGGAAGAACACCGCAAGAGGAGTTGGTGCATTTAACATGGAAAGGAGCGAAGGAAAAGTTTACAGAAAATATCCCTGAAAAAATTAAAGATACGATACAATTCGAACTCGATTTTATTGAACGAAAAAATTATGCAGCCTATTTTCTCACCGTGAATGATTTTGTAAGTTTTGCAAAAAATCAAAACATACTTTGTCAGGGTCGTGGTTCAGCAGCCAACTCCACAGTGTGTTATTGTTTGGGAATTACTTCTGTTGATCCTTCTAAATTTCGTTTATTGTTTAGCCGCTTTATGTCGGATGCGCGTGATGAGCCACCAGACATTGATGTAGACTTTGAACATGAACGACGAGAAGAGGTGATGCAATACATTTATCAAAAGTATGGTAGAGATCGTGCAGCCATTGTAGCTACGGTAACACAGCAACATTACAAAGGCGCAGTGCGGGATGTTGCCAAAGCAATGGGCTTATCTGTTGATGCAATAAATAATCTTTCTGCTGCAAAATGGGAACTTACTGAAGAATGGTATGCTGGTAAAACAGTGTCCTCCTCCGGCTTTGATGCGAACGATAAACACCTAATGAAAGTGTTAGACCTCACCAACCAATACATTGGCTTTCCCCGTCAACTTGGACAACATACAGGAGGTTTCGTGATCACACAAGGAAAACTATCGGACTTATGTCCGATAATTAAAGCACGCATGCAAGATCGCACCAACATCGAGTGGAACAAGGATGATATTGAATCACTTGGTTTTTTGAAAGTGGATGTATTGGCCTTGGGCATGCTCACTTGCATTCGCAAAGGATTTACATTTGCAAAGGAACAGTATGATCTAGATCTCACACTGGCTAATATTCCGCAGGATGATCCTGCAGTGTATGACATGGTGAGTCATGCAGATACAATAGGAGTTTTTCAAATTGAGAGTCGTGCACAAATGAGTATGTTACCACGTTTACGTCCCAAATGTTTTTATGATTTGGTTATTGAAGTAGCCATTGTACGACCTGGCCCCATTCAGGGTGACATGGTACATCCATATTTACGCAGGCGCAACGGTGAAGAGCCGATTGTATATCCATCCAAAGAATTGGAAGAAATTTTAGGCCGCACCTTGGGTGTTCCCCTCTTTCAGGAACAAGCGATGGAAATTGCCATTGTAGCAGCAGGATTTACTCCTGCTGAAGCAGATGAGTTGCGCCGCAGCATGGCCACCTTTAAAGCAAGAGGAAAGGTAAGTGCATTTGAACAAAAGTTGGTGAACGGAATGATTGCAAAAGGATATGAAGAAGAATTTTCTAAACGGGTATTTCGTCAACTGGAAGGTTTTGGTGGTTATGGTTTTCCAGAGAGTCATGCAGCCAGCTTTGCATTGTTGGTATATGTTTCCTCTTGGTTAAAATGTTATTACCCGGATGTGTTTGCAGCAGCATTACTTAACAGCATGCCGATGGGGTTTTATCAACCCGCACAATTAATTTCGGATGCTAAAAAACATGGCGTTGTTGTAAAAGCAATTGACATTAACCAATCTCATTGGGATAATACACTGGAAGCAAAGGAGGGGAAGTATTGTGCGCTAAGGCTTGGTTTTAGACAAGTAAAAGGATTACCAGAAGATGACATACAAATTTTATTAGCTGCAAGAGATGCACAATTTATACGCATTCCACAATTGCTAGATGCCGGTGTTTCGTTGTCTGCCCTGGAACGTTTAGCAGATGCAGATGCTTTTCGATCCATTGGTTTAGATCGCCGCAAAGCACTCTGGGAAGTAGCTGCACTTGCGGATCATCCAACAGGGCTGTTTCACGCACAACAGCAAGACAACACTGTAGAACAATCCATCGAGCTTCCTGAAATGACGGAGCAAGAACATGTATTAGAAGATTATCGTACGCTTGCTTTATCTTTAAAAGCACATCCACTTAGTTTTGTACGAACTAACTTAACGGCACTTAACGTAGTGGCAACAGATCAATTGCCGCATTGCAAAGATGGAATGCGAGTGCGTGTTGCGGGACTTGTACTCGTAAGACAACGCCCAGGAACAGCAGGCGGTATCTGTTTTGTAACGATAGAAGACGAGGCAGGAAGTGCCAACCTCGTTATTTTTGAGAAACTCTTTAGCACCTACCGAAAAGAAATTGTGAACAGTCATTTATTAATGGTAGAAGGAAAAGTACAAAAAGAAGGCGAAGTGATACACGTGGTGGTGCAGCGCTGTTATAATCTTTCGGGTTTGTTGTTGCCCTTGACTTCATCAAAGGAAACAAATGAATTGGATAAAGAAGCACTAGAAGATAATGCGCCTGTGAAGAAAAACAAAGTGGCTAAAACTGAGCAGCTGGATATTTTTCATGCGGGGAGGAATTTTCATTGATATTAAATCAACCTAAGACGTAATCATTTTTCTTTTTCTTTTTTTTTGAAAAAAGAGGACAGAAAAAAAACATACCAAATCGTGTTGATGTGCAAAAAAGTAATTTCGATAAAAATAAGAAAGACTAATTGCCAGAAGACGATATTGGTACCAAGCAGAGCGAGACGCTACTCCGAGCCAATAACGCTACACCGAACGCTATAACAAAACCTATTTGCGACTTAAACTTTACCACTTATCAGCCAAATGCCACCTTTAAATAAATAGTATTATTTAAAACAGCGTGTTTCATGTAATAAGTATATTTTTGGGTATGTAAAAATTACATAAAAAATAAATTTAAAAAGCAAAAAATGAAATACAAAATAGTATTTATTATAGTTTTAAGTTTGTTGTCCAATAGAATTATTTCACAAACAAACGAAAATGTAAACCCAAAAGGAAAATGGTACTTCGGCGGTGAAATGGGGTTAAATAAAATTACCTCCTTTTCAAATGGAAAGTCTCAAAATTCCCTTCAAGGCGGCATTTTATCTGAATACTATTTTGCAAAACATTGGAGTTTATCTGGTAGAATTAAATACTATAAAACTGGGGTTTCGTTTTATCGACCCGATACTCATAGTGGAAGTATATATGATTTGGGCTCTGATGAAACTTCCGGAACGTTTAATGGCGAAATTATTTCAATACCGTTTGATCTAAAATGGGAATTCAGAATTTATAAAAACTTAGGTGGAAGTTTAAAACTTGGATATGCGTATAATTTTGAAACTAAAAGTAATTACAGTAATTACTCGCCAAATTTAAAAACAGGTTACGCAAAACATTATGAAGGTTTTAATGCGGGTTGCGGCTTAAATTATTTTATAAATAAAAACATGGCGGTGTATTTAGATATTGAATATTATCGTGGAGCATCGAAAGGTTATACAGAGGGTTTACTTTGGAAAACCGAATATTTTACAGAAAACAATTTAATAAATTTTGGAATTAAATACAATTTCAAAAAAGAAAAAGAAATAAAATAAATTGGCTATACTCTAGCCAGTTAGGTAAAAAAACCTAAAGAAAATACAATGCGTCGCGTAAGTCCTGAAAGCATTCAAAGTAGATTTAGAACGTCTGTTGTCCGATTATGCTTTCTTGAATTTTTGCTTCTTTTTTGATAATATAAAAACAAGAGATAAAAAGAAAAAAAGTATATGGGTGTAAAAAGCTCTATCGCTAAAATTTCTCGCCCACCCGGGACTTTTTAATTTCAATCGCTTAATCGAATAGAAGTTTCTTTCTTTTTTAATCCTTTTTTAGCATCAATTCAAGTTTATTTTTTAAAACGAAAAATACAATCGGGCTTTAATACCCCAATTTTTTGATGGAGAGGGAAGGCGTTGCGTTACCCGCCATACATAATCTATTCGTAATAATTTAAAAATATTTTCGATGCCTACGCTGCATTCCACATAAGGACTTATTGGTTCCTTCATTTCCGTGGGCAAAATCAATTCGTTTTTATTTTTAGTTTTAATAGTACCCATCACACTTTTTACAGAGATCACTTCACGTAATTGCGCTTTTTTTACAACAGGTATTTTATTAAAAAAAAAGCCATCAAAATGATGATCTAAATATAATTGAATGTATTGATCACTTGCAAACTCGAAATAATTCATCAAATTAAACCCTTCTGTATCGTATGCTAGCGTTTGGTTAGCAGGATGCAAGAATAAAAATGGATATGGAACAACGCCAAATATATTACCAGCTTCAAAATGATAAGCGGTATAACCAAAAGGATTAAGGTTAAACTTGCCTTTTAAAATTAGTTTTAATTTTTGATAGTTATAATCTGAGTTCAAAATGTCTTTTCCTCCCAACGTAACGTCAATAATAAAAATAGGATATTTACTACCCAACGAATTTCGTTTAAACTCATTTATATAATACTTCTCTTTAATAGAAAAACGATTGCTAAATTCTATTTCGCTAAAGGTTAAATGATCTAAAGATTTAATGGAGGGTGTAGGTTGTTCCAAAATTTTCTGAAAACTCAAACTTCCCAAGGGTTTTATGGTTGCATTTTTCAGCGTAATTTTACTTACTACTCCTTTCGTCCATTCTTTTTCTATCCAACAATTTGCTTCCGTATTAAAAGTAAGTTTAGTCTTATTATTTATTTTAGAAAAAGAATTTGTGAAATTATCAATAGCGATGTGGTTAGGACTAACACCTAATTGAGTTAAATCGTATTTATAGCCTACACCAAATAATAAACGATTTACAGATTTGTTAACTACATATAAAACGGATGTATTGTATTTTATTTTTTTATCACCTGTACCATAAGCAATATAAGCCTGTAATTGTATTTTTTTACTAAAATATTTATTTGTAATTAAACCAAATTTTAAGCGATTGCCTTCAATTTTATTGGAACTGTAAAAGGTAGTAAATTGATATAAACTTACTTTACCTAATTCCATGTATCCAGGTATAATGATATTACAAATATTTTTAAATTTCTCTATCAATGGAACATAATTAACGGTCTCGGCAACTAGATAGTTGTATTTTTCTTTTCCATCTAATTTTTTATGTCGTCTTTTCCTCCAAAAATCTTCTGTTTTAATTTCGATGTTATCATTATCATATTCTTTAATCGATTTACATGCGGTATCCAACTGCTCGTTGCTGCTTAAGGAAATATCTTTATAGGAAGTATAACGATTTACAATAAAGTTTTCACTGTTTCGCCATTTTAATGCACTTAAAATGGCATTTATTTCATATTCCTTAGGAACCCATTTTCTATTAATTAATTCATATTCCAGATTGATATTAAAATCTCTCACATAATTTAAATTAATATCATTGGTTATTTTCATTTCTATCTTTTTAATACCCCAAGTAGAGTCATTTACATACATTATTCCCGAAAATGCAAAGTCTTCTTTCCATTTTGGCTCAAATCGTATCTTATAATAATGAATGTTATTAATAGAAATATTTTCAATTAACTGATAATTATAAAAAAGTATATAATTTGTTGATATGGGAGATATAAAAGGTTTATCTAATAATTGAAAATAATTATCATAAATATTAATATTCTCTATTAACTTATTTACAGTGGTTGTAATGTTCTCATAATTACTACCTGTATTTTTTTTAGCGATAAGTTTCTCTTCATTTATTGAACCTCGCTGAGATAAACATTTTTCAAAAATACTTTCGGACATATAGATAGGTAATAAAGGTTTATTATTAACCGTATCTACATATTTAAAAATGTATTTGTATTTTTTAAATTGTTTAACATCTTTTAGTTTATTAGAATATCCTCCAAAGTAAATTTCAAACTTATCATATTTTTCCCATCTGTAATTTTTATATAAATCTGCATTATTATCTTTCTTATGAAAGATAATACTATCTAGTACTCTCAATGCAGGGTTATTGTTTAATTTTAATACGGCACTATCAAGAGTAGATTTGTCGGGAGTCAACTCAATATTAAGTCGCTGTGATTTATGACGTTTAATAAATAATTGAAGCGTTTGATAGCCTAGTGCAACTATTACAATAGAATCCCGCTTTTTTAGGGCTTGTATCGTATAACGTCCATTTTTATCACTATGATCAACTACTGTTGAATTTTTAAAATAAATATTTGCATCTACAATTGGTTCTTTAGAATCTTTATTAAGAATACAACCTTTTACACGAGTAGATTGTGCGAAAAGGGAGGTAGCTAATAAAATAAAAACGATGGAATAATAAAATTTCATTTTTAATTGGAAAAGAAAACACGAAACAGTTATTATACCAAGAATTAGTATCTCAACGGTTTTATAAATTAGTTATGAATATGCGTAGTCAATTAAATAATTAAAAGCAGCTTTTAATTTACCATTGGCGCAAATGGTGGCTCGTTCAATCACTTTATCATTATCAGTAATTAAGTTTGGAATAACTCTTTCCAACAGGTCTTTACCAAAACCATCACTTGCATCGCGAGGTAATTCACAAGGTAAATTATCTACTGCCATAATACAAATGGTGTCTTTACTAAAAGGAATATCTTCTTTATTTTTTTTTATATTATATCCATAAAAAGGATCTTCAATACTTGAGGAACGTATGGTAGTGGGTACAGAACCATCAATATCGCAACTAATATCGGCAATTACACTAATGTTAAAAGTAGTGTCTAGTAGGTCCTTAATTTCAAACATTCGTGGCGACCGAGCATCCCAATAATGCGCAGCAATATAAATATCTGCTTTTTGTGTATACGGTTTGAAAGTTGATTTAAAATGTTCAGGATGGGTATAAAAATCTTTCACATCAAAATTATGATCGCTAATACGTTCTACATAATCTTTAGGATTAAGCTGACAATAAACGGGTTCACGAAAGGTTGACATTAAAAACTCTTCTGAAGTTACTTTTCTAATCCGTAAGGCGCTTAATGTTTCAATTACCCCATTTGCTACCCGCCCCCCACCAGTTAAAACAATTTTAATATTGGGAAGTTTTACGTGCCCTAATTCCTTATCCATTTCAGCACGATCTTTACAAGCATTTGCAGGCTTTAAAGTAAATAAGTTGTATTTACGCCCGTATCCTAAAAGTGCATTATAGGCGCCCACAATTCCTGCATATCTACCAAAACCAATAATACGATTGTGATTTTTATCTGTTAATGTTTCATAATCAATCAGCGTAATTTTCTTTTCAATTAGCGCTTGCATTAAGGCTTTATTGTGCGGTTGCTTTTTTATAGTGTGCGAAAAGAAAAAATATTTTTTATTATTTATTAGCTTATTAACAGGCACTTCCTTTACTGCCATTAAAATATCACAATCATTCAGATCGTCTTTTAATGGAATACCAAAGTTTATATATTCTTGATCGCTATAACAACGAATTTTACTAGGTTGTACAACTATTTTTATAGTTGGGTAGGTATATATTAAGTCTGCACATATTGATGGAGGTAAAGGAACTCTCTTATCGGGATGTTCTTTTTCCTCACGCAGTATACCAATTGTAAGTGTTGTCATAAATAATACAAATAGAGCAGATAAATAGTTGTTTTTATGACAAGAGAATGCAATACAGCACCTTCCTATTCATGAGTTCAAATATAACAAAAAACCATTTATTTGTTTTGAAACTGGAGAATGATTAAAAATAGAACTCTTTAAATTAATAAAATATTATTTATAATAATCAAAGAAAATTATTCGGCAATTAATTTTCCATGGCCAAGGATTAAATTTTCATTTCGTATCTCATAAAAGTAGATACCATTAGGAATTCCGTTTCTTGGAATAACAATGCGATTATTATTAAGCAAAATGTTTTGCATCATTACTTTTTTACCAATAGCATTGTACAGATTTACACGTAAATTTTTAGTTGACAAATTAAGGTCGGATATTTCTATTACAGTTGATTCTTTGAAAGGATTAGGATAGACAAAAAATTTATCATTGTCTTTATGGTTTTCAATTGCTAATGCGTCGTTGCAAACAAATGAATTTTGAACCAGCAATTCGTTTTCTGTACAAGCAATAGTAGTAGTGATGTTTTTAACAGTAAGTTCAGGAAACGTTGCTGATATTGGTTTAGGAATGGGGGCATTCACAAATGTTGGATTAAGTAGTTGTTCATTACATTTACTATTGCCATTTTCATTGCTTTTAATGAACAAAGCTTTGGAATCTTCAAATCCTAAAAAAATAAAGCCGTTATTAGAAGTGGTATCCATACCAGCATACTCGCCATAAGAATCTACACTTCCATATGTTTTTGTCCACAACAATAAACCTTTTGCATCTGTTTTTAATACAGTTAATTTACTACTATTGGTATCAGATAACTGCCCAATCGAAACAAACCCACCATCAGCAGTTTCAAAAATATTTTTACCTTGTCCTGTATATTTTTGATTCTCGCTTTTTGACCAAGATATATTCCCATTTTTATCCATCTTCATCAATGCAAAACGATAAGTGCAGAGATCTAAGGAACAATCTTTAACTTTACCACAAAATATAAAACCTTCGTCATTGGTTTGTTTGATGCATGAATTACCTTCAAATGCAGAAATAATATCACTATGTAAAGCGGTAAAATTAATTGAGCCATCTGTATTAATTCTTATTAAATAGCTTTTGTAATTATCAATTCCGAATACAGCAATGTCTCCGTTTTTTGTAACAGTTGCTGCAAGCGCGTTGATGTTGGTGTTCAAACCAAAAGAAGAACCATACATTTTGTTCCAGATAATATCTCCTTCTTTATTTACTTTTAATACGCTAATGTATTTGTTAGTATCGGTTTCAGTGTTCCCTACTATAAATAGATCACCAACAGCTGTTATACCCATATAAACAGAAATATCTATATTGGCAGTTCCGTAGGTTTTATACCATTTTAAATTACCAGAAGCATTCAATTTCATTAATGAAAAATCAAAGTTGCCATCACTGTTTAATTTATATCCAGCTAATAATATATCTCCCGATGGGGTAATCACCATATTGGTGAGATAATCATCATTCGGTGATGTGTATGTTTTATGCCAAATAACTTCGCCATGTGTATTCATCTTTACCGCACTAAAATTAAGGCCTTCCTTACTGGAGGTGCTGGCAGCAATTACATAACTATTGTCAAATGCGGAAGTTGATAATGCTTGATATTCTGTTAAATCGGAAAAGTATTTTTGAAATTGGAGTTGCGCAGAACATGACTGACTTACTAATGTACTTATTAAACCTATTATTAATAATTTATTACGCATGGTTATGATTTTTGAAACATTAAGATAGCAATAATTTTCTTATGTGAGATGTAAATTCACGGAAAGATAGTTCTATTGGTGATTAAAGGAATATTGAAAAAATAATATGTTTTAATTCCTGCAATTAAAACGTTCCAGTTTATTTATGCGCCAACACAATAACCGCATCCTCTTTCCTGAACCCGTCCTATAGCCCATACTCCTGAGGGCACCACTTGTATACTAGGAAGTACGCCGTCAAAAAAATCTTTTTTAACTTCTAATTTTTCCAAATCACGTAAGCGTGCAAGTCGGCCACTTAAACTATCAATTGCTGATTCGCAAACGGCAAACATAACACCGCGTTTTTGTAAACTTTGAATTGATCTATCAGATGCAAGCGAATCGCTTTTTTTAGGATCCCAATACATATTTCTAGACGCTGGCGCTTTGGTGGCTTCATCTTTTACATCAAATGTTTCACCTAATTTATATTTACTCCACACAGCATCATTCAATGCTAGTATAATACCAATATGACGCATAATAACCACCACACTCTGTTCCGCATCAGAAACGCCCATCTCGTTATTGGACTCTAAAAAAGTATGGCTAAAATTCAGAAAAATGCTATCAGCTTTTAATACATCAAACATAATTTTGTGTTTCCCGTTTATTTTTTCCAACCAGGCATCTGCGTTATTTTTGTCTTTTGAATCTAGTGGAGAATTTATAGTTATTGCACCTCTGTTCTCAGCAGCTTTTAAAGGATTGATAAGAGAAGTAAACCCTAACGCTGCACTACCAGCAATAAATCGGGTTATAAAAGTGCGTCTTGAGTTTTCTGATTTATTCATACTTTTTATATTTAGGTTTAAATTTCAATAAATTTAGCTCAAAAAAGATAGAATTTTATAAAATTTCATCCTATATATATATATATATCCGACTATTTAACAAGGTTAATTCTGTCAGTTTCAGAACAATTTATGCAATTGTTTTTAGGGTTTGTTTTAAGGCTTTCCAAATCTGTAAAGAAATAACCTATTTACGTCCATAAAATTAAGCTCATGCTTAATAAAGTTCTTTGGAGTTTCACTGCTTGAAAACGCTTAAGTTGTTAATTTTGTGATTTGTTGTTAAATACGAAGAATATTTTGGCTTGCAGCTGTGGAGAATTTTAGAGACTTATTACTGCACCTATTAAACTTATTATTAGTAATTTATTTCCCATTGTTATGATTTATGAAACATTAAGCCAAGATAAATTTCTTAATTGGGATTTAAGTTTACAAGAAAATAGCTGACTTGTACTTGTTTAAAATTAACATAAGTTCTATATGTTCAATACCACCAAAGTATTTTCTTCTTCATTTGATTTTAAACAGATTTTTATATTGCCAACACATAGCCAACTACACGGTATTTTTGCGGTACGATCTTTTTAAAAATTATTCCTCTTACCTTTTTCTTTGGTGAAGAAAATTTCTTGCAGTTCCAGATATAATTTCTCACTCCAAGGGAATTTACGATACTTCGAAAGTAAATTAATCTCAACTTTAACGCATTAGTAGTTATTTATACATCATTCGGTGCAAAACACCTTTTCCAATACTCCATTATGACACTAACTGTTTTTTCAAGTTCTACCATAGATGACTGTTTGACAAAAAAACCTTGAACTGACATACTATAAGCGTCAATAACTGATTTCTGATCTGCTGCTGTTGTGAAAAATAAATAGGGAATGCATTTAGTCTGCAATGCTTCATCTGTCTGCACTCTCTTCCTCAATTCAAAACCACTTAGCTTAGGCATATTAATATCAGACATAATTAAAAATGGAGTAACCTCTCTTTTTATTAAATATGCAAGTGCCTCTTCTGGATCTGAAAAAAATAAAAGTTTATTTGGATAATTAAGTTTTTTAAAAACCTCCTCAAAGAAAAATTGATCATCTTTATCATCTTCGATGATGATTACTGGTCCGTTTAAGTTCATTTTAATATTTTTTAGATTTGTTGCAATTAAAAAACATTTTAAATCTTTTCACAAGTCTTTTTTTCTTCTGGATCCCTTTATTTATAAAGGATAAATGTAAATATACGGCTTATATTTGTAAATGTAACGTACAAATTTTTCGGATCATTGGTAACAAGAAAATATCTTTTTAAATGGTGAAATGGGGACAGCGATCTGGATTCCCAGATAAAGAGGAGAAGAAAAATAATTATAATGAACAATTTATAAGAATTCAAAGCTTTGAATTACACCACAAAAATTCATATTATTATACAATAATGAGTACCTTTACACCAGTTCTTTTAAATGGGGTCGTACAGGTTTTGACAGCGAGTGCGATTTTTATGTAAGCATGTCGTGCGTTGTGAATATGGCACGTAAATCTTAACTCTCAAAATTTTATCTGGCGAGTCTAACTACGCTATGGCTGCTTAATACCAAGTATTAAGTGCCTTTGTTTCCGGAGAAGCTTTGATCTTCTGCGTCTCCAGTGAAGCATAACAAATGAAGATATAGTTGTGAATGGCTTCGTTTTACAATGAAAATAAAGAAGATAAGTATATTTTGTGGCCTGTAGTTTTGCCTGAAATGTATCGAAAATTAAATAACTACTACACATGTAGAAAGCATATTAATTCCTAGTTTGGACGAGGGTTCGATTCCCTCCGACTCCACATTTACAGGCTAAATAGGATATGCAATTTTATTGTATATCCTATTTAGTTAACTTATCAATAATTGTTTAATTTTTTGTTCATTTGAAGTAAGCAACAGAAGCGATCTTCAAAAATTAAAAGATTAACTATTGAGTATTTAATCAAACAAGAATTTTTTAAAATTTCTCGTATGCAATTTAGAAAAATACTATTACTATTAAGTTTTCAAAATGCTATATATATATATATATAGAAAATTAAGTGTTTATTTATTAATATTACATCTCCCACCTTATTAAATTTAAATAGATAAGTTGAAACTAGTACATTCAACTTTGCTTGGATACCTTTTAAATAATTAACAACAACTTATGCCAATACTTAGGAGTTATGAAATAGTAATTAATTGGCTGCATTCAAAATTAACCAGCAGGCAATTTTTAATGGTTTCGAGTGTATTGGTTGGCTTAACAACAGGGTTGGTTGCCGTAGTTTTAAAAACAATTGTTCATTGGATTCATTTGGGAACTGCACATAATTTTAATATTGGTTTGCAATATTATATATATCTCATTCTTCCCTTAATTGGTATTGTGCTTACTGTTTATATTGTAAACCGATTTTTTCATGGGAAATTAGGAAAGGGATCAGCCAACATACTTCATGCTATTGTGCGTAAAGCGGCTTTTTTACCCAAAGATCAAATGTATTCTCATATTATTACTAGTGCTGTAACTGTTGGCCTTGGTGGTTCTGCGGGTTTAGAGTCTCCAATTGTTACAACAGGTTCGGCAATCGGTTCTAATTATTGTAGAACCTATCATTTACCCTATAAAGATAGAGTTTTGCTTTTAGCTTGTGGAGCAGCCGCTGGTATAGCTGCCGCCTTTAACTCACCCATTGCAGGAGTTCTTTTTGCGCTAGAAGTTTTATTGGTAGATGTTACTATTTCAGCATTTCTACCCTTAATTATTGCTGCCGTGGTGGGGACTCTTTGTGCGAAAATTATTTTAAAAGAAGGCTTTCTTTTATCATTTCAGCTACAAGCGCCATTTGATTTTCATAACATTCCTTTCTATATCATACTAGGTATTTTGGCGGGCTTGGTCTCCGTATATTATACCCGAACGTATGTAGGCATTGAAAAAATGTTTGGCTCAACAAAAGAAAAAACGTATCAAAAGGCTATTGTTGCAGGGCTTATTCTATCAATACTTATTTTCCTTTTCCCGTCTCTTTTTGGAGAAGGGTATGAAAGTATTAAAACCTTATCAGGAACAAATGCAAAAGACTTATTAGAACAAAGTATTTTGTCAAAATTTGGAAACAGTGATTGGTTCATGCTCTTTTTTATTGGTGCAGTAACCCTTATTAAAGTAGTGGCTGCTTCCCTTACCATAAATGGTGGCGGCAATGGTGGTAATTTTGCCCCCTCATTGTTTGTAGGCGCTTATCTTGGTTATTTCTTTTCACGTTTTATAAACCTCTCTGGCATATCTTCTTTACCAGTAAGTAATTTTACTATTGTAGCCATGGCGGGTATTTTAACAGGGGTGTTTCATGCGCCTTTAACTGGTATATTTCTTATTGCAGAAATTACAGGTGGTTATGAATTAATGGTTCCCTTAATGATCGTATCGGCAATTAGTTACATGGTGGTAAAGTATTTTGAACCCTTATCAATGGATGAGAAAAAGCTATTATCAAAAGGACATATTGTTATACAAAATAAAGATGAAACCATTTTATCATCGCTTAAAATGTATAAAATTATTGAAACTGATTTTCAAAAAGTACCACCAGAAGCTTCATTGAAAGAACTAACGGAAATTATTGCACATTCCACACGGAATATTTTCCCTGTTGTTGATTCTAAAAATGAGCTTGTTGGAATTATTTACATGGATAACATAAGAGAGATAATGTTTAAAACGGAGATGTATGAAAATGTATTGGTAAAGCATTTAATGCGACCACCACCAGCTACACTTTCCTCAATTGAAAATATGCATTCGGTAATGAAAAAATTTGATGATACAGGTTCTTGGAATTTACCTGTAGTAGATGATGGGCAATATGTGGGATTTATTTCTAAATCAAGTGTATTAACGAAATATCGATTAAGGCTCATTAATGCCTCTTCTCATTAATTAACAACGAGTTTTACCTCTCAATTTTTATATCTATTGATTGTAGGCACTAATTTTGTTTCTTGTTTTTATAATTAAATTAATTTAAACTTAACTTATTTATTATGAAAAATAAAAATTCAGAATTGATTAGCATACTCTCAGCGTGTGCAGATGCTTGTAATACTTGTTTAACTGCCTGTTTAAAAGAAGAAGAGGTAAAGAAAATGGTTAGCTGTATACGTTTAGATATGGATTGTGCTCAGATTTGCGAGGTTACTGCTGCGTTCATAAGCAGAGGTTCAGATCATGCTAAGCATTTAATGAAAGAATGTGCAGAAATTTGTTCTAAATGTGCCCAAGAATGCGGCAAACACGCTCATATGGAACACTGTAAAGTTTGTTCCGATATGTGTAAAAAATGTGCAGAAATGTGTTCGACAGCTACTCTTGTTTTAAATTAATTGATATACTTTTATGCAACAAATAATAAGTTCGTTTTAAACTAAATTGGGAAGCATGTTAAGAGTCTTAATACCAATAGGCTTAGCGACAATCTTCTTAGGTTGGCCGCTATATTGGTTATTAATTAAAAAAGATTTCAAAAAACAGCTTCCCACCTTTTATCTCGGACTTGCTTTTATTGCAGTATGGGTGCTGATTTACTGGTTTTTATTAAGAAACTAAAAAAATTAAATGAGGATATTATTTTACTTTTATATCCTCATTTAATTTTTTCAATTTAAACTATACTTTGTATATCCTAAAAAATATTTTTAAATATCTTGATTATTTTTATAAGCTTTTAAAGTAAATGCTAAGCCCAGATACCCAATAATGGCAGAGAGTACAGAGGCAATAATTACAGCTATTTTAGAAGTATTTACAATAGTGGGATCTTTATATGCTAATAATGTAATGAATATAGACATGGTAAAACCAATACCTGCCAAAAAACCTGTCCACATTAAATGTCTTTTCTTTAATTCTTTAGGGAGGGCACACCAACCTAGCGTAATACCTAAAATAGAAAAAAGAAAAATCCCAATTGGTTTTCCAATTAAAAGACCTAAAATAATTCCGTAACTATTAGCAGATGATAAATCATTTATAACAGAAACGGGAATGGTGATAGCTGTATTTGCTAATGCAAACAGGGGTAATATAACCATTGCTACTGGTAAATGTAATCGGTGTTGTAATTTATTGGAGATAGATTTATCATCACCTTTACCAAATGGAATTGCAAATGCCAATAGAATACCCGTAATGGTAGCATGTATTCCCGACTTATACATAAAGAACCACATCACTGCTCCAATCAATAAGTAAATCCAAGTTTTATATACTTTTAATTTATTTAAAATTAATAGGAAAGCAAATAGTGCTATTGCGATTATAAAATTAATAAATGAAAAATTTTGAGAATAAAATAAAGCAATGATATTGATTGCACCCAAATCATCAATAATGGCTAATGCAGTAAGAAATATTTTTAAAGTGGCGGGCACTCTTTTTCCTAGTAAAGATAATATTGCCAATGAAAAAGCAATGTCTGTGGCCATAGGAATACCAAATCCAGTTTGAGTGGGAGTGTTCATATTTAATGAAAAATGAAACAAAGCAGGAACAACCATTCCTCCAATAGCAGCAAAAATGGGAAGTAGTGATTTTTTAATGTCAGCCAATTCACCAATATAAATTTCTCGTTCAATCTCCAAACCAACCAACAAAAAAAAGACAGTCATTAAACCATCATTAATCCAAAATTCTATTGGTTTAGAAAGAAACTGAACATGAAATAAATGAATATACTGGTCAGCAATAGGGGAGTTAGCAATTATTAAAGATGCTGCAGTGCAAAACATAAGGATGATACCAGCTGTTTTTTCACTATTTATAAATTCGTTGTATAATTTGGTAAGTATCATTATTAGCTAAAAAAAGTTATATTGGCATCCATAAGTACGCAAATAAAATATATGTCAATCTTCGCTAAAATAGGAATTATTTATCTGTAAAAAATTGAAAAAGCAAATCAAATAACAGCACCAAACAATAGGAAAAATATTAACTAAGAATATTAAAAAACAGAATTATTTTTTTATGTTCAATTAGGTGTAATCACTAATACGCTCTTACATTTTTTCCTTCCATGTAATTAATAAATGATTTATTAACTACTTTATTACCTCCAGGTGTTGGATAATTACCTGTAAAGTACCAATCACCTTTGTTATTGGGGCAGGCATTGTGTAAGCCTTCTATTGATTGATAAATTATTTTAACTTCTGCATGAATACCTTCTGGGCGAAGTAGTTCAGCAATTTTATCTGAAATTTGTTCGGTAGTAAAAGGGGCATATATTTCTTTTACTACATTTATTATTTCTTCTTTTGGTAAATCAATTTGAGCCTTTGCCTTTTCATATAGCTCATCTAATAAATTTTCTTTAAAATTATCCTTAAGCAATTCTACTGCAGCTTGAAAAGCAATAAAATCGCCTAGTTTCGCCATGTCAATACCATAACAATCTGGATAACGTATTTGAGGTGCAGAAGAAACAACTACTATTTTGTGTGGTTTTAAACGATCTAATATTTTTAAAATACTTTGTTTTAAAGTAGTACCTCGTACGATAGAGTCATCTACTACCACTAGATTATCAATACCTTCACGTATAATTCCATAAGTAGTATCATACACATGCGCTACCATTTCATCTCGTTGAGCATCGTCTGTAATAAAGGTTCTCAACTTCGCATCTTTAATTGCAATTTTGTGTACGCGTGGTCCGATAGAAAGAATTTCGCTTAATTCAGGATCGCGCAAAGCGGCTCCCATTTGTAATATTTTATGTCTTTTTATGGTATTTGAATAATGATGCAAACCTTCTATTAATCCGCCAAAAGCAACTTCTGCTGTATTTGGTATATAAGAAAAGACGGTGTTTTTTAAATCGTACTCTACTGATTTTAATACCGCAGGGCAAAGAGTGCTTCCTAATTTTTGGCGTTCTCTATAGATATCTGCATCGCTACCACGTGAAAAATAAATACGTTCAAATGAACAAGGTGTTTTTTCGAGTGGAGGTAATATTTCATACTCACCAAATACTCCATTTTGTTTAATAATTAAGGCATGACCAGGTGTAAGTTCTTTTACTTTATCAATGGCTACCTGAAAAACAGTTTGTATCACTGGGCGTTCAGAGGTTACGACCACTACTTCCTCGTCAGCATAATAAAATACGGGTCTAATTCCATTAGGGTCTCTCAATACAAATGCATCACCATGGCCAAAAAGGCCAGCCATCGCATAACCGCCATCCCATTTTTTACTAGCATCTTTTAATATTTGTTGTACATCTAATTCTTTCGCAATAAGGTTAGAAATTTCTTCGTTAGCAAAGCCTTCTTTTTTAAATTTTGAAAATAAGCGTTCATTTTCTCTATCTAAAAAATGACCTATTTTTTCCATTACGGTAACCGTATCTGCTTTTTCTTTTGGATGTTGACCTAGCTCTACGAGTTGTTCAAATAACTCATCTACGTTTGTTAAATTAAAATTACCTGCAATCACTAAGTTACGAGTCATCCAGTTGTTTTCACGTAAAAAGGGATGGCAGTTTTCTATATTATTACCACCATACGTACCATATCTCAAATGGCCTAAAAATAATTCCCCAGTATAAGGAAGATTTTTTTTAAGCCATTCTGCATCTTTTAATTTTTCCGGTGATTTTTTATTTACTTCTTCAAATTTTAAATTTATTTTAGAAAAAATTTCTTTAATTGCCGAACTACCACCTGCTCTAACTCTACTTATATAAGGTGTTCCAGGTTCAACATTGAATTTTATATTTGCAACACCTGCGCCATCTTGCCCTCTATTATGTTGTTTTTCCATTAGTAGGTACAATTTTTTTATACCATACAAAGGAGTATCATACTTTTTGATGTAGTAATCCAATGGTTTTAATAAACGTATCATTGCTATACCGCACTCGTGTTTTATTGCATCGCTCATACTTTATTTAGCTTAATCTATTATTGAACAAATTTACGATTTTTATTGCGATTAGTTTTTATAAATTACAGCGGGAGGATATAATAAATAATAGGAGTTTGAGAATTCTTGATTGCCTGTATTTCAGTAGAAACCTTATATCTCTTATTCTAGAGAATAGGTCGCCTTAAAAATATATTTTATAGCCTTATTTGAGGACTTATTTAAAAGAGGGTCGTAAAAAAGACGTCTCAAATTATAAAAACTTAGCTGGGCTTACTTTTAAAATATTTTATAGTTGAAGTATTTGATAAAGCAAAATACTTTAGAAGTAAAGGTGCAATATTTAGAAAAGGAAAACTATTGCAGGATAAAGGTAGTAATTACTTTCTCTGCTTCCTCAAAAGCATGTTCTAAGCGATCATTTAAAATGATAACATCAAATTGGTTGGCTGTTAGCAGCTCTACTTCAGCTTTTCCAATGCGGCGAGCAATACTTTCTGGTGTTTCTGTATCGCGTGATTTTAAACGTTTTTCTAAGTGGTTAATACTTGGTGGCATTACAAATATTGATAAAGCCTGTTCACCAAATTTCTTTTTTAAATTTAGTCCACCTACCACATCCATATCAAAAATAATATGATGTCCTTTTTTATGTATTCGATCGATCTCCGCTTTTAAAGTACCATAAAAATTGTCTTTATACACTTCTTCCCACTCTACAAATTCATCATTATTTATTTTTTGTTTAAACTCGTCTACGGACATAAAATAGTAATCTACACCATGAGTTTCATAATTACGCTTTGGTCTGCTACATGCGGATACAGAGAACTCTAATTGAGGGAAATTTTTTAACAAATGCTTAACAATTGTTGTTTTCCCAGCTCCTGAAGGTGCAGAAAATATAATTAATTTACCGTTCATTAAAGCACATTGAGTAATTGTTCTTTTACTTTTTCTATTTCATCTTTCATCTGCACTACTAATTTCTGAATACCTGAATCATTTGCCTTGGAGCCGATGGTATTTATTTCACGACCTATTTCTTGCGTAATAAATCCTAATTTCCTGCCATTTGAGGGTTCTTGCATGGTGGATATAAAATAATCTAAATGTGTTTTTAAACGCAATTTTTCTTCAGTAATATCTAATTTTTCGATGTAATAAATTAACTCTTGTTCAAATCTATTGGCATCAATTTTCTCTTTGCCCACCGCTTCCATCAAATTAGCTTTGATCCGTTCTTTTATATTCGGAATGCGTAAGTTATCCATTTCGATTATTTCTAAAAGCAAGCTGTTTACAATAGCAATTCGAGACTCAAATTCTTTTGTAAGTGTTTTACCTTCGTCAGAACGAAATTGCTGAAATGCCTCCAATGCCTTTTCTACGGTATGTTTTATTCCTTTCCATTCATTTTCATCTAACACGGCTGTTTCTCGTTCCGCCTTCATTACTTCAGGCATTTTTAAAACTAGTGGTAATAAGTGTTGATTGATCTCGTCAAGTTCTTTTGCTAATGATTTTAATTCGTTATGATATATTTTTGCTAATGATTTATTTATTAAGATAGGAGCAACTTCTTCTAATGATTCTGTATATATAGTTACATCTAATTTACCACGTTCCACTTGTTTAGATAGTTCTGTACGAAGCTCAATTTCTTTTTCTTTATATGCATAAGGCAAACGTAAATTTAAATCAAGTTGTTTGCTATTAAGAGAACGCATTTCTACCGTGATTTTTTTTCCGTTATTTTCATTAATGGCTTTTCCAAAGCCAGTCATCGATTTTATCATAAACTAAATTTCAGTTAACAAATGTACTATTTTTACTTTATTTTGATAAGGCTGTTAGAGTGGAGTAAATTATTCAAGAGCTTTTCTTTTCACTGGCATACTCACTAAATACACCCCTGTTATAATCAATAGCGCAGAAAAAACTTTACGTAAATCCAACTCATCTTTACCAAAAATAACTGCGATTACTGTTGCAAGAAAAGGTTGTAAATAAATATAGATACTTACTACCGATGGACTTAATGCTCTTAATGCGTAAGTATTTAAAAGATAAGCTATAAAAGTAGTTACAATAACTACAAAAAAGATACACCACCATATAGTTGGGGTTATACCTGCCCAATTAACTGCTTTTATTTCAGGATAGCTAAATGGTAATATATAAAAAAAGCCAAATAAAAATACCCACTTAACAATGGTAAATGTATTGTATTTTTTTAGGAGCGGTTTTACCAACACTATATAAAATGCCCAAGAGACAGCGTTAATTAAAATCATTAAATCTCCTTTAATCGTTGCCGAACCGAACGAAAATGTTTTATTAAATAAAAGTAATAATAGCGCACCCACTATCCCTAGTGCAATGCCTATTACTTTGTTAGCGGCTATTTTTTCTTTTAACGCAATTGCAGCAAGTATTAACACTACAATGGGGTTTGATATCATAATTATTGAAGCATTAATAGGAGTAGTTAAACTTAATCCTTTTAAAAAAAGGAGTTGATTAATAGCCACACCGAAAATACCTAGTAGGGCTAAACGAGGAAAATCTTTTTTATCTACTTTTTCCTTTATAAAAAAAGTACCCACCATCCAAAATAGAATTAAGGCTCCACTTACTCTTAAAAAAACAAAAGCAAATGGTTGTATATAGGCAGGCATTGCTTCTTTAGCAATAGAATAATTTGCACCGTAAATAAAATTTGCAAATAAAATAGCTAAATGAGCCTTAAAACGGTTGTTCATATGTTAAAAAGAAGAGGAGGTGGTCTGTTTTTATAAATTATTTTTTACAGCGGCAATAGTGCTTTTGGCATTCCCAATAAAAATTTTATTATCAATTATAATTACTGGCCGTTTTAAAAAGGTATACTCTTCAAGAATATAGTTTTTAAAATCATCTTCTGTTAATTTTTTTTCATTCAGACCTAACGAGCGATACTTCATGGCTACTTTACTAAATAAACTTTCATAATTACCAGCCATTTTTTTCATTTCAAGCAATTGGGCGGGTGTTATTTTATCTGTTTTAATATCTTGAAATTCAAGTTTTTTATTTTTTAATCCCAGCTCTTCTATAATACGGGTGCAAGTGGAGCAGGTTTTTAAATAGTATATTTTTCTCATTATTTTAAGTGCTTCCTTTTTTATTAGGCTGTTTTAATTAGATAGTGTTGTTGTTTAATAGAATCTCTTTAGGATAATTTACATTATAATGCAACCCTCTACTTTCTTTACGATTTCGAGCCTGTTTAATAATGATATATGCAACATTAATTAAATTTCTTAATTCGCATAATTTTGGTGAAACAGTTGTTTTTAAATAAAGATCTTCATTTTCTTTGTATAAAATTTCTAACCGGTCGAACGCTCGTTGTAAACGAATATTAGAACGTACAATACCTACATAATTGGTCATAATAGATTGAACCTCGCGTAAACTTTGTGTGAGTAATACCATTTCTTCAGGATGAGCTGTTCCTTCAGCATTCCATAAAGGTATTGATTCACAAAATGCAATATGTTTACTTTTTTCAATTGCATCCATTGCTGCATGATGTGCGTACACAATTGCTTCTAAGAGGGAGTTAGAAGCTAAGCGATTAGCCCCATGTAATCCTGTTGAAGAGCATTCACCAATGGCATATAAATTTTTTATATTTGTTTTTCCCTTTTCATCTACCCAAATACCTCCACACATATAATGAGCAGCGGGTAAAACAGGAATAAATTCTTCCATCATGTCTATTCCCATGCTCAAACATTTTTTATAAATATTGGGGAAATGTTTTATTAATTCTTCTTTGTTTAGATGACGACAATCTAAATATACAAAATCATCTCCTCTAATTTTCATTTCATTATCTATTGCACGTGCTACAATATCACGGGGAGCAAGAGATTTACGGGGATCATATTTATGCATAAATTCTTCTCCATCCACCGCTTTTAAAACCGCTCCAAAACCACGAACGGCTTCTGATATTAGAAATGAGGGGCTTTCATTCGGATTGTATAAAGAAGTTGGATGAAATTGATAAAATTCCATTCCTTCTACTTTGCCTTTAGCACGATATACCATTGCCACTCCATCACCAGTAGCTATTGTTGGGTTAGTTGTAGTGCTATAAACCTGACCCGCTCCACCTGTAGCCATCAACGTAGTTTTGGCAAGAATCATTTCTACTTCATGGTTTCGTAAATTTAAAATGTATGCACCAAAACATTCAATGTCTTTACTTTTACTATTTACTTCTACACCTAAATGGTGTTGAGTTAAAATATCAATTGCAAAATGATGATCTAGAATTTCGATGTTAGCATGGCTTTGCACAGCAGTCAAAAGTGCTCGTTCAATTTCAAAGCCAGTATTATCTTTATGATGAAGGATACGATTTTCAGAGTGGCCTCCCTCTTTTGCTAAATCATATTCTCCACTTGCCTTTTTATCGAATTGGGCTCCCCATTGCACTAACTCTTTTATTCGTTCAGTTGATTCCTCAATAACCATTCTCACCACCTTTTCATTACAAATACCATCCCCCGCAATTAACGTATCTTGTATGTGTTTTTCGTATGAATCGGGGCTATACATTACAGCAGCAATACCACCTTGAGCGTATTTAGTGTTGCTTTCATCAGCATTTGATTTAGTAATCATGCAAACACTTCCAAAAGGTGCCACTTTTAATGCATAACTTAAACCAGCAATGCCAGAGCCAATAATTAAAAAATCTACTTTTCGTTTCATCTATAAGCTCATTTTAAGAGGTATTTAGTACCTTTGACTAATAATAATAAATCCAAAAATAAGCAAAAAAGATGGATACAATTGTAAAACATCCTGTGATTATCTATGCAGAAAGTACGCCTAACCCTGCCTCTATGAAATTTGTGGCAAATCAACTCTTAGTTACAGAACGTGCAACGGCTCAGTATCTTTCAAAAGCTGATACTAAAGACGCTCCATTGGCTGCTAAATTATTTGACTTTCCTTTTGTGAAAGCTGTTTTTATAGCTTCCAACTTTATCACCGTTACTAAAACAGATACCTTGCAATGGGATGATATAACACTAGAGTTGAGAAGCTTTATTCGTGAATATATAGCAGCAGGTTCACCAGTTATTAATGCGTTACCAAAATCAGAAATACTAATAGATAACACTTTTACGGAGACGAAATCTGTTTTTACAGAACACGTAACACCTACCACTGAAATTGAAGTGAAAATAGTAGAAATATTGGAACAATATATTCGCCCTGCCGTAGAAAGTGATGGAGGTAGTATTACTTTTAAGGGGTTTCAAGATGGCATTGTAACTGTTCAATTAAGTGGCGCTTGCAGTGGTTGTCCTTCTTCTACAATTACTTTAAAAGCAGGAATTGAAGGTTTATTAAAACGGATGATCCCTGAAGTGACAGCGGTTATTTCAGAGGCTCTTTAGTTTTTGGTGGTATGGATGAACATATTTATAAAAAGTAAAAAATTGATTTTGGCTGTAATTAGGTTTTTTAATTTTAAAACTAATCATTTACATTTTCAAACTTTTTGAGTTAATTCACTTTAAAAAACGCATTGTTTTTATTATATTTACATAACGTCCCCCATATTATATAGAATATTTGTTAATGAGGAATAGATATTTATTAATAATAATAGGTGTTTTTTTATTTTCTACCGCTTCATTTGCAGATCATATTGTAGGAGGCTCACTTACGTATGATAGAATAGGACTTTTAAATTACCGAATTACGTTAACGCTATATCGCGATTGCGGTCCTTTAAAAACAAATTTTCCTTCCTCGGTAATTGTTGCTGTTGTTAAAACAGATGGCTCTGTATATACCACTGTTACCATGATGAAAGGAACCGTTTCTTCTGTACCTCAAAATATTGATTCTTGTGTTCTAAAATCGCCGATATGCCTTCAAGTGGCAACCTACAGTAAAACGGTATCGTTGCCCCCTAATGCAAGCGGCTATTATATTTTTGAGCAAGGGCAATGTTGTAGAAACCCAAATTTAATTAATATTGAAAATGCGATAAAAGCAGGCGAAACATTTTATGCCAAAATCCCAGACCCAGCATTTATTCCCAATAGTAGCCCTAGTTGGAAAAACCCGATGCCAGCATTTGTTTGCCAAGCTAAAAACATAAATTTAGATCTTAGCGCAATTGATTTTGATAAAGATTCACTTCGATATTCATTTTATACGCCTTATGACAGTGGAAAAGTAACTTTTGCTGGAGGAGTTTTTACTGCTCGCCCACTATTTTGGAAACCCAATTACGGAGCAAACAATCCTTTAGATCCCACAATTTTAAACTCCTTAAAAATAAGTAATAAAGGAATAATCACGGGTGTTCCTCCTACTGCTGGACTATTTTTGATAGGGGTGCGATGCGAAGAATATAGATCTGGGGTAAAAATTGGGGAAATTTTAGTTGATTTTCAATTGAATGTAATGAATTGCCCCCCCATTCCAGATGCTAACTTTAATATAATAGGAGCATGCAAAGGCAAAAAAATAACTTTTATAAACACTACTTATCCATCTGCTAAAACGTACTTTTGGAATTTTGGGAATTTAGCTACATTAGCAGATACATCGCACCTAATAGATCCTATTTATAATTACCCTTCCATAAATCAATATACAGTCACACTTATTACGAATAAAGGTACTGCTTGCGCAGATACTTCGATTCAACTAGTTAAAATGCCGGTTTTAAAAGCCAAATTTACTCAAACCATAGCTGCTTGTGAAGACAGCCTAGTTACATTTAAAGATGCCTCCACCTTAACATCGGGAAATGTAATAGATTCATGGGTATGGGATTTTGGTGATTCAACATTTTCTACTACACAAAATCCTAAACAAAGCTATAAAAAAGGAAACGTATATACTGTTAAGCTCATCGTTTCAGCTTCAGGTTGTAGTGATACTTCCACTAGTCTTATTGCTATACAAAAAAAGCCTTTAGCAATTGCCGGAAATGATACCATGTTATGTGCAAATAATGCGGTTATTAATTTGGGTGGTAAAATTCAAAATGCAACTAGTGCTATGTGGCTTGGTAGTGGTAGTTTTTCGCCCAATAATTTAATGCTAGGTGCGATGTATACACCCACTCTTTCGGCAATAAACAAAGGCTTCGATACATTAAAACTAATTACTACAGCCAATGGTTTATGTTCAGCAGATACGGATAATTTAATTATTTCCTTTTATAAAGGTCCGACGGTGAATGTAGGCAATAATTTTGCTGTTTGTAAAAGTAGCGATAGTATAGGAGTTTGTGCAACTGTAACATTTGCAAAAAAAGTTAGTTGGCAAAGTACAGGTTCTGGGTTTTTTATTAACCCCGCCAATGTTTGTTCCAAATATCTTCCAAGTATCGGAGATAAAAATAAAGGGTATATAACACTTTATGCCACCACTACTGATAATGGTAATTGCAAATCCGTTACCGATTCTGTAATTATAACATTTCAGTCAGCATCTACAGCTTCCATTAGCAGCCAACCTTTTGCTTGTGAAAATCAACTCCTTAAAACAAAAGCAACAGTTTCTACGAATAGAGGGGTTTGGACATCCAGCGGTATGGGAAAATTTTTTCCAAATGATACAACTCTGAATGCAACATATCAACCAAGCACAACTGATAAGTTGGCAAAATCAATAAATTTAATTTTTACTTCTACTAATAATGGAAATTGTAAAGCAGCTATAGCTAATTTTAATGTTACATTAGAGCAAGCTCCTAAAGCATCTTATACATCTGAAAATGTTTGTTTAGGAAAAAGTACGTTATTTACAGACACATCTATCCCAGTAGAAAAAATTAATTCTTGGAAATGGAGTTTTGGAGATAGTGCCTACAGTGCATTAAAAAGCCCTACACACACCTATTTAAATCTTAATTCCTACGATGTTAGATTAATAGTAACTTCTAAAAATAATTGCGCGGACACCATCATTAAATCTATACAACTATATAATATACCTTTCGCTAATTACAAAGCATTGGGTGGTTGTTTAAATGATAGTGTTATATTTACTGACTCATCAAAATTAGATGGTGATTTTATTTCAAATTGGTATTGGCAATTTGAAAATGGAGGACAAAGCACTTTAAAATATCCAAGGTATAAATTTTCTTCTGCAGGTAATTACCAACCCATGCTTAGGGTTACTTCCTCTCATGGTTGTATTGATTCTATATCTAAGCCTCTTGTAATTATGGAAGCTCCAATAACCAATTTTTCTCCAGATAAGATCACTGCAAATGCAAATCAAGTAATTAATTTTAGAGATAATTCAAAAGGCGCAGTTACGTGGCATTGGAATTTTGGTGATTCCATAGGATTTTCTAACTTGCAACATCCTTCATACCATTATTCTTCAACGGGTATTTATAAGATCTGTTTAACCACCAGTAATTATTTAGGTTGTGCAGATACTACATGCCAAGTAGAAATTATTACTGTAAGGCCTGGAGTGCCCAGTGCTTTTTCGCCTAATAATGATGGAAATAATGATGAGTTGTTGGTGTATGGAGGAACTTTTAGTAAATTAATATTTAAAGTATATAATAATTGGGGTCAATTAGTTTTTGAATCAACAAACCAATTAATAGGTTGGAATGGCAAGTGCAAAGGTATTGATCAACCTATTGGCATCTACGTTTATACACTTTATTGTATTTCAGAAGACGGTAAAGAACACCAATTATCGGGCGATGTAACATTGACAAGATAGAAGTAAAATAACTCATTTTATGAAGCCTTACTTTCAATATAGGAAAAAGATTAAATTAGTGATACTATCAATAGTGGGTTCTTTGGTATTATTACAACCTCTTGTAGCACAAGATTTTCAACTTTCTCAATATGATGCTCCTCCACTTTTTCTAAATCCTGCCATGACAGGTCTTTTTAATGGGCAGTATCGCATACATGCTCATTACAGAAATCAATGGCGCTCTATTTCCAGTAAACCTTTTACTACAACTGGTATCTCATTCGATATGCCAATAAAAAAATTTGGATTAGGTGTACAAGTAATGAATTACCAAGCTGGGTCAGGGAATTATAATGTTTTTAATATTTTGTTTTCTAGTGCATATGATTTATCAATTGACGCAGATGAAAATCATCATCTTTCATTTGGCGCGCAAATAGGCTTTACACAAAAGAATATAGATGTAAATAAATTGACATATGGAAATCAGTTTAGTTCAAAAAACGGAGGCGATTTTGACATATCGCTGCCCAGTGGAGAATTATATAATAATGTTCAATTTAGTATATTTAATTTAAATGCAGGCGTCCTGTACTATTACGCAAAAAACAATAAATTTTTAAATCCATTTATCGGTTTATCGGTTTTTAATATTAACCAACCTACAGAAACGTTTTATCAAACGCAAAATAAATTATCCGCTCGTTTTTATTTGCATGGAGGTACAAAAATTAATATCAGTGAGAAAATTCAATTATTACCAAAATTTATATATATGAAACAGTTAAGTGCTGAGCAAATTAGCGTTTCTATACTGATGCATTATTTTATGAAAACGGCAGATACGTATTTGATATTTGGGCCAACTTATAGAAATAAAGATGCAGCTATTATTGAAGCAGGTATAAATAAAGGAGCCTACATAGTACGCGTAAGCTATGATGTAACCATTTCTAGTTTAAAAAAGGTAACACAAAGTAGGGGAGGGTTTGAATTATCGGCTACGTACACTATTCGTAAAGCTAAACCAAACAATTCTTTTACTAACCTTACTTGCCCAAGATTATAAGAATAAGGTAGTGTACACGTACTACATGCAATATTAAAATTATTAAATGAAACGGCACATTATTGTATTTTTAATATTTTTCACATTTTCCAAACTCTTTTCACAATCTAGAAAAGAGATGATTGATCTTGCGAATACTGCTTTTGAAAATGGAGCATACTCTAGTGCGATTAAATATTATACACAATTATTAGAAAATAATAGTAAAAGTGATTACACCCACCCTTATGAAATTAAACAATATGTAAAAATTATAAAAAGCGATAATAAGAAAAAGATTGCGGCCTCTATTGTTGTAAATGATATTTATATCACTCGCAAATTAGCAGAGTTGTATCGATTAAATCACGAATATAAAAATGCTGAAATTTGGTATAAAAAAATAGTTGATGATCATTCTTTAGAATATCCTAACGAACATTTCTGGTATGCAGATGCCCTAATGAAAAATGAAAAATATGCTGCTGCTATCAAAGAATTTAATTTGATATTACCCACAACTCAAAGTATGGATGTAGATATATATAATCTAACAAAAAATAAATTGCAAGGTTGTTATGCTGCCATCGATTCTAATAACTTTCAAAAGAATGCCTCTGTTTTGTTGCTCGATTCGATTATTAATAAAGGACCAACCAGCTTTTCATTAAACTATTTCGGAGATTATAATACGGTACAATTTTCGAGTGTACGAAGTGTAAATAATATTCAAAATACATCATTGAGTTGTGATATTTATACATTGAAGAAAACAAAAACCGGATGGAAGAATTTAAATAAATTGGATAAAGCAATTAATACTGATAATCATGAAGCAGCAGGTGTTTTATCAACGAATGGGAATAATTATTATTTTACTCGGTGGTCAGAAAGTAATAAGAATGAATGCGCCATCTATTTATCTAAAAAGCGGAATGGTAAATGGCTACCTGCTGAAATATTAGATGAACATGTAAATATTCCTGGCTATAAAAGTATGCAACCTGCTTTATCTGCCGATAATAAAACATTATATTTTTCTTCTAATCAATCTGGTAGTATAGGTAAAATGGATATTTGGTATTCAACTATTGATGATGAAGGAAAGTGTGAAGCTTCAGCCATAAACATGGGACATACAATTAATACCTTTGAAGATGAAGTAAGCCCTTTTTTTTATTCTCCAACCGCTACGTTGTATTATAGTTCTGATGGTTTACCTGGAATTGGCGGTTTAGATATTTTTAAATCCACCTACACCAAAAGTGGAATTTGGACAATTCCTGAAAATTTAAAAGCGCCTATTAATTCTAGTAAAGACGATGCTTATTTTATATTAGATAATACACAACGACAGGGTTACCTCTCATCTGATCGTGAAGAATGTATAGCATGTAATGGAGGCGCATGTTATAAATTATATAGTTTTGAAAAACAATTAGACTCCTATGTTTTAAGAGGCAATGTTATTAGCTCAGAAACAGATAGGCCCATTGCAAATGCTTTAATTACTATAAACGGGATTGATAAAAATGCCGACCCTGTTTATAAATTTTCTGATTCAACTGGTCAATTTTCTTATGTTGTAAACGAATATTCAAAATTAAAAGTGGTTGCACAAAAAAATAAATTTTTTGCAGAAGAGATCATTACTTCTGTAAATGATTCATTAATTTCAAAAAATACTGAATTTGATTTTTTTATATCTCCAATCCCTTATGGTGAAATTGTAGTTCCAGGATTAAATTTTGATCCAGGGAAGGCTATTTTAACTAAAGATGCTAAAATTGTATTAAATAAATTAGCGGATTTTCTTTTGTTAAATAGTAATTTATATATTGAAATAAGTTCTCATACAGATGAGCGAGGTAATGACGATATCAATATGAAATTATCACAATCACGTGCTCAAGCTTGTATGAAATATTTAATTTCAAAGGGGATTGCTTTAAGCCGAATAACAGCAAAGGGATATGGTGAAACTCGATTGTTATTTTATGACCCAAAAACAATCGAGGAGCGACAAAAAAATGAGAGAACTGCTTTTAGGTGTGTTAAAGAAACCGAAATAAGAAATAAATAATATTAAACTGACTAGAAAGAAATTATTTGTAACTAATCCCTTGTTTGGTAAAATAGATACTTAATTTTTTTTAAAGTGAATAAATTGGTTTAATTCATTAAGCTTTAGTTCGTTTTTAATCAATTTTTAACGAAAAATTGAAAAATATATTACTTAACATTTGTTTTTTTTAAATTATCTAGTATATTTGCTTCGTTGTGTTCATTTTATCGTAATTATAACTAACGAAATATTTTTCGCACAAACAGTATTATTAAAACTAATTTCGCTTTAACTTAATATTAGAGCATTAACCTAAAAGGAGACCGATATATAGAATAAACTGTTACTTTTTTATATTAATCTAATCATAAAAAAGGAGGTATTATGCCTAATAAACAGCAGTTTATTCTTGATGACCAAAGTTTGGTAAATCAGTATATCAATGGTAACGAATCAGCACTTGCCACTTTAATTACGCGCCATAAACGTAGAATTTTCAGTTACATTATGCTTACTGTAAAAGATAAAGCGATAGCCGAAGACGTTTTTCAAGATACGTTCTTTAAGGTAGTGGTTACGCTTAAAAAAGGCAGTTATAATGAAGAAGGCAAATTTCTACCTTGGGTGCTTCGTATTTCACATAATCTCATCATTGATATGTTTAGGCGTAATAAACGAATGCCCACCATTAGTGGTGGTGTAAATGAAGATGGAGAAGAATTTGATATTTTTAATGTTTTGCAGTTAAAAGATAATAATGTAGAACATGATTTTATTCATGGGCAAGTACGTAAGGATGTTCGAAAATTAATTGAGGCATTGCCGATAGAACAACGCGAAGTTCTGATGATGCGTCATTATTACGATATGAGTTTTAAGGAAATATCTGAGCTAACGAATGTAAGTATCAATACTGCTTTAGGGCGTATGCGTTATGCTTTAATTAATTTGCGTAAAATGATTGATGAAAAGGAATTAGTAATTAATTTTTAGTACAATAATATTATTTAACCAAGAAAGAAGAGCAATTCATTCGAAATGTTTATTCTGAACCTAACTAAGTATAAGCAAAATTTTTTAACGAGATCACCATTCAGAGCCTTCTGATAGGTGGTCTTTTTTTTGTGATAATTTAAATACCTGATAGATAGATTTAGGTGTATTACTGTGGTTGTTTATGGTTTTTTATAGAATTACAAAAAAATATTGGGAAAGGGCCAAAAATGACGATAAATCAAAAACAGGGTTTAATCTCTACTTATTTTATACTTAATACAATAAACTAAACAGCTACTCGTTTTTTAATAACATAAACATAATCTAAATATATAGCCAATGAGTAAAACTTCTACAAAAAAAAACAATCAATCTTTAGAAGAAATGAATGAAAAAGTTGATGGTGGGGCTGAATTTTTATTTGAGCCTAAAAATAGCACAATCAATAACATTTTAAATTATTCAAAAGCATTGAGTATTAGGGAGTCTAAGACCATGAAATGGTTTGAAATTGTTTCAAACTAGAAAATTTTAAATCTAATTTTAATAAATGTTCCGTAATTATTGCGGAACATTTATTTTATCAACTCAATGATTTTATTTATAGCTTTTTGATTGTCAGCTATGCGGATAGAGTTTAATACTTTTTTTTCTTCTTTATTTGTTAAGTGCCAGCTTAATGATATTTTATCTTTCGGTTCATTTTTTAATTGTAAATCAATAATTTCAATAGGCGATTTAGTCCATAAACCTGCCGTTTGTATTTGTTGGTTTTGATTATAATCTTGCACCTCAAATAAACTACTGTAAAAACTTTCAATAGGCCTTGCTAGTGCTTCTGTAAGCGTTTGCGAAGGGTTTTCATCAACAGGAACAATTTTATTTTTATCTCGAATTTGAATGATTACAATTCCGCTTGTATTTTCCGCAATCCAATCATTAAATGTTTTAATAAAGCGCAAAGTTGTTTCTAATCCATAATTATCTCGTAAGCCTGCATCCATTACTTCTATTCGAGGGTTGCTCGGCAACGAAACAGTAGGGGTAATGTAAGGAAATGTAGCACTCATTCTTAAAATACTAGTGAATAAAGTTTTTGAAGCTCCTTGTTCACTAAAAAAACGACTATATTCAATCGCATCTATTAGTTTATTGTACTTTAAATTTTTACTTAATGCATTGTCTGTTAAATAGGAGATACCAATGGAAGAAATTAATAATTTTCGTCCATCATTTACAATAGAGGGTGAAAATACCATCATTGGAATAGTAGCATTACTTTCTGGTTCTGTATAATCTCCTAGTCGTTTAATTAATTTGTTAGCTGTATTTTTTTCTAGTTTCCGTTCAAAAGAATACCCTCTATCTTGTGGATAAATATTACCATCAACAGAAAAACTTTTTAACGGGAAAAACCACTCTCTTGTAGCAATTGCGAATGCAATGGGATTAAGAAGATCTTTCGACATATTATCTAGATACTCAGGATCATATAGATTAGTAATTTCATTTTTTTGTTTTAACGAATATAGCTCTCTAAGGTATGCTGCACCTACCATCCCGCCGGAGGATCCAGTAATTAATTGTATTCGATTTAAAAATTTTCCGTTCGTTAAACTATCGATATATCGTAAAGTGTAAAAAGTCCATAGCGATGATCGTAAACCACCACCACTCGTATTTATAAATACTAATTTTGGTTTTTTAGAGGGATTACTAGAAGTGGTGTTCTTTATTTTCCATTTATTAAGAATACTTATAGTGGTATCAATATCTTTTTGCCGTATTACATATTGAGTATCAATTTTATTGAAATTTTCAAGCGTGTAACTTGCTTTTGATACATCATAGTTTAGCCCATAGGCTTTATTTACATTTGATAAGAAATCGAATTTATGTATAAAGTTAAATGAAACTAAAAAAGCAATAAAAACTACAGTTGTCCAGCCCCTTAACCAGGTATAAAAAGAACAGTAGAGCATAATAAACATGCTAAATAATAAGAATACACTAGCACCAGCAGGAATTTCGAAAAATGATATTTCTGAAAATAATCCTAAAACCAATAAAGTAACAATGGATGCAACCTGAAAAATAAAAATGGCATTGTGATTTTGTTTAATAACCGCTCGCAAAATTCCTGCTTTATAATGTCTTACCGATCGCACCAAGCGAGTTTTAAAAGGACTAATCAAATAAGTCTCCACATACCAATCGCGAGACTCTTTAATCAGATTTGGGTTACGTTGACCACTTAATATTCTTTTAATGATAGGGCGCCCAGGTAGGAATTCAGAATTTTTAATTCCATACATCTTTGTAATATCCTTATTGGCACGGATAGAATAAATAAATGCTAATAGAATGAAAATAATATTTCCTCCTATAAAACTTAATATATTAGATATGACATTCATAAAGGAAACGTTTCCTTCAGCTGTTAAGAAATGGTAAATTTTAAAAATATAAAGACCACAAAAGAGGGAAGGAATAATAAAATTGTTTAAACAATACTTTAAAAATGGATTACTAAGAGTGGCTAAAAATGGAAATCGAAATGCATTTTTAACATAGCTGGCAATGTTGTATGCCATTATAAAGCCTCCACAAGCAAAACCAGTAATAAGGTAAGAAAGGAAACTTGTTCTATCAAAATATTCAGGACCTAAAAAAAGATAAGAAAGGCCATATCGAGAAGCCAAATTATTAGTAATAACCCCGAAAAAGAATAGCCAAAAAACTAATAAGAATTGATTTTTTTTAAAATCGAGTAGTAATAACCTAAAGTAAAAAGCATAAAATACACTTCTAAAAAGAGGGTGTGCTTGTAGGTATTTGTGTATTCGTTTTATAATAGACATACATTACATTTTTAACGCAATCATGGAAAGTATTTCAACTTCTAGCAGGCTAGCTTTCTCATCTATTACGTTTCCTTCGGTAATTAGTTTCTCGGAAAATAATTTATCTGTAATTAATGATGAATTTATTTTTACGTTTAAAAATGCTCCCCTTACAGCTGCTCTTGCACAAAGAATGCCAACCCCTACATCGCTTATAGAATTTGGGTTTCCAATTTGGGCAATCACTTTAATTATTTCCATGGTGTGTAAACTTAATTGCATTACCTTGAATGGTATTTCAGCAGCATATTTAGTTGCGTCTTGTATTGCATTGTTGCGTGCCTCTTTTTCTTCAGGCGTGGCTTTAGGGAGCGTATAACATTTCATTATTTTATTAAACGCATGGGTATCTTCATCCACTAATTTTAGTAATTCGTTTTTATAGTATTGCCCTTTCTCTGCCCATTCAGAAAATTCTTTGCAACGATTATCCCATCCAGGTTTATGAGCAGATAAGTTAGCCACCATGGTAGCTAATGAAATTCCCAAAGAACCTATGTATGCAGAAATAGAACCCCCTCCTGGCGCAGGGCTTTCGCTTGCTGTTTCATCTGCAAAATCGCTTAAACTCATGGATACTAATAAAGAAGATGCTTTATCCATTAATAAATACTCAATGATTCGTTCTTCAGGCTTAAAAGCACTTAGCTCATCCAGCCCCATTGACTTTACAGCTATTTTAATTTTTTCTTTTTCAGACACTCCTGTTGACCGGTTTTGTTTTTCTAAAAAATAATTACCCGCGTCTAACATAGCTTTTAAAGGAATTAACCCTACTAACTCAGAGCCCGTTACTCGTATACCGCGCTCATTTGCTTTTTTATTCACTTCTTCAAATGCAATATGAACAGGAGTAACATTTATATTGGTTAAATTCATTGAAATTTGGGCTATACCATATTCTTTAATGTACCAACCAATTGCCTTAACCGATTTTAATGAACCGGGTATATATATAGGATTGTTGCTTTTATCTGTAACAATCTTGCCTGTAAGGGTGTCCTCTTCTCGCTTTACCCTGCCTGTTTCACGCACATCGAAAGCAATGGCATTTGCTCTTCGAACAGAAGTAGTATTTAAATTAATATTATAAGCTACTAGAAAATCACGTGCTCCAATTACAGTAGAGCCCGATTTTATGGAATGCTCTTGTGGGCCATAATCAGGCATCCACTCTGCTAATTTTATTTTCTTGAAAAATCCTTCATACTCTCCCGATCGAATCACGGATAAATTATTGCGTGTCGGATTGGCTTGCGCTGCTTCATAAAGATAAACTGGTATTTTTAATTCTTTTCCCACTTTGGCTCCTAATGCTTTTGCATAGGTTGCAGTTTCATCCATGCTAATACCTGAAATGGGAATTAAAGGACAAACATCGGTTGCGCCCATACGCGGATGCTCTCCTTTATGTTTACTCATATCAATAAGTTCTGCTGCTTTTTTAATTGCGAGGTAAGCTGCATCAACAACTGCTTGCGGAGAACCAACAAAAGTTACCACAGTACGATTTGTTGCTTTACCAGGATCCACATTTAATAATTTTACACCTTCTACCGACTGTATTTGATCGGTAATTTGTTTGATAATGGTGAGGTCGTTTCCTTCACTAAAATTAGTAACACATTCTATTAATTGTTTCATAAATGTATTTATTTAATGCCCTTTCGGAGGATTAGTAAGTATCTGTATAATTCTAATTTCATTCTTTTGATAAATATGCTTTTATAAAATCGCTTACTAAGTAGGCGATTAATTTCCCAGTAGTATCATTTACTGTTAAAGAGGATAATAGAGGAGCAGCTTCGGTAAGATGCAAATAAACAGCATTACTATGTTGTGCACACCAAGTAACATATTGACGAGCTTGGTTAGCACTGATGCCACTTGGTGTTTTTGAGCTAGCTGGAATATTTTCGATAGCATCCATATCTAATTCTATACCGGTATAGTCAGAATCTATAAAATGAATAGCCTGTGTTACAGCAGATTTGAAATTAAAGATTTCACGAATAAATATATCTTCGAATGTATTATAGTAAATCGTTTCTGCATGTTTATTTAAAATTTCAAGTACTGCATGCGAATTATGATTTTCATGTAAACCAATCATTGCATATTTTTTTAAATAGCCTTCCGAATAGGCATATTTAAATCCATTTCCACTGTGTCGGTCTTCTAATGCCCTAAAATCGCTATGGGCGTCGCAATTGATACAATTTATCGAAGCATTTTTTATTTTACCTGCTGCCATCAATCCTTCCGCTGAACCTTTAATATTTCCATAAGAATTGTTATGGCCACCTCCAATTATTATTGGTATTTTACCTGATTTTACTACTTGTTTAATAACTGTTGTAACACGAGTATCGATTTCAGTACAAAATTTTCGAAGTATTTTAATTCCTTCCTCGGTTTTTGTATCTACCGTATTGGCTAAGCTCATTAAATCATCGAAATTAATAGTTCCTAAGATTAATAACTCTTTTCCACTAAAAAAAGTATTGCTTTGTAGGTTTAGAATATTAATAAGTGCAGGTTGCCAAGCAGTGTAAGCCCCCGCCCGTCCGTAGTTGGCTCTAACGCCAATATCTTCAGGCAACCCAATTAATACAAATTTAGCAGTACTTGTTATTAACTCATCATCAACTGTTGATGAATTTAACAATTGTACACACTCACCAACTTTTGTTTCACCAACTCTTTTTCTTGTAAATTTTAAAATTTGTGCTTTATTGTAGACAGTAAGATAATTCATAAATTCCTTCAATTTTTTTATTCTGTTGTAAAAATGAAATTTAATTTTTTAAAATTTTACCGTTTATTATAACGGTTTCAATTAAGTTGCTTCCAAAAGAATAAGGAATGTATGCATAGTTTGGAATTTCTTTGGTAATAAATACATTTGCTTGTTTTCCAATGGCAATGCTTCCATGTGTTTTGCTTAATCCCATGGCATACGCGGAATTAATAGTGCAAGCATTAAGCGCTTCTTCGGGTGTAAGCTTATATTGTATACAAGCAATAGCCATCATTAAATTTATATTACCACTAGGGCTACTACCAGGGTTATAATCACTTGCAATGGCTAAAGGTAAACCTGCATCTATCATTTTTCTAGCAGGTGGAAAAGGTAGATTTAAAAAGAATGCTGCACCAGGCAAAATGGTCGGCATGGTGTCAGAATTTTTTAAAGCTTCAATTTCTTTTTCACCAACATACTCTAAATGATCAACACTAACAGCACCACTTTTAATACCTGCTAATGTTCCACCATAGTTACTTAGTTGTTCCGCGTGTACTTTTGGCAACATACCATTTTTTTTAGCCGCAGTAAGTATTTCATAAGTATCTTCTGGACTAAAATAATTTTCTTCGCAAAATACATCACAATAATCAGCTAACTTTTCTGCTGCTATTGTTGGCATCATTTCATTAATAATTAAGTTAATGTACTTACGTTTTTCAGTTTGGTATTCTTTTGGAAATGCGTGAGCCCCCAAGAAAGTTGCTTTTATAGTTAAGGGCGAAAGTGTTTTTAATTTTTTTATAACTCGTAACATTTTTAGTTCCCCTTCAATACTCAAACCATAACCGCTTTTAATTTCAACAGCACCAGTACCTTGTAACATTATTTCATTTAGTCTATTAAGGCTCATCTCAATTAGTGCCTCTTCACTGGTGTCTTGTATTTTTTTTGCTGAATTAAGAATACCCCCACCGCTTTCAAAAATTTGTTCATAACTCAAGCCATTTATTCTGTCAACAAATTCTCCTTCGCGACTGCCCGCATATACCAAATGAGTATGGCTATCGCAATAACAGGGTAACACTAATTTATCAGATGCGTCAATTATTTTTAAATCACTCCAATCGGTAATTCCTCCCCATTCGTCCATCGTACCAAAATCAACTATCTTATCGTTTTCAATTGCTAACCATGCGTTATTAATACAACCTAAATTTTTCATTTGCAAGCCACTAATTTTTAATTGAGGTTGCTCTTCCGTTTGTACTAATTGTTTTATATTCTTTATTAAAATTTTCATTCCAATTTTTTATATGATCTATAGAAGAGCAATATTAAGAAGTAAGCCGCAATTTATTAGCATAAATTAAATATAATGTTATTCGGCGTGCAATATATTTTATTTACATTCGTTTTTTGCATTCTAATCGAAAAATGATCCAACGATTTTATATATGAGAAACAACTGTTTACTTCTACTTTTATTTTTAAATTCATTAATAGTTTATTCTCAATCTCCACCCACCTACACCATAAGTGGTTATATACGTGATAAAGAAAGTAAAGAATTATTATTGGGTGTACCTATTTATATTCCGAGTATTAAAACGGGAGTAGTAACAAATAATTTCGGTTTTTATTCCATTACCTTACCCAAGCAAGATTCTTTACTTGTATTGTATTCATACGTGGGGTATGCAGCTGTTTCTAAGTTAATACAATTGGATAAAAATATTTTATTAAATGTTGATTTAGAACAAAGTGCTACTTTAAAAACAGTAGAGGTGGTAGCAGATAGAACCGAGCGGGTAAGCAATAGCAGTAGCATGAGCGTTATCGATATCCCTATTAATCAAATTAAAGAGCTCCCAGCATTTTTGGGAGAAAAAGACGTATTAAAAGTGCTTCAATTAATGCCTGGTGTACAAAAGGGTAGTGAAGGTAGTGCTGGATTTTATGTAAGAGGAGGCGGAGCCGATCAGAATTTAATTATTTTAGATGATGCACCGGTTTATAATGCCTTTCATTTGTTTGGTTTTTTCTCGTTGTTTAATGGTGATGCTTTAAAAAATGTAAGTTTAATAAAAGGTGGTTTCCCTGCAAGGTATGGTGGGCGATTATCTTCTGTAGTGGAAATGACCATGAAAGATGGAAATAAAGAAAAATTACATGGTGAAGGCGGTATTGGCTTAATCTCTTCTCGCTTAACTTTAGAAGGACCTCTTGTAAAGGGTAAAAGTTCTTTTTTAATTTCTGCCAGACGAACCTATCTTGATATATTAACAGGCCCTATTATAAAACTAGCATCGCAAGGGAACGTGAATACTGGTTATTTCTTTTATGACCTGAATGCAAAAATAAATTATGATTTGAATGAAAAAAATAGATTGTTTTTAAGCGGCTATTTTGGGCAAGATAAATTTTATGTTAAAGATAAAAGCTCTGGGTATAGCTATAATGGTAATTTAGGTTGGGGTAATGCTACAGCAACGGCTCGCTGGAATCATTTGTATGGAGGTAAGTTATTTTCAAATACCTCTTTTATATTTACCGATTATAAATTTTTAGTTTCATTGGAAGATCAAGATAATTCGCAGACATATAAAATGCAGTATTATTCAGGGGTTAGAGATATAAGTTTAAAGTACGATATCGATTATCACCCTAACATAAGACATTATATACGATTCGGCATTTTAAGTACTTATCATACGTTTACCCCGAATGCGCTTACTGTAAAGAGCTCCTACACTCCTTCAGATAATTTTTCACAAAAAACAAAAACAGAAGGTTTTGAAAATGCTATTTATGTAGAGGATGATTTTAAAGTGACCCCTCTTTTAAAAATAAATGCAGGCTTAAGATTTACTGATTTTGCAGTACAAAAAAGAAATTATTTTAATATAGAACCTCGATTTGCAGCAAGCTATAATTTAAAAGAAGATTTGGCGATAAAAGGATCTTATACCATAATGAATCAATACATTCAAATGGTTTCAAATACGGGTGTAGGTTTACCTACCGATTTGTGGGTACCGAGCACAAAAAATATTGTTCCTCAGCAAGCACAACAAGTAGGATTAGGAATAGCAAAAGATTTTTTAAAAGAAAATTTTGCCATTACAGTAGAAGGCTACTATAAAAAAATGGATCACATCGTTGGTTTTAAAGAAGGCGCAAGTTTTTTAGATGTGGGTTTCTCTCAAAATTCAGAAACTTTTTCATGGGAAAAAAATGTTACACAAGGCAAAGGAACTTCTTACGGATCTGAATTTTTATTACAACGTAAAGAAGGTAAATTTACTGGCTGGGTGGGCTATACTTTATCATGGACACAATTGCAATTTGATTCATTAAATTTTGGTAAAAAATTTTATGCAAAATACGATCGTAGGCATGATATTTCAGTGGTGGGTATTTATAAGTTTAGAGCAATGGCTGAAAAAAAGAGCGGCATTACGCTTTCTGCAAGTTGGGTGTACGGTACAGGTAATGCAATAACATTACCTATATCCAATTACAAAGCGCCATTTCATTCACAGTCTGGTGTAATAAATGAAGGAAATCCAAATAGCCAACAACCTACCGTTAATGAATTCACCGAAAAAAATGGATTTCGAATGGGTGCCTATCATCGCTTTGATGTTTCTATTCAGTTTACAAAACAGAAAAAAAGACATGAACGTACCTGGGAGTTTAGCTTTTATAATGTATACAATAGAAAAAATCCATTTTTTTATTATTTAGGAACCAATACAGCTGGCGATGTAGTTTTAAAACAAGTTTCACTATTTCCTATTATTCCTTCTTTTTCATATAATTTTAAATTTTAATTATGTATAAATTTATTTTAATCGCTTTAATTTCAGTAAGTTTTTTTGCTTGTGAAAAAGAAGTAACAGATATAAAACTTCCTAACGCAAAACCTAAATTAGTTTTAGGTTGCTTTTTATCTTCGTCGGATAGTTTAATATTAGTAACGGTTACAAAATCAGTTGCTATTTTTTCGAAGGGAGGCTCAATCGATGATTATGCCGTTGAGAATGCAAGTGTTACTATTTCGAATGGTACTAATGTAGCTACATTAGTATTTAATTCTACAACTGGTAATTATCAAATAGAAACAAAATTTTTTCCGCTTATTGCTGGAGCAGAATACACTGTTTCAGCAAAAGCACAAGGATATGATGATGTTAGCGGTAAAGGTGTTATTCCAGTTTCAAAAATTTCGAATGGAAGCGCTATTATAAAAGCAGGGCAATATGGAGAAACTGATATTAGAGTTAATTGGATGGACATAGCCAATGAAAAAAATTATTACCGAATACGAGTTCAATATATTGCAGTTAAAGATTCGAATGCGTTGAGTTCATTAAAAGATACGGTATATGTATACTCAATAGATTCATATATTAAAACTACGTTTACAGATGAAGGAAAAGATGGACAAGAACTCTCTGCCCAATTAGATTATTTTTTAGGTTTAGGTAACAATATATATCCTTATGGATTCCCTTCAGGTAATTCTCCAATGAGTAATAAACGTTATAAAATTATTGGTTATTTAATAGAAGTTTTAAACGTAGATTACAACTATTATCAATTTCAGAATTCATTGTATAATTTTATGTCTAAGGGCGGAGATCCTTTTTCAGAACCTTCTTTTGTTTTTACAAATGTAGATAAAGGTCTGGGCGTTGTCGGTGGGTATACTCGATATAGCTTTATTAGAAATTAATTAATTATTTTTAAAAAATATTTTTATTAAAATGCACCATTGGCTATTTCTTCCCCACTTGCCCGTTTTATAAAAAAACAAAAACTTAAATATGAGAAAAAGCTCCTTACTTCTACTTTTATTTTTAAATTCATTAACATTTTATTCTCAATCTCAACCCTCCTACACCATAAGTGGTTACATACGTGACAAAGAAAGTAAAGAATTGTTATTGGGCGTACCTATTTATGTTCCTAGTATTAAGACGGGAGTAGTAACCAATAATTTTGGGTTTTACTCCATTACCTTACCCAAGCAAGATTCTTTACTTGTATTGTATTCCTACGTGGGGTATGCAGCTGTTTCCAAGCTAATACAATTGGATAAAAATATTGTACTAAACATTGATTTAGAGCAAAGCGCAACTTTGATAACAGTAGAAGTGGTGGCAGAAAAAGCAGAGCGTGTTAGCAATAGCAGCAGCATGAGTGTTATTGATATCCCTATTAATCAGATCAAAGAGTTACCCGCATTTTTGGGTGAAAAGGATGTTTTAAAAGTACTACAACTAATGCCTGGTGTACAAAAAGGTAGTGAAGGTAGTGCAGGGTTTTATGTAAGAGGAGGCGGAGCCGATCAGAATTTAATTATTTTAGATGACGCACCTGTTTATAATGCGTTTCACTTGTTTGGTTTTTTCTCTTTATTTAATGGTGATGCTTTAAAAAATGTAACCTTAATAAAAGGTGGTTTTCCTGCTAGGTATGGTGGTCGCTTATCTTCTGTAGTTGAAATGAACATGAAAGATGGTAATAAAGAAAAACTGCATGGCGAAGGAGGCATTGGTTTAATATCCTCGCGCTTAACCTTAGAAGGCCCTCTTGTAAAAGGTAAAAGCTCTTTTTTAATAGCAGCCAGACGAACCTACATAGATGTATTAATGCAACCTGTAATTAAAGCATTAAATGATGGTGGGGCTGCTGGATATTATTTTTATGATTTGAATGCCAAAGTTAATTATGATTTAAATGAAAGAAACAGAGTTTTTTTAAGTGGCTATTTTGGGCAAGATAAATTTTATTTTAAAGACCAATGGGAAGAAGATAATGGATCTTCCTATAAAGACAAGATTAATTTAGGTTGGGGAAATGCAACTGCTACTGCACGATGGAATCATTTATATGGCGGTAAATTATTTTCTAATACTTCTTTTATTTTTACAGATTATAAGTTTTTAATTGCACAAGAAAGTTCAAGTCAAAATACGCTGTATAAGTTACGATACTATTCAGGTATTCAAGATTTAAGTTTAAAGCATGATTTAGATTACCACCCTAATCCAAAACATTACATACGAACTGGAGTAATTGTTACAAGCCATACGTTTACTCCAAATGCTGTTGTTGTTAAAGATTCAGATTTTCCTGAAACTGATAGATCTAATAAAACTATAGTAACAGGGTATGAAAGTGCCGTTTATGTAGAAGATGATTACCGAGTGACACCACTTTTGAAAATAAATGCAGGGCTTAGATTTACGGACTTCGCAGCACAAAAACGAAATTATTTTAATATAGAACCTCGTTTTACGGCAAGCTATAATTTAAAAGAAGATTTAGCTGTAAAAGGATCTTACGCCATGATGAACCAATATATTCAATTGGTTTCAAATACAGGTGTAGGTTTACCCACCGATTTATGGGTGCCGAGTACAAAAAATATTATGCCTCAACAAGCACAGCAAGTTGCTTTAGAAGTAGCCAAAGATTTTTCGAAGCAAAATTTTGCGTTAACAGTTGAAGGGTATTATAAAAAAATGAATCACATTATTGGTTTTAAAGAAGGCGCTTCGTTTTTAGGATTTGATCAAATGGGAAATGATAGCGATGTGATTAATAATTCATGGGAAAATAAAGTTACACAAGGCAAAGGTACCTCTTATGGTGCTGAAATTTTATTACAGCGTAAGGAGGGTAAATTTACTGGTTGGGTAGGTTATACTTTATCTTGGACACAACTTCAATTTGATGAATTAAATTTTGGTAAAAAGTTTTATGCAAAATACGATAGGAGACATGATATTTCATTGGTAGGTATTTATAAAATTAAGGAAATGAGTGAAAAAAGAAAAGCGATAACCCTATCTGGTACTTGGGTGTATGGAACAGGTAATGCGCTCTCATTGCCTCTTTAAACTTATATTTTGCCAGAACCAGGAAGCCAAGCAGGAGCAGGATATCCAGTAAAAGAATATTCCCAAAAAAATGGATTTAGAATGGCAGCGTTTCATCGTTTTGATTTAAGCATTCAATTTACAAAACAGAAAAAACATCATGAACGTACTTGGGAGTTTAGCGTGTATAATGTTTACAACAGAAAAAATCCATTTTATTATTATATAAAAACAAATAATCAAGGAGTAAATAAATTAACACAAGTTTCACTTTTTCCTATTTTACCTTCCTTTTCTTATAACTTTAAATTTTAAATGATGACTCGGATATTTCTATTGCTATTTACTTTATCTGTTTTTGCAAGTTGCGAAAAGGAAGTCACAAATATTCAACTACCTGAAACAAAATCCAAACTAGTATTAGGATGTTTCTTAGTGCCATCAGATACGGTTATTAATGTAACAATTACTAAATCTATGCCTATATTTAATAATACTTCGACAAAAGCGGAAGTTTTTGTCGAAAATGCTTCGGTTACCATTAGCGATGGTGTAAACTCAGCAATATTGCCTGAAAAGGGATTTGGGCTGTATCAAGTTAATTCAAAAATATTTCCAATTATTGAAGGGAAGGAATATACTGTTTCTGCATCAGCTAGTAGCTATGATAATGTGTATGGAAAATGCACTGTGCCTAAATCTGTCGCAGCGGTAAACGCATCTCTTAACGGGCCAATAAATACGGTAGGGTCAAGTATTGAATTAAAGTGGCAAGATATTCCCAATCAAAATGATTATTATATTGTTTCTGTATATGGATTTAGTGTAAATGATTCACTTTCAAAATCTGATACGGTATATAATTATGTATTCTATTCTGATGAGCCATATAAAGATAATGGTAAAGATGGTCATGAAATGTCCATATCAATAAAATTAAAAAAAGCGTACGAAAAGAAAGGCTATAGTTTTAAAGGCTACTCAATTACAATATTTAACCTCGAATATAATTATTATATGTATTTAAAATCCTTTAATAAATATAACAATAATGATCCATCTAATCCCTTTTCAGAACCAGCTTTGGTTTATACCAATGTAGATAAAGGCTTAGGTGTGGTTGGAGGGTATACTCGATTTAACTTTATTAAAAACTAATTAATTATTTTTTAAACACTCTTTTTATTAGTTTTGCTGCATGGCAGGCAATACTTTCGGGAAATTATTTACACTTACCACTTTTGGCGAATCGCATGGAATTGCATTGGGCGGTATCATTGATGGTTGTCCGGCGGGCTTAGCCATAGATGTTGAATTTATACAATCAGAACTGGATAGAAGAAGACCGGGGCAATCACACATTGTTACGCAGCGCAAAGAAAGGGATGGGGTAGAATTTTTATCGGGTATCGTAGAAGGCATTACCACGGGTACACCTATTGGTTTTACTATTCACAATGAAAATCAAAAATCAAAAGATTACGATCACAATAAAGATGTTTATAGGCCTTCGCATGCTGATTATACCTATGATGCAAAATATGGTCTACGTGATCACCGTGGTGGTGGTCGCTCTTCGGCACGCGAAACGGTGTGTAGAGTTGTTGCTGGAGCGGTTGCCAAATTAATTTTAAAACAATTTGACATTACTGTTAATGCGTATACGTCACAGGTAGGAGATATTAAGTTATTAAAAGAGTATCAAACCTTAGATTTATCAAAAACAGATTCAAACATTGTCCGCTGCCCCGATGCTTTAATTGCAGAAACGATGATTCAAAAAATTGAACAAGTTCGCAAAGCAGGAGATACCATTGGAGGTATTATTTCATGCGTAATACAGGGCGTACCAGTTGGACTAGGCGAACCTGTTTTTGATAAATTACATGCAGACATCGGCAAAGCCATGTTAAGCATTAATGCGGTAAAAGGGTTTGAATACGGCAGTGGTTTTGAAGGTGCAAAAATGAATGGTTCGCAACACAACGATTTGTTTGATATCGATAAGTTAACAGGGAAAATAAAAACTAAAACCAATCATTCGGGCGGTATTCAGGGTGGTATTAGCAATGGCGAAGATATTTATTTTAAAGTGGCATTTAAACCTATTGCCACGATTATACAAAAACAAGATACCGTAAATTCAAAAGGCGAAGTGGTTGAAATGATGGGTAAAGGCAGGCACGACCCGTGTGTACTACCTCGTGCAGTGCCTATTGTAGAAGCAATGGCAGCACTCGTATTAGTAGATCATTTGTTAAGAATGCAAATTTCAAAAATGAGCGCTTTTAATTTAAAAAATAAATAACCCATTCCAATAGTTAGGTAGGCAATAAAAAAAATAAATCCGTTTCGTAAAGTAGGTTTAAATTTAATTTATACTAACGCATGGCTTTCCTTAAACAACCGAAGGGATTATTGTTAATTTTATTTCTATTCTCCTGCTTACCCTATATTTATATCAGTATATATGCCAACCCAGCCGCAGATGATTTTACTTATGCCTTTAAAGGCAGTAATAACGATTTTATAAAAACATACCTTGCTGAATATATAAATTGGAATGGTAGATATACTTCTAACGCACTTGTTCTGTTAAACCCTCTAGCTTTTAATTCCTTTTTTGCTTACAAAATAATACCTGTAGTAATTATTAGTTTCACCTTTTTTAGCTATTTATTTTCTATTAATTGTTTAATCGGTGAAGTACTCAGCAAAATAAATCGTTATCTTATTTCCTTTATATTATTGCTTCTTTTTTTGTACCAAATGCCTATTATTTCGGAAGGCATTTATTGGTACACAGGAGCTGTTACTTATCAGTTGGGTAATATTTTTGCTTTAATTTTCGTTGGCCTATTAATTCAATATCATAAAGCAATATTTTTTTTAGGTAAGAAGATAATACACTTGTTGGTATTGACTATTATTTTAATCCTTACTGTGGGATTTAACGAAGTAATAATGATAATACTATTCTTCTTTAGTTTGTTTTACTTTTTTATTGTTTATACAAAAAAATTACCCCATAAGACTCTTGCCAATTACTTAGTAATCGTTACCCTTCTTTTTTCTGCTGTTGTTTATTTTGCACCTGGTAATTTAATACGTGCGAGCTATTTCTCAAGTAACCATCATTTTATTTCTTCGTTTTTATACTCAATGGCGCAATCATTACGTTTCTTTTTAAACTGGACATCCTCTCTTCCGTTATTACTAATATCTATATTGTTTTTTTATTTGAATATACACCTTTCAAAAAATATCGTTTTGTTTTCCAAGTCTTTCTATTTAACTCGTTTACATTCTTCTGTTTTATTATTTTTTGTAATTTTTATAGCTGTTTTTCCTGCCTATTGGTCCACTGGTATTTTAGGGCAGCACCGAACGCTAAACGTAGCTTATTATGTATTTATATTCATGTGGTTTATTAACTTAACGGTATGGTTTAACTACTTTAAAAATGAAAACACTAAAAGTATTTCTAAGCGTACTTCTACCATTCTATTAGTGGTAATTATAACGTCGTGCTTTTTTACTAAAAATGGGTATGATGTAATTACAGATATTTATTATGGCAAGGCGCAATCTTTTAATCAGCAAATGAATGAAAGGTATGCATTAATAGTTTCAGCAAATAATAAGGATACTATTTATTTCAGTACCATTAAAAGCCCTCCCAAAAGTTTATTTTTATATGAAATTAGCGATAAACCGCAAAGTTGGCAGAATAAGTGCTATCTCATTTATTATGAATGCGAAAATAAAACGCTATTGTTAAATAATAATTAAGTGTATTCGTTTGTTATTTACATCAAGAATGGTCAGCATAACATTAGTAAACTTATTGATGGCTTTGTTTTAATTAGCAATTAATTTGTTAACGTAAGATCTATAATTAAAACTCCTATGAAATATTTTATTTTAACAGTATTGCTAATTTTTGCACAAGTTGTTCAGGCATTTGATTTGCGTGTTAATATTGATAATATTAATTCACTTGAAGGGCAAATTCAAATTATAATATACAATACCAAAGAAAATTTTCTAGATGATGAAAAAGGGTTTAAATTACTGCACTTTGATATTAAGGCCACTAAAATGTCATGTTTAATTGAAAATTTATCTGCGGGGGTATATGCGGTGGCTATTTTGCATGACAAAAATGATGATGGAAAATGTGCTAAAAATTGGTTAGGTATACCTACAGAAGGTTATGGTTTTTCAAACAATTTCAGACCAAAATTAGCTCCTCCTAAATTCGAAGATGTTAGTTTTAAAATAGATAAAGACACCACTTTAAACATTAAATTAATATATTAAGAGCCCGTTTAGATTTTATTTATTTGAAATGTTATGATGTGTTTTTTAGTCAGACGAGATACTTTTTGAAGAACATAGCGTAACTCTAGGTCCAAAAAAGTAACTAATTATGGATCAAAAAGACGCATAACAAACATTTTAAACAGGCGCTAAAGAAATCAATTGTTTTTAGTGAATTTTAATAGCTTGATATGTGTATCTTTACTTTCTCTGCTTTATTGGGTTTAATAAAGCTCAACTATTAAATTTATTATTTTTGTTAATAGAAATACAAATAAGTGTATGTTCATTAGCGATCATTTAAATTAGTATTTAAAAAAATTTTAAATCTACCTAACAACTAAATATATAAACATGGCAACAACTACAAATAAAAGTACATTCGGTAAAATATTAAAATGGGTTGGTATAATTTTACTCTTACTGGTTGTGTTTTTGGCTGCCGCCCCTTTTCTCTTTAAAAAGCAAATTGTACAATTTGTAAAAGATACTGCTAATAAGGAGCTAAACGCCAAAGTAAATTTTGGTGATTTTAGTTTGTCTTTGTTTCGATCGTTTCCTGATTTTTCATTATCGGTAGAGAATATTACCATTGCCAATGTAGGCGAATTTGAAGGGGACACTTTGCTTTCGGCAAAAAAATTAAACATCGATTTAAATTTAATGAGCGTTATTAAAGGCGATAAATATAAAATTAATGCCATTATCATCGATCAGCCACGAATTGAGGCTCGTGTTTTAAAAAATGGAAAAGCTAATTGGGATATCACTAAGCCTTCTGCAGATAAAAGCAAAGCAGCTGCTACCGATTCCCCTCCTTTTAAAATGGCACTTAAAAAATTCGAAATTAAGAATGGGTATATAATTTATGATGATGCCTCATTGGCTCTTAAAGCCGAGTTAAGGGATGTGAATCATACCTTAAATGGCGATTTTACGGAAGATGTTTTTGACATTAAAACGCTATTAGAAATCGATAAATTAAATGTAATATATGGCGGAGTTACTTACATGAATAAAGTAAAAACACGTGTTAAAGCATCTATCAATGCAGACATGCCTAAATTTAAATTTACCTTAAAAGAAAATGAATTTACATTTAATGAGTTAACACTTGGTTTAGATGGCTTTTTTGCCATGCCGAAAGAAGACATGGACATGGATTTAAAATTTAAAGCCAATCAAACAGAGTTTAAAAACATATTGTCACTTATTCCTGGCGTATACACAAAAGATTTTGCAGGCGTTAAAACTGCTGGAAAATTATCCTTGGATGGTTTTGCGAAAGGCATTTACAATGATAAAAAAATGCCAGCATTTGGTTGTAAGTTAATTATTACCGATGCCATGTTTAAATACCCTTCTTTACCAAAATCAGTAAATAACATACAAGTTAATTTAGATATAAAAAATAAAACGGGTGTGCCCGATGCTACCATTATCGATTTAAATAAATTTCACATGGAAATGGCGGGTAACCCGGTGAATGCTAAAATGCATGTTTCTACTCCTGTTTCTGATGCCAATATTGATGGAGAAGTAGTTGCTAAAATTAATTTGTCAAGCATTAAAGATATTATTCCTTTAGAAAAAGGAGATGCTTTAACAGGCCTTATTGCAGCCGATGTTAAAATGAAAGGTCGGATGTCTGCTATTGAAAAAAAACAATATCAAAACTTTAATATGAAGGGTCAGTTGAGTGTGTTGGACATGACTTATAAATCAAGCACCTTAAATTACCCCACTAGCATTAGTAAACTATACCTCAATTTTACACCTCAATTTGTAGAACTTTCTCAACTAGAAGCAAAAGTGGGTAAAAGCGATTTTAATATGAATGGTAAGATTGAAAACTTTTTACAATATGCCATAAAAGATGAATTATTAAAAGGAAATTTTAATTTAAAATCTTCGTTAATTGATTTGAATGAGTTTATGACGGAAGAAAAGCCTGCTGCTAAAAAGCCTAAGGAAGCAGAAAAGCCAATGACTGTGATTGCAGTACCTGCTAATTTAAATGTAAACTTAAGTGCTTCTATTGCTCGTTTAGTGTATGATAATTTGCAAATGACAAATGTTTCAGGTGGAGTAGCGGTAAAAGACAGTAAAATAAATTTAACGGATTTTAAAGTAAACGCTTTGGACGGCACTATGGCGATTAGCGGTATTTATAACACTCAAAATATTAAAAAGCCAATGGTAGATTTTAATATAGATATTGAAAACTTTGATATTGCCAAAACATTTCAAACCTTTAATACCGTTCAAAAATTGGCTCCTATTGCAAAATATGCAAAAGGTAAATTTGGTACACAATTAAAATTTGTTACTTCATTAGATGAAAAGATGGAGCCCATTTTAACAACATTGAGTGGAGGTGGAAAATTACAAACTAAGAATGTGTTAGTGGAAGGGTTTGAACCTCTTAACAAATTAGCAGATGCATTAAAACAAGAAAAATATAAACGCATGGCTTTCGAAAATATAAATGCCAGTTTTAAATTTAATAACGGTAGGGTAGAGGTAGAGGAAATGCCTGTAAAATTAGGTAATATGAGTGCCTTGGTAAAAGGCTCTACAGGCTTCGACCAAACAATTGATTATACTTGGAAATTAGAAATACCTCGTTCAGAACTGGGTAGCCAAGCCAATGCAGCAGCCAATAGTTTGCTAGATCAGGTAAATAAAAAAGCGGGTACGAACGTGAGTATTGGCGATAAAATAAAAATAAAGGTTTTGTTTGGTGGAACCATTACCAAGCCTACTTTAAAAACAGATTTGTTAGGTTCTGAAAAAGTAGATCTGAAGGAGCAAGTAAAAGAGAAAGTAAAAGAAACCATAGCAAAAGGGGTGGATATGGGTAAACAAAAAGCGCGTGAAGAAGCAGACAAAATTATGAGAGAGGCAGAGGCGAATGCGGCTAAAATTAAAGCAGAAGCTCAAGCATTAGCAGATAAAGTAAAGGCTGAAGGATATGCCGCTATTGATAAAACTGTAACAGATGCTAAAAACCCTATTGCAAAGGGCGCTGCTAAATTAGCTGCACCAGGCGCTAAAAAAGAAGTAGATAAAAAATCGCAAAAAATAGTAGATGAAGCAAATAAAAAAGCAGATGATATTTTAAGCAATGCTAAAGCAGAGTCAGATAAAAAGTTGAAGTAAGAAAATAAAGTATTGCTATTTAATTATAAATAAAGGCAACCTTAAAATGAATAAATAAAAAGAATAATGTTTATCAATAAAATAATTGTATTTATACTTTTCACCTCTTTTGCGTTAACGCTTATGGCGCAAGAGGAAGGAGCACCTTGCCAAACAATTGAGAATAAAAAAGCGGTAAAGCTATACGAACAAGGGCTTGATAAAAAGAATAAAAAAGAAGAACGTTTAGCATTTTTGAAGGAAGCAATAAAGTTAGAACCCGATTATGTGGATGCGAATTTTGCTTTTGCAGAAGAACGTATTAAGACTTTAATATACGAAGATGCAGCTTTTAAACCTACCCAGCCGTATTTTAAAAAGGTAGTTGAAATTTGTCCTAACTACCATTCAGACCCTTATTACTATTTAGGCTTTATTGCCTACGAAGAATCTGACTGGAAAGAAGCAGTAAAAAATTTAAAAGCATTTTTAAATTTTAAAAGTGATGATGATAAAAAGTTCAGTAAAAATTATGAAGGTTTTCTTACGGAAGCAAAATCAATGATGCGGTATGCTAAGTTTTATGATGAAATATTAAATCATCCTGTACCTTTTGATCCCACTCCTGTTGCTGGTATTTGCACCGATAAAGATGAATACTTGCCCATTATTTCTGCAGATGATGAGCAGATGTTGTTTACACGCAAACAACCGTATGCTAATAAAAATTTGGTATATGAAACAGACAAAGAATTAGAATTATTTAGTTACAGTAAGCGCAATCCAACTACAGGTTTGTTTGATAAAGGTAAACGAATGCCCTACCCCTTTAATAAAAATGGAAGCGAAGGTGGAGCAACCATGACGATTGATAATAAACATTTATATTTTACAATCTGTAAAGATGAAGGCGGCCCAACAGTAAATTGTGATATTTATTATTCGGACTACGTAGATGGGGAATGGACAGAGGCAAAAAAAGTAGCAGGTATTAATGATAAGGAGCGTTGGGATTCGCAACCAACCATTGCTTCTGATGGTAGAACGCTTTATTTTGCAAGTGATAGAAAAGGTGGCAGAGGAGGGGTTGATTTATATTCAACCGTAAAAGATCCCGTAACGGGAATATGGAGCACACCCGAAAATATGGGACCTGTAATTAACACAGCCAACGATGAAAAAACACCTTTTATTCACTCTGATTTTGAAACTATTTATTTTTCCTCTGATGGACATCCAGGAGTAGGAGGGTTTGATATTTTTTATTCTAAAAAAAGTGCAGATGGCAAATGGTCAGAGCCTAAAAATATTGGAGTACCCATTAATACAAAAGGCGATGATTTAGGCTTTTTTGTAAGTACTGATGGGCATTTAGGTTATTTTGCATCCAATGACCCTTCTCGTACAAAAGGGAAGTCAGTTGGAGGATTTGATATTTATTCATTTGAATTATATAAAGAAGCACGCCCCGAAGAAGTTGCTTTTTTTAAAGGCGATATTGAAGATATGGCACACGGAAATAAAAAAGGCTTTACTGTTGAAGTAAAAGATGCCGTAACAAAAAAAATAACGGAAGCCGTGGTCGATTCTACTACTGGTAAATACGCAGTGGTAGTAAATAACAAAGCAAAAAACGATTTAATAATTACGGTTAAGAAAAAAGATTACGCCTTTAGTTCTACCTTAATTTCTAAGGATTCCATAAAGGGGTCAAAGCCCGTTAAAATAAACATGCAGGTAGATTCTATAAAAGTGGGACAAGCTTACACGCTTAATAATATTTATTTTAAAACCAACTCTTCGGTTTTAGAACCTCGCTCTATTATTGTATTAGATGAGTTTGCGGAATTTTTAAAAGTAAACCCTACTATAAAAATTGAAATAAATGGGCATACCGATAATGTGGGTAACGAACAAGCAAATTTAACGCTCTCTACCGATCGGGCGTTGAGTGTACGTGCACAACTAATACAAAAAGGGGTAGAAGAAAAACGGATACTTAATTCAAAAGGTTTTGGCTCTTCAAAACCTATTGCTGACAACTCTACCGAAGCTGGCCGAGCTAAAAACAGAAGAACTGAATTTTTAATTGTAGCGAAATAAATATTGCTACTAATTTTAAACCCTGTATAAGTATACTTTACTTATACAGGGTTTTTTATTAAAGTTTATTGACTTGAAAATTTAGGATTACAATAAAAATATAAAAGCAATTAAATACCGATTGAATTACTAAATTTGGGGTAAACATAGTGCGGCTATGTGTACTAGTAAGTTTAGCTAGCTGTTATAGCCAATTTCGTAACACTCAGTAATAAGTAACAGAATGAGAAATATAATATCAATAGGGCTTTTGTTATTGGCAACAAATTGTATCGGTCAACTTGTAAAATCGGACACTAAAATTCACACAGAGGACATTGTAAATTATTGGATAGCCTATGACAGTATACTCGCGACACATGATGAAACCATGCAAATTAAATACATGCAAACTTTATATATCGACAAAGCAAGCGAAGGCTTAAAGGACTTTATTTCTGCACGTAATTTTACCGCAAAAGAATGGGTTTCAATAATTAATATAGCACCAAAATTTTGGAATTCAATCCGCCCCAAAACTCTTTCAATTGTTAAGCAGACAAATGAAATAAATAGACTTATGACTCGTTTCAAGCAACTATATCCTAGCTTCAAGCAGCCTGAAATTTATTTTACTATTGGATGTTTGCGTTCAGGAGGTACGACAGCACCTGACAAGATTTTAATCGGAGCAGAAATTGCAACTGCCGATAGTACGGTTGACGCATCAGAGATTAGTAGTTGGCTTCAAGGTGTTTTCAAACTCAATACAGGCATACTTCAATTAGTTGCTCATGAGGCCGGACATACCCAGCAAAAAGAGACTTCGGAAAATACATTACTGCTTGGGAATTGTATTTATGAAGGTTCCTGCGACTTCATTGCAGAATTACTTTTAGAATATCCCTACTCCAGTCCATATCTGACTTATGGAAAAAACAACGAAAAAAGGGTATTTAAAAAGTTTGAAAAATCGGCGAATGAAAAAGACTTTTCCGAATGGCTATCGAATGGCGGAAACGCACCAACTGGGCAAGCAGATTTGGGTTATTATATTGGTTATGAAATTTGTAAATGCTACTACGAAAACGCCAAAAACAAGGCGGACGCATTTCTTAAAATATTAACCATTGATTATACAGACAATAATGCAGTAAATAAATTTTACGAGGAAACTGGATACAAAGAAAAGTTTAAAAATTAACACGGCTTATAACATCATGTATAGTGCATGCACTTGGGCACACCTAGCATACGTAAATTTTTATAATAATATTTCTATCTATCTGAAAATTCAATGATATTAAGAAGCAAATGATAGCCAAAAAAAGATATTCTATAGTTTTAGAGCCTGTTTAAAATTTATTTAAAATGTTTGTTATGCCTCTTTTTGTGCCATACTTCGTTACTTTTTTTGTCCGTAGAGCGCTGCTATGGTCTTCAAAAAGTGTCTCGTCTGGCTAAAAAACA
>JBDTFR010000082.1:0-5342 GCA_039937835.1 Bacteroidia bacterium | reverse complement strand
ATTTTATTTTTTCAGCGGTATAAATTTATTTTTATAAAATTGCGGGAAGTTCACTACATTTAATTCAGTTTATCGGTTAGGGTAGTTTAGTGCATTTAATCCCACAAATTTTTTAGCTTAATCGTTATGCGTCAGCTTAAAAGACATCAATGGAAACAAAGGACTACATATTAATTACAATAAGCACAAGCGCTTTGACGCTTTCGTTAATTTCTCTTATTGTGACATTGATTCAAAAAAATAGTGAAACAAAGAGAGCAATTAGAAAGTCTCTAACTGACACCTTGGAAAATATTTCAAAAATTAATATTGAAACCACAAAACTCAGAACCTCAAAAGAGATTGACAATAATTCCGAAGCCTCAATAACCTTGAGACGCATGTATAATTCTCAAAGACGTATACTAATTGCGCATGCTGACTTTCTTATATTAAGATATGACAAACTCGCTACTGAAATTGACTGTAATATTTTAGCAGGTGCTTTTGCGACAATTGGCGACCAAGATAAGGCGGAATATTTTTGGCAAAGGACGGTGGAAAAATCTATTTCATCGCCAATTAAAGTAATGAATTTAAGGGGTTTCGGGACTTTTCTATTTAGTCACGGAAAAGAAGATCAGGGCAGAGCAATTTTTAATGAAGCAGTATCACTTGACTTGACAACAAATGATGAAAATAAAATCGTAATAATTGACACTTATCTAATGCTCTGTGACTTGGAAAATGACTTTGGAACCAAAGAAAAGTATGAGCTGAGCTTAACTAAAGCAATGGAAATTTGGTCGTCAATTACCAACACCGGAAGAAAGGACGAAATGTTCAAAAGAATTCGAATAAAACTACCAAATGCAGACATCAAGCCGAACGCATAACATAACCTAAAAAAAATGCGGATTTTCCGCTGTGCAATTTTATTTTTTCAGCGGTATAAATTTATTTTTATAAAATTGCCGGAAGTTCATTACATTTAATTCGCTTTATCGGTTGGGGCAGTTTGGTGCGTTTAATTCCGCACATTTTTTAGCTTAATCGTTAGGCATAATTTAGAAGAACTGCGTACAATGATGATTATGAACCTTAAAAAACATATTTCTCTTTCAAGCTTATTTTTTTTTATTTTATCGGGACCTCCAACCGCATCCTCTCAAACGTCGACACAATTTGTTATTAAAAATGTGAGTGTCATTACAATGGCCTCACCCAATGAAATTACAAGTAATGCGACAGTCGTAATTAAAGACAACCATATCGAATCTATCAACGGCAGTTTTCCAGAAAACGCTAAAATTATCGATGGAAAAGGAAAATATCTAATACCAGGGCTTATAGACGTTCACGTTCATTTACTCACAGATAAATCTTTTGGACGTAAAACCCCGACACAAAAACCCGATTTGACTTTTAACACTCAAGATATTATGACGCCACTTATTGCAAATGGTGTTACTACTGTTTTAGACCTTAACTCTACAATGGAGACGTTTAGTGAAAAGAAGGAAATAGAGAAAGGCTATGTTATCGGACCCCGAATTGCACTTGCAGCTTTAATCAATGGCGGAACTGGCGAAGGTAGAATAGCAAATACAGCAGAAGAAGGGCGTATAATGGTTAGAAATGCAAAAGCCGAAGGGTACGATTTTATAAAAACCTATTCTCAATTAAGTGTTGAGGCATTTACTGCCATTGTTGATGAAGCCTATAAGCAGGGGCTTAAGACGGTTGGTCATATTCCCAACGCATTTAAAGGAAATCTAGAAAAAGCATTTGTACCCCATTTTGGAATGGTAGCACATGCCGAAGAGTTTTCTAAATACTCAGACAGTTTTGATATACAAGACGCTTTAAATTTTGCAAAACTTGCCAAGGATAACGGCACTTGGCTTTCACCAACTTTAACAACAATAGTTTGGATTGCAAAACAAACACATTCTATTGAATGCATACAGAATTCGCCGACTCTTAAATATGTTCATCCACTTATTCAAAGTAAGTGGTTAACAGCAAATAACTATGTAAAGCGTGCAACTCTGGAGAATGCAGCTTACTTTGATAATATGGTAAAATTTCATTTTCAATTGGTAAAATCATTTAAAGAAGCCGGTGTCCCTATAGTTGCAGGGACAGATGCAGGTGTTTCAGGAGTAGTGTTGGGTTTTTCATTGCACGACGAATTAGAATTGTTAGTGGAAGCAGGATTAACACCCGAAGAAGCATTAAATTCAGCAACCATACTTCCTGCTCGCTGGCTTGGAATTGACACCCAACTTGGAACAATAGAAACAGGGAAATTGGCAGACTTAATATTGCTTGATGATAACCCACTTACAGATATAAAAAATGCTCGGAAAATTGCTGGTGTATTTGTGAACGGGAAATGGTTAGATAGAAAGGAACTTAACAAACGGCTTTTTGACCTAGCAAGTCGAAACACTGCATTGAGAGATAAATTCGATTGGGAAAGAACGATTAATAAGTCAAAAAAATAAAAAAAATATGCCTAACATTCCCTAAAAAACATGCGGGCTTTCCGCAATGCAATTTTATTTTTCAGCGGTATAAATTTATTTTTATAAAATTGCGGGAAGTTCATTACATTTAATTCAGTTTATCGGTTAGGGAAGTTTTGCGTATTTAATCCCGCACTATTTTTTAGCTTAATCGTTGGCAGTAATTATGATAGACCAAATAATTAGTATGAATAAATTTAAATTTCTAACTCTAATAATTTTCTTTCCGACACTTATTTTTGCGCAAAAGGCAAGCCTCCTTACAACAAAATCTAGAACCGAAATAGTTAAAAATATTAGTGAATCGCTGGTCGCCAATTACGTATTTCCTGATACTGCAGTGAAGATGAGTAATTTTATAAAAAGTAAATTGAAGAAGGGTGGATATAATAAAATTACCGACCCAGTTGCTTTCTCGGATGCGCTCACCATTGATTTGTATTCAATTTATCGCGACGGGCATATGTTGGTTAAATTTGACCCGGGAGAAATAAAACCAATGCTAAAAACTATTTCAACAATTGATGAAGATCGCTTAAAGAAGATTAAACAGGCTAATTTTGGCTTGAGGAAGGTGGAAATATTAGATGGAAATATTGGCTACTTATGCATGAGCCATTTTTGGGCAGATAGCATTCATGGAAAAGAAACCGTTAAGGCTACTTTGCAATTTATATCAAATACTAATGCACTAATAATCGATTTAAGAGATTGCGGCGGTGGATCTCAGGAAACAGTAAATATGATTTGTGGTTATTTTCTCGAAAAATCAACTCACATTAATGATATGTTTGATAGATCGGCGAATACGTTAACGGAGTATTGGACTAAGCCAGACACTGCGTTTCATGAATTGACAAAAATGCCTTTATATATTTTAGTGAATAATAAGACCTTTTCAGCTGCGGAAGAATTTTGTTACGATCTACAATGTATAAAACGCGCAACAATTATTGGAGAAACAACTGGGGGCGGTGCACATGGAACATTTTATAAAAATGTGAGTAATGGCTTTGTTTTATCAATTCCATATAGTACTGCAATAAACCCCATTACTAAAACAAGCTGGGAAAAAGTAGGAGTAAAGCCGGATATAGAAACGTTGTCAAATAGAGCTTTGGAAACAGCGGAAATGAAAATTTTTGAGAATATTCTATCAAAGACAAAAGACGAATCTGAATTGTTCGATTTAAATTGGAATATTGAGTTATTACGGGCAATTAATAATCCAATCATATTAAAGGAAGGGACATTAGAAGAATATTCTGGCGTTTATGGAGAAAGGGTTTTTACAGTTGAACACGGGAATTTGTATTATCAAAGGTCTGGCAGACCTAAATTTGAACTAGAATCAATGTCACCGACAATAATGAAAGGGAAAGGAAATAAATATTTCAAAATCGAGTTTGTGAAAAACGACACCGGTGAGGTTTACAAAGTAAACGTATATTATCAGGACAACCGAATGGAAACATCTACTCGCACAAAATAATTAACACATAGCTTAGGAAATCTCAGAAAGCGCAATAGACCGTCGGAAAAAGATATGTTGAATAGATGTGATAGATTGGTTTTACACTTTTTGAAAATGATAAATGCGGCTAACAATAAAAAAAACACTACTGCCAACATTATGTATAGCACATGCCCTCCGGGACACGTGCTATACATTAATCGTTAGCAGTAATTATATGTGAAGGTCTGAAAAAGGTGTAAGCTGTAAAAATAACGTTTAGATTTTATTGACAAACACTAAAAATTAATAAAAGACATTTCGCAAATTGATAAATAATAAACCAACTATATCGCAAATACTATTTAGCTTGACATTTTTGTTAAGCCTTTTGTATTTTAAATCAAAGGGGTTTTTAGAGTGGACTTTTTTATACTTTTTTTTATATTGGGTTTGGCTGTCCTTCATAGCATACAAAACAGTTAGACATCCAAAGACTATTTATTTTGGTGGCACTTTGACCTATATAAATATTTTGTTATCTGCTTTTTTAATCATAGCGGACTTAATTATAATTGTACTTTCCCTTTCTTTCCTTTTTAGAGTGATTTTGGCAAACTTCTATCGACTTATTGCATACGGGACACTTTGTTTTTTCATCACCTCCGTTGTTTTACATTTTATCATAATTTCAAAAAATATTCGGATCATTAACAATACAAATAGTATTTTCACAACTTGCGTAAAACTCTTATTTTATCCCATAGGTATATGGACAATACAAGAAACGCTTAAACAGAATCTAATAGAAAAATCAGCATAGAGTAAAGCAAATATAAACGGAGCTAATATTTATAAAATTTCAATAGTAAAGGGCCTCAGTGCAGGACGACATTTTAGGTTGTTTAAAAATGCCTTCACAAATCGTTAAACGATGAAAAATTTAACACATGAACACGGATGGACTAATTGACAGTCGAAATTTAAAACTTTGGAATTCCCTGCGAGCAATTCACAACATTGAAATTCGTAAGGAAATGCGGCCAGACTACCTTGCATTTTCAAAAGCCGGTAAGACAATTATTTCTGTTCCTATTGGTAATTTAGATACAGCATCTTTCACCCACGAACTTTTGCACATTTATTTACGCGTAAAGGAAGTTTTTATCGGTGGTGGGTTGACAATTTCAATTAGAGAAAGTAAAAAGTTATCTAAAATATTCTCTGAAAACTTAATCGATCATATTGGAAATGTTCTAGCCCCTTATTGTTAGGACAGATTTTGACAAAGTTCGGATTTATTATCTATTTTTTCTAATTTTTTGTTAACCCCCAATATAACGGCTTCCTTGAGCAAGGGTTGATTTATCTCACCCTTC
>JBDTFR010000081.1:0-45801 GCA_039937835.1 Bacteroidia bacterium | reverse complement strand
ATAAAAATAGAAGCCATTTTAGCAGGTACCGTTTCTAAAATATTAAATGTACTCACCTCGATTGCCGCCAATAAAGATGCAGCAGTGGCTGTAGTTGGATCATTGGGAGATACAAAAAGATCGTCTCGCTTTTTGCAGGAATATACCCCAACAACTACAAATGTTGCAGCGATTATATATGTTATTTTTTTCATAGTTATACTATTAAAAGTTTTATTAATTAATTATTTCATCTTAATATTAAAACCCAAGTTTAATATTAAATATAAGAGATTTTGTACTTGGGTTGTTAAAAAAATCGAAGCCATTTAAATTGGATCCCGCACCTGTTAAACTTGTTTCCGGATCCACTCCCGTATATTTAGTAAACAATAAAACATTTCTTGTACTTGCTCCTAACTCCACATATTTAACCTTGTATATTTTGTCTCCCTTCGTTAAATTAAACCGGTACGACAAGCTTATGGAGCGTAAACGAATCCAAGAGCCATCTTCTATTATCGCCTCAGCAGCGCCATTTGAAGAAACAAAATTTTGAAAATAATAGGTACCGGTCATATGTCCAGTAGTTGCCTGTCCTGCATTAGGAGTACCTTCATCGTATACTCCCTTAATGTCAAAAGTTTGATCGCGATCAGCAGATGCAAGAGATTTTCCTCTTAAGTTTAATGCTCCCTTTGTTCCATTCCAAATATCTCCTCCTTTACGAATATCCCATAAAAAACTAAAACTCCATGCTTTATAGGTAAAAGTGTTATTGATGTTCATTAACCAATCGGGATTAGGGTTTCCGATCGCTGTTGACTTTCCATCTATTTGAGGCAAGCCATCTTCATTCAATAAGTAATCACCATTCGTATTTCGTTTCCATTTAGTTCCGTAAAAAACACCCAATGGCTGATTTAGAATAGCATAATAGCCAATTCCCGTAAAAGCTGATTCTATTGAAAATTCTTTAACATCATTTACCAATTTTGTTACTTTCGACACATTTTTTGACCAGCCTACTGTCATGTTCCAGTTAAAATTTTCAGTGTGAATTGGATCCATGCCAATAGCTAGTTCCAACCCTTTATTCACCAATTCCCCAGAATTTAATTGTCTCGCCTGGTAACCAGAAGTAGATGGAACAGGTATTTGCATAAGCAAATCAATAGAAGTTTGTTGATATGCCGTAAAATCAAATGTTAAACGCCCATTAAAAAAGCGTACATCTAATCCCGCTTCTAATCCTTTTACCCTCTCTGGTTTCAGATTTGCGTTACCTAGTAAACTAGATATTGCCAGACCTCCACCGCCTAAATACGGAAAGGTATTACCATTTGTAAATCCATCCGTAAAGATTGGTTTTATATAATAGGTTCTATCTGAATACACTTGCGGTGCTATCCCTACATTAGAGGCAGCTAATCTCACTTTACCAAAACTAAACCAAGTGGGTAATTTAAATGTTTCTGAAAATACCCAAGAGATATCAGCTTTAGGGTATACATTACCTTTAGCATCTTTACCAAAAGCAGTATTCCACTCATCTCTGGCCGTTAACGTCAAGTATACCATTTTCTTAAAATCAAAAGATGCATCAACAAGTAAGGCTTTTGTGCGATAAAGGCTCCTATTGTTACTTGCATATAATTCTGAAGCGTTATTTAAATTATATATATATGGAGCTATCAGATTCTGACCTCTAGCATAATTATAACTATCTTCATTATAAACAAAATTATATCCTGCCAAGGCATTAAAGCCTATATTTTCAGATAATTGTGTATTGTATCTTAAAAGTAAATCCGTGTAAACATTTCTGTGTGATGTGTTGGTTAAATTTACTTGACCAACTCCTCTATTCCCATTATCTCCCTTAGAATAAATTGCGAATGCTTGCTGAGTATTCGTACTATATTCATCTGCTCCTAGTTTCCAACTTAAATCAAATGCTTTTGAAGGTTTATAATTTACATACCCATTTCCTAAAAAACGATTTGTTTGATCGGTATAAGGATTTTTATACGCTGTAAACAACGGATTGTCGTATCCTGAAAAATATTGTTTTTGAGTACCATCCGCATTTAAATAATCACGCATGTCAAAGTTAACTGGTGTTCTTGCCAATGCTAACATTACACCTGCTACAGTTGACCCATTTTGAGCTCTAGAAGCTTGTGTATTTGTATAATTAGCCGTTCCGCCAACAGTAATCTTATCACTTATTTTACTATCCGCAGTAAGACGCACCGAAGTTCTATCCATACCTGTATTAGGAACAGTACCTGTTTGTTTAACATTACCAACTCCTAAACGAAAAGAATTAGTTTCATTACCGCCTGTTATCCCTATGTTATTGGTATAGGCATACCCTGTTTTAAAAAAATCATCATAAGGATTACGTGCCACCAAACCCATATCTGCTACTTTAGGTCCCCAACTGTTAGGTGTTGCATTGGTGAATACTCCACCAGCACCTTGCCCATATACCATTTGTAATGCAGGCAATTTATTTACTTTCGAAATCTCCACACTTGAGTTAAAGGTAACACCTAAGCCGTTACCTTTCCCAAATCTACCTCTTTTAGTAGTATAAATAACAGCACCTGCTCCAGCTCTTGCGCCATAAAGTGCTGCAGCAGCTGGGCCTTTTAAAATACTCACCGATTCGATATCATCGGCATTAATATCTAGCGCTCTGTTAGATTCACTAACACCGCCCAAATTTGCGTTAAACGGATTATCGCCAGCCTTAGCACCATTTGTCTCATTATCTACTGGTACACCATCGATAACGATTAAAGGTTGACTACTTCCAATAAACCGTGCCGTACCTCTAATCAGAATTTTAGCGGATGCACCCGGAGTTCCGCTTGAACCTACCACATTTATTCCAGGAGCCTTTGCTGCTAATGCTTCTATCACATTACTTTCACCGGATTTACGCAATTCATCTCCACTCACTTCAGAAATTGAATACCCTAAGGCTTTTTTCTCTTTAGACACGCCTAATGCAGTTACCACTGTTTCTTTCAACAATTTTGCATCTGGTTCAAATGATATATCAATTACTTCTTTATTCGCAGGAATAGTTATTGTTTTATAACCTACTGATGAAAAAACTAATTTTTTATCTTCTCCTTCTACGTTAATAGAAAACTGCCCATCCATATTAGTAGAGGTGGCAATAGTAGTACCTTCTACCAAAACGGTAACACCAGGCAATGTTTCGCTGGTTTTTGAATCTTTCACAGTTCCTTTAATTGTTCTGCTCTGTGCAAATACATATACTTGCAACAATAGAAACAGCATGGAAAATAGTAATTGTTTTTTTTTCATAAAATAGAACTTTTAGGTTTAAAACATTTAATCAGAATCTGGTATTTATAAGCTATTCTCATATACACCACTGTTACCTATACACAGCAAGGTTTTACTATAAATTTATTGGGAGGGGATGTAAAAATTAATTACGGAGACAATTCTAAAGTTAAAAAACGTTAATTGCAAATTTTTAAAGAAAAAAAATAAAATAAATTTTTTAAAATATTAAGTTATTCAAAACTATTTTCTAAAACCACTTCAAAAAAATAATACTAAAACTCAAACTAGCATTAGAAAAAATAAATGGATAGTCGAAGTATTTGGAATAATTCTAAATAATAAAAAACGACTCTCGTCCTCTCTTGTTTAAAACAATTTTAATTACTAGTTTATGATTGACGTGTTCAAAGTATGCTCCTATACCAAAGGATCTATATTGTAGTGTTGATAGTCCTTTCTGAGTTTTTTCTTTTAAAACATAAGTTCTAAATAAAACTATTAGATTGTAAGCAATCATAAAAAAAGTGAGTGCCGCTTCCGTTGCATAAAAATTGTTTAAATTAAAGCTATCAAAGCCAAAATCATATTTCAATTCTTTAATTCTATTTTCCGCATCGCCTCTTCCTCTATGCAAGCGCCATATTTCGGCTGGCGCTATTTTTAATTTCGTAATACGCTGAGTATCGGTATTATTTGTAAATCTCTTATTCTAAAAATAGTTTCAATTGTTTTCCAGTAGCTTTTGGTCTATCTTTTATTTTTTGCCTTATTATTACTATTCTTCTAGCGATTTCCCATGATTCGCTTTGATACTTTTGTCCGCAAATTTCTACCCTGTATCTAGTAAAACCCAGTTCGTAATTTCTTTGATAAGACACTCAATGGGTTGGGTGAATTTGGCTGCAATCACATAATCAAATTTCTTTTGCTCTGAATAATCCTTAACGCTGACTTGGTAAAACCCACTATCTAATCGGATTAAACTCACTGTCTTGTTTTTTAGCTTATCATTTTTTACTCCCCTGTTGATCTCTGTAAAGCGTCATTACGCAAGAATCTATATCCAAATTAAAATTGTCAAATTTAAAATTATTAAATATGCATGAGTAAAAACCCTCAGTTACTTTTTGATTTATAGATTGATTAAACTTTAAAAAAAGATCGTCTATAAGCGTCCTGACAAGGAATATTTTTCCAATCAAATATTTTTCCTAAAACCATATCGTGCCAGGTAACTTCTGTGTGCAAAAAACGATTTGTTCCGAAACAAACACTGGTTATAAATGCTTCTAAAATAGTCGATGTGTTGTAACCTCTATTCGAACCTGATTGGGGTACAACCATGGCTCTAAATCCTATTTTATCAGCATTTGCTTCAATAAAAACATCCCGCCCCAGGGCGTAATCTTTTTATTGGTGGATGATATATCAAATTCCATAAACAAATTACCGAATGCTACCCATTAGAAAAAATTAAACTTGAAAATCCTATTGCGTAATTTGGGTTAATGTGTAAGGAAAATGTTGTTGTAAATGTTTTAACTGAGTCGTTATCACCTGTAAATTTCTGCCCAGAATCTAGATAGACATTGGCTAATAGGGCAAGTCAGATAGCGTCACGGTCAATTCCATTTTCGAAGTAATTGCTTTGTATATGTTGGAAACGTCTTTTACTTCTTTTTTAACAAGATGCAAACACCCTAGCGAATACCATTATGCACAATATTATTATCTGAGTAAGTTTAATGTGTATAAATTACAATACTGTTTCGCTAATTACTATTTTGCCCACCATACTTTCGTGCTTAGCAATTGCTGACCAGGAAATTTTCCATTTGCTGTTACTTCACTATTGGGATATAACATGCGTGCAGGTAAGGGATTGGCTCCCGCAGTTAATGATAATGTAAAAAACTTATTATCTGCTAATGTTGCACCCATATTATCCGCTATGTAACCAGTTCTTCTTCCTTCTGTCCATGCTTCAAAATTTTGAATACCACACATGGCAAACCATTTCTGAAAATAGATGGCTTTAAATTTATCTGCTTGTAAATCATAGCTTACTTCTGGTGTAGCAATATAGGCCTCATATGGTGATCCATTACCTATTGGTAAATCTAAAAACAAATAATTGATTGAAATTCCATCTTCATATAATTTCTTCGCATTCCCTGTCATCCACCCTCGCTCTACAGCTTCGGCCTGAAGAAAATAAGACTCAAAATCACTGATAAAAACTACTGGGGCTGTTGCTGTTGCTGCCGATATCTCTGGTCTTCCTCCAGTAATATTTGCAGGATAAGATAGTGCTTTTGGTGGTGTTACAAAGCCTCCTGTATTTGGTTGACCTAAATATCCATTTGGTATTCCAAGGAACGCCCCCCCAGGAATTGGCAAATAGAATTTAGCTAAACGTGTATCTCCATATGCGGTAAATGCGTTAACAGCTGATGCGGATGCCACCAAATTTTTAACTTTTCCCATACCAACAAATGATGAATAAAGAGGGTTGGAGTTTCCTCCCGTCGCCGTATAATCTATTTTAGCAATTTCCTTATTTTGTGCTACATAATCAATAAATTTTGCGCTTTCTGCTTGTAATGCTGCAATGCCAGCTTGTGCTTTACCAGGATCCACATTACTTAATCTTAAATATACCTTTAATAAAGTGGTATTAGCAAACTTACGCCATAAATGCATATTGCCCTGATAAATTAAATCATCGAAAACTGGATGAAGGTCTGAAGCTTCATCAATTTTTGAAATTCCTTCTTTTAACAGTCTAATAATGCCATCGTAAACATCTTTTTGTGAATCGTATTTCGGTGAATATATACCCTCCTCTGCTTTTCCAGCTTCAGAAAAAGGAATATCTCCGTATGCATCTGTTAATACCTGAAAATTATACGCTTTTAAAATGGTTGCTATTGCAACATAATTGGGTATTGATTTTTCATTGCCTTTTTTAATTATATAATTTAAATCCGTCAATGCATCATTATACAACAAAAGCCAAGCGGCGCGTTGTGATTCATTTGAAATGTTGTATAAATCGTAGATTCTGTATCTCGATGCGCCCGTATTCTGTGTCCAATATTGCGACCAAATACCTCCAGCAGCTTTTAAATCATTTCCTAATGCCTGCCCAATCGCTAACTGAACAGTAGGTAATATTTCAGAAAGTTGAAGCTCTTTAGGAGAATTAGGACTGTCATTAATATCGAAAAACTCCTTTTTACAACTGGTAAATGTCAATACACTTGCAAAAGCAACAAGCCATATATATTTTATTTGTTTATTCAGATTCATCGTTTATCGTTTTAGAAATTAACTTTAATATTAAAACCAAAATTTCGTTGAGAGGGGATAGAAGCAAATTCGAACCCTTGTAAGTTACCATTACCAGCGGCGTTAATCTCAGGGTCTGTATATTTATTTTCTTTGGGTGTCCACAATATTAAGTTATTACCAAACACGCCAACGGCAATTCCGCCTAAAGGCGTTTTATCAAACCATTTTCCTGGCAGGCGAAAAGAAAGCGATACCTCTCTTAATTTTACATAGCTTGCGTCCGTTAACTCCGAAGATTCTGCGCGGGTTCCAGCTCCAGTGTATAATTCATAAGGAGAATACGCTTTTGTGTTAGGTATGTATTGACCATTCACCAATACGACTGAGTTTTCCAAAACCCTTGGCTCACGACCACCTTCAATAGACTCTAGTGAAGTACCTAGAGATCCCATTATTCCTCTTGTACTAGAAAAAAATTGTCCCCCTTTTTTACCGTCGAACAAGATACCGAATGTAAAATTTTTATACGTGATGTTTCCTCTTATGGAAGCGTAAAAATTGGGATTGTACGTTCCGAAGTAAACAGAAGTTGGATTAATAATTGGTAACCCTGTGGCTGCGTTTACAACTACACGGCCCTGAGGATCTCTCAAATAATCACGACCATAAAACGTACCATACGGTTTCCCTGGAGTAGCAACAACACTAATTCCTGCAAGACCTCCTAGAGGCAATTGATCAACTCCTTCTGCTAAAGATACTACTTGGCTAAAATTTTTTGTGTACGTTGCAATTAAATCAAACTTCCAATTCTCAGTTAAAATCGGTGTCCCTCTAACCATTAATTCTATTCCATGATTTCTGATTACACCAGCATTATTAACTTTAGCCAGATAGCCAGAGGAAGATGGTAATGGCATTCTTATTATTTGATCTTTAGATGACTGATCATAATAAGCCGCATCAAAACCAACGCGGTCTTGTAAAAAATTCATTTCCAATCCTACTTCAAAAGCAGTTGTAATTTCGGGTCTGATGTTCGCATTACCAAGTGTATTATCTAGAGAATACCCATTTATAACATTTCCTTTAATGTCTGTGAAAGGTAAGGTAGTGCTACTATAAGAAGCGCCACTTAATTTCCCTTTCACTAGCGTTGTCTTTTCTAAATAAGGGCTAGCGTCATTACCTACCTGAGCCCAACTTACACGAAGTTTTCCGTAAGAAATATATTTTGCCTTTAGCTCTTCTTTAAATAATTCCGAAAATACAAAAGATGCATTCGTGCTTGGATAAAAGAAAGCTCTTTTGGAAGCAGGTAGTGTTGAAGACCAGTCATTCCGAGCTGTAACACCTAAAAATAGCATATTCTTGTAAGCAGCATTGGCGTCCATGTATACACCGATAAGTCTTTTTTGAGATTGTCTACTATATGAAGCTACTGGCCCGTTCGAATTTTCCAAATTATAAAAATCTGCGATGGCCAAGCCTCCTTCTGCGTTTGTTTCTGCTTTAATTTGAGTATGAGTACGTTGTCGATAATTGTGACCAAACAACCCATTTATTTTAAAATCCTCATTAAATTCATGGTTTAAATTAATCATGAGGTCATTCGTGATTTCATTTACGTTGAAATTATCTTGCGAATACTTACCCTGATAGGTTTGATTTGCTCCAGCATAAAAAGGGTCATATGGCGTATAATTATATTTTTTCCATTTTTGCTCATGCCTTTCTGTATATACATCACCTCCCAAACGATCTAATATAGAGATCCATTTGTATTTTTCATTATGGTATCTTAAACTCACGTTTCCTTGAATACGATCTACCTTACTTGCATTATTAAAATTTTTATTTACAAAATACGGGTTCAAAGCGTATGCACCATAAAATCCATATTTACCCGCTGCGTTATCATAAGTGTTGAACGGGTTATTCAAATCTTTGCCATCAATAATAGATACGTCTCTTGGGGTTTGAATCAAATTGACTATTAATGATCCATCATTTTGACCTCCCGAAGATAACTGCATTTCTTGATTCGTATAATTTGCTGAGTAGGTAGAAGAAAAACTATTTGTTAATTCTGTGCTTCCATTAAATCTAATATTGTATTTTTTTGAATCTCTATTTGGAATAATACCTGTGTTTTTTAAAGCATTTAACGACATGTAATAAGTAGATTTTTCATTTCCACCAGCAATACCCAATGTGTTGTTATACGTAATCCCCGTATTAAAATAATCTTTTACATTGCTAGGTATGGCTTCATATTTTTTATTTTGTTGTTTGCCATCAATAATTTGACCCCAAGGCCTTTCTTTACCATCAAAGGGTAAGCCCCATGAAGAATTTTCTCTTCTGTCATCAGCAATTCCTCCGTAAATATTTCCCTGCCCAAATTCATTTTGCAATTCAGGAAGTTTTAATACTCTTGAAAAAGTGGTATTTGAATTTAATGTAATTTCCATTTTTTTATTAGCACCTGCTTTTTTTGTTTTGCCACTTTTGGTAGTGTATAAAATGGCCCCATTAGAAGCCCGAGATCCGTAAAGTGCTGCTGCACCTGGCCCTTTTAAAATGGTAACACTTTCAATATCATCAGGATTAATATCATTCCCTCTGTTACCATAATCTACCTGATTAAAATAATTATCACCACTTCTAAAACTGGCGTTATCAATGGGAACACCATCCACAACAATAAGGGGTTGATTTTCACCAGTAAAAGAAGACCCTCCTCGTATTACAACACGCGTAGCACTTCCAGGAGCTCCTGTACCAGAGGTAATATTTACACCGGAAACTTTACCTTGTAAAGCTGCTAAGGGACTACTATTTTGTCCTTGTGTTAAATCACTAGATTTTAACTGTGTAGTAGAATACCCCAACCTTCTTTTTTCTCGAGGGATTGCATTTGCTGTTACAACCATTTCCTTTAAATTTGTAACATCTGATGATAAGGAGATGTCGATTACGTCTTTATCAGCTGCAACAATTTTTTTAGTGTAGCCCACACCAGACACAACTAAATTTTTTTCTTCCCCATCAATTATAATTGAAAATGCTCCGTAAATGTCAGTAGCGGTAGCAGTCGTTGTACCTTCCACCAATACAATAACACCTGGGATTGTCTCGTTTGAACTAGCATCTTTCACAGTGCCTTTAATTGGTCTGCTTTGTGCAAAAACATATACTTGGAAGAATAGAAATAAGATAGAAAATAATATTTTTTTGATTTTCATAAATTAGAACTTTTAGGTTTAAAATAATTAATCACCATCAGGTGATTACAAGATATTCTTATAAACGCCAATGTTTCCTATACACACCAAGATTTTATTATAGCTTATTAGGAGGGAATAAATTAATTATTGACTCAATCGCAAAGGTAAAAAACGTTAGTTGTAAATTTAAAAATAAGTATTTTCACTCTTTCATTTAGTAGGAAGCTTGATTGTAAATAATTGATGGGGGACGAAAATAAACAAAATAACTTACGTAGAGATATTATTTTCTAACACCTTTTAAATTCAAAAATAAATCTGCGAAAACGAAAATTAATAAAAAAAAACACTGCTTTACTATTTGTAAAGCAGTGTTTCAATAATAGAAAATTAAGATTATTTATTCCCAAAGTTCACAGGATGGTTACGATCAAACCAAACTTTAGCTGTAATTATATCAACTCCAGGAGTTAATGTGGCAGCTGCGGCAGCTGAATTAGCGGCATTTAAAACTCTTTCATTACTTTCATAAGGAAATCTTCTTGGAACCACCCCCCCTGCAGTCGCAGCAAGCATAGCGGGTTTTAATTTTGGATAACCTGTTCTTCTCCATGAATTATATGCCTCAATACCTTGACCGAATAAAGCAACCCATTTTTGTTCACCGATAAGTTTACCACCGTTTGCTGGGTTAAATGCAAATTTAGGATCTGCTAACGCTGCTGTTGCATCTGCATCAGTAAGCCCAAGCTCTGAAAAAGAAGCTTTAACAGCTGCTTCATATTTAGAAGCATTAGTACTGTCCATTTCAGCAGCAATAAATAACACCTCAGCATAAGTCATAAACCGAAAAGCCGAAGAAGCATTATAAAAACTAGTAGTTGATTTAGTTGATAATGGAGAAAATATTTCAGGATCAGCTGGATCGTCTCCATTTATACCACCAATGTACTTTCCACCTACTGCTGTATCAGCAAATACGGTCAACCGTTTATCAGCAGGTAATGACAAATTAGTGCTACTACCCGCCAGGTAGTCGACCATAGTAGCGCTTATTTTAAAATCATTTTTTCTCGATGAAGATATCCATTGATAAATTGGATTGCTGGTAGTAGTATTATAAGGCATTGATGCATTATCTTTATTTGATTGCATCACATCGCCACTAGTTAATAAACTATTGATCTCAGCAGTCTTATCTATACCACCAGTAGTAAGCGTTAAATATACACGAAGCTTTAAACTGTTTGCAAATTTTTTCCATTTTTGCATATCCCCTTTATAAATATAATCATACGTGTCTAATTCTTCTAGCGGAGTGGAAAATTTTGTACTTCCAATAAGTGCAATAGCTTTATCTAAGTCTGAAATCAACGCATTTAACACAGCAGGTTGTGCGTCGTAAACAGGTAAGATAAATTTTTTGGGGTCACCAGCTTGAGAATATGGAACATCGCCATATAAGGTTGTTAGATCGTAGCCGATATAAGCTTTCATTATGTATCCAACAGCTTCATTGTTGGGTTGGGCTTTTTCATTCGCAGAGTTAATTGCTATCAAACAATCAGAAAATATTACTGCATAAGAGTTTGACCAAATAGTGTTAATGCGATCAGTACGAGGACTATACTGATCTTCATTCATATAGGTATTTGCTTTAGTATGTTGTACCCATAAATCTGTAACAACCAAGCCTGCTGATAATTGCATTCGATAAGCTGTTGTGGCAATAACATTTGCCAATAACAGTTGCGATGGTGCATTTTCAGGATCATTAGGGCTTACATTCATATCGTCAAATCTCTTTTTGCAAGAAGTAGACGAAGCCAGTATTAATGCACCTAATCCGTATATTATAATATTTTTTATTTTCATAATTCAAAATTTTATTTTTTTAAAAATACTGCTTTAAAATACTGCTTTTAAATTAAATCCGAAAGATCTTGATGAAGGTATAGCATTTGATTCGAAACCACTACCGTTTTTGGTATTATTGCTACTAACTTCTGGATCCATATAAGGAAGATTTGACTTAATAATCCATACATTTCTACCGTAAATACCAAACGAAAGATTACTAAATGGTGTTTTACTTATAACGCTTTGAGGCAAAGAATACCCTAAATTTATTTGACGTAATTTTACATAAGTAGCATCATAGGTGTTGTTATTATAATCGGTAAATGCATGATCGTGCCAATATTTCATAGCATTAACTTTCTTGGTGTTTTCAACACCAGTGCTAACCCAAACTCCATTTACTTGTTGCGCTACTACACCTTTCATAACTAAACCATCATCAGGACGATCTTCCGTTCTTAAAGAAAGACCAGAGTAATCGGTCCACATATTGGTTTGTGAATATACTTTGCCGCCCTGTTGCCAATCAACTAAAAAACCCAAGGTTATATTTTTAAATGTAAAATTGTTATCAAATCCAAGTCTAAAATCAGGTGAAATATTTCCTAAACTTTCAGGTTTATCTGATTTAATTAATAAACCAGTACTAGGATTAATTAGATAATTTCCATTCTCATCTTTTTGCGCTACTGGACCGAATAAAGTTCCATACGATTGCCCTTTCACTAAATACATTTGTGCCCAAGAAGTTTCTATTAAAATTTGATCTAAATCTTTGTAGAGGTCAACAATCTTGCTCACATTCTGCGCAAAGTTTACACTTGAACTCCAGGTAAAACCGCTTTCAGTTTTAATAGGAATTAAGTTTAACATCACTTCAACGCCCTGGTTATTGATCTTACCAGCGTTCACCATCATTGATGCGTAACCTGATGAAGAAGGAAGAGATACAGGCACAAGAAGATCGCTAGTGGTAGTGTTATAATAGGTAACATCTAATCCAACACGGCTATTGAAAAATCTTACATCAGTTCCTACTTCGTATGATATACCACTCTCCGCTTTTAAATCTTTAGTTTTAAAAGTATTTTCCTGTGTTAAATAAGATGCGCCATTAAAAGGGTTTGAAATAATAGCAGGATCAAGGCCAATTTCTACTTTTTGTTTGGTTGATACCAATGAATATGGATCCGTATCATTACCACTTTTAGCCACTCCGACTCTTAACTTACCAAATGATAGCCAATCTTTTTTAATAATTTCTGAAAAAATAAAGCTACCCGAAACTGAGGGGTAAAAATAAGATCTGTTCTCAGAAGTAAGTGTAGACGTCCAATCTTTTCTGCTTGTTATATCAAGATATAAAAAATCTTTATATCCTAATGATACTAAACCATAGACACCAACATTCTCTTTATTAAAAATAGCATTGGTAACAATAGGTGGTTTCGCTGCATAGGAAACATTGTACAAATCTGGTACAAGCAAACCTCTTACCTCCGTTTGACCTCTTTCATAGCTATTTCTGTAATAATTATAGCCAAGCGTAGCTGTTACAGAGTATTTATCATGGAATCTTTTATTTGCAACTAACATTGCATCGATGTTGCTAATAGCCTTTTTAGCATTATCATCATAAAAACCTCCCTTTTTCATATATGCATACTCTATTGTTCCAGTTTTAAATTCTTGAAATCTCTTTTCAGTATAAAAATCGGAACCACCTCTTAGGTTTGCAGACAACCAGTCAGTTAATTTGTATTTAAACTGAAGGGTAGAAATTATTCTATCTCGTCTGTCTTCATTTACGTTATTGTAAAGTGTCCAATATGGATTGTTATGAAATTCATTAAAAGAATAATGCAATCCAGTTGCTGGATTAATGTCATTATATTTATCTTTCATCTCTTTCATATCCACTTGTCTACCAAACCAACCGAATAAGGACTGTAATGGGTTATATACATCATAACCCACTCCTGGACGATTTTTACCCTGTCCTAAAGAATAATTAACTGATAGTTCTGTACTTAATCTTTTAGTTAATTGCCGATTAACACTAATTCCTGCCGTATACTTATCAAAAGCAGTATTAGGCACTGTTCCCTTTTGATTGAAAGATGAAAGCGATATTCTTACTGCCCCTTTATCATCACTACTTGCAATAGATAACGCATTATCCATCTGACTTCCCGTAACGAAAAAATCTTTAATATTATTTGGCTGCGGAACCCATTTAGCTTTATTTCCTCTATAATCGATATAATCTCTTCCATCTAAAGGCGCACCCCAGCTCTCATCAGCTGCTTGATACGCTTGACCCTTTGATGGATCGGATCCATAATAACCTTGCCCATATTTGTTCTGAAATTCTGGCAAGCGTAAAACCTTGTCCATTGAATATCCAAAATTATAGGATACCTGAAGATCGGAGCCTTTTCCTTTTAAACCTTTACCACTTTTTGTAGTAACAACGATAGCACCATTTACAGCTTTTGAGCCGTACAAAGCCGCTGCAACTGGACCTTTAAGTACATTCACAGATTCAATATCATCTGGATTTAAATCGGAAATAGGATTTCCATAATTGGGAGAACCTGTTCTAGACTCCCTAAAATCATTATCTACAGGAATACCGTTAATTACAAAAAGTGGTGAATTATTTCCAGTTAGAGAGGTAGCACCTCTTAGGGTAATTTTTGAAGAAGCTCCTACACCGCCACTAGAACTACCAATATTTAAACCAGCAACTTTACCTTGAAGTGAATTCGCAACGTTCATTTCATGGGCTCCTTCTATCGCATCGCCTTTCACTTCTTGTGAAGCATAACCAAGCGATTTCTTTTCTCGTGAAATTCCTACTGCAGTAACTACCACATCTTTTAATACTGTGACGTCTGATCCTAGTGATATATCTATCACATCTTTATCAGCAGCTACTGTTTGAGTAACATACCCAACTGAAGAAAATATTAATTTTTTTCCTTCTCCATCTACTATAATAGAATAACTTCCATTAATATCTGTTGATGTGGCAATTGTTGTACCTTGCACTAAAACTGTTATCCCCGGAATGGTTTCATTTGTTTTAGCATCTTTAACGGTTCCTTTCACAGTTCTACTTTGCGCAAACAAAGCAAACTGCAAAAAAAGAAACATGGTTGTAAATAGTAAATTTTTTGTTCTCATAATTTAATTTTAAAATTAGTGATTAAAAGTAGTGTTGTTCACTCGGCATAAAATTCTTGTCTTTTTAATAGGTACTTTCTCTCATGAAATCAATGCTGTTACCTATACCCAGCGAGGTTTAAATCAAGTTAATTATTGCATTATTTTAATGAATAACTTCATTTAAGATTGGGGAAGTTCGTTGTTTGAAGTACACAATACTAACTTTTAGGAAATTGATTTAAAAATATTTTTAGTTATAAGTTATAACTATTGATTCTCATCAAAGAATCTTATTGTAGATAATTGCAGATAACATTTTCCAAAGTTGTTTATTTACAACTGATTAAGCAGGTATCCATTTGTTGAAAACTTTTTTGAATTTTTCCGTAAAAGCGTGCTTTTGCAAAAAGTATATGTCTTTTCTTAAATAACATCAAGAAAATACATTCTGCGTGTATTCTCTTTCGAAATGACACCTTCTTATTATCATATAAAATCGCTTTATATAATATTATACAAAAATGATTAAATCCTACAATAAATGTTGTTAATTACTACCTCATTTCTTGCTTAACCTAATTTAAAATTATTAAAGAGGAGGGGTAGTATATAAGGATAGTTTATGCGATAATCAATGTTTTTACACATAAATAATTTTTTTTGTTTATATCGACGGAATAGCTAACAATTTAATGATGAATAGCTAAATTCTTGAATAAAATAACTTATTATCATTATACCGTCTTGATATTAAAATAGAGTAATATATTTACACTTTTTTTATTAAGTTTTTTTTTAAAAATCATTTTTGAATACTAAAATAAATTATAAATTGAATACTCTCAAAAAACTATCCATTGTTATTCCCGCCTACAATGAGGGCAAAACAATTCATTTAATTTTAAATAAAATTAATGATGTTCAGTTGCTAAACAACATTAAAAAAGAAATAATAATAGTAAATGATTGCTCTAAAGATAATACTCAACAAGTGATTGAAAATTATATACTAGAGCATTCTGAAATGGGTATTCGATTATTTAATCAAGCATTTAATAAAGGAAAAGGTGCTGCTTTACATAAAGGTATTTCACTGGCTTCAGGTGAATATTTAATTATACAAGATGCCGATTTAGAATATGACCCCAATGAGTACAATATTTTATTAAAACCCATTTTAGATGGTTTTGCTGACGTAGTATTCGGTTCTCGTTTTATGGGTGGACGCCCTCATCGTATTTTATTTTTTTGGCATACGATTGGAAATAAATTCCTAACGACGTTATCAAATGTTTTTACTAATCTGAATTTATCAGATATGGAAACGTGTTATAAAATGTTTGACACTAAGGTTATTCAATCTCTTAAATTAAAAGAAAATCGTTTTGGTTTTGAGCCCGAAATAACTGCTAAAATTTCTCGTGTACCAAATGTTAGAATTTATGAAGTTGGTATTTCTTATTATGGAAGAACCTATGAAGAAGGCAAAAAAATAGGTTGGAAAGACGGCTTTAGAGCCATCTGGTGCATTTTTAAATATAATTTATTTAAATAATGTAGTACCTAAAAATATATAACAATGGCTTTATTGATCGATATTATTTCTGCCAATAATCAACAACGAGTATGATCTTTAAAAATCGTTTTAAAGAAATTTTCAAAATGTTCGTTCATCAATGTTCTTAAATTTTTTAACAGCTACTGCTTTTTAATTAATACTCCCAAACAAGCTTTTTAATTTCTAAACAATAGCGAAACAACTGTTAAATAGTTTTTAAAGATTAATTAGTTTCGCTCTATTCCTTTTAAACAATCACTAAGTAACATTCTATATTATTTCTCGTAATAACTATAAATTTTAATTAATAAAAATAGTTTACATGAGAAAGCTAACCGTAGATGAATATAATGAACTACCTATAAGAGGTAAAGGGCGAAGCACGGATGCTTTTAATTCTATTATAAATTTACAAATAGGAGAAGCCTTGTTAATTGAAAATAAAGATTGGAAACGAAAAGCTGGACCTAGTACACTAGTGCGTTATATCGAAAAAAAATATAACAGAAATTATACCTGCTCTGCTGTATCTTCAGAAGGAGGTTGGGTAGTAAAACGGGTTGAAAAAACAGAAGCAGCAATAGTAGAAGAAAATATTAACCAGAATGATAAAAATCAATCAGAGCATTTAAAATTAAAATCAGCCTTGGTCATATTTTATATTGGAAGAATGGCTTTTTATAAAATTGATAGAATAGAAGACTCTATCAAAGCGTGTATTAATCATTTTAAGGAGCTGGATCCTTTATTGGTAGAAGAATTATTTCATGAAGTTATTAAAGCGTTGGAAGAACAAGGGCACATTGTTAAAGAAAATGGAAAAACATATATTCCTTTAAAACGTTTTTAATTTTTTCGGCTACCTAACCAATAAATAAGTGTTTATAAAATTTCGGCTATTTTTTCTAATTTAATTCCTCTTGATCCTTTAATTAAAACTGTCGCTTTTTTGATCGGATGTTGTTTAATATAAATTAAAGCGTCCTCTACGTAAGGAAATGAAGAAATTTTTTTTTCTTTAGCCGCTTTCATAAAGTGGGTGCCTACTAATAGTACATTCATAATATTTTTTTCTTTTAATAAATCTAAAATAGCATTGTGCTCTTTTTCACTTTCATTACCCAACTCCAACATATCCCCTAAAATAGCGATCTTATTTTCCTGCTGCATTTGGGCAAAATTTTCGATAGCGGCGTTCATACTCGAAGGATTTGCATTATAAGCGTCTAGTAATAATAAATTATTTTTTGTTTGTACTACCTGAGAACGATTATTGGTAGGTATGTAATTCTCTAATCCTGCTTTTATATTTTCCTCAGAAATTTTAAAATAATTTCCAATGCAAGCGGCGGCTACAATATTTTCAAAATTATAGTTACCAATTATTTGTGTATTAATTATAGCCTTTTTATTAATTGCCTGAACATCCGTTTTTGCTTTTAGCTTTAATTTAACAAAAGGATTACTTTCTAAAAGTACTCCTTTATAATCAACATTATCGGTTGTTCCAAAAGTAACCTTATCGATAGTAGCCGAAAGATTAGTTAACAAAACATTATCGGTATTTACAAACACTGTAGCAGCTTTACTTTTTAAATATTGGTATAGTTCGTTTTTGGCTTTAACTACTCCATCTACTCCTCCAAAACCTTCTAGGTGTGCTTTACCAATATTAGTAATTATGCCGCAGCTAGGTTCAGCAATGTTACAAAGCATTGCAATTTCGCCGATATGATTTGCACCCATTTCTATGATGGCTATTTCGTGTTCTTTGGTAATACTCAATAGGGTTAATGGTACGCCTATATGATTATTCAAATTACCCTTTGTTGCAAGCACTTTGTATTGTTTGCTAAGTACCGCATTAATGAGTTCTTTTGAAGTTGTTTTTCCATTAGAGCCAGTAATAGCAATAACAGGAATATTTAGCTGTTTACGGTGATGATTAGCTAATTGTTGCAGAGTACCCATTACATCGTCTACCGTAAGGTAACGATTGTCTTTTTTATATTCTGCTTCATCAATTACAGCATATGAACAGCCTGCTTCTAGCGCTTTTAAAGCAAACTGATTGGCATTAAAGTTTTCGCCCTTTAATGCAAAAAAAATAGCATTTGGTTTAATGTCTCGTGTATCTGTACAAATAAAAGGGTGCTCTAAAAAATGATTGTATAGTTGATTAATCATATTTCTTAAATTTTTTATTTTAGATGTGTTGGAATAATACAAACGGGTATCGGATCTATTTTATGTTTATTGGCAGCATTTCGTTGTCTATAGATAGCAATTACCTCTTTTTGTCGCTCGTTTAATACCAATGTATTTTCTGAATTTGTAACATATTTCATTGCCCATTCTAATTCATCATACGAAGCACCTATTTGGTCTTCATCACTCCTTTCGTCTGCAAATAAGCCATCAGTAGGCGCCGCTTGTTGAATGGAATTTACTATTCCTAATTCTTTTGAAAGCGCATATACTTCTGATTTCATTAAATCGGCAAGTGGACTTAGATCAACTCCTCCATCACCATATTTAGTAAAAAAACCAACGCCAAAATCTTCTATTTTATTTCCTGTGCCAGCAACCAACATTTTGTAATGACCAGCAAAAGCATACAAGGTAGTCATTCTTAACCGAGCCCTAGTATTTGCCATGGTAAGTCCATCTTGTATTGTAGTAGGGAATGCTTCTCCTACCGATTGAAAAGATAAACTTAAATTTACTTCCTGAGAAGTAACATTTTTAAAATTAGCCTTCAACCATTTAATGTGCTCTAGTCCTCTATCGTATTCTGCTGCATGTTGGTGAATTGGCATATTTAGACAAATAACATTTTTAGTTGTTTTTGCACATAATGTAGAGGTAAGTGCAGAATCAATACCTCCAGATATACCAATCACAAAACCTTGAGTTTTGCTGTTTTCACTGTATTGATTTAACCAGTTAACAATGTAATTAATTATTTCTTGGTGTTTCATAATTAAATTTAAAAAAAATCCTGATTCCAACATTGAAATCAGGATTTATAGCTTACTGTTAATGTTATTTAAAATAAAACACCAATGGTAACTACAACGGCATTTTGCTTCACTTTTTGCTCTAATTGTTGTATACTGTAGGTATTAGGATCAAGCGGATTATAGTTAACTGAGTTAGTACGTTTCTCTAAATACCTAGATTTTTGGTAGAATGCATTCGTAAAACCTAAGTTATAATTTACACCTAACGTTAATGAGGTGGTCCCCGAAAGATTAACTTCAGTACCCAATCCAAAATTTAAGGCTGCTGTATAAATACTATAATCTCTTGTATAACTAATATCTTTTTTTGATTCAATAGCTCCATAATTAGGTGCATCTAAAATCGCAACTTTATCGTTTACTTTACCTTTCCAACGGAAAGAAGAATTTAAACCAAACTCACCGTAATAAGTCATCATACCAATTTCTTTTGTTTTTAATTTTAATAGAACTGGAATAACAAGGTAAGTAGCTTTATATTGGCGCTCATTTAATTGATAATGAGTTTCTGAAGAAGAGGGGGTATGGTCTTTTTTGTATTCAACAATGTCATCATTATCTGTATTATAATAATAACTGACAGTAGACGAGCTTGGTGTATTTTCTCCACCATTATTATATTTTAATTGACCTCCACTCGTGGCAACCTGCAAGCCTGTTTTAATAGATGCTACACGAGCCAATCGAAATTCCATGGTAATACCTCCACCAAATTTTATATTTGAACCATCTGGGGAAATAACTTTGCCTTCGGGTTTTAACCAATTAACGGAAGGTGCAATGTTCAGCCCAAAGCGAAAGTTTCTTAATTCATTTGCTTTTTCCTGCGCAATAATTCCAGTTGTTAATAAAACCAATGTTGTAAATACAACTATCTTCTTCATATTTTTATATTTTTGTTTCTAATCTCTTTAATAATACAATATTAAGTATAATTTTAATATGAAAAATTTCTTGTTGTTTGTTTTTTTATCTTTAATGATCGCATTAATTTCTTGTAATAATAATGTCTTGAATGTCGACGTATCTTCAATTAACATACCAAAAGTTATAATTAAACGGTTAGATAAAGATATTTTTAATATGGATACAACCGCTATTCCTATTGAGACTAAAAGATTACAAGCAAAGTATGGATCTTTTTATTCCACATTTATCACAGGCATAATTAATAATGGTGACGTGCGCGATTCGTCTTATGCAGTTCGGATAAAGCAGTTTATTAATAATCGTGATATGAAAGAAGTATATACTGACTGTAATAAAAAATATGCTGACGTAAGCGATTTAGAAACACAATTTACAGATGCTTTTAAACATTTTATTTACTACTTCCCTGAGAAAAAATTACCCCAAGTCATTAGCATGATTTCTGGTTTTAATTATTCTATTTTTCCGATAGATACCACTCTTGCCATAGGTTTGGATATGTATTTGGGTAGTCGTCATGATTTTTATAAAATGCTTGGTTACCCGCGTTATAAGTCGGAATTCATGAACAGAGAAAATATTTTACCAGATGCTATTAGTGGTTGGCTAATTAATGAATTCCCTTATCATACCACTAAAAACGACTTTTTAAGCGAACTAATTTATATGGGTAAAATACTTTACTTAACGGATGCGGTCTTACCAACCGTTGCCGATACGTTGAAAATTAGATACACGCAACAACAAATAGATTATTGTACAGAAAATGAATTTAATTTGTGGAGTTATTTTACTGCTCAACAATTGCTTTATACTACCAATCAAACAGAGATAATGAAATTTACAAGTGAAGGGCCTTTTACAAGTTCCTTAAGTAAAGAGGCTCCGCCCCGCATAGGGTATTGGGTTGGTTGGCAAATTGTAAAACAATACATGAAGAACAATGATAAAACTACGTTAATTGAATTGATGAACGAAAATGATGCTCAAGCATTTTTGAAGAAATCTCGATACAAACCCAAAAAATCTTAATTATTTGATGATTGTAAAAATAGCATTACAAAAATAATCTTCCCTTAAATTTAGTGGGAAGTAATTTAGCTGTTCGCTATGTTGATAACACAATGTTTTTTAATGCATTCACCCAAAGAGGAGAATCATTTAAACTTTCTACCAATTGTATTTTTTCGCCACCGTGTTCTCTAAAAATCTCATCGTATTCGGTACCAATTTCATAAATAGTCTCTAAACAATCTGCAACAAAAGCTGGTGAAAAAACTAAAATTCTTTTTTTCCCTTCCTTCGCCTTTTGAGCCACCACTTTATCACTATAAGGCTTTATCCATTTATCGTTTAAACGAGATTGAAAAGTAGATTCGTACTTGCCTTCTGGTATATTTAATTGTTTAACCAGTTGACGGGTAGTTTCAAAACAATTGGCTCGATAACAATATTGATTATTTTTGGTAATGCTATTGCAACAATTACCTAACTGGCAAGTGCCGCCCCCATAGTTTTCAGAACCTTTTAATATGTGACGTTCTGGCAAACCATGATAACTAAATATAAAATAATCGTATTCATCTAAATTGTATTTTTTTGCTTTATCAATACAAGCCGCAATAAAATCGGGATTATCATAAAATTTAGAAATAATTTTTATAGAAGGTATTACCTCCCATTGTTGAATTATACGCATTGCCTCTTCAATGGAAGAACCGGTACTAGAGGAGGCATATTGCGGATAAAGAGGAATCATAATTATCTGCTCAACTTTTTCTTTTCGCAACTTATTCAAGGCAGATTCTAGACTAGGTTTTTGATAACGCATTCCCAACTCCACTATAAAATTTCCACCCAATTGTTTTTGCAACGCCAGTGTTACTTTATTACTATATACTAATAAAGGAGATCCTTCCTTTGTCCAAATATGCTTATACAACTTTGCAGATTTTGAGGATCGAAAAGGAACAATGATGCCATTCACTAATAAAAAACGACCTACGGGATTAATATCAATCACCCTTGGGTCATTCAAGAATTGGGTTAAATATTTTCTAACATCTGAAGTATTAGGGCTATCTGGTGTTCCTAAGTTAATGAGCAGTACTCCTGTTTTCATTTAATATTCTAAAGTGATTCGTCATTAATTAACGTTCTTAAAAACGCCTTCTTGATAATGATATGATATTAATACATGCATAAAATTTGCTGCAATTTTGTATTACTACCTTTAAAGCCTGTTTAAAATTTATTTAAAATGTTTGTTATGCGTCTTTTTATGCCATACTTCGTTGCTTTTTTTGCCCGTAGAGCACCGCTATGGTCTTCAAAAAGTGCCTCGTTTGGCTAAAAAATACATCATAACATTCCAAATAAATAAAATTTAAACAGACTCTTAACAGTTAGCTAACTATATATGCAATGCTCTTTTACCAGTTGCATCTAAACATGCTTCTTTAAACACTTCGGTATAAGTAGGGTGTGCATGGCTCATACGAGAAATGTCTTCTGCACTTGCACGGAACTCCATTGCAACAACCGCTTCAGCTATCATATCTGCACAACGAGCACCTATCATGTGAACACCTAAAATTTCATCCGTATTTTCATCTGTCAATACTTTTACAAACCCATCCATATCCATGGATGCCCTTGCTCTTCCGCTTGCTTTAAATGGAAAGTTACCTACTTTATATTTTTTACCTTGTTCTTTTAATTGCTCTTCGGTATGGCCTACAGCTGCCACTTCTGGCCAAGTATAAACAACACCAGGTATTAAATTATAGTTAATGTGAGGTTTTTGCCCTGCCATTGTTTCGGCTACAAATACTCCTTCTTCTTCTGCTTTGTGCGCCAACATAGCTCCTTTTACTACATCGCCAATCGCATAAATGCCTTGAACATTTGTTTGTAAATGATCATCTGTTTCAATACGTCCTTTGTTATCTGCTTTTACACCTGCTTTATCCAAACCTAAATTATCGGTATACGGTTTACGACCCACCGAAACCAAACAATAATCGCCTTTTAATTCTACTTTTTCTCCTTTTGAATTTTCTGCAGTTACCACTACTTCTTTTCCTTTGCTAATAGCACCTGTAACTTTGTGATTAAAATAAAATTCAAACCCTAGCTTCTTTAAACATTTTTGAAGTTCTTTTCCTAAAGAACTATCCATGGTACTAATAATACCACCAGTATATTCCACGACTGAAACTTTTGAACCTAAACGTGCATATACAGAGCCGAGTTCTAATCCAATAACACCACCACCAATAATAATCATGTGTTTTGGAATTTCTGTTAATTCTAATGCTTCGGTAGAAGTAATGATTCTTTTTTTATCTATTTCTATGCCTGGTAAGGAAGCAGGCTTAGAACCTGTTGCGATAATTATTTTAGCAGATTCTATTTGTGTTTTTTTACCATCAGCCGTAGTAATTTCAACAGTGTTTTTATTTACAAATGACCCGTGACCAGAAAGAACCGTAATTTTATTCTTTTTCATTAAATAGCTAATCCCATCGCAATTTTGTTTTACAACATCTGCTTTGCGTTTAATCATTTGCTTTAAATTAACTTTCGCCTCTTTAATATCTATGCCATGTTCCGTAAAGGTATGTGTGGCATTATAATAATGTTCTGATGAATCGAGCAATGCTTTTGAAGGAATACAACCTACATTTAAACAAGTGCCACCTAGTGTTGTATAGCGCTCTATAATCGCAGTTTTCATTCCTAATTGTGCACAACGAATGGCGGCAACATATCCACCAGGGCCCGATCCAATAATGGTAACATCAAATTTTTCCATAATCTGTTTTAAAATATTTTTTAGTGTTCAACTTCCATACAACCACTCTAAAAAAGAGAAGTAGAAAGTAGGCTGCAAAGGTATTATTTTTTAATAATACGAAAGCGTATAGACAAAGAATAAATGATTAGTAATAAAGAAAGTATCATCGCTGTTCTAGCAATATAATCGCCAAAGCGAGTATAAAAAGTGGGAGTTGTACTCATTTCTATTTTGCCTGCAATAACGGCGGGTACCCACCAATGGGTAGCTTGTTCAATTTCGCCCAATGGAGTGATGAAGCAAGAAATGCCTGTATTTGCACAACGTGCAACCCATTGCCTTGTCTCTATCGCACGCAATGCTCCATATTCTAAGTGTTGTTTATAGCCTGGTGTATCTCCCCACCAACCATCATTCGTGATAATAGAAATAAAATTAGCGCCATTATTAATATACTCGCCAACGTATTCGCCATAAATACTTTCATAACATATAACAGGCGCTACTTTAAAATTTCCGTTAGGCGATGTAAATGCAGTTCGTTCTTCTTGCATACCAAGACTTCCAGAGGTCCCACCCAAATCAATGGCAGCATCACCTAAGTATTGAAAAATAAATGGAAAGGGTAATTTTTCTACACCGGGTACTAATTTTGATTTATGATAAATTTGTATTCTTCCACTATTGTCTAATTGCAAAGCAGTATTATAGGAATCATAATAACCATCGTCATTGGTAAATTTACGAGCAGTCGCTGATCGTGTTTCTCCTGCTTCATATAATTTAGAAGTAGTAGCTCCAATAATAATTTTTAGTTTGGGGTAATTTTTTATGAATTTTCGAAGCAATTGAATACTGCTATTTTGCTCTAATTCATTTTCCCACATTTCTTCCACCAAAGCAGTTTCAGGAAAAATTAAATATTCGGTTGTGCTATCGGTTTTTTGAGCTGCCAGTTGCAACATTTTTTTTAACTGTTCTATCGGTGAGCCAGTAAATTTTTCTTTATACGGATCAATATTGGGCTGCACAATAACAACAGGGTATTGTTTTTTTGTATCGGCTAGTTGTTTATATTTTGAAGTGATTAACAATGAAATTAAAATAGGAATAACTAAAATACCAACTAATGCTAATTTTTTATTTCGTGTAATTTTAAAATTTAGCTTTAAATTATTTATGGTAAAGCAAGACGCAATTAAGGAATTAATAATTAATATCCACAAGCCGCCACCAAATAAGCCAGTGTATTCATACCATTGTATCCAGTCACGTGTATCGGCAAAAACGTTTCCCAGCGTAAGCCAGGGCCAAGATAAATCCCAATGCAAATGAAAAAACTCCCAGGTAATCCAAAAGCAAATGAATACTAGATATTGCCATTTTTTACCAATACGGTTTTTCACATTATGAAATAATATAAATACCATTGTCATTAATAGACTATTACTAATTATGGCCAATGCCGCTCCACCAAAAGAAGCATTTTTAATCCACCAAGTTGTTAAAATATTCCACACTAAAAATGCACTATAAGCGCATAAAAAAAGTAATAATGAATGGTATTTATATGGGTTAGACGAAATTACTTTCTCAACAATTAGTAATGGTACAAACCCTATAAATATTAATGGAATTAAACCGTGTGGAAACCATGCAAAGGTTAGCAATAGCCCTGTTAATAGAGATAGTAAATAAAGTTGATACGATTTCACAAAATAAATTTTTTACAAAGATACATTTTATGAGGTTTTATAAATTATTATCCCTTGTACTATTTTTGTTCTTTCTCCTTTACTATCAAAGGTAGATAGCATCTTTATAAAAAAAGGAACTCTTAAAAATTGTGTATACAATTATTGCTTACCTTTGGCAAAACTTTAGGGGTGTCCTTCTATAAAAAAGAAGTACTGAGAAATACCCTTGGAACCTGATTCAGTTAGTACTGGCGAAGGGAAAAGTGAAAAGGTATTTCCACTACACTCCTTCCTAAAGTTTCTACAAATAAAATGGAATGGAAATTATTATCAACAATCAAAAGAAACAGTTAGAGGCATACAATACCATTACTGTTCAGCAACTATTAAACATTCAAATTCCCGATAAACAAAAAGGAATAGCCATTGCTATTAATAACAACATTGTGTCAAAAGCGGACTGGGCGACTAAAATTATTACTCCAAACGATAACATATTAATTATTAAAGCCACTCAAGGTGGATAAAATTTGCACTAGTTTTTAAAAAATCGAACATGAAAAAAGAACAACAACCTACTGAAGAAGTAATATCTCGCAATCCGTTAACGGGATCAAAAAAAATATATGTGCAGGGCAAACTGCATAATATTAAGGTTGCCATGCGCCAAATTGAATTAACAGATACGGTGCATAAAATGAATGGTGAAGAGAAGGTAGAAAAGAACAACCCTGTTACTGTTTACGATACTAGCGGTGCATATACGGACAACGCTATTGAAATAGATATAAAAAAAGGATTACCTCGCTTGCGCGAAGAGTGGATATTAAAACGGAATGATGTTGAACAACTAAGTGATTTTACATCGAGCTATTGTCAAAAAAGATTAGCTGATAAAACACTAGATAACTTGCGTTTTGAACATCTTAAAAAACCTTTAAAAGCGAAAGCTGGAAAAAATGTTTCGCAAATGCATTATGCAAAGCAAGGTATTATTACACCTGAAATGGAATACATTGCTATTAGAGAAAATCAACGCATTGATGAATTAGATAAAAATGATGCATTGTGCAAACAACATGCTGGTCATAGTTTTGGTGCAAACACTCCTAAGAATTACATTACTCCTGAATTTGTAAGAGATGAAGTTGCTAGTGGAAGAGCCATTATTCCTAATAATATTAATCATCCAGAAAGTGAACCCATGATTATTGGAAGAAATTTTTTAGTGAAAATAAATACCAATATTGGTAACTCAGTAGTATCCTCAAGCATTGAGGAAGAAGTTGAAAAAGCGGTATGGAGCTGTAAATGGGGTGGTGATACGTTGATGGATTTATCAACTGGAAAAAATATTCATGAAACACGCGAATGGATTATTCGCAACTGCCCCGTACCCGTTGGTACCGTGCCTATTTACCAAGCATTAGAAAAAGTAAATGGTAAAGCAGAAGACTTAACATGGGAGTTATTTCGCGATACCTTAATTGAACAAGCAGAACAAGGAGTAGATTATTTTACTATTCATGCAGGTGTTCTATTACGATACATTCCATTAACTGCAAAACGAGTAATAGGTATTGTTTCTAGAGGTGGAAGCATTATGGCGAAGTGGTGCTTAGCGCATCACAAAGAAAATTTTTTATATACGCACTTTGAAGAAATTTGCGAAATTATGAAAGCGTATGATGTTGCATTTTCTTTGGGTGATGGTTTACGACCAGGGAGTATTGCAGATGCGAATGATGCAGCACAATTTTGTGAATTAGAAACGCTAGGAGAACTTACAAAAATTGCTTGGAAGCACGATATTCAAACTATGATTGAAGGTCCTGGACACGTACCGATGCACATGATTAAAGAGAACATGGATAAACAATTAAAAGAATGTCACGAAGCTCCCTTTTACACATTAGGGCCTTTAACAACAGACATTGCTCCAGGTTACGATCACATTACTTCCGCCATTGGTGCTGCTATGATTGGTTGGTTTGGTACTGCCATGTTATGCTACGTAACCCCAAAAGAACATTTAGGTTTACCAAATAAAAAAGATGTAAAAGATGGTGTAATTGCTTATAAAATTGCAGCGCACGCTGCCGATCTTGCAAAAGGTCATCCAGGTTCACAATATAGAGACAATGCATTAAGTAAAGCTCGATTTGAATTTCGTTGGCAAGATCAATTTAATCTTTCCCTCGATCCAGATACCGCTCGCTCATTTCATGATGAAACATTACCAGCAGAGGGTGCAAAAATTGCTCACTTCTGTTCGATGTGCGGCCCTAACTTTTGCTCTATGAAAATTACACAAGATGTGCGTGATTTTGCAGCAAAACAAGGTTTAAACGGAGACGATGCTTTTGTTAAAGGAATGGAAGAAAAAGCGAAGGAGTTTAAAGAAAAAGGTAGCGAAGTTTATTTGTAAAAGATGGTTGTTGTTATTTCTAATCCTACAATTATAGAAAATGAAGTTGCTCTTATTAATCAATTATTTGATGCTGGTTTAAGTGTTTTTCATTTGCGTAAACCGAATGATACCTTAGAAGAAACAAAAAAATTATTGATGAAAATTGAGAAACAACATCATTCAAAAATTGCGTTGCATCAACATCATCAATTAAGTGAAAATTTTGATATAAAACGATTGCATTATACGGAAGAACGCAGAAAAAATGATAAAATGAAAGAGATCCAGTCAAATCATAATTTTATATACTCTACTTCTATTCATCAATTAAAGGAGTATGAACATATTTCTGATTCATTTGAATATTGTTTTTTAAGTCCCATTTTTAATAGCATTTCAAAACTTAATTATAAATCAATATTAACACCTGATTTTAAATTGCCTCTTTGTAAAAAAGCAAAAATAATTGCACTGGGTGGTATTGATATACCTAATATTGATACGGTTAAAAAATACGATTTTAATGGTATTGCTTTATTGGGAAGTATTTGGCATAATAGTAAAAATGCAATTCAAAATTTTAAACGACTAAAGCATAAATGGGAAAATTAAGACCTATTGCATTAAGTATTGCTGGGTTAGACCCCAGCGCTGGCGCAGGGCTACTTGCCGATATAAAAACATTTGAAGCGCATAAAATATATGGATTAGGTGTGGCTTCTGCGATTACTTATCAGAATGATACGGTGTTTGAAAAAGTAGAATGGCTTACCATCGATGCGATAATAAATCAAATTACGATATTAAAAAAACGCTTTACTATTCCATTTATTAAAATTGGTTTAATAGAAAATTTAGAAATATTAGAAGCGCTTATTACGTATTTAAAGTCAAACGATAAAGAGGTAGTACTCATTTGGGATCCTATTTTAAAAGCGAGTGCTGGTTTTAAGTTTCATAATAAGTTAGATCTTGCCTTAGTTGAAAAAATTTGTGCTCAACTTTTTTTAATCACTCCTAATTTAGAGGAAGCTTTACAATTAGGGTTTGAGAAAGATGCTCTTAGCAATTCGAACCATTTAAGTAATTTTTGCAACGTCTACTTAAAAGGCGGACACAGTGAAACAGATAAAGGGCGAGATTTTTTATTTACAAAAGATAAAAAACAATTCAATTTTAAACCTAAAAAATATGAAGTGTTTGAAAAGCATGGCTCTGGCTGCGTTTTATCATCTGCTATTACAGCAAATATTGCAAAGGGTATAAAATTGCACCGTGCTTGCTTAGAAGCAAAAGGTTATACAGCAGAATTTTTAAGTAGTAATAAAACGTTATTAGGGTATCATAAGTAATTGTATGGAACACGAATGACGCAGATAGAAAGGATTTAAAAGGATAAAAAAATAAATTAAAAGAATAAAAATCTGTGAAAATTCGTTTAATTCGTATCATTCGTGTGCTATTGGAGAACACGAATGACGCAGATAGAACGGATTTAAAAGGATAAAAAATAAGATAAAATTAATTGGTTAAAAATTCGTGAAGATTCGTTTAATTCGCGTCATCCGTGTTCCAAAATAAGCAAAGTAAATATGATTCTAGAAAACACTACAAATAAAGTGATTCAAGCTTTCTATAAAGTTTACAACACATTAGGATATGGGTTTTTAGAAAAAGTATATGAAAATGCTTTTATGATTGAGCTCATTAAAATGGGGTTTATCTGTGAAAAACAAAAACCAATAACTGTCTATTATGAAGGACAGCGTGTAGGAGATTATTATGCAGATATAGTTATAAATAATAGTTTAATTCTTGAATTAAAGACAGCAGAAGGAATTATAGAAGAACATGAATGTCAACTAATAAATTATTTAAAAGCTACAGAAATAGAGAAAGGGCTATTATTTAATTTTGGTAAAAAGCCGGAGTTCAAAAGAAAGATATTTACGAATGATAGAAAAAAATGGAACACGAATGACACTGATAGAACGGATTTAAAAGGATAAAAAATTAGTAAAAGATTCGTTTGATCCGTGTAATCCGTGTGCTAGCGAAGAACACGAATGAAACAAATAGAACGGATTTAAAAGGATAAATAAAAAATAAAAATCCGTGAAGATTTGTTTAATTCGTTTAATCTGTGTGCTATTGAAGAACACGAATTACACAGATAAAACGGATTTAAAAGGATAAATGAATAATAAAAAATCTGTGAAGATTCGTTTAATTCGTGTCATCCGTGTTCAATTAAAAATTAAAAATGATTTCAAAATTACATTACATCACACAAGAAGTACCCACTTACTCACATGATGAGCTTGCAGAATATGCTTGTGCAGGAGGAGTAGATTGGGTGCAATTGCGTATTAAAAATAAAAGCTATAACGATTGTTTAGCAATAGCTATAAAAACAGAAGCCATCTGTAAAAAGCATGGCGCCAAATTAATTATTAATGATAATGTTACGCTTGCAAAAGCGATTCGTGCTGATGGCGTGCATTTAGGTAAAGCAGATATGCACCCATTAGAAGCAAGAAAAATTTTAAGTGATGGGTTTATTATTGGAGGCACCGCAAATACTTTTGAAGACATAGAAAAATTAATAGAAGCTGGGGTAGACTATATTGGTTTAGGGCCTTTTCGGTTTACTTCCACGAAAGAAAATCTTAGTCCTATTCTTGGGATAGAAGGTTATGAACAACTACTAAAAAAATGTTCCGATAAAGGATTCAACATTCCGATAATTGCTATTGGTGGAATAAAAGCAGAAGATGTAAAACCTCTTATACAAATAGGTTTGTATGGTATTGCTGTATCGTCTGCAATTAATTTAAGTGAGAATAAAACAGAAACTGCAAAAAGATTTTTAAATAAATTAAAAATTGCAACAGATAAAAATCATTAAAATGGATACATTAAAAATTGCTAATCATATTTTTCAATCTCGATTATTTTTAGGAACAGGAAAATTTGGTTCTGCTAAAGAAATGGAAAATGCAGTATTAGCCTCCGAGTCAGAATTAGTTACGGTAGCTTTAAAGCGAGTTGATTTAGAAACAGAGACCGACTCTTTATTAGCGCATTTACAGCATGCACATATTAAGCTTTTGCCTAACACTTCGGGTGCAAGAAATGCAAAAGAAGCCGTTTTTGCTGCGCAGTTAGCTCGTGAAGCGTTAGAAACAAATTGGCTTAAATTAGAGATTCATCCCGACCCTAAATATTTAATGCCCGACCCCATAGAGACTTTAAAAGCTACGGAAGAGCTTGCTAAATTAGGCTTTATTGTTTTGCCTTATATTCATGCAGACCCTGTTTTGTGCAAGCGATTAGAAGATGTTGGTACTGCTGCTGTAATGCCATTGGGTTCACCCATTGGTAGTAACAAAGGCTTAAGAACTATTGACTTTTTAGAAATTATTATTGAACAAAGTAAGGTACCTGTAATAATAGATGCTGGTATTGGTGCGCCATCTGATGCGGCAAAAGCAATGGAGCTAGGTGCCGATGCAGTGCTTGTTAATACGGCAATTGCTGTTGCTGGCAACACCATTGAAATGGTAACCGCTTTTAAAATGGCTGTGCAAGCAGGTAGAATGGCCTATTTAGCTAAACTAGGAAAACAATTAAATAGTGCAATGGCATCAAGCCCTTTAACATCATTTTTAAATGACTAACTTTTTAAACGTATTCGAAAATTATAATTGGGATGAAATTAAATCATCTATTTATAATAAAAGCGCCAATGATGTAGAGCGAGCTTTACATAGTGAAAAGAGAACCTTAGAAGATTTTAAAGCACTTCTATCTCCTGCTGCTATTACTTATATTGAACAGATGGCTCAGCTCAGCAATCAACTTACAAAAAAGCGATTTGGCAAAACCATTCAAATGTATGCGCCTATTTATTTAAGTAACGAATGCAATAATATTTGTACTTATTGCGGTTTTAGTTTGGATAATAAAGTATTGCGAAAAACATTATCAGAAAAAGAAATTATTGAAGAAATTACCTTTATAAAACAACAAGGCTTCAATCATATTTTATTAGTAACAGGCGAAGCGAATCATACCGTACACATCGATTATTTTTTAAAGGCAATTGATTTAATAAAATTACAATTTGCAAATATTTCTATTGAGGTACAACCATTAAGTACTGAAGAATATAAAGCACTGCATATTGCTGGTGTTCATTCGGTATTGGTCTATCAAGAAACGTATCATCAAGATGTTTATAAACAATATCATCCGAAAGGTAAAAAATCAAATTTCAATTTTCGATTAGAAACACCTGATAGAATTGCGACTGCAGGTATTCATAAAATAGGTTTAGGTGTTTTGCTTGGCTTAGAAGATTGGCGAGTAGATTCCTTTTTTTGTGCTGTACATTTAAATTATCTACAAACTAAGTACTGGCAAACAAAATATTCTATCTCCTTCCCTCGTATGCGCCCTGCAGAAGGTATTATAGAACCGAATGTTATTGTAACCGATAAAGAATTAGTCCAGCTAATTTGTGCCTACCGACTTTTAAATGAAGAAGTAGAGCTTTCTATTTCTACGCGTGAATCAGAAAAATTTAGAAACAACATTATTCCTTTAGGTGTAACGAGCATGAGTGCAGGTTCAAAAACTAACCCAGGTGGATACGTTGTAGCGCCAGAATCATTAGAGCAGTTTGAAATATCTGATGAACGCAGTGCTAAACAAATTGCCGATTTAATTTCTAATAGCGGTTACGAAGTGGTTTGGAAAGATTGGGACCTGGCACTTCAATAACCTCAATTAACTGAATATATTATTTTATGAATTAGCAATTTTACTTTACATACATTTAAACTTTTCTTTCATCTGTCTCCAAAATTGCATATACAAAATTATCAGACCATCCAGATTTTAAGGGTAGTAGTTGCCTGCTTCTTCCTTCTCTAATCATTCCACACTTTTCGAGGACGTTGATGGAGCCAATGTTTTCTACCGCACAACCTGCTTCTATTCGATGTAATTTAAGCGTATCAAATGCAAAATTAATAACTGCCTTTAATGATTCGGTAGCGTAACCCTTTTTCCAAAAGTCGACATGAATCTTATACCAAACTTCAGCTATTTTGTATTTTTTAGTGCCAAGTTTAAGTCCAAACAAACCTATAAATTCTCCATTCAACTTATTTTCAATAGCAAATGTATAGAACATTATTTCGCTCCGTTTATTTTCAGCAATCCACGGTTCAATTATAGCTATCGTTTCTTCTAAATTCTTAGGAATTCCTAACGCATTGAATTCATCCGTTTCAGGCAAACAGTGAAGGTGGTGGATTGCTTCTAGATCTGACAAGTCTATTAGCCTTAACCTTGTTCTTTCTGTTAATAGTTCAATTGGTTTCATTCTTTAAATTAAGAAAATACTTTTCGCTAGTCTCTATTTGTTGCTAGTTAATGCGTTCATCCTTTATGGTCTTTTTAATTATCCAATAACACAATCGCTCGCACCCTCAAAGCTAACCATCTTATTACTCCTCGGTATTCTTCATTTTCATTAAAAGGGTATACGCCCCTTTGGTTACGATGATTTTATTTTTTAAAGCTTCTGAATTATTAATTGCAACAAAGCCGTTCTCTTTTTTATCTGTGGTCACTTCAACCAATTGGTATTGTTGCTTTTTTATTTCTATAAAAATATATTCCTTGCCTTCAAAACTTACAACACTTTCTTCAGGTAGCGTGTTGCTTGCGTTTGTTGATACGCGCACCTCTGCGTTCATGTACATCCCTGGTAATATTGTTTTATCGTAATTATCAAAATGGCAATGTACATCGGCCGTACCATTTGGCGATATATCTTTACTTATTAAAATAACTTCACAACCATATTTTTTATCGGGCTGATCATTGTTATAAGCAATAATCTTTTGTCCGATAAATAGTTTAGTCACATCTTTTTCAAATACTTTTAAATTTAAATGAATATCTGTTGGGTCAATTAACTCGAACATCACTTCGGCAGGACTCACATATTTACCAATACTTACATTTACTTTGCTTACATAGCCCGTAATACTACTATAAATGTTTATACTTTTTACTATATTAGTGGGAGTAATACTTTCTGGATCTTTATTTATTAATCGCAATTTTTCAGCAATTGCATTCATGGTGATAGTTTGTAAATTTAATTCTGCTTGTGCTTGTTGCGTAACTTTATCGCTGCTGGCTTGGCTTTGATTCAAGTCCTTTTGTCGGTTATATTCTAACTCAGCAAAATGCATTTTTGATTTTGCTACTAAATAATCTTGTTGTAGTTGTATATATTGTTGATCCTCCATGATGGCGATTACTTCACCCTTATTAACATGCATACCAGGAAGTAATTTTGTACTCAGCAAATAACCACCTAGCGGCACACTCACTGCAATTAAGTTTTGTGGCGGCACATCTACTTTCCCATTGAGTTTTAAAATGGTGGCAATACTCTTTTCTTGTAAGGTAGTGGTTTCAATTTTTGCGTTTTTGTATTGCGCATCGGTAAGTGTAACCTCTTTGTCATTGATTGCTACTACTAGTTCCATTTGTTTTGTTTCACTTTTACAAGCAACTAAAAACAATGATATTATTATTATTGATATGAAATTTTTCATTTTATATTTATTTTGAAGTGATAAAATTAATGTCTATAATACTTTCATTCAAAGCCTTTACCGCCTCCACATAATTATTTTGAATGGTAATTGCTTGATTAGTTAGCATTACAAAATCTAAGTAATTGATATCTCCATTTGCAAATTGTTTATTAACAGTTTGCATAATTAGCGAAGCATTTTTAAGTCCAGCATCTTCAAAATATTTTACAATATCTATATTACTTTTATAAGCAGCTAGTGTTTTTGTATATTGATTTTGAAGTGCTAGCACTTCGGTTTCGTAATGGCTTTGAACGATGTTTTCTTGAAGTTTAGCAGCGGCAACTTTTGTTTTTTGCGATTTAATAAAAATGGGAATACCTAAGCCTATTTGAAAAGAATGAAAGCGAGTATTCCCATTGTAAAAGTGATCATCAGCGCCAGTGCCCCTAAAACTATTATTAAAATAACCTACTGAAAGATCAGGTAAATATTTTGATTTTTCTAAGGCAGTTTGTGCTTGTGCAATCACCTTTTGTTGCTGTATTATTTTTATGAAGGTGTTATTTATTAAACTACTACTATCTGTAAGTAAAACACTCGGCATTTTAATGGTTGTTGTTAATGGCTCCACATTTTGTGTTGTATTTAGCAAAAGTTGAAACTCTAAAACATTTATTTCAATCGCCTCTTGCAGTTGCCTTAGCTGAATAGTAATGGTGGCCTTTTGTGTTTCGGCTGTTATTTTTTCCAAAATATTGCTTTCTCCTTTTTGTAAACGAAGATTTGCTACCCTATAAAAATTTTTATAAAGTGTATCGGCTTGCCGTAATAATTTTTGTTTTTCTTTTAAATAGGCAAAGGCATAAAATTGCTGTGTTACCGCTTTCTTAACTTCATACTCTTTTAAGGAGGCGCTCAATAGTGTCGCATTGTAATCTTCATTTAACAATTGTTTTTGTTTTATATAAATAGTTGGGAACGCGATCGTTTGCGCAATTCCAAATTTGGTATCGTTGTAAGCACTATTTATTTGTCCATACTCCGCGATCGCATTTGCTTTGGGAATATCCGCTGCTGATTTTGTTAAAACCTTGGCGTAACCTGTTTTTAATTGTTCTATTTTTAATTGGTTATTATTTTGTAAAGCGATGTTAATTGCCTCGTCTAAATTTACTTTTTGTTGCGCGAAACCACTTATTGAAAATAGAACTACGAATGAAACCAATGTTGCTATTTTACTGGAGCGCGGTTTTATTTTAATTCCTTTTTCAAATAAGATATACAATACGGGCAATACAAATAAGGTTAAGAAGGTGGCCACTAATAAACCTCCTATTACAACCGTTGCTAATGGTCGCTGTACTTCGGCACCAGCACCATTGCTTATTGCCATTGGTAAAAAGCCCAACGATGCGACAAATGCAGTCATTAAAACTGGACGCAATCTTAATTTTGTTCCTCTTAAAACAATCATCGATACAAGCTGCATACCCTCTTTTTTTAATCGATTAAATTCTGCAATAAGTACAATACCATTTAATACGGCAACACCAAACAATGCGATAAAGCCAACTCCTGCGCTAATACTAAAAGGCAGACCTCGAATGGCTAAAAAGAAAATACCACCAATGGTGGAAAGTGGAATGGCAGTATAAATTAACAAGCTTTGTTTTACTGATGTGAACGCAAAATAAAGTAATACAAAAATTAAAAGTAATGAAACTGGAACAGCAATCATCAGTCTATTCTTAGCTTGGTTTAGGTTTTCAAATGCTCCGCCATAGGTTACATAATATCCCGTTGGAAATTTTAATTGCGCATTTACTTTAGTTTGTAATTCCTGCACTATGCTTTGTACATCTCTCCCTTTCACATTAAAACCAACAACTATTCTACGTTTAGCATCCTCTCGTTGTATTTGATTGGGACCTTCTTTTATTTGCACGGTAGCTATTTGAGACAAGGGTATTTGATTTCCGTTGGGCATGGGGATTAATAAGTTTTGTACATCTTCTATATTTTTTCTTTCCATATTATCCAACCTCACTACGAGATCGAAACGCTTTTCTCCTTCAAATACCAAACCAGTAGTTTGCCCCGCAAATGCAGTGTTTATTACACGATTTACATCAGCAATGGATAAATTATATTGCGCAATTAATGCACGATTGTACTCAATAATAATTTGTGGCATACCAGTAACGGGTTCTACATATAAATTTTCCGCGCCTTTTACAGTGTTAATAATCTTTGCTAATTTATCTGCGTTAACCGCTAATGTGTCTAAATTTTCGCCAAATATTTTACACACTACATCTTGTCTAGCACCGGTCATTAATTCGTTAAAGCGCATTTGTACAGGAAACTGAAATCCTGCTGTAATTCCTGGCACATCGTCTAACGCTTTCCCCATTTTTGTAGCTAATTCTGGAAACGTTTTTGCAGAAGTCCATTCACTTTTATCTTTTAAAATAACCATCATATCACTTGCTTCCATTGGCATGGGATCCGTGGGTACTTCTCCACTTCCAATTTTAGTAACCACTTTTAATACTTCAGGGAACTTTGTGAGTAAGATATGTGCTGCCTGTTGGGTGCTTTCTATCGTCGTGTTTAAGTTACTGCCGGTAAGTACTCGTGTATCTACCGCAAAATCTCCTTCTTCTAATGCTGGTATAAATTCCCCTCCTAACGTAGTGAATACGGCTATAGCAACAATAAACAAAAACACAACACTGCTCAAAACTAATTTAGGGAAACGTAATACTTTAGCTAAAGCATTTTGATAGGCGTGTTCTATACGGTGCATTATTTTATCGGACATATTTTTTTTATGTTTTACTTTCTTCGATAAGAAAAAAGAACTCATCATCGGAATATAGGTAAGCGATAAAATAAACGCTCCTAGTAAAGCAAATGCCACGGTTTGTGCCATTGGTTTAAACATTTTACCTTCTATACCTTGCAACGTAAAAATGGGTAAGTACACAATTAAAATAATAATTTGTCCAAACACTGCACTGTTCATCATTTTACTTGCGGCATGGTTTACTTCACTATCCATTTGAATGCTAGTATGTGCAGTTACAATTTTAAATTTCTTATTGTGCGATAACTGGTGCATCACCGCCTCTACAATAATTACGGCACCGTCTACAATCAATCCAAAATCTAATGCGCCTAAACTCATTAAATTGCCACTTACCCCAAAAGCATTCATCATACAAATTGCAAATAGCATTGCTAAAGGAATAACCGATGCAACTAAAAGTCCCGCTCTTAAGTTTCCTAAAAATAGCACCAACACAAAAATTACAATTAATGCTCCTTCTAACAAATTACGCTCAACAGTGCCTATAGCGTGGTCCACCATTTTTGTTCGATCTAAAAAAGGCTCAATCTCTACCCCTTCTGGCAAGGTTTTTTGTATTTGAGCGATGCGTTCTTTTACATTTTTAATTACATCGCTACTATTCGCACCCTTTAACATCATCACCACCGCTCCGCTCACTTCCCCTTCATCGTTGTAACACATTGCACCATAACGTGTGGAATATCCAATTTTTACTTCGGCTACATCTCTTATAAATAATGGTGCTGAATTATTTTTTGTGACAATACTAATGTTTTCAATATCACTAATGTTACCAATTAAGCCTTCACTACGAATGTATAAAACAGATCCCCCTTTTTCTATGTAAGCTCCTCCTGTATTCTGATTATTATTTTCTACAGCAGTAAAAACATCATTGATAGTGATGCCATAAGCATTTAATTTATTGGGGTTAATAGCAATTTCATATTGTTTTAATTTACCACCAAAACTGCTTACCTCGGCTACTCCTTTTACACTTAACAATTGCCTGCGAACAATCCAATCTTGTATTGTTCGTAATTGGGTGGCATCAAACTTTTGTTCAAACCCTTTTTTTGGTTTTACTACGTATTGATAAATTTCGCCTAAGCCCGTAGTAACTGGCCCCAATACTGGCGTACCAATACCGGCTGGTATTTTTGATTGTACTTCTTGTAATCGTTCTGCTACCTGTTGTCGCGCCCAATACACATCAGTAGCATCATCAAACACGATAGTAACCAAGGACAAACCAAACCTTGAGAAACTTCTTATTTCTTTCATTCCCGAAATATTGCTATTCGCTTCTTCAATCGGAAATGTAACCAATCGTTCAATATCGGTAGCACCAAAAGAAGGTGCAATGGTAATAATTTGTACCTGATTATTAGTAATATCGGGTACGGCATCAATTGGTAATTTTGTGACTTGATAACTGCCATAACCAATAAGGGCAAGTACAAATAGCCCTATGATGAGTTTATTCTTTACAGAAAACGCTATTATTTTAGTAAGCATAGTAGGAGTTTATTAATCAATAATTACTTGAATAAAGGGATAGTGAAATACCCGAAAATCAAGAGGAGTTACAATAATTTAAATTTGATTAACAAGACTTTGGCGGCTGCCAAATAGAAGAAAGAAAGGAAGAAGAAGAAGTAAAAGTATAATCAGAAAACAACTGTTTATCGTCTTTAAAATAAATCAATTTGTTTAATTTTAATTCAAGCAAAGGTGTAAAAAAAGAGTATGCATATACCGTATTAGAAATAGTTTTGAAAGGTAATTTCATATCCTTATCGTAATCTGCATCCTTAGTGTTTCCATGTGCGTAGTGAATTTTTAAAAACGCGATGAAGGAAAGATCTCTTTTTTCTTGTTTGTGTTCTATATAATGCTGAACAAGAAATGGCATTTTCAACAACTCTGCTAATTGAGTGGTGGAAAGCAAATAAAAAGCTAAGAAAAATATAGCAATTGTTTTTTTCATGTACTACAAATGTACTGAATAAAAAGGGCAAATAGTATGATAAAAATCAGTGACGTAAAATCACATTCTAACACCTAAAATATAACCCACTAACGCTGATAAACTCATGGCAATTGTTCCCCAAATAGTAATGCGTAAAACCGCTTTTAATACACTTGAACCTCCCGTTTTGGCAGCAGTTGCTCCTAAAACAATTAGAAAAATAGTGGTGAAGCCGTATAGCCAATACTCCATTCCTTTTACGGATGCAAAAAGTACTAATAAAAGTGGCAATACTCCTCCAGCTGTAAATGAAGCTCCTGAAGCTATTGCGGCTTGTATTGGATTTGCTTGGCTAATTTCATTAATACCTAATTCATCTCTGATGTGCGCTGCCAATGCATCTTTTTCAGTAAATTCAAGTGCCACTTGCATGGCCGTTTCTTTTTTAAGTCCTCTCTTCTCATAGATCTGCGCTAACATTTTCAATTCCAGTTCTGGCATTTCTTTAAGTTCCTTTGCTTCTCTTTCAATGTCTGCCTTTTCGGTATCTGTTTGTGAACTTACAGACACATATTCACCAGCAGCCATCGATAAAGCTCCAGCTACAAGCCCTGCAATGGTTGCCAAAACAATGGGTTCTCTAGTTGAACTTGCAGCAGCAACGCCAATTGCTATACTTGAAACAGATATTATCCCATCGTTTGCACCTAAAACAGCTGCTCTTAACCAATTACTTCTATTGATGTAGTGGCTATCTAAATAATTGTCAATTGTTACCATTATTATTCTTCTCTTTGTTTTTTAATTACACACAGTCGCTATTTGATTTCATTGTTTTCCAGCTATATCGTTGATTTTTTCTGAATGCGTGATTTATTTTTTCATCCTCCACTATCTTTATTGTTAATGGCTGCATTAGATCTACTATCAACAATTCTGATTGTCAGACAAATATAATTATTAGCAACATCATAAAAGAAATTATTTTATGAGTTAAAAAAAATTGAGTTCGATTATTCCCGAAAAAATAAAATATTTCAAAAGAAATGGATGAACTGTGCTCTTTTATCAACTGGATAACGATTTTCTGTTAAATCCAATTTCTTTAAATACCCATTCGAAAACTGCTTCATTTGTTTTCTATGTTTTTGAAAAGTTGAGTATGTTGTTTTTTAAAAATAGCTTGCATTAGAAATTTAATAGGTAAAGGAGATTTAAATGTGATGGTTTCGTTCACTATGGTAATGTCATTTTGAGTTTCCAAAACAAATTCCATTTCAATTTTTGTTACTTTCATCACTGTTGCGCGAATGTTCTAGCCCCTAATTCTCTGGACATGTTAAGACAAAGTTTTTAACTTTAAAACTTTTAACAACGTGGAATCAAAAAAGAAACATTTTACAGTCGAACAGAAAGTTGAGATTGTTAAAGAGACAGAGCAAAATGGCTTTACCGATACAGCGCTAAAACATAATATTTCATCACGAGGGATTTATCGATGGCGGGATAAGCTTATCGGCGGGGAGGCTGCAGCATGTTATTAGCACAATTTTTATATGACAATTCCGTTAATTAGCAATGAAAAAATTTTTCATTTTTTTTTTCATGTCAATTATTTGCTTTGATACGTGGTCTCAAGCTAAATGTAAATTTGGGCTTGAATTAGGTATTGGAATGCACACTATTACAGGCAGTCGCGTAAAAACTCACCCAAGTGCAAACCCCATGGGTGGAATGTGGTTTCAGATAAAAATGAGTAAAAGTTGGACGGTGCAGTCTGAACTAACTTATGCTAAAAAAGGAACTGGAGGATACCATACAACCCCTCCCCAGTATGGCGATTATTGGTTAGTTCTAACTTACTTTGAAGTCCCAATCCTCTTCCAATATAACAAGAAAAAGGTTTACTTTGAATTTGGTCCAGGATTAGCAGCATTTATCAAGGCTGGAGAATATTCAACTGGAGGAGCTCTTCCGTACCAATCAGACCTTTATCCCTTTAGTAAAAAAGACATTTCTTTCAATCTAGGTACTGGTTACGTATTTAACGAAAAATGGCGTGTAGGATTGCGATTGACCCACTCACTTCTTCCTGTTCGAAAACAATTACCGGAAACTTCTCTGCCAGGTTACAATAGAGGTATAGTCCTTGCTGTTAGTCGTCAAATAAGCTTAAAAGCCTCAAGAACCAAGCAATCGCAAGTCATCGAGGAAAATGGTGAGTAAGTGTTTTGTCTAACAAAGCGTTTTTCGTCTTACGGAATTGTTCCTCCACTTACTACTAACGATTAATGTATGGCACGTGTCCCGAAGGGCATGTGCTATACATAATGTTGGCATTAGTTTCTTTTATTTTTTTATATCTGCCAACTCAAATAAATTTTTTCTGCCCATGCGTTGCATCTATTGTTAACCAGCGCTTTTATTTCAGCTTGTCAATTATCCAATCCATTAGCTCATTCGGTTCTGCAATTGACCAAGAGTGCGGATGTCTCATTCCGTTTAAGCGATATCCTTTTCCCAACGCGTTAATAAACTCCGCATTCTCATTACCTAAAATCCTTAATTCATTAATCATCGCCGTCTGGTCTAAAGCATTAATATCATACAAATCCGTATGTCTCTCTTTTAGATGCCAATCAATATCTAGGTCAGAATATATTCTAATTGGTATGTCAATTAAAAATTTTGAATTTCCACCGTCTTTTACTGTCTTTGAATACATGGAATTTTTAGTGTAAACATTTGGAACTTTCTCAGGTGAACCACCAAATTGCTGATCAAGTTTGCGTAGATAATCCTTTGCCTCATTAACTGCCACTTCCGAAAAATTTAACTCTTTAGTTCGTTCAAATGAGTAGTAAATTCTTGCCCAATCCAATGGCGGGTCTATTCCATAAACGGCGATGGGGTGAACTGAAGTTAACAAGGGGGTTTGTTTTGAGATTTCCGTATATCTAATTGCGTTCATACCGCCTAAAGAGAAACCGCCAATTACTATTTTATCTTTTGGTGCTTGATATTTAGATATTGCTTTTTCAAATGTAGAATTTAAAAATGCCATTGTAATTTGATCGAGATAGAGATTATAATTAATTGAAGGTAGTATTAATAAAATGTCTTTTTCGAATGCAAGCCCAAATAATTTGATATTATTATTTATTACATCTTCGGCATTTTGACCAGTTGGCGGTAATAAAATTAAAGTTCCCGTGATTCTCCCTTTAGGTTTTAGAGCATAATAGAAAAGTTCATCAGAAGTTCTATCATTTATGTAAAGATTTGTTTTGTCAACAAATTCAATTGTGTTTTTCTCAAGGTTCTTTAAAAGAGTATCGTTTAGTCTTATTTCAGAAGTCTGACCGAAAACTGAAAACGAAACTAAAATTAATAATATGAAGATGTTTGTTGATATTTTCATTATGTTATTTTGAATGGCGGGTCAAGATAAATTAATGCCAACGATTAAGCTAAAAAATGTGCGGAATTAAACGCACAAAACTTCCCTAACCGATAAAGTGAATTAAATATAGTGAACTTCCCGTAATTTTATAAAAATAAATTTATACCGCTGAAAAAATAAAATTGCACTGCGGAAACCCCGCATTTTTTTTAGGTGCTGTTATAGCCAGTGGTTCTTTGTTTTGTTGTCATTTATTCTGTTATAAAACTGTCGCATTCTTCCAAAATAAAATCAGGAACAAGGTCATATTCGTTTGGGTTAAGTTGACAAATAAGTTCGTTTTCTATATGGAAAGTTTCGTTAATGAATTTTCTTAAAACACTTGGAATTTCAGCAATAGTGTCATTATAAATAAGTCTGAATATATTTAACTTTGCATAACTATTGTCTGTACCATTATATAAAGATTTTAGATTCTCCTTATCTTCTATCATTGTTAAAAAAGTATCATATTCGAAGCTTGGAATAATTTCTTTAATCTTTAGATTTCCAGCATCAAAATCTGCTTCTAACATTAAATCATTTCCAATTTCTTTTCGTTGGTCTTTACACTTTACTTTCTTTCGTTTGTGGAAAAGGTTTGAAAGAACTTGATATTCATTTCCTAAATCATCAATTATTTCAAAATTGCGTCTTAAATAAATGAGTTTAACAATATCATCTAAATCAGATTCTAAAGCACTTTTACAAATTTGAGCAAATGACAATAAATCTTGCTTTACGATTCTTTTTTCACTTAGTAATCCGTTTTTAGTTGTTAGGAAATTTGCTTCACACAAATTATTGAATTCTTTAAGTACTTTGACTGTATCAATAACAGGGTCAAGGTCGTGTGTCAACATCAAGACAGTTTTATTTAAAAAACATTCTTCACTCTTCCCTCTAAAAAGCATATGCATTATTGCGTATTTTTTGCTTTTGTCAAAAGATGAAATTGGATCATCAAGTACAATCAAATCTGGCTTTTTTTGTAATGCTTCATACATAAACAAAACTAAGGAAAAAGCATTTTTTTCTCCAAAGCTTAAATGTTGCTTTCCTCCATTTATTACGCCATCTGATTCAATATGTCTTAATAGTAGTTTGTAATTATCTGATTTCTCGTTTATAATTTCTACGGTATATTTGTATCCTGCATTTGTTAGAAAAGAGTTAATGCTCTTTCTGTGTTTTTCAATTAGAATTTTAACTAAGCGTTTTTGTTTATTAATTTCCCCTTGAAGTAAGCCAACCTTTTCAAGAACAGTGTCAAGCGAACTGTTTAATGAATTTATTATTGATGTTGTTTTTTCTGCCTTAAATCTGTCAAATAATTCAATGTTTATTTTTAGTGCTTTTAATTCTTCTTCTACCTTTTCGTCTCCGCTAAAGCTTACAGGCGAAATACTCTTCAAAGATTTTAATTTTAACAATAAATCGTCAATCTGTTGTTTAACAACAACAATATAATTCATTTCAGATTCTTCTAAACCTGTTTGTTTTTCTGTTATGCTTTTTAATGTTGAATTCGCATTTTCAGAAAAATATTCGCCAAGATTATTTAGAACATCAATAATTACAGTAAAATTCTTTACTACATTTTTATCGTAAAATGTTGAAACGGATTTAATCGTTTCTTTATTTTCAGTAGTAGGCGAAGTACAGTAAGGGCAGTCGTCAGATATATCCAAAAATTGTTCTCCTTTGTTTTGCCAATCTAACCAATTCACACAATTTTTGTCTTTTATTAGTTTGCTATACCCTTTTAAAGATTCTGGAATATGCTGAATTTTATTGCCTTCCTTTAATCCTTTGTATAATAATGCTGAAGATTTGGAAAGACCAGATTGAGTTGTTGCAAAGCTTTTTGATAAATTCTCAAAATCAGAAATTATCTTGTTAAGGTTTTCATTTTCAGAGAAAACGTTTTTTATTTCAGAGAGTAACTGTTCAATTTGTACTGTTGAATTTTTATACTCTGGAGTATTAATAAAAATCTCATAGCTATTTGATATTAATTCATCCTCTTTGAAAAGAAATTGATTGAGATACTCCTCGTTAAAAATCAGTACGCTATTTAATTCTTCATCAATAATTATTTCTGGCACAACTTCAATTTCTGATTTTCTATGTTTAAATGGAAGTAGTTCTTTTAAAAGTTCTGGAGAATCAATTTTGTATTTAATTGCTCTTGTTATTGTGCTTTTACCAGTGCCATTAATCCCAAATTTGATATTTAATTTATTCCTACTGATAGAAATAATTCCACTGTCGATATTGTTGCAATTTTTGATTGTTAACTCCATAACTCAGTTTGATTATTATTCTTCAATTGTTGGTATATGTTTTTCTCTGCAATAATTTTCAACGTCTGTGTCGTTGGCAAAATAACCGTCACAAAATTCATCAAGTTCTTTTTCTGCTCCCGAAACGTATTTCTCGCTTGCTGTCATTAGTTTTTCTGTCTGTTCGATAAATTTTTCAAACTCTTTATTCATCTTGTATCGTCCTGAAAAAAGTTTACACTTTTTGGTTAATAATCCTGTTACAAGTTTACATATTTTTTTTAATCCTAAATACACTTTACATTTGTTTAACCAGATGAAGCGACAACGAGCAATGCTGA
>JBDTFR010000080.1:0-4593 GCA_039937835.1 Bacteroidia bacterium | reverse complement strand
GGATTATGCGCCCGCAAATGGAAGCGCCACCAAGCCTCAAGAAGCCTTGTATAAATACCAATGGGACTTAATACATAACCCCAGTTTTGTAGGTTGGTTTGAAGGAGATGATGAGGAGGGGGCGTTGAGTACTAGCTGCCCGTTTGACGCAGGAGGTAAAAATTTTATTGCTCCCAATGGAAAACCTTTTCAATTGCCAATGGGTAGTAAAATTATAACTACAGTAAGTGCTTTTAATGATGGGGCTTTGTATGGTTTTGTGAAAGATAACAAACAATACGTTGCAGATGTTCAGCTTATTGGTAGCATAAATAATTTTAAGGGCTACAAAAATAAAGGTGTAGCTTATTCATCAATTAACTACCTGAAAAGTGCAGCAAACGTTTATGTTATCTTCTCAGATAAAAAAGCAATCACTATTTATTCCATTGCGTCTTATAGTGCCCCTGACAATGCGGTTGATGACAATCTTAACGGAGTAGAAAATAATAATCACATTCTTGAAAATAAAAATGCTTTTGATACAAAATTATTCTTATACAATTGTTCCTTAAAATCTCCACCTGATTTAACAGCTGATGAATTTTTTGAAAAGATAAAAAACAAACCCGTTTCAACAAATACCTATTTTTATAAAGACGGAACACTTATTACCTTAAGTCCAGCTAAACCAGCAGAAAAAAAAGCATGTACCGAACTACAATTAAGTAAACTAAAAGAACAAATTGCAGCAGGAGCATTTAGCGAGGAAGCGGCTGTATTGTTTGAAAAAACAGAAACAGGATATAAAACTACCATCGGTTTTAATAAAAATGTAGAGGCTAAGTACGGCAGCAGCTCTGATGTAAAGAAGGAATGTATTAACATACTACAAGAGAAAACAGCAGCCTATTTAAAAAATGCAAAAGATTTAACAGCCGCTGCTACCATAGAAGAAGATGGAACATTTACGGATGGTAAAAAGTTTGAACTTGTATTTGATCAGACTTTATATACACTGGTTGGAAATGTAATTCATGATGCTGCTAAACTAATTCAAGAAGCCCAAATTCCAGAAAATTATTACAATAGTCAAAACGCTACTTATTCAAAAAACTGGATTCATTCTCCACCTTTACCCACAGGACTTGCAAATGGAGTTATTGAAGAAATAAAAGACATCCCAGTGCTAGTAGCATTTGGTGCAGATATCGCTATGAATGCAAACACAAGGCATGAGTTAAAGGAAGGACTAAAAAAATTAAATAGTTGGGATAGTATTAAAAAAGTAGCTAAAGCAGCGGTTACTGGCTGGACAGATAAATACAGTAATGGTGGAGATGTAGCTTGGCACCAAGCAGGAAAAGATGCGGTAGGTATTTATTCTGTAGGAAAAGCCGCCGCAGCACTCGTAAATGTTTTTAAAAAAGGAGTTGAAAAAGAAGCAGGGAATGTTGCAGAGGCTGTGGGGAAGGTGGGTGGGGGAATTGATGTTGTTTATGGTTCTGCAAGAAATTTTGTTAGGAGTAAGTATGGACAAGATATTTTAAATAAACTCACAGCAAAGTTTGGCTTAAACGATGGAGCTGCTGCTGTAATAATACAGAAATGGGGTGATGAAGGTCTAGAAATTTTGAATAAATCTACTGTAAAAAAAATAGACGATGCAGCAAGCGAATTACTAAAGGGCAAAACAGCATACAGGCATATTGGTTCTAATGTAGATTATTTAAACGTAATGAAGTCAGAAGGCTTAATTCCTAAACAAACTGGACAAGGAAAAACTTATTTTTCTTTAGATAAAATTGATGATCCCATTATTGCAATTGATAAAATGCAATTAGATTCTAAATATACTGATGCTGTATGGAGAGCTGAATTTGATGCTAATCAATTAGTAAATCAAGTTTCCTTTCCGAAAGGGAAGTGGAATAATGCAGAATATATTGAGATTTTAACAAGTAGTTATCGTACTTTTGGTGACGGTGGTGCATCACAATTTATTACGGAATCTGCAATTAAAATCACGCGATTAGTCAATTTAAAGACTGGAGAAGTAATTAATTTTAAATAATATAATAATGAAGCGCTGGAAATTAATAAATATAATTATTAATTACATTTATCATGATAATATTTATCTTATGTCTCCATTTATAGATTGGGACTTAATGAATATGTTAGATAATCATTTTAAAGATAATTACCAAAAAGTTAGACCTGTACTTTTGATATGGCAAGAAAAAGGTTATATAACTTTAGTTGAAGATAATGAAGTACTCTTTATTTTTCATCCCGAAAAATTACCTACAAAGCAAGATTTAACTAATCTGTCAAACAACATTTAAATTCGTTTGGACACGAAGCCACTGCCACACAAGCATACTCTTAATTCGGGCATACTAAGAGCCCTTCATAGGCCTAAATTCAGGAGGTATTATTGAAGTTCTTGTTCCAGTAAATAGAGTAAAAATGGAATCTTTTCACACTATAAGTTTTTAATTATGAATTGGATTGAAGAAGTTAATGTTATAAAAAACAGATTACTAAAAAGTGAATTAACCTCATCTTATCAAGAAATATTAAATGCGCAATTGGTTTTGGGAACACCAGGTGAAATGTACTCTGAAATAATGAATATTCTTCTGAAATGGAAGAAACAAAATAATGAAGAATATATTTCTAATAGAAATGAGATTGAGCAACTCATAAACTATGGTTATTCAATTGGCTATATTAATTCTTGACTTTAAACGAAATGATAAAATGCAATTAATCCCCAGTAGGAGCGAAGATGTACACAGGTAAGCGAAGTTCAGCCCCGTAGGTACCAAAGTAAGGCAGAGTATAGCAAGACCACAAGATTGGCCTGGGCAAGCTCATCAGCCTGGAGGCGCTATCCAATTTGAAATTAGAGAAAATTCTAATATTCCTAAGTCTTGGTTTAAACCGATGGGAAATGTTTCTGATTACTTAAAATAATAAAGTATGTATAAATTAATTTCCAATAATATTATTTTAGTTGGCGATAAAGAAATAACATTCCCTTCTGAAACGGCCATTCAAAAAATAGAAATATTTAAAAATGTACTTTGTTTTAATACATGGCCTTTAGAAGAGAATTTGAATTGGAATAATATTGAAACGCAGCAAATTTGGAAAGAACGCTGTTTAAATAACCCAAGTGAATTATATTGTTATGAATTCAATGGAAAATTAAGATGGAAATTTGACAATAAAAATGTTACAGGATTTGGTAAAATTATTCCAGAATTAAAAAATGAAGAACACTTTTTAACTCCGGAACATTACAAAAAGTACATTAATAAATATGAGGGTAAGGAATTAGTAGAAGTTTATGCAGGAGATTTACGCTATCTTATGGATGCAGATACAGGTAAGATTTACGATAAAATGTATAGTAAATAGTAGGAGTGGTGAACCGTATACAAATGTAACGTTTGGACACGAAGCCGCTAACTCACAATCCTACACTGAATTTCGAGCCTACTATTGTGTTTAGATGCACAACTAGTTGCCTACGGGGAAAAAGCTTGTTGATGATGGAGTCAGTACATCATGGAAAGATGAAATGTGGAAGATTAATAAAAAGTTTATAGATAATCAAAAAGCAGCAGGTAAAGAATTTTTTTTCTCTCATCAACCTTGGGATTTTCCAACTAAAACTTTTAGATCAAAAGAAGCTGAATATTTAATTAATTTAGGAGCTAAAGACTTTCAAAAAATAAATGAAAATACGTGGAAAGTTATATGGTAGAAAATAAACCAGAATCGTGGGCAAAATCTCTTAATAGTTTTGTTATTAATTATTTTAATAAAAACTTACCTGATTTTATGTTAAAAAAAGAAACCTCTCATGGGCCATACTGGGGTGTTGTTTTTTCTGATGGAAATTTAGAAATTAAAATTGGAGGAGATATTGCTTTTAATATTTTATTGAAGATTGATTCTGAAGATTTTCCTTTATGGCAATTTGATAGAAGTGCTAATAATGCAATAGATACTTCAAATAAAAACATTCAATATCAACTCGATATTTTAAATCGCTTTTTAACTGAAAACTCTAAAAGTAGAAGTTAGGAAAAGCAGTACCAGCTCTCGTCGGTGCTTTTAAAAAAGGAGTTGAAAAAGAAGCTGGTAATGTTGCAGAGGCGGTGGGGAAAGTGTGTAGGGCATCAGATATAGCAAAAGTTGAGGGAGGAACTACTTTAGAAGCATTGTTAGAGAAATATAAAATTGTTATGCCTGAATTTAATGATAAGATACCATCTGTCGTAAAATTGTGGGAAGATGTTTCTGCTTTATATGCAAATCAAGTTATTGGAGAAGTTAGGGCTGTATTAGGAAAAAATTTAAGGGTTGGAAATATATGGGAAACAGTCGAACTACCGAGACTTAAGAAAAATCCCCCAGTAGGCAACTAAGCTGTACGCAGGTAAGCCTCAGTAGGAGCGAAAATGTACACAGGTAAGCGCGAAGTTAAGTGTAGGCTTGTGCATTAGGGACTTCGTGTTTTGGTTAATCGTAAGTTTCACTTACACTTTATCAACCAAAACACAGTGGAGATTGAAATTCTGTCAACCCCTATTCAGC
>JBDTFR010000079.1:0-13021 GCA_039937835.1 Bacteroidia bacterium | reverse complement strand
ATTAACGCAGGTGCTATTAAAAACTACAATTGGCAGTGGGGAGATGGAAGCATATTAAATACTACTTCTACTGATACACTTAAAAAACTATATTCCACAGCAGGTAAATATTATGTTAAACTAACTGCTACTTCTACTGACGGTTGTGTGGCCTCAAAGCTCGATTCGGCATGGGCCTTTCCTTTACCTACTGCTAACTTCACCAGTAATTTTGATTGTGCAGGTAATTTTATGGAATTCACCAGTACTTCAGCTGCTGGTTTTGGAACTATACAAAATAATTATTGGAATTTAGATACAGTTGCTTCTTCTGCGCTAGTATCTAGTAGTCCTGGTACAAGTCCAACTAAACAATACAGCGCTAAAGGAACTTATTTTATTAAACTTGTAGTGGAAACATTTCAAGGATGTAAAAATACAATTACAAAAGATATTATTATATCCGATAAAAATACCAGTGCTTTTACAGCCGCTACTAGTGCTTGTTTAGGAGATACCATAAGTTTTATAAACAACTCCGTATGTAAAACGGGTAATTGTAGTTATTTATGGGACTTTGGTGATGGCACCCAATCCATTGCATTTAATCCTAAAAAAATATTTACAACAGCAACGGCTCATAATGTAACGTTAAAAGTGATGAGTGCTTTTGCTTGTTCCGACTCTAGTTCAACATCTATTATTATATTTCCAACTCCAGTTGTTAATTTTACAACTGCACCTGTATGTTTTGGAAACACCACTTATTTTACAAACAAGAGTGCTATTTCAGTAGGAAACATTGTTTCGTATAATTGGAGCTTTGGTAATACCAGTAATGCTACCACTACTAATGCATCTTTAATGTATGCTACTTCCGGGATTTATAATGTATCGTTAACAGCAACCAGTAATTTAGGTTGTATAGCTAATAGCATACAAAAAGTGAGTGTGTTCCAAAAACCAACAGCCCAATACAGTGTGCCGAATGCTTGCGAAGGTCAACCTTCTGTTTTTAATCAAAATAGTATAGGAAGCAACCTTTCTTATGTATGGAACTTTGGAAATGCTGTTACTTCAGCAGTAAACAACCCTAGCTATATTTACCCTACACCAGGAAATTATAGTACTTCATTAATTGTATCAGATGCAAACAATTGTTCAGATACCAGTTCAATAAATACCATTGTTTTTGCTAAACCGCATCCTTCACTTGGAGGGGTGATCGCTACTTGTGGAACTTCCTATCAATTAGATGCTGGCCCAGGAGTAAGCTATCTATGGCAACCACTAAATGCTACCACACAATCTATTGTTGTTAATACAAGCGGTACTTATACGGTAACGGTAACCAATGGTAACGGCTGTATCGGGAAAGACATTGTAAATGTTAAATTAAATGAACAAGTAAAACCTAACTTAGGCAACGATACCATTTCTTGTGGTTCGTACTCATTAAATGCAGGTCACCCAGGTAGCACTTATTTATGGAATACGGGTGCTACTACTCAAAATCTATTAGTGAATACAGCGGCAACCTATATTGTTACCGTTACCGATATAAATAAATGTGTAGGTAAAGATACAGTGAATGTCATCATCAATACGCTGCCTACATTGAGTTTAGGGCCTGATGTAAGCCAATGCCAAACGCCACAAGCCTTAGTTATAAGGCCTGTTACAGATGCAAGTGTTTTTTTATGGAGTGATGGTTCCATACAACCAACCTTAAGTGTGAATAAAAGTAGCACTTACAGGTTAACCGTTACGGCAAATAATGGATGTAAAAAATCAGATACTGTTCAAGTAAACTTAAAGCCTTCGCCAATTGTTAGCTTGGGCAATGATACCACTATTTGTGGAGATAAATTATTAGATGCTCAAAATAATGGATACACTTACCTGTGGTCAACGGGCACTAATTCTCAAACAATTACTGCTACTAATACTGGTGTATATTGGGTAGCGGTAACCAATCCATTAAATGGCTGTGTTGGAAAAGATTCTATTAATTTAAAAATGGATAGCCCTATTCAATTGTTTTTAGGAAACGATACCTCTACTTGTTCAAATGCTTCTTTTGTTTTAAATGCTGGTAATGCTGGTTTAAATTACTTATGGTCAACAGGAGCAAATACCCAAACAATTGTGGTTGGCAACTCTGGGACTTATGCGGTAACGGTTACAAATGGCGTTTGTTCGGCCTTTGATGCAATAAAAGTTGCCGTGTTAAATACACCAGTAGTAGACATTGGAAGCAACCAACAATATTTATGTAGCAACAGTTCTGTTACCCTAAATGCTGGTAATACAGGTTTAGTTAAATGGGGTAGTGATTATGGCTTTAGTTCTACACAACCAATTATTACTGTAAATAAAGCAGGAATTTATTGGGTAGCGGTTTCTAATGGTAATTGTATTGCAAGTGACACAGTAAAATTAATTAAATCGGATCTTAGTTTAACAGCCTATTACATTGCTTCCACAATAGATACGGTTGGTAAATCAATTAAGTTTGTAGATGTTTCTAAACCAACACCTAAAACTTGGTTATGGGATTTTGGCGATGGGTTTAACAGTACTCTTCAAAGCCCAGAGCATGTATTTTTAACGCCACAAACCTATAATGTTTCGTTAACGGTTAGTAATGGTTTTTGTACGAGTAATATAGTTAAAACATTAAAAGCGGTTAGAATGAATAATAGCGGTCCAAAGGCGAATGCATCTACCTTGTCTTTAATCGATTTTTCATTTTACCCAAATCCTGCTGATAAATCATTTAAGACCGTATTTGAATTAAATGATATGGCAGATATTAATTTTTCTGTTTATGAAATCACTGGTAAATTGGTGTACCAGCAGAATAGAAGAGAAACGACTCTTTTTAATGAAGAAACTATTATTACCGATTTAAAAGATGGTTTGTATATAATACAACTGGTTGCAGAAAGTAAAAAAGGATATGTTGTACAAAAAGGAAAATTATTAATAATGAAATAGTCTTTTGAGCCTGAAAGATATGAAGATGTTTTTTATAAATAGTTATAAAGATATTTAGAATATAATTACTTATACATTTCTAAAATAATTTTACAACACGGGATTGATAAGCCTTTTTGGGAATATAAGGATCCTTCAACAGAAATTTTACAAGCCGTTTTCTTTTAAAAAACTCAAACCTGGTTCAATTTTTACAATAAAATTACTAATTTTTTTTAACGATTAGGACGCTATTGATTACAAATCATAATATTTTACACAATCGAAAAGGAATTGTACAATAAAATATTTATTAATAAGAATATGCTGAAAGATATAGCGGATCCAATATCAGCGCTAATAATACAAATGGCAATTCGTTCTTTTGTTAAAAATATTTATAACTATTTATAATTAAGGTCGAATATGATTGAATTAATTGTATCGGATTTTTCTGTAAGGGGTTTAATCGTCAGCTTCGCATCTATTTGAGTAGTAGATAAACTTGGATGCACTTTACTATAAAAACATTTAATTGCTGGAGCTATGGGCCATTCAAAAGAAAAAGGTGAAACGTTGAACTCATCTGTGAATGAACGTAGAAATGATTTTTCTGAATGCACATTGAATGGAGGTACTGTATAAAGAACTTTAACTGTATCTTGCTTTAGTACTGGCAGTGCCGCAACCTTTGCCTTTAAATTGTCATAGTCATTTCCAACTGGATCAACAAAAGCATATTTTATATTCAAAAATGAAATAGCTATAAAAGGAAGAGTAAGAAATAGTGCAGTTTGTGTTTTAAAAAACGATGTTAACTCTACGCATCGTATCACTGAATAAAAAGTAATTAAAACACTCATCAAAACAAAATTTCTGGAAGCTCCCCAGCTTTCGCCGATTAATAAATGAGGAAGAAAACTTAGAATACTAAACAACAACAAAAAAAATAAATCAGCCCATCTTTTTTTATAAGCGTCTCTTATAATTAAGAAGAACACAAAAAATGAAAATAGTTGACGAAGCAAAAATGCCTTGAACAGTAATAAATGTAAAGCACTCGCTTCAAAAAATATATTGGAGAACCATTTAACTTTACTTAAAACATTTGATCCAATCTTAGCTCGACTCACTGCTTCTATGTGATAGTTTGCTAACAAAGACCTATAAACCAGGTAATATAAACCTAAAGACAAGAAAAATATCAAGATGTAATATTTCGTAAAACGCATTTTAAGCGGTATTGAAATAGTTGAACTCAAGAGCAGTGCAAAAAAGCCAGGTAGTATAAAAGCCAAGGATGTTCCCTGATAATTTAGTAAGGAAAAAATTTGTAGTAATAAAGCAAAAGCAATGTACAGATTTTCCTTTGCTTTTGAAATACGTTCTTCTTTTAACATCCAACCAAACACCCTAAATGTTGAGACGCCAGCACAAAATGAAAGAATAGATGATAAGTGTTGAGGAAAACACTCAGACCAGATCATGAAAATAGAAAAGCCCGGCAAGCAAAAGACCAGTGCTGCAATTATAAAAGCAGGAACTTCATCAACGCTTCTCTTTTTCAAAAACATATAAATGAGATAGCAAAAGAAAAATGTGAGTATGACGCATATAATACGTAAATATCGTAACCCTGATAGCGATTCGGCAAAACTTATTCCTTTAATAACAATCCAACCATAAACCGGGCGACCATCAGAAATAAAACGCTTAAAAAAGTTTTCCCATACAACCCCCTGTTTTATTTCCCAAAGTATATTAGGTTCGTCCAAAAAGAAATAATGTCTAGATAATAAAAATCCGATAGTAGTAATAACTAAAATGATAAGGAGTACTTCAATTTTTCTAATAGTCATAGGAATTCTTAGATAGTGGCAAACTATGGTAAATTAATATTGACAATAAAAACATCTCTGCTCAGGTTTGTTACTTGCAAAAGTATCTTTATTAAATCATTTTTAATCAATGATTTAATGTATTCTGAAAATAATTTCACATTAGATCTCTTATCATAATAGATTAACAAAATAAAAAACAGAAAGAATTTTAGTATCTCAAACTATCTTTGGGTTGTACAACAAAAAAAAATTCTCGTATGACAAATATAACTTTGTTTTCTCAAATTATTGAAAAATTAGACCGATTAAAATTTTCAAAACTTGTAAAAGAAAAGCAGACAGTTAAGCATTAAAAGGTTTACAACATTTGGAAGCATTTAGATGCGCGTACATAAGAACATGTATATTTCCTTTTGAAAGAAAAAAAATCCACACAATAATTATATTGACAAAACCAGTAAGTATTTAGTGGTGAGCATTATTAAAAACCAAATAAGCAACAAGCGGAAAAATATTATATTACATTTGTCAAATTATTTTAATCTAATATGGTACAGTACGTAATATATTAACTGCAGTATATTTTTTTAAATAAGTTAAAACAAAAAAGGGATATGCTTTTATGGAAAAAAAAGTAAATAAAAAATATTATATCGGGTTTCTTCTTGTTTTGTTGTTGGCGTATCTGATTGTATTGTCTCAATCAAAAGGTGATTTTAAAGTTATGTTGGATGCTGCAGAATTGCTTAGGAATGGAAAGAATATCTATAACGTATCGCTTGGTGACAATGTGGGTTTATACTATTACAGTCCTTTATTTGCTCTCTTATTGATCCCGTTTACTTATGTTCCTTACTTTATTCCGAACTTATTGTGGTTATTAGCAAGTGCTTTCTGGGTATATCGTATTTGGAAATTGATTCAAAAAGATCTAGATCTCACTGGTTTTTCGAACAAGCAAATTAATCAGTTAATCATCTTATCATTTTTATGCACTATCCGTTTTATACTTTATAATTTTGGCCTTATTCAGTTGACGGTCTTTATGCTTTGGGCCATTTTGGAGAGTTTGCATTTATTTGAAAAGAATAAAAATATACACGGCAGTTTATTATTGGCACTAGCTATTAACTTCAAACTACTTCCTATTGTTATTTTACCATACCTTTTTTACAGGAAAAACTTTCAGCCCCTTTTCTTGACATTATTTTTCATGGCTGTTTATCTCTTTTTACCAGCATTGTTTATCAGTAAAACAACCAATTCATTTTTATTGTATGAATGGTGGGGTGCGATCAATCCTGCTCAGGACGGGTTTAAATTTGAAACGGATTGGAGTGTTCATAGTTTAAATGCTTTGGTTCCTACCTTATTAATGATAACAGAAGGAGAATTAAACCTAAAACGAAATATTTTAAATTTATCTCCGGTACTTGTTAATCAAATATCCCTTGCTGTGCGCCTACTATTTATTGTATTTACGATTTACTTTTTAGGAATAAAAAACAATAGACCAATAAGCAAAATACAAAAAAGTTGGGAAGTTGCCTATCTCACGCTAGTAATACCACTTATTTTTCCACATCAGCACAAACATGCATTTTATATGCTGTTTCCCGCTATTGTCTATCTTCTTTATTTCTTAATATTTACTTACAATAATAAGTATAATGTAATTGGTAAAGTAAAATGGAATATTGTACTTTGCTTGTTGATAGGATCTTTTATACTAATGACCCTTACCACTGATGGGGTGATCGGAAGATATTATAATAATATAACGCAACATTATAAAACGGTAACCTACGGCGCAATATTCGTAGCCATTGCTTTAGCTTTGAGTAAACCTAAGTATTTGGTTGTTAATAATAAAAAAGATCCGAGAACTGTAGATTAAAATAGCTCCTATAACCTTGAAATAATTTAAAATGGAAAAAATTTCATTTTGGTTCTTGTTAAAATGATGTAAAGAAATGTATTCTTCTTCTTATTTCTTCCTTCAACTTTAAGCTCGCTTTCCAAATATATCCAATTCTAGTTTTATTTATCAAAAGTCCTTTTTAAACTGAGATAATTCTTTTACTTTTTCAATTGCCTACTCGAAGATACTTTGCTCTAATCTCCATTATATTCTTGTTTCTACCTACTATTGTATCAAGACTTCGATCTATTTTATTGCGACTGAATTAATACCCTCGTCTTCCTTTTTTTCAGAAAACGACAAACTTATTTTACACTTTGCAATATTTTTTTGTTTTCATACGGTTTAAAGTTAAGGTATAGAAGACTAACGGTTTTAATTTTTTATTCGAATAAAAGTAATAATTCCAACATCCAATTTTTTTGGAATTAAATTTCAATTTGTTTACAGAGCTAATTAAATCAATTCATATTCTCTTATATTTGTTTTTTTATCGTTTTTCTTACGGAAAAGGCCTTCACTAAAAATAGTACGACGAGTTATAAATATGTAAAAAAATTAAAAATGAAACAAGAGCGTCCATTTTACCTTTTTGTAATAGGTATTTTTTTAATATTAATAAGTCCAACTATATTATCTGATGGAATGTTTATGGACGGGCTTATGTATTCTACAATAGCACATAATTTGTCAAGTGGAATTGGTTCTTTCTGGAATTTACATTTTACATCGACTTGTTTGACTGAATTTCATGAACATCCTCCCCTTGCATTTAAATTACAAAGCATATTTATTACCTTTTTTGGAGAAAGCAGATATTTTGACAAGCTCTATTCTCTGCTAACTTTTGTAATTGTTGGGTTTATTACTCTAAAAACATGGAAAAAACTAGGATTAAAAAATGGTTGGCTTCCATTATTGATTTGGTTTTCTATACCGCTTGTCTCATGGGCTGCTAGTAACAACATGCTTGAGAATACATTGACCATTTTCACATCTCTTTCCGTCTTATTATATTTAAAATATCAAAATGAAAACAAATATATTTTTATTTTTTTCGCTGGAATAATGCTAGCACTGGGGTTTCTCACAAAGGGTTTTGTAGCTTTTTTTCCCTGGTCATTCCCATTTTTACTATGGCTATTAAATAGAAAAGAATCGTTTCTTAATATGATATTAGACAGTATGTGGTTATTTTTAGCTACAATAATCCCTCTAGTTATCTTAATACTCTTATCTCCTGAAGCAAAAATAAGTCTCCAAAAATATTTGGATATACAAGTACTAAATAGTTTAAAAAACATTAAAACTGTTGATTCACGTTTATTTATAATTAATAGATTATTTTCTGAATTAGGTCCAGCTATTGCGTTATGTGTAGTTTTTTTAATTTGGGGTTGGCGTAAACATTTTCCAATAAATACATTGAAAAGCAATTACAACACGGCACTATTATTCATTATGTTAGGGCTTACAGGAGTATTCCCTATTATGATTAGCATGAAGCAAAGCGGATATTATATTCTTGCTACTTTCCCATTTTTTGCAATTGGAATTAGTATTTTAATAATTCCATTAATTGAATTTTTATTCGACAATGAATTTTATGAAACCAAGGGATTTTTATTTTTCAAGAGAGTAAGCTATGGAATTTTTATTATCGGTTTAATATTGCCACTTTATTTTGTAAATAATATTGGAAGAGACGAAACTCAAGTTAAAGATATGTACACAATTATTGAAAAAATACCTGCTGGTACTATAATAAACATCCTTCCAAATATGTGGGAAGAGTGGGGATTGCATGGCTATTATGCACGTTATAAAAGTATTTCACTCGACCCAAATCTTGACAATAAAAGAGAATATTTATTAATACAAAATAACAAAATTTCCGATACAGCTATTTTCACATCTTATAAAAAAATTGAACTACAGACTACTGATTACCAACTTTATAAAAGGAGGTAATAAAGTATATTCTTGTTGGTGTTTTATATTCAATCGTATAAGAGGTACTCTTATGGTAACGAAAATGGAAAGTCTTCCGTTAAACAATGATTTATCTGGTTTATAGAAAATATCTTTAAGAACTACTTCAATTAATAATTGCTTCAATCTTTTTAATAAAAAAATCCCAACCAAAAAGAGTGAGATTTTTTTACAATTATAAGAATATAGTTTTAACCCAATAATTTTTTCACCAAGTCGGCAGCTTCTTGCAAAGCAATTGCTGAATAAACTTTTAAGCCAGAGTTATCAATTATTTTTTTTGCCTCATCAGCATTAGTACCTTGTAAACGAATAATGATGGGTACATTAATTGTTCCCATGTTTTTATAAGCATCTACAATACCTTGTGCTACTCTATCGCAACGTACAATACCACCAAAAATATTAACCAATATTGCTTTTACTTTCGGGTCTTTTAAAATAATACGGAATGCTTGCTCTACACGTGCTGCATTTGCTGTACCGCCTACATCTAAAAAGTTAGCGGGTTCACCACCAGACAATTTAATAATATCCATAGTTGCCATTGCCAATCCTGCACCATTTACCATACAACCAACGTTACCATCTAATTTAACATAGTTTAAATTATGTTCACCAGCTTCTACTTCTGTTGGATCTTCTTCCGTAACATCTCTCAAAGCTAACAAATCGGGGTGGCGAAATAATGAATTACCATCTAAGGTTACTTTAGAATCTACTGCAATAATTTTATTATCAGAAGTTTTTAAAACAGGATTTATTTCAAACATAGAAGAATCTGTAGCTTCATATGCTTTGTAAAGCGAAGCAATAAATTTTGTCATTTGTTTAAATGCTTCACCACTTAATCCTAAATTAAATGCAATTTTACGACATTGAAAATCACGTAAACCCACTGCAGGATCAATTTCTTCTTTAAATATCAAATGAGGAGTGTCGTGTGCAACCGTTTCAATATCCATCCCACCTTCTGTAGAATACATAATGGTATTACGGCTTTTTGCACGATCTAATAATACACCTACATAAAACTCTTTAGTGGGTGTTTCACCAGGGTAATATACATCTTGTGCTATTAATATTTTATTTACTTTTCTACCTTTTTCTCCTGTTTGTACCGTTACAAGCGTGTTACCCAAGATATTCGCAGAAATTGTTTTCACAGCATCTAATGATTTTGCTAATGCAACACCATGTTGTTCAGTACCCACAATTTTACCCTTACCACGTCCACCTGCATGTATTTGAGATTTAACTACCCACCATCCCGTGCCAGTTGATTTTTGTAATTCTTTAGCAGCTTCAACCGCTTTTTCAGGCGTATCAGCAATTATACCTTCTTGTATCGCAACTCCAAATCCTTTAAGTAATGCTTTGCCTTGATATTCGTGTAAATTCATAATGATGGTTTATTTTAATAATTTGTTTAAAAGCGTTATCAAAAGTATGTTTTTTATTGTTTAATCCCAAATTAGTGGCTTAGTTATTCGTATTGTGTATTAGCCGTTGATAGAGAGAAAAATGAACTTTTTTTCGTAATGCTGCTTCTTTAAAAACTATTTTATTTAGATATGGTCATCTTAATTACTTAGAAACTTTAATTACAACTAATCTTTCATTTTTAAATTAAAAAACACTTTCACCAATTTTACGTTAATTATAAACCACCTTTTTACTAGTTTGTATTATAACTGACTATAAAATAGTCATCACCTCAAAAATACTGATGAAAGAGAACAGTAATTAATCATAAAATTTCCATGAAATACCAAATTTAAAAGATTGACCCGTCAATGGATAATGAGGTGTAAGCATATAATTATTTCCAGATATTTCACTATTTAAATGGTCTATTTTAAAAAATAGTTTTACCATTTTTATTTTTGCATTTATAAAAAAATCTAAAAAGGGATAATTACCATATTTTTTTTTATTCTGTAAATAAAATTGACTTATTGCAGGCATGTACTCATTAGAATAATACGCTGAATTATAAAAAACTGAAAAACCTATTTGTACAAGAGCTGCTGCTTTAAATATATTATGTTGATAATACAATGAATTTTCTGTAATAAATTCAGGTACTCGAATAACAGCAGAGTCGGGAACATGCTGATAAGTAATGCTATTCGTTAAATGCCAATTATATAATTCAAAATCCTTATTTATAAATGCTGTATACAAAGGTATTACTCCATTATATTGACTTGCGGTTATTTCTTCATTAAGGTATGTGAAATTAGAATATTGTGCAATACTACCCCCAACCATAAAATTGTACTTTTTCATTGAAAAGTTAGCACTAATCTTTAATGCTTGCATTTTATTAAAATCATTATTCCATTTAAAATGATTGGATGAATAGTGACTATATATATAATCTGGTTCTATTAAATTATTTTCTACGCTAAGAAAAAGAATATTATTACTATCAACAACTTCTTTTTTGAGTAAAAAATTTAGTTTATAATCACCTTTATTATATCCACTTACCATATAGTTTGCAGAGGCATTTAACCATAATTTATGATTTGTATATCTATTAAAAACACTTCCTCCTATTGAGAAATTGTTATATTTTTTTAAAAAATAATGAAACTGAGTGTTATATGGGCTGAATATAGTATCCTTATCTGGTTGTGCTATTTTAATAAATTGATGAGTTATATCTACTCCAAAACCAATCATATCTTTTACACCTCTGTGTTTTTTATTATCAACTGTTTTCCACCTTAGCTGATTCTCCACTTTTGAATAATAGGTTGAATCATGAGTTTTGGTATCGTTAAAATATATATGTGGATAAAAATTTACATTATCTATATAATCATCTCTATATAAAAAAGAATAATCTTCATAAGAAGAAGAAAGGCTAAACTGGCTGGTACTAATAACTTGTGCGCTATCATTTAATCTTTTGCCAATATTATAATATTGTTTAAGATTAATACTTCGGTTACGCATACTATTTTTAGCTGATAATAAATTAATAGGAACACCTTGTTTACTTAGAGGTCGCGGTGAATTTTCAAATGCTGAATCTTTTTTAATTCCACCATTTTCCTCATTAACAGTTTTATTGTACAAAACAGCTGCTAACAAATAATATCGATTATTTAATGATTTATAATTAGTGGACAATCCCATAAAATAATCAGCCGTTTTTTGGCGATTATAAAAACCTTTAGAATTGATAGACGAAAAATTTGCTGTAACATTCCAATTTTTTTTAACATTATATGAAAAACTCATTTTAAAAAATTGCTCTGCTTTATTACTCATCACATAAAGTAAATCGGTGAAAGGTGTATGCGTATTGTAGAAAAACAGTTTATTGAATGTAAAAAAATTATCACCATAATTATTTTTAAAAAAATTAAATCCAAAAGAACTACTGTTAGATTTAAAAATTAAGTCATTAAATGGTAGACCAAGATTACCTAAGTTATTTTTATTTTGATAGTGTTGAAAATTGTCTAAAGTGTTTTCGAGGTAAGAAACAGAGTCTTTATTTTCAAATTGATTTTGAGTGTAAAATTTAACAGCGCTATTTTTTTTAAAAGATTGTAAAGAGTCTGAATTAAAAGAAAATAAAGAGGTAGATAGAAAGAAAAGGAAGAATATAATTTTATTCGCAGAATTCATAAAATGCTTTATAATTTTGCACAAAAGTAAACAATATAAAAATAAAAAAGCCTCAATTCTATAAAAGAATTGAGGCTTTTTAAAAGTGGCAACGACATACTCTCCCACAAGTTACTGTAGTACCATCTGCGCTGGTGGGCTTAACTTCTCTGTTCGGAATGGGAAGAGGTGGACCTCACCGCTATAGTCACCTAAAATCGTTATCCGTTTTTGCGGATAAAATAAGATTGACATAATAAAGAAAGAAAATACAAAATAAATTTAAAATAATTATTAAGAGATACGAGATTAATAAGAAAGCTAACGGGTAATTAGTATTGCTCAGCTTTGACATTACTGCCTTTACACTTACAACCTATCAACGTAGTAATCTTCTACGACCCTTTAAAGAAATCTTATCTTGAGGCGAGTTTCGCACTTAGATGCTTTCAGCGCTTATCTCATCCGAGCATAGCTACCCAGCGATGCAGCTGACGCCACAACTGGTACACTAGCGGCCCGTCCGACTCGGTCCTCTCGTACTAGAGTCAGGTCCTCTCAAATTTCTAACGCCCACAACAGATAGGGACCGAACTGTCTCACGACGTTCTGAACCCAGCTCGCGTGCCACTTTAATCGGCGAACAGCCGAACCCTTGGGACCTTCTCCAGCCCCAGGATGT
>JBDTFR010000078.1:0-6986 GCA_039937835.1 Bacteroidia bacterium | reverse complement strand
TACCACTTACATAAAAATGATGTGTTAACCGATTGGGGTCATGCGTCCAATTTACACTGAGCTTTTTACCATTCTGACTAACAGAAACAATTTTTTCAATTTGTTGCACATCTGCAACATCAGCAGTTGATAAGCTTCCATCAAGTCGTTGTGTTCGTAATGTTTTTTTATCGGTTGTAGTCATTCCATCTATGGATACTTCTAGCGATTGGCGAACAGTTTGAAACTGAAACGTAAATGTTTTAAAGTCATTCGGTACATCAATCACATCAGACAAATTAAATGTAGCCGTGTAGTTGGTATTGTTGGGTAATGGATGTTCGGGTCTAAATTCGATGGTTCTATTGTCGACCCAAGTGGCACTACCTCTTACGTCTGGTGAAAATTGGAATAATTGTTTTTCGATTTTTTTGCCTATTTCAATTGGTTTATTTATTTCATTGGCCAGTAAAATTCGGATGGTTGATTCACTGGAAATTATTCCTGAAGTGTAGGCATTTATATAGGTAGCAAAGGCTGCATTTTGTTTTGTTTCAGAAACGTTTTTTCCTTTTTTAAAGAATAATGTAAATACAATTAAAATTACAGCAACAAGGATGCTAATAATTAACAGCAAACGTTTCGACATATACTTTGATTTAGATACTAGTAAGTAACAATTTATAAATATATTAGAAAAAGTAGGATTGGAGAAGAATTGGTTGTTTATTTATTGGGTAGGGAGTGGATTATGGTTTAAGCCTATTTTTAGTTTTTAGCTCATATGATTAAAAAATGAATTTCAAAATAAGGTATTGTTGAGCTTGATAATTGTGTTGAATTTGTTGAGGTTTGATATTAGGAGGTACAAAAAGAATATTAAATAAAATCTTCTTTTCAATGTCTAATATATTATAAAAGACGATCTTTATTTCTAAAAATGCTACTGGATATTAGTGCATCAGTTACCACCTTTTTTTTGACACCTTTTATTAATGAATGCGAAAAATTGGCCGGATGTGAACCAATTGCTTCCATAGGGTTATGAAAAATATCTTGTTTCCAAGGGGGTTCTGGGTTTCCACGTTTGGGATTCTTAGGATTTCTAATATCATCGCAGACAGTAATTTCTACAATTATTTCTTTTCCTTCACTAATATGATATGAACTCTCTGGGTTTTTTTGATATAATGCCCAGTCGCATGATAACTCAGGATCGTTAAATATGCTAGCAGGTATTTCGTCCTGACCTATTGGAAATGCTGCTCGCTTAGCATACCTATATAATATTTGTAGATCAGGGATTTCTTCAGATTGAAGTGACATAGGCGTTAGAGCGGCTGATAATTTCGTCAAGAATAGTTTCCTCGTCGACCTTAGTTTCTGAATAAAATCCATCTTCTTGTTTTTCTAGCTCTATACAACTATTATCAAAAATATTAATTGAAAAGCTCAAATTTTCTGTGAAATTCAACTCAATTGAAATACCACCGCTAGGGATAGGTCCCATTATAACTTTTGGAGGAACAGTAAAAGCACAGTTTTCCCCAGAAATCCAATTTCGTAATTTTTTAAGTAAAGATTTAGAAAGTTCAATGGCTTCAACTGAAGGCTGTTTACTTTGCCCAGAAATCCAATTATCTCCAAGACCTCTTAGACTCTCTAAATAATTTATGCGAGTATTGATAAAATCACTAAAAAAAATCTTAAAATCCAGTGTGTTTGAAGGATTAGTGAAAAATGATGCTTTTGAAGGATGGTTCAGCGTAACTAGTTGCGAATTTTCATAAATCTGTAAATTGCTTATGGGATGTTGCAAAAAAAATGGATTGACTGAAACCATACCAGAATGAGAGGTACTAGATGGGCTTTTATAAATATCTATACTCTCAAAGCTAGAGAAACTTGTTTGATTTATTTCCATGACGATAAAATTTCTTTTGTAAATAAATTTTCAAAAAGGTCAACTTGAATTTTGTGAGCGGCTATAAACCATTCGTCAATCGTATCTAATGAATTATTTCCTTTAATTCTATTTTCAACAATCAATATTCTATTATTATGAGTATCATTAGCTGTATTAATAGTTAATGAATTATGTCCATTAATTTGAGGGCAGGGCATTACAAACTTAGATAAAATTGTTTCGGGATTAACATCATTCTCTTCATTAGTAATTTTGGGTAGTTTTAAATTTAAAATTTTCAAGCAAGAATTATTGTTTGAATCCATTCGAACCCGATCTAGATATGTTAAAGAGTATGATTTAATTTGTTTCTTAAAATCTAGGTCTTTGAGATCTTCGTGATCTTTAAATTTTAAAATAACGCTTTCAATTATATTCTTGAATTTCGAAAACAAAACTGTAAAACCTGGATATTTACCTACTGCTATTTCATCCTTTTTAACCCAATTTAATAATATACAATTCTGTTGTATTTGAACAAGATAGTAACCGTCTGCTGAATATAATCGATACAAAGAAAAACCGGATTTCCCATAATCTACGTTCACAGATAGGTTATTATCTATCCAATCCTCTTCTAAAATTGCAGGATGGGTCTGAATAATTGGGTATTCCTTTGATAATTCTTCGATCAAAGTAAATAGAATACGACTCTTTAAAAGAACACTCGAATTGAATATAACACCAAAAATTAATTCCGAAATAGGAGCTTTAGTGTATTTACGCATATTAATAATAAATTTAGGTATGTAACGAAATAAAAAGAGAAAAAGTTATTGTATTTTAAAAATTATTTTTCTAGCACAGCTACTAAGCAAAATTAGCAAAGAATTGCCTTTTTTCCTATTTCGATCTTTTTTAAATTATTTGTTCCATGTTTTGGTTATTTACCAAATTGATTTGTTGTAATTACGAAACTGATAATAAAGTGATTAATTTTTTTAAAAGATTTTCAATTGTTTTAAGCTAGTTTGGCTACTATGATTTAATAATCCTACCTTTAGTAGGATCATGCCGTTAATCTTAATATTGTTGCTCTGTGAGCTTTGCTGCTGCGTTTTAGTAGATGAAGGGAAATGATCCCTAAAGGTTTTTAATACCTTCATGATATGGTTTTTAAGTTCAGTGATACTTTTAATACGCACTTACTTCCCAATACAAAAAGTAAGAAGTATTGGTTTTGCTGAGGTGTAACTATTCAAGGTACAAATCGGGTACATAAGAGCATGCTTTTTAATTTTTAAGTAAATCAAACAATGCAGTATTTATGTACAACGTTTCCTTCCAAACTTTTTTTGACTGAAGAACCTTTATTTTTTCAACCTCCTTTAAATATTTGGATGCGGTTACTCTGGAAATACCTAAACGCTCAATTAAGTATTCATTTTTACAGTATGGATGCTCAAACAATACTTCAATTAATTCCTTGCTGTATACTTTAGGCGCTTTTTTCTTCACAAGTTCCTGTGTTTTCGTAAATAGCTGGTTAATGTCTTTTACTTGTTGAATAGTAGCTTTCGCCATCTGCTCAACTCCCTTTAAAATGTAAATAACCCATGCTTCCCAATTATCTTTTGTACGGACTTCCTGCAGCAAATGATAGTATTCAGCTTTATGCTCAACGATGTACTCACTTAAGTAGAGTATAGGGCTTTCAAGGATTTCATTTAAAATTAGATATAAAATATTGATGATTCTTCCAGTTCTACCATTTCCATCATAAAATGGATGTATGCTTTCAAATTGATAGTGCTGCACAGCCATTTTAATGAGTGGCGAAATATCATCAGGCTCGTTAATGTATTTCTCAAAATTTTTCATCAATCGATTAATAATATCGAGATTATCCGGTGGTGTATAAATAACTTTTCCTGTAGTCGCATTGCGAAGAGCTGTACCTGGAAGTTTACGAATACCTGCAGCATTTTCTTCAAGTATCTTTTGAATTTCAATAATAGCATTGGTACTTAGAAATCCCTTTTTTTTAATAAACCTGAATCCATACAGCATCGCTTCACGGTAGCGTAATACCTCTTTTGTAGAACTATCTGCTTGAGTTCCTTTCGTAGAAAGAGCCTGATATAACTTATCCTGAGTAGTTATTACATTTTCAATTTCCGAGCTAGCTCTTGCTTCCTTTAAAATGACAGCATTAAATAGGATAGTGGGATTGGGTAACATTTTAGCAATTCCCTTGAGCTCAGCAATTACACTGGACGACTTTACAAGCTGGCGTAGCACCTTTACACTCTCAATTTTAGCTTTATCAGGAGGTAAAAGCGGAAGTGTATTAAATGGTTTTTCGTTGTCGATTTTTGAACTATTAGCTTTTTTTGTCATGTAAAGCGTTTTTACCTGATGGTTTTATCATGTAAAGATAATGACATTTTTTATACATGAGGCGGTTCTCATGTATAAATCCTTTACATGAGGATAATTGTGACTGCGCTATTGATTTTATTGAGTTGCGGGAGTTGGAGGAATAATTGAGGTGGAATTTAATATAACTTACTTCCCTATACAAAACCTACTAAAAATATTCGCTAATAAATCGTCGCTTGAAATATCACCAGTGATGGTTCCTAGGTAGTGCAGCGCTTGGCGAATATCCATTGCTAAAAAATCACCGCTAATGTTTTGGCTTAAGCCTTCTAGTACTTTTATGAGGGCTACATTCGTATGACGCAATGCTTCTACATGGCGAGCATTGGTAACAATGGTTTCGGTGAGATTTACGGTACTGTTATCGAATAAATTTACAAGGTGTTTTTTTAATTCATCAATACCAATATGTTCTTTTGCAGATATAAATAACATATTGTTAAATGCTGCAAATTCACGTTTGGTATAGTTTACGTCTTCTTTATCAATTTTATTTGCAAGCAATACCAATTGAGCGTTGTGCAAGTGAGGTTGCATTTCGGCAATAATTAATTTTAGTTCCGTTGCGGTAATTTCATGCGCATCAAATAAATAAATGACAATAGCGGCACGTTTAATTTGCTCGAATGTTTTTTCTACACCAAGAGATTCAATAATATCATTCGTTTCACGAATACCTGCAGTGTCTATAAATCGAAACTGTACGCCTTCAATTATTATTTCATCTTCAATTACATCTCTAGTAGTGCCGGGTATGTCGGATACTATTGCTCGGTCTTCTTCTAACAATATGTTTAGTAGGGTAGACTTGCCCGCATTGGGTTTACCAACAATAACAACTGGAATACCATTTTTAATTACATTGCCCACTTCAAAAGAATCGATAAGGCGTTGTATAATGCGTTGAATCGAGCTCACTAAATTCTTTAAGTCCTTTCTATCGGCAAACTCTACATCTTCTTCACTAAAATCAAGCTCTAATTCAATTAAAGAGGCAAAGTCAATTAAATTTTGTCGCAATAATTTTATTTTAGTCGAAAAGCCTCCTCGCATTTGTTGCATTGCTACTTGATGAGAAGTAGAAGAATTGGAAGCAATTAAATCAGCCACTGCTTCGGCTTGAGAAAGATCTAACTTACCATTTAAAAAAGCACGTAATGTAAATTCACCTGACTGCGCCATACGCGCACCAGCTTTCAGAAATAATTGAATAATTTGTTGTTGAATAAATGGCGACCCATGGCAGGATATTTCAATGGTGTTTTCGCTGGTATAGGAATGAGGCGCTTTAAAAACGCTTACTAATACTTCGTCAAGAATTAATTCATTTTCATGAATTACCCCAAAATGAATGGTGTGAGATGCGCAGTTGTTTAAATTCTTTGGCTTTAAATTTTTGCTGCCAAAATGCTGATTGCAAATGGCAATGGCATTAGCTCCAGATAATCGAATAACACCAATAGCGCCAACGCCTTGAGGAGTAGCAAGTGCAATAATGGTATCTGTATTTATAGCTTCTAATTTCAAATGTTGGACGTTAAAAAACAAAAATAACAATAAAAAGTTGAGTTTGATTAATAAAGAATTTGCAAACTGCAGCCAAACAACAAGCTGTATAAGGTTTTTATTTTTAGGTTACTAATTATTTTAAAAGACTTATTTTTTGTCAAAGACTCCATTTATAGAATAAAGTGAAATAGTTTAAAATTCTTTTAGAAAAGCATCATTTAATTTAAAAATGCCACTTTATGCTCTTAAAAAAGCATTAAAACAGCTAATTATGCAGGCTTAAGCAATAAATTCGTTTACAAGATAAAAAATATTAAGAAAGAAAATGCTTTGTAATAACACCTTAAAACTATAATTTAGCGCACTCAAAATTTAAAATCAACAGACAAGATGAGCGTATTAGTAAATAAACAATCAAGAATTATTGTACAAGGCTTTACTGGTACTGAAGGTACATTTCACGCCGGCCAAATGATAGAGTATGGTAGTAATGTAGTTGGAGGGGTTACTCCTGGAAAAGGAGGCACAAAACATATCGATCGCCCTGTTTTTAATACTGTTAAAGAAGCAGTAGATGTAGCTGCTGCAAACGTATCCATTATATTTGTACCACCTGCATTTGCTGCCGATGCTATTATGGAAGCTGCAGAAGCAGGTATTAAAGTAATTATTTGTATTACAGAAGGCATTCCGGTAAGGGATATGATTGCTGTAAAAGAATACATAAAAGATAGAGATTGTACGTTAATTGGGCCTAATTGCCCTGGCGTTATTTCTGCGGAAGAAGCAAAAGTAGGCATTATGCCAGGTTTTGTATTTAAAAAAGGTAATGTGGGGATTGTATCTAAGTCAGGAACACTAACTTACGAAGCATCTGATCAAACAGTAAAAGCTGGTTTAGGTATAACAACTGCTATTGGTATTGGCGGAGACCCTATTATTGGAACTACCACTAAACAAGCGGTTGAATTATTAATGAATGATACAGATACACATGGCATCATTATGATAGGTGAAATAGGTGGAAATTTAGAAGCAGATGCAGCTCGTTGGATTAAAGCAGACGGTAACAGGAAACCAGTAGTAGGTTTTATTGCTGGTGAAACTGCTCCAAAAGGTAGAACAATGGGACATGCTGGTGCAATTGTTG
>JBDTFR010000077.1:0-84611 GCA_039937835.1 Bacteroidia bacterium | reverse complement strand
TGTAATAGCCGTTGAAACCGAAGGAGAAACCGAACTTGGTAAAATAGAAACGGAAATAGGTATTATAAGTGAAGAAACAGCTTTTGAAAAAGGTATAAAACAATTTGGGTACATGCTCATGAAAATTGCATTGATCTTAGCTGGCCTTATTCTGATTATAAATATTAGTATGGGTAAATCGCCATTAGATTCTATTTTATTTGCACTGGCATTATCACTGGGACTTGCTCCTGAATTATTACCAGCTATCGTTTCCATTACACTATCAGCAGGAGCCAGACGCCTAGCATCAAAAAAAGTTATTGTAAAAAGATTATCATCCATTCAAAATCTAGGTTCTATTAATATACTTTGTTCCGATAAAACAGGTACACTTACAGAAGGGGAAGTAAAAATTCATGGTTACCTTTCTGCCGATAACAAAGAAAACCCCATCATTCAAAAGTATGCATTCCTAAATGCCACCTTTGAATCTGGTTACACCAACCCGATGGACGAGGCCATCAGAAGTCAAGCGAATACAGATATTACCGGCTATACAAAATTTGATGAAGTGCCGTATGACTTTATCCGTAAACGACTAAGTATTGTAGCTGCGCATGAAGGAAAACGCATCATGATTACGAAGGGTGCTTTGAAAAATATTCTGGAAGTTTGTGATAAAGTGCAGTTAAGCGATAACAGTATTGTGCCAATGACTGAATTTGAAAATGGCATTCGGGAACAAAGTAAAGAGTTTAGTAAAAATGGTTTCCGAACAATTGGTGTGTGCTTTAAGGATGTGACAGATGACCCACTCATAAATAAAGACGATGAAAATCAAATGACTTTTTTAGGTTTTATTCTGTTGAACGATCCTCCTAAAGAAGGTATTGCACAAGTGATAGCGGAATTGAAATCAAAAGGCGTTAACCTGAAAATTATAACTGGAGACAATGTTCTCATTGCAGAAAACATCGCCAAGCAGATTGGTGTTTCACCAGACAGCATTATATCTGGAAGCGAATTACTCAAACTCACGGATGAAGCACTTTTTTCAAGAGTAGATGATATTGATGTATTTGCGGAAACAGAACCTTCTCAGAAGGAAAGAATTATAAGAGCTTTACAACAACGTGGTCATGTGGTTGGTTATTTGGGAGATGGTATCAATGATGCTTCCGCATTGAAAGTTGCAGATGTAGGCATTTCGGTAAACACTGCCGTAGATGTGGCGAAAGAATCTGCCGATATGATTTTACTTGAAAAGGAACTAAGCGTTATCAGCGAAGGAATAACAGAAGGTAGAAAAACATATTTGAATACGTTAAAATACATTCTTATTGCCGTAAGCGCTAACTTTGGGAATATGTTCAGTATGGCTGGAGCTTCTTTATTATTGCCCTTTCTACCACTACTTCCATCGCAAATATTACTTACTAATTTTTTATCAGATCTACCTGCTCTTGCAATTGCATCTGATAACGTAGATGAAGAAATGCTGCAAAAGCCTCGCAAATGGGATATTAAATTGATACGTAGGTTTATGATTATTTTTGGTTTGGAAAGTTCCATCTTTGATTTTATCACTTTTGGTGCATTGATGATATATTTTAAATCCTCACCAGAACTATTTCGTTCAAGTTGGTTTACTGAATCGGTCATCACAGAAGTATTGATTTTATTAATCATCAGAACACGAAGAACATTTTTTGTAAGTCGCCCAGGGAAATACCTAATTCTTTCCAGCCTTTTCGTAATAGCTATTGTATTAATATTGCCGTATACCTATTTTGCTGGTGCGTTAGGTTTAGTACCCATACCGTTGAGCGTAATGGTTGCCATTTTTGCAATAACGTTCGCCTATTCTGCTGTAGCAGAAATATCAAAAAAAGCTATTTTCAAAAAGATGAATTATTAATTTTCATCAAATTAAAGTTATGCATACACATAAATTAAAAATAAAAGACTTGGGGATTGACACGTATCGAGAAAATATTATTTTTATTCGTGCCGACAGTCATGTATGCAAATCGGAAGGGTTTACAGCGCTTACTCGAATTGTTATTCATAAAAATGAAAATGAAATTGTTGCTACTTTAAATGTTGTCAATTCGGCTATTTTAAAAGATGGAGAGGCTAGCTTATCGCAAGAAGCTATGAAAAGGTTAGAGGTGAAAGAAGGAGACACCATTTCATTATCACATTTAAAACCAATAGCATCATTGGCAAAAGTGCGCGCTAAAATGTATAAAGAAGAATTACATGATAATGACTTTAATGAAATTATACACGATATTGTTTTAGGACATTATTCCAATATTGAGATAGCTGCATTTGTTTCTGCTTGTGCAGGAAATAATCTTACGGTGAATGAAATTGCTGGCTTAACCAAAGCCATGATAAACAGCGGCCATAAAATAGATTGGGGCAAAGGAATGGTACTCGATAAACATTGTGTTGGTGGTTTGCCTGGCAACCGAACAACACCTATTGTAGTGAGCATTGTTGCAGCAGCAGGATTAATCATTCCCAAAACATCTTCCAGAGCCATTACGTCACCAGCGGGCACTGCTGATACGATGGAAACAATGACAGTGGTAGATCTTTCGATCGAGCAAATAAAAGAGGTAGTCGGAAAAACGGGTGGTTGCCTTGCTTGGGGTGGTGCTGTTAGATTAAGTCCTGCAGATGATTTACTAATTGCGGTAGAAAAATCATTAGAGATCGATAGTCAAGGACAAATGGTAGCATCGGTATTATCTAAAAAAGTAGCTGCAGGATCTTCACACGTTGTAATTGATATTCCTGTTGGTCCAACAGCCAAAGTGCGTTCACACGAAGAAGCCTTGCGTCTACAATATTATTTCACCGCCGTAAGTGAAGCCATTGGTATTCATTCAGAGATTATTATCAGCGATGGTACGCAGCCTGTAGGCAGAGGTATTGGCCCCTCCTTAGAAGCGATGGATGTATTATCTGTTTTAAGAAATGAACCGAGTGCACCAGCCGATTTAAAAGAAAGAAGCATTACACTCGCTGCAGTATTACTTAAATTATCTGGAAATTATCCACCAGGAAAAGAATCAGATGCAGCAAAAAATATTCTTGAAAACGGAAGTGCTTACAAAAAATTTATGGCCATCTGCGAAGCACAAGGTGGGTTTAAAGAACCAGTACTTGCCAAACACAAATATGATGAATTAGCAAAAACAGCAGGCACGGTAAAATCTGTTGATAATAGAAAATTAGCCCGTATTGCTAAGCTGGCTGGTGCGCCGCAATCCTCTGCTGCAGGTATGTTATACAATGCACCTATCGGGAAAAAGATAAGTAAGGGCGATGTGCTTTTTACCATTTATGCTGAATCAAGCGGTGAGCTGAACTACGCAAAAGAGTACCTTGAAGAGTTAGATTCTCTAATTGAAATAATATGAAACGCCTAGTTTTTGCTTTACCCGGAAATGAACAACTTGCTTCTAAAATTCGCAATGGAATTAATGGCCAAAACGGCGAATTTATTATTCGTCAATTTCCAGATAAAGAAACATACATTCGAATTTTAAGCGATGTGGCTGAACAACCAGTTATTGTGGTTTGTACCTTGCATCAACCAGATGATAAATTATTACCCTTATTTTTTCTTTGTAAATTACTGAAAGATCTGAAAGTAAAAAATATTTGTATTGTGGCTCCATACCTCTCGTATATGCGACAGGATAAAGCATTCAATTCTGGAGAAGCCATAACATCTAATTATTTTGCTGCACTGCTCTCCTCATTTGTTGACCAACTTATAACCATAGATCCACATTTACACAGGAGAAATTCTTTAAAAGAAATTTATTCCATTCCTTGCGAAGCGCTGCATGCGGCCAATTTAATTTCTTCTTGGATAAAAAAAAATATTCCAAACGCAGTAATAATTGGTCCTGATGAGGAAAGTGAACAATGGGTAGCGGAAGTAGCGAAGAATGCGGGTGTTCCATTTATCGTACTTCAAAAAATTCGGCATGGCGATTCTGATGTCGAAGTTTCTGTACCCAATGTAGCAACGTATAAAAACCATACACCTGTGTTGGTGGATGATATTATTTCTACTGCACGCACAATGATTGAAACTATTCATCATTTAGCCAAAGAAAAAATGAATCCTGCAATATGCATTGGCGTTCATGCTGTATTTGCAGGAGATGCTTATAAAAGCCTTCTCAATTCTGGTGTAAAGGAAGTAATAACATGCAACACCATTTCGCATGAAAGCAATGGCATTGATGTTTCAGATATGTTGATTGATGCGTTGAAAAAATTAGCTTGATGTATTTTATTAAAGATTCATAATTTGTATTGAAATGTTAAATCCAATATTCCATATTCCATATTCCATGCGTAATAAACTTCTCTTTTTTTCTCTATTTCATTCAATTACTATAGCTTTCTTATTTTTTCTACCCTCCTGTAGCAAAGATCCAGCTATAAAATCTGTACAAGCACCTTCAGCCGTGCGTAAAGTTTTGATAGAAACCTTCACTGGTCATAATGATGGACATGGCGCTATTGTTTCGGATACATTACTGCACATTCAACAACGACACCCCGATAAGGTGATTGGAATTACGATTCACTCTGGTTTTTTTGCAAAGACATTTGGGACTACTTTTACCTATGATTTTCATTGTGATGAAGGAGATGCCTATTATAAATTTATGGGTGTAACTAGTAATCCTTCAGGAGCAATAAATAGGGTCGGTTATCCCAATAAATTGTTAAAAGATTACACAACGGAATGGGAAAAACTAACGGATTCTATGGCTGGCCTTCCTGCATTGGTGACTTTAAAAATCAAGAACAAGTATAATGCTACTACACGAATTTTAAAATCTTCGGTGCAATGTAATTTTTTAAGTTCAATGAAAAGTACCTATAAATTGGTAGTGCTTTTAACTGAAGATAATATCGTTGCTCCCCAAAGGGACTATGCGCTCCCAGTTCCTAGAATTTCCTATCAGTTCTCGCATAATCATGTTCTACGCGACGGACTTACAGGCAACTTGGGTGATCTGCTGAATACTGAATTGATAAAAGAAGGAGATTCGATGATTAAAAATTATTCGTACACCTTGCCCATAAATTTTAATGGTAAAACTCCGATCGAAAACAATTGCCATATAATCGCTTATATTTATGACGCTGTTACTTATGAAGTGCTTCAGGTGGAGGAGATGAGAATGATGGATTAAGTGGATAAGCGATGTATTAGAAATCTGAAAACAAAAACCATTTGTATCGTGAAACTTTGCTCTCTTATATTCAGCGGGAAAAAGGATAATTGTAATAAAAAAAGTTGGCTAATAATGAAAGCCACCCTTTTTTTATATTTAAGTTTTCTATTTCTTTTTAATTAATTTCATTCCACATTGTGGGCAATCGCCAGCTTTATCTGAAGTTACTTCCGGATGCATAGGGCAAGTATAGGTTGTTGCTTTCATATTATTTTTATTATTTCCATGCATCATATCGCATTTATTCATCATCCCTTCCATATCCATACACTCGCCATTTTTCATTTTCATCTTTTTACCATCCTTCATAATACATTCTCCGTTTGCCATACATTTAGCGCCATTTTTCATCGTCATGTCTTTATCCATTGGCATGGTTTTACCATTTTTTACATAACACATCTTGCCATCTTTCATCATACAACAATCTTTCATTTGTGTAGAATCACCCTTCGTTTGCGCCATTGCAGGCAAACTCAGTATCATCATTAGTACTGCGGCGATCATTGTAGAAATATATTTTTTAGTTTTCATTTACCATATTTTTTTAATCTTCAGTCCCGCTGTCGATCGGTCTTCAGTTTTGCTGTTGCCCAATTTTTATGTAAATATCAATATAAAATGTTTAACTTAAGCTGATAAAGATCATAGTGATAAAATTTTCTATATAAGTAGCAGCAATTAGATTTAAGCACTGCTAACAAATATATCTATCCAAATATCAATATTAGAGGCTCACTTTTACAGATTCATAAATCGGATAATCGGTATACCCTTTTTCATCGGCGGTATAAAATAAATCCGTTTTTAAATCGCTAGATAGTGGCCAATTTTTTTTTAATCTTTCTACCAAATCAGGGTTGTTAATAAATGGGCGACCGAATGCTATCAAATCTCCCAATCCATTTTCAATGTCACGTTCAGCAGATTCTTTATTATAACCACCAGAAAGTATAATCGTATTTTTAAAAGTGCTTCTAATCATTTTTTTTACATCAGCAGGAACACGGGGAGCGCCCATAGCCGAATGATCAACTAAGTGGACGTACGCTATTCCAATATTGTTTAATTGTTCAGCAAGATATTTATAGGTTGCTTCAATTTCTGGGTAAGGCGTCATATCATTGGCTACTCCAAAAGGAGATAAGCGAATACCTGTTTTACCTTTACCAATCGCTTGAGAAACTGCAGAAACGGCTTCAACAACAAAGCGACAACGGTTTTCAATGCTACTGCCATAATTATCTTTGCGAATATTGGTGATAGGTGATAAAAATTGCTCAAGGAGATATCCATTTGCTCCATGTAATTCTACACCATCAAAGCCTGCATCAATGGCATTTTTTGCTGCAGTGACAAATTTAGCTTTTGTGTTTATTATATCCTCGTCGGTCATTTCTTTTGGAACCGCAAAATCTTGCATCAATTTAGAATCTGTAAACATTTGACCTATCGCCTTTATTGCGGAAGGTGCAAGTATCACCGCATCTTTTTGCATGTTTAGCAAATTACTTATTCTTCCTGTATGCATGAGTTGTACAACTATTTTGCCGCCGTTTTTATGTACGCTGGAAGTGATTTTCTTCCAACCTTCTACCTGTTGCTCATTAAATATTCCAGGAATTCGAGCGTACCCTAAGCCATTAGGCGATGGAGCTGTGCCTTCCGTAATTATCAAACCAGCGCCCGATCGTTGAGTGTAATACGCCGCCATTAATTCGTTCGGTATATTGTTGATAGCCCTGCATCGAGTTAATGGCGACATTACAATTCTATTCTTTAAAAAGATTGTACCAACTGTTATTGGCAGGAATAATTGATACTCTTTCATTGTGTTAGATTCAGGTAATTAAATGCAATAGATTATTAAAATTCAGTCTCTTCCTGAAATGAAAGTATAATCATTAAAACAGATACAACTATTGCCACGCATTAGATAACAGTGTACTATTAATTTGAATAATGCATTTCTTTCTTACCAGCAAGTATTTTCAAAAGTAATTTAGCAACTGCTTCTGACGATCCCGGATTTTGCCCTGTAATTAATAAGCCGTCGTTTTGTGTGTATGAATTCCAGTCTGCTGCTTTGCTGTAATGAGCACCTAGTTTTTTCAATTCATCTTCCAATAAGAACGGAACTACTTTCGTTAATCCTACAGCATCTTCTTCAGTATCCGAAAATCCAGTAACTTTTTTACCTTTAACTAGCGGTTCGCCATTTTCTGCTTTTGCTTTAAGTAAAGCGGAAGGAGCATGACATACAAATGAGATTGGCTTTTGCAGGTTGTAAAAATCTTCAATTAATTTTATTGAGTTTTTATCATTGGCCAAATCCCATAAAGGGCCATGTCCACCAGGATAAAATACAGCATCGTAATCTGCAGGTTTTATATCGCTTAATTTTATAGTATTAGCCATTTGATACATTGCTTCATTATCCCTATAAAAGCGTTCCGTGGATGCTGTTTGAGCATCACCTTCTTCACTTTTTGGGTCAACAGGAGGCTGTCCTCCTAAAGGCGATGCCATTGTTACCTCAGCTCCAGAATCTACAAATACATAATAGGGGGATGCAAATTCTTCAACCCAAAATCCTGTTTTTTTTCCTGTGTCTCCCAATGCGCTATGTGAGGTTAAGACGATTAATATTTTCATATTCATTTTTTGTTGATTTAATTGATGTAGATGAGATAATTCATTAATAATCGTGTGTCAATTATAATGCCCTTTAAAAATGTTTGGTTGTTTCTCCCTGTTTTTTTTATTCGTATGTACGATGAGCTGCACTTCTTTACTAATAATGCAGGACAAAAACCTTTGTGAGTGAGTCGTTTCTTGAAAAATAAAAAGAGTAAACAAGTATCAACTTTTATTTTAATTTAAATTGTTACCGATTGATGCGTTCTGATTTCAAAAGATCAGGGAATGATTTTCCTCAATTGATCTTTCTACTTCAGATATTTTAAAAATAGGTAAATCCGAATGATCATATTTACTGCATAAAAACAGCAAATAGAAATAATATAATAAGTAGAACCGCATGAATTAGAATAGCAGCACACTAATCAAAACAAGTTGTTGCAGGTATTTTAGTTTTATAATTGTTGTTTACTTATTTATAATAAACTCAGCATTTGATTTTAATTCCACATCATCACTTACTCCAGTTAAAAGCACATCTTTGCCAACTCCAAAATCACTTCGTTTCAGGCTCCCAGTAATTGTGAAACCAACTCCATACTTTTTGCTCATTATACTTTGCGTCTTTCCATTATATACCACATCAAAAACAATTGGCTTAGTAATGCCATGAATGGTTATGTTGCCTTCAAGCTTATAGTTTTTACCACTCACATGTTTAAATAATGTGCTTTTAAATACAAGTGTCGGAAATTTTGTTGCCTCAAACCAGTTTTCACGTAAATCGTTGTCACGCATTTCTACTTCTGTATTAATGGATTTTACTTCAGCAGTCATTTCAATTGTTGCGTCAGAAAAATCTTCTTTGTTAGAAACTAACGTTGCATCGAATGTTTTGAAGATACCTTCAATGTGTGATATGCCCATGTGAAAAACGCTGAATGAAAGCCGAGCATGATTTTTATCAAGCGTGTAAGTATTTTGTGAAAATGCAATTGTTGTAAACACGATTACCGCTATAAGTGTTATTATTTTTTTCATTTTTTTAGATTTAGAAGGAGACTGTTTAAATTTTATTTATTTGGAACGTTATGATGTGTCTTTTAGAGAAGCGAGACAGTTTTTGAAGACCATAGCAGCGCTCTACAGGTAAAAAAAAGTAACGGAGTAGGTTAAAAAAAGACGCATAACAAACATTTAAAATAAATTTTAAACAGGCGCTAAGTTTAATTTATTTTTTGTTTAACCAAGTTATTAAATCATTAAGCATTTGATTATTTATAGTATGAACTTCCTTGTATTCATTATAAGTTGGATCAATTCCCTTTGATTTTAAGTACGATAAGGCTTCTCTTGCATAATTAATACCTAAGATAGGATCATTTGTTCCATGTGTAATAAAAACAGCTAGTCCTTTCAACTTTTCATTAGAAGCAACAGATGGTTTTATTTCTTCTAAAATTATTCCACTCATAACTGCAATACCTTTTACGATGTCTGGTCTCGTAAGACCAATGCTATAAGCCATAATTGCACCTTGACTAAATCCACAGAGGAATAAATTTTTTTCATTAAATGAATAGTTTGTTTTTAGTTGAGTGATAAATTTAATTAATGCGCTTCTACTTTTCGTCTCTTGTACCTTATCAAATATGGGTTTATTAGTTGAAAAATCAGCCTGATACCAAGCGTAACTATCATTGCCTATAATAAAAGGAGCCCTTACAGAAATTACAAGAAAGTTATCGGGCAGTTGGTTAGCAAATGAGAACAAATCTTTCTCGTTACTTCCAATGCCGTGTAGAAGAATAATTACGGGTGGTTTAACGGATTTTATTTTGGGTTCTCGCACTAAGTAATGAAGAGGGTCTTCTGAATTATTCACTGGTTTACTTTTAAATATTATACTTATTGATAGAACTAAAACAACTATTATTAAAAACGCCTTCATTTAATCTATTTTAATGGATGTAATATTAACCAGCTTCCAACTGCTTTACTTTTTAGTTAAAATTACATTTCATTTTCTTTCTGAACTGAAAAAGTATACAATAAAGAAATTAGATATCGATTATTTATATACAAGACAAGATCAAACGCTTTTACCTGCTACTTGTAGGTAATTATTTTTTATCACCACTTAAAACCCACTTTTTCACTTTTGTAGCAGCTTCGATCGTCCAATTAAAATCACACTTTAACCTATTTAATTTATCCCAAGTTACTAATCAAAGATCTCACTTTAGTTTTAGGTATATTTTTCCCCACATATATCTTCTTTTACAACGTTATTATTTTGGATGTATATGTTTAATAAAAGCTGCATTAATAAGAGTTGCTTTAATAAGCCTCTGTTTACTTAAAGATTAAGCTTTTTTTATCAATTCTACTTCGCAATTTATTTTTATTTCATCACCCACTAAAACACCACCTGCTTCTAAAGCAGTGTTCCAATTTAATCCCCAATCTTTTCGATTAATCTTTCCATTGATTTCATATCCTACTTTTTCATTTCCCCAAGGGTCTTTCATCACTCCACCAAATTCAACTTCTAATTTTATTTTCTTAGTGATACCTTTAATAGTTAGGTTACCATACAATTGATAACTGCCGTCACCTCCAACTTTCTCACACGATTCACCTACGAACGTTATTTTTTTGTGATTTTCAACATCGAAAAAGTCTGTACTTCTTAAATGCTCATCACGTTTTGCATCACCTGTATCTACCGATGCTGGGTTCATAAAGAAATCAATTTCTGATGTAATGTAATCTTTACCTGTTGTATAAATGCTCGCTCCAAATTCTTTGAAAATGCCTTTTACATTAGTAATCATCAAGTGTTTCACTTTGAAAGCAATTTCGCTGTGTGAGGGGTCAATTTCCCATTTCACTTTTGTTTTAATTTCTTTCGTTTCCATTTTAATGATATTTTAATTAGTTAAAAATATTCATCAAGTTCTAATTGATTCATATAAGGCTTATTATCTCAGTATAAAAATACTTCACTAATTGTACCGTATTTTTTTCATCACCAACAATTAGTGGTAATTTAATTTTTAATGATAAATTAATTTAAGGATTTTTTTTTAATAATTTAACAATAAAAAGGAGCATCAATGTGAAGGGTAAAGGTCAATTTTTCAGGGCAGGGTTCGGTACTTTCTATCTATGGTTAAATACATGAACATGGATGAAACACATTCATTATAAAGGAGGGGATTAAAGGAAAGCCTGTTGCAAAAAATTCAAACAAAAAATAAGTTAAATTTTATAGCAAATTCGATAATTGAATATGTTGGTTCGTTTTATCGAACCAAAAAGCCCCTGAAATCAGGGGCTTTAAGCACTAGTACCCGGGGCGGGACTTGAACCCGCACAATCGCAATGATTACAGGATTTTAAGTCCTGCGTGTCTACCAATTCCACCACCTGGGCATTCTTTGTAAGAACTTTTAAAAAACACTCTCTAACTTTAGAAGAGAGGGGTTTTCGAGCGAAAGACCGGGTTCGAACCGGCGACCTCGACCTTGGCAAGGTCGCGCTCTACCAACTGAGCTACTTTCGCAATAATGTAAATTAAATAGTGTTTTAACTATTTAGGACTGCAAAAGTAAGTATTTTTTTTAGTTGACAAAATATTACTTAAAATTTTTTTCAAAATCGTACTAACAATAAATTGCAAATTGAGGGTTTATCAATATAGCTATGTGTATATTTACTTTAAAATAATAAGTAATGGTTACAAAATTGAATAAAGTGCAAGCAGGATATCACCTATTAATGATTTTATCACATGTGGATGGTAAATTTGTTAAATCGGAACGCAACGTAATTGGAAATTATGTAAAAGAATTTTTTCCTAACCCTATTCATTTAGAAAATGAAATAGAAATTTTAAATGACTTATCTTCTAATGATTATTTTTTCCATTTTACAAATGCAATGAATGATTTTTATGAAGATTCGACCCAGGAGGAACGAATTCATTTTCTAGATTTTGCTGTTAAAATTGTGAAGGCAGATAATGAAATTACGAACGAAGAAAATTTATATCTGAAAGAACTATTTTTTGCTTGGGATTCTGATAACGAATAAAATTTATCCGCCAATCATTTTCTTTATTTCATTTAATTTCATCAACGCTTCGATGGGTGTAAGGGTATTAATATCTGTTTTATCCAATTCGTCTTTTATGTTTTCTAAAACAGGATCATTTAACTGAAAAAAGCTTAACTGCATTCCATCAATTGTTGTATTGTTGTTATGAGGTTGTGCTATTACATTAGTTAAAGAGGGGGCTTTTATTTCTTTTTTTAATAGAGATTCTTCGTTTAGATTTTTATTATTTCTACTACTTTCTAATTGTGCCAGTAATTGATTAGCTCTGGTTAATACTTTTTTTGGCATCCCCGCCATTTTTGCTACGTGTATTCCAAAGCTATGCTCACTTCCGCCAGGAACTAACTTCCGCATAAATAAAATTTTATTGTCTATTTCTTTTACCGATACATTAAAATTTTTGATACGGCTCATCGTTTTTTCCATTTCATTTAGTTCATGGTAATGCGTAGCAAATAATGTTTTTGCTTTGGCCGAATTTTCATGAATATATTCGGCAATAGCCCAAGCAATCGAAATGCCATCGTAGGTGCTCGTTCCTCTCCCAATTTCATCTAATAAAATTAAACTGCGATTCGATAAGTTATTTAATATACTTGCTGTTTCGTTCATCTCCACCATAAAAGTAGATTCACCCGAAGAAATATTATCAGATGCACCAACGCGAGTAAATATTTTATCCACTAACCCTAAATTAGCATATTTTGCGGGAACAAAACTGCCTATTTGTGCCATCAATACAATTAACGCTGTTTGTCTTAATAGAGCGGATTTCCCGCTCATGTTAGGCCCTGTAATCATTATAATTTGTTGTACCTCATTATCTAAATAAACATCATTCGATATATAGAGTTCTCCAATTGGTAATTGTTTTTCAATTACTGGATGGCGCCCTTCTTTAATATCAATAATATTATTATCGAAAATATGAGGCCGAACGTAATTATTTTTTTGTGCAATAACAGAAAATGATAATAAGCAATCTAAGCGAGCTATTAAAGAGGCATTCAGTTGAATAATGGCAATGTAATCCATTAAATCAAGCACTAATTCGTTAAACAATTGTACCTCTAATGCGGTTATTTTTTCTTCTGCACCTAATATTTTTTCTTCGTATTCTTTTAACTCTGGTGTAATGTAACGCTCGGCATTGGTTAATGTTTGTTTACGCATCCAATCGGCAGGTACTTTATCTTTATGCATATTGGTTACTTCTAAATAATATCCAAATACATTGTTGTAAGCAATTTTTAGAGAAGTAATATTGGTACGTTCGCTTTCGCGTTGCTGTATTTTTAATAAATAATCTTTACCAGAATAAGCTATTTTTCGTAAGTCATCTAATTCTGCATTTATACCTTCCGCAATTACATTACCTTTTGTAACTAAGTAAGGCGGATCTGGCATTAATGATTTTTCAATCTTATCAATTATTATTTTACAAGGATTTAGCTGCTCTGCAATTTTTTGTAAAGCATTATTTTTCGACTTTTCACAAATACTTTTAATAGGTTCTATGGCGTTAAGTGCTCGCTTTAACTGAACCACTTCTTTGGGCGAAATACGTGCCGTTGCCACTTTAGAAATGATACGCTCAATATCACCCACTAATTCAATTTGTGCGGCTATTTTTTCTTGTGCATCCGTTTCGGATAAAAAATAATGAACTGCATTTAATCGTTCTTCAATGGGTTCTTTATCTTTTAAAGGCAATGCTAGCCAACGCTTCATCATGCGAGAGCCCATTGGCGAAATAGTTTGATCGATTACATCAATTAATGTCTTCGCATTTTCATTGTGCGAACCAAATAATTCTAAGTTGCGAACGGTAAACTTATCCAACCAAACATATTTTTCTTCTTCAATTCTAGATACGGTATTGATGTGTTTTATTTTATCGTGTTGGGTTTCTGCCAAATAATGCAAGACAGCACCAGCTGCAGCGATAGCACATTTTAAGGGCTCTATTCCAAATCCTTTTAACGATTTTGTAGCGAAATGTTTTAGTAAAAGGTCATTCCCAAATTCTTCTGAAAAAGCCCAATCATCCACTCCATAGCTATAAAATTTCTCATCAAAATGTTCAATGTATAATTTCTTTTTATTTTTTTGATAAATAATTTCACTAGGACTAAAATTCTGTAATAATTTATCAATGTACTCAAAGGTACCTTCTGCAATTAGGAACTCTCCCGTAGAAACATCTAAAAAAGAAACGCCTGCCTCTATCCCTTTGTTTTTTAGAGGGGGAGAGGGTAAATAAACACTTGCTAAAAAATTATTTTTTTTATGATCTAGTATTTTGTCGTTGTAGGAAACGCCAGGTGTTACTAATTCGGTAACGCCTCGTTTTACAATATTTTTTGTGGCTTTGGCATCTTCCAATTGATCGCAAATAGCAACTCGCTGGCCAGCCCGAACCAATTTTGGCAAATAGGTATCTAATGAATGATAAGGGAATCCAGCTAATTCAATAAAAGAAGCATGCCCATTGGCGCGTTTGGTAAGTACAATTCCTAAAATATTGGCTGTTTTTATGGCATCTGTGCTAAACGTTTCATAAAAATCGCCTACACGAAATAATAGCAACGCATCTGGATACTTTCCCTTAATGCTGTTGTATTGTTTCATTAAAGGAGTTTCTAGAGGTGCTTCCGCTGCGGGTATTATTTTTTTGCTCGTTGACATTTTGGTAAATTTACAAAACCTATCTACACGTTAATCGCAAAGTTTTTAACAGGTTTTGAGCAATTAACACAATTGCTTTTCTAGTTTTGTAAATTCTTAACCGAAAAAAGAAACAATTGAAATAAAAATATTACAAAACCTATGAGAAAACTTGCTAATGCGGAATTAGAACGTAAATCACTTGAAGAATTCCATCAATCATCAAAGGTTCCCATTATTGTTGTATTGGATAATGTAAGAAGTCTTAATAACATCGGAGCTATTTTTAGAACCGCAGATGCATTTTTAATAGAAGCCATTTATTTATGCGGTATAACGGGTACTCCTCCCAATAAAGAAATTCAAAAAACGGCTTTGGGCGCTACGGAAAGCGTTTTTTGGCAATATTTTAATACTACACTCGAAGCAGTTAACCATTTAAAAGAAAATAAATATGCGGTTTATGCCATTGAACAAGCTGAATCTGCCATATTATTAAGTGAATTTAAACCTACTAAAAATAGCAAACTGGCTATTGTTTTTGGTAATGAAGTAAATGGGGTGGAGCAGACGGTAATAGACGAATGCATCAGCGCCATTGAAATACCGCAATTGGGAACCAAACACTCTTTAAATATAGCGGTAAGTGCAGGTATTGTTATTTGGGATTTGTTTCTGAAACTGAAGGTGGAAGGGTAGGAGGTGAGCGTAAGATTTCTAAACATCAATTTGAAACAGAATATAACTTTTTCTATTAAGTTATCTATTCAATAACCATACTTTTGTCTTCAATTTTTTTGTAAAGAAATACTTTCACCTTTTTTGTTAAACTTAATTCGGTATAACGACCAATTAAAATGCTAATAATATTTGCAATTATAAATCCTACTATAAATAATAAATAAGGGCTGATCGTTTTATCAAAATGGGCTTTAATAAAATCTAGAATACTATAATGAACTAGGTAAAGTGTATAGGAATAGCTAGCATTATATTTTATTAATTTAGTTATCTTTTTGGAGATGTTTTTGTCTTTGTAAATATCAATAATTAACCATATTGATATTGCTAATAGAAATGCGAAAATAGGATCATAAGCATCCATTTTATAATATGCTCGGGTTAGCGCTAAGCCAGTTATAACAAAAGCTAAAAGAAGCTTGATAGTATGATTTACACTCTTTAATATATTTAAAGTGGATATTAAGTAAATCATTGATCCAAATAACCAATAAGTAGTTAAACCATTCCCTCTGCCCATAATTAAATTAAATAGCGGCACAAAGGAAACGAAAGATAATATTAGCAGATTTGATAGGTTTACTTTATTCTTTTTAAGAATCACTAGTAATAAATACCCAAATAATAAATAAATCCACCATTCTATTGCTAGTGTCCAAAAGGGCCTAGCCGAACCAAAACTTGTAATTACAGTATGTGGGAAAAAATCTTGAAACATAAAAACATTTCCAATAAACGTTTTTACATTAAAAGCTTTATCATATAGGTATAAATCAGGATTTACATTTTTACTGATGAGATCTAGTATTAAAACAAAACATAATGCAGGAATAAATGCAGTGTAAATTCTTGAAAATCTGTCGGCAAAATAATATTTGAAATTATAATGGTCGTCTCTTAACTTTTTACTAACTGTAGAATACGTAATTAAAAAGCCAGATAGTAAGAAGAAAATAACGACTGCAATGTTCTGTATCCAAGGGAAATTGGGTTCATGTAGGAAATTAAATATTCCAAAAAAACTAATGCCATGACCTATCACTACAAGTTGTGCACTAACTCCTCTTATCAGATCAAGAATTACAGAAGATCCTTCTTTCAATTTATATTCTTTCATTGTTAATTATTGCATTTATTAGGTTTGCCAACATCCAAATTAGTTTATTTTAGCATACCCTCAAAAGTGTATATTCCAAAAATAGTAATTCAATCGGAATCTAATTGTTTTAATATTTTTTATGATGGTGGCTAATGGTTTGCTTAAGATTAGCTGATTTGTATCAACAACTAATTTAATAAATCAATCACTGCTTAAAATTCCAGTAGCGTTTTTGTAAGGTTAGAAAAAGCTTTTAATTATACAAGGTGTTAGGTATTCTCAGCATTTTCTATTTTCTCTATCATTTGTTTGAATAGGTCTAATAAAAATATTAGTTTTCCAGCGTCACCCGAAGCATTAAATTTTTGGTTCTCAATTTTTACACCATACCAATCCTTTTTTCCATTTTCGTTGAGTATCCATGGTAGATTGAAATTAGCGATAGAAGTTTTCGATATATCAATTTCTACTTCCCAACCTGGATTTTCTAAGGTAGTTATTTGAATACCATCGCCATGTTCCCATTTTCCGTCACAATTATTTTTGAACCAATTCTGTATCCAGTCTAAAATTTCCACTTGTATTATTTATTAAAATTGATTGATTTTTTTGATTACTTAACATTTTAACAAATTGATTTTATTATATGCTAAATGTTTTACATCAAATTTAACAATTCAATCGGAATTTAATTATGCTATTATTATTTATGTTCCCCAAAATAAAACATCTTCTTTTCAATTCGGTAAATATCAAACTTAATTTCATAAAAAAAATTTACGATGTTTATATTAGGAATTTTTCTTTGAACGTAAAGTAAGTAGGCCATTTTAATTAGCTTTATAAGGAATTTTTTCAATTCCTTGTCGGCGGTTTAAAATTTTTATTTTATATAACTTTGAATATTCGCAGCATTTTTTTTCAAAATTATTGTGTTGTTTTTTAGAACGGAATAAGCAGTCTTATTTATAATTGCTGTATCAATCCGTTTCCATTTTTCTATATCATTTTCAAAATCTTTTTTAAAGATTTTTTTTGATAAATTGCTAATCACACAGTAATTAGCAATTTGGTGACTGCTTTCACTGTGATAGTTTGAATTACTTATAAAAAATTCTATCAAAGAATATAATGTTTTTCTAGCTAAACTTAATTCTGTAAGCTTAGCACGGTATTCTAAGTCGGGGCTTTTAAGTTTAGGGAATACCTTATAATCCTTAAAGTGACGCCCTTCATGGGCTAAATAGCTAATTAAAAATTTTTCACTAGTTAAGTCGTAAGATTTGGTTACACAATACAAAGCGGAATCTGTCGCCCACCCGCTAGGGTAATACCTTCCAATAGTTGCATAATCTTCCCATCCTAGTGTAATAAAATTACTCATAAAAATTACTTTTACAGTTATTCTTTCTTTATGCACCTTAAAACTATAGGTTGTATCTTTTTGTGTTTGCCAAACCAATAGGTCATACAATTTACCTGTTTTGCCAACACCATCTGTAGCGTGTAAATTATTATTGCTTATGTATTTTTTGAAGTAAAAATCTATACTGTCTTTATTAATTAATCTGTTTTCTGTTTTTAGATTCATTTCTCTAAAAAAAGTATTCAGTTCAGTTAGAAAAGTAGTATCAAATTGAGCTGTTGGCTCAAGTAAAGCGCTTCTCCAATAACGACGAAAAATTTTAAATAGAGAATCGATCTTTGATGAATTTTCTTGTATATAATTACTTTTATCTAAAGAAAAAGCAAATCGATTTTTAAAATTTTCAATAAAATTCGAATCTTTTACGGATATGGGCGATTTATCAAGAGAAACTATTTTTAAAGCAGCTGGAATATTTGCATCTAAGCAAAAAGAGTATATTTTTTTGTAATCTAACGAAGCGGAGTCTTGAGCTGCGTTTTGGGCATCAGTTTTAATAACCCAAAGAAATGTTGTAAAGTAAATTAAAATAACTTTAATCATAAACTTAATTATTTTTTTGAATATATCTTCGAGTTTGATCCCTATAAGTGGATAAAATTACTAACTATTTCGAGGTGCTCACTTTCAATTTGTTGTAATCTTCGTGCTTGCAAGATATTCTTTTTGAGTATGATTTCTAAATAATTGGCTTTTTCTGAATAATTCGTGATTCTTTTATTTTTCGTGTGCTCGATAAACTTTATTAACCACCTAGATAATGTTTAATTCCTTTTAAAAATTATAAAAAGAAATTCCGCTATCTTAGTTCAATAAACAAATCTATTTTAGTATGAAAAAAATTACCTCTGTTTCTACATTTTTATTTTTAATCAGTTCTCTCTTTGCTCAGCAAACTACCATTCCTGTTGCTGAAAATTTGATAATAGAAAGTATACCTTCATTATCAACTAGTCTTATTACAGAGCTTAAAAATTATACCGAAGCACGAGGTTCTTCCATTGTTGCTTGGTACCCATTAAAAAAAGAGATGCTCATCTCCACCCGCTTTGGTAATAATAATCAACTTCATTATGTAAAAACACCGGAAGGCAATCGTAAACAAATTACTTTTTTTGATGAACCGATTAGCAGCGCAAGTTTTGAACCTATTCGCGGCGATTACTTTTTATTTTTGAAAGATATTGGTGGTAATGAATTTTCTCAAATCTACCGTTATGATTTATCAAACAGTAAAATAACGCTTCTTACCGATGGTAAACGTTCTCAAAATGGAGGAATAAAATGGAATCATAAGGGTGATAAAATTGCATATACCTCTACAAAAAGAAATGGGCAAGACAGAGATATTTATATTCTTAATCCACTTGATTCTGCTTCCGATAAGATAGTGGCTGAAAATAAAGGCGGTGGTTGGGAAGTGATTGATTGGTCAGCCGATGATGCTCAATTGTTGATTGAAGAATACCTTTCTATTAATGAAACACGTTTATACCTTTTAAATATTAGTACTGGCGTTAAAACCCGATTGTTGCCGTTAAAAGACGAGCGTACTACTTATAATGGTATAGCATTTAATAAAGACGGAACTGGTATTTACTTAATTACCAACAAAGACAATGAGTTTAACAGATTGGCTTTTTTTAATTTTACAACAAAAAAGCTCAATTATATTACTACCACTATTCCTTGGAATGTAGAAAATGCAGATCTTTCACCTGATGGGTCTCAATTGGCTTTTACTGCCAACGAAAATGGATTATCTAAATTATATGTATTAGCCACTGCCACCAATCAGTTTACAGTAGTCCCTGATTTGCCAATAGGAATAATAACAGATGTTCAATTTTCTGGGGATTCAAAATCAATCGGAATTACTTACAGTGCCTACAATTCATCGGCTGATGTAATAGAATACAATACCGCTACTAAGCAATTAATTCGTTGGACAGATAGTGAATTAGGAGGAATGGATATTTCTACGTTACAAGCGCCTCAATTAATTTCTTGGAAATCTTTTGATGGAAAAACAATTTCTGGAAATTATTATAAAGCATCTTCTAAATTTACAGGTAAGCGACCGGTTATGATTAATATTCATGGTGGTCCAGAAAGCCAGTCAAGACCAGGTTTTCAAGGGCGGTCGAATTATTATTTAAATGAATTGGGTATTTCAATTATCTATCCAAATGTAAGAGGTTCTAATGGTTACGGTAAAACATTTCTCGATTTAGATAATGGCATGAAGAGAGAAGAATCTGTAAAAGATATTGGAGCACTGCTAGATTGGATAGCACAACAACCAGATCTTGACAAAGACCGAATAATGATAATGGGCGGTAGTTACGGAGGCTACATGACCTTAGCGGTTTCTTATTTATATAGCGATAAAATTCGTTGTGCGTTGGATGTAGTTGGTATGTCTAATTTCAATACGTTTCTAAAAAATACTGAATCATACCGAAGAGATTTACGTCGTGTAGAATATGGAGATGAAACAAATACAAAAATGGCTGCTTTTTTTGAATCCATTGCACCCTTAAACCACACCGATAAAATTAAAAAACCGTTGTTTATTGTGCAAGGTGGTAATGATCCTCGTGTGCCGTACACAGAGGCCATACAGATGAAAGACAAAATTAAACAAAACGGTGGTACGGTATGGTTTTTAATGGCAAAAGACGAAGGGCATGGATTTAGAAAAAAGAATAATGTCGATTTTCAATTTTATGCGACCATTGAATTCATTAAGCAATTTTTAACCAATTAGATATTCAGTGGTATTAGATAATAAGAGGTGATAGTGTGTGATATAATGAATAATATTAAAGCAGTTAAGTTCAGATTGAATTATTAAATTTGCTTGCAAAACATACTCTTATAGGCAAGATGTGAATTAAACAAGAATCATATTTTTTATATAAGATTTAGTCGAAAAATGAATCTAACTTTGTGCTTTCGCTGAAGAATGAAAATAGTTTAGATGCAAACAAAAAGGCTAATGATAATTACAATAACCATAGTTGTATTTCTTGTATTAATTCTGATTATTGGTAAAGTAAATTTGTCTGTAAAATTTGGTGGAGAAGTAAAAGAACTTTTTGCCCAATCGGAAAGTATATCTGCTCAATTATTTCATAAAACTCAAATTAACAGTTTACCAGAACCTGTTCAAAGATATTTTAAGCATATTTTAAAAGAAGGGCAGCCCTACATAAGTTATGCAAGAATTAAACACGATGGTCAATTTAAGACAGACCTTAACAAAGGTTGGGTTGCCATAACTGGAGAACAATATGCAACAACTCAAAAGCCTGGCTTTATTTGGAAAGGCACAACTTCGATGTTTGTGGCTAGAGATATGTACATTTCAGACAAGGGTAGATTAATTGCTACACTTTTCTCAGTGTATAATGTGGTGGATGCGAAAGGATTCAAATACAATGAAGGAGAACTACTTCGCTGGCTTGGAGAAAGCGTTTTATACCCTACTAATCTTTTACCTAGCGAGAGACTACAATGGTTACCTATTGACTCACAAACAGCAAAGCTTACTTTTAATTACAATGGACTTTCCCTATTTTTCAAAATTACCTTTAACGACATTGGTGAAATAACAGAGATGGAAACAAAACGTTATATGGGTGAGAAGAATTTAGAAACATGGGTTATCAAAGTAACTAATTATAAAAAATTAAATAATATACTTATACCAACTGCTTTTGACGTTCTATGGAGATTAGACAAAGGTGATTTCAGTTACGCTAAATTTAATGTGTCCCAAGTGGAATACGATAAGCCTGAAAAATTTTAAATAAGTATCAAAAAGGTATGTACCTAACATTATATAAAATAATAGAGCCGAGCGTCTAAAAATAAAGGTCTTCCACTTAACAAATATTATGACACGCAACAATGTTTAGCGAATGGATACCTAACGTCAGCTACGATAATACACGGTAACCATTTTTTATCTAAATAAACCACAAACACTGCTAACATCCAACCACTAAAATAAACTCCATACAAACTATATTTACCTAGTGCTTAATTAAGCAAACGGTTCTTTTTATAATATCTTTGACCTTTAAATTAAATTTAGCGAATGGCTAAAAAAAAGAAAATACATATTATGGTAGCATCCACGGTATATCAAAACCGTGATTTGTTATTACAAATTTGTGGCATCTTAAATAATTATGGTTATCATGTTATCAATTCTGAATATGGTACACTTCATCCGCCATTGGGAATGAACAATTCTGATGCTTGCATTGCTGCAGTTGCGGAGTGTGATATTTTTTTCGGAATTATTAATCCAATTTACAGCACCGGAATTACACATTTAGAATTTCAACAAGCAATTGCCCTCAACAAACCACGGAGATTTATTGCGCATAGTTTCGTAACGTTTTCCCGAAAATTACTTGCTCAATATATGTATGCCGATGCCGCCAAAACAAAACGTAACAACTTTAAAATTCAGTCTACTTCGGTAATGGATAATGTTAAGGTAATTGATATGTATAACGATGCGGTGCAATTAAACTTAGCTTATGAAGAACGGAAATATCATTGGGTACAAGAATTTTTTAGACCTGATGAAGCATTAAGACATGTAGAAACATTATTTCGTGATATTAAACGGGTAGAACGTGAATTAGCTAATATAAATAATCCAGCACAATGAAGTCAGAACAACTCATAAAAGATCTGTTAAAACAGGAGGAAAGTGGACAGCTTGAGTTTAAAGAGCTTGTTCGCAAAGAGGCGATTGGGAAAACGATTTGTGGTTTCTTAAATAACGAAGGCGGTCAATTACTCATTGGCATTGGCAACAATAAAGAAATTAAAGGAATTGAAGAGGCTGTTAAATGGCAGTTGGAAATAGAACAATTTTTGAATAAAGAATTAGTTCCCGAAGCACCAGTAATGGTGTCGATTGAAAATTATGGAACCAAACAATTATTGCTGATCAAAGTGTGGGAAGGTTCTAAACAGCCTTATGTTTTTAACGGCAGTATTTATTACCGTAGAAATGATAAAACCATTCAAGCATCATCGAAAGAAATTTCTGAATTAATTCATAAGAGACAAGCAACTGAAATTCATTGGGAACGACAAGCTGCATTGGGGGTGGAGTTACAAGATTTAGATTTAGAGGAAATTAAAAAAACGATGGACGCTGCATTGTCTGACAATAAAATGAAAGACATTAAAAAAGAGCCGCTCGAATTTCTTTCGTATTACGGTCTTTTTCAAAATGGAAATTTTACGAATGCTGCCGTAGTTCTTTTTGCGAAAAACCCTGCTCGATTTATTCCACAATCAAGGGTGCGTATTGCTTTTTTAGAAGAGGGTAAAACGGGTGATGTGTTTAAAGATGATCAATTGCTGGAAGGTAATTTGTTTAAGAACATAGAAGCGATTCAACATTTTTTTGAAAAACATTTATCGTTTAGCCGAAAATTTGATGACAACAAATGGATAAGAACAGATGATTACGTGTTTCCAATGGTTGCCCTTCGTGAAGGCATTATGAATGCTTTAGTGCATCGAGATTACGCAATCATTTCAAGTGCATTATCTATTTTTATCTATCCTGATAAACTTGAAATTACCAATAGTGGTAAGTCTCCTTATAAACAAAGCGAGCTAAAGAAAAATCATTTATCAATGCCATTTAATCCGGATATCGCCCACATGGTTTTTTTAAGAGGATACATGGAGAAGATTGGTAGAGGAACACTGAAGATTATTGATGCTTGTAAAGAAGCGGGCATTAAAACTCCCGTTTGGGAAATGGGTGAACATACCGTTAAACTAACGTTCTATAATGATGTTAAATTAAGTGGAGTAACGGAAGGAGCAAATAAAGGAATTACCGAAGGAGCAAATGAGGGAGCTATTGAAGGAGCTATTGAAGGAGCTATTGAAGGAGTAACCAAAGGTGTTAAAGAAAAATTGATGCTTCTATTAACTGCTATTGCAGCTAAAGAAGGCAACAGAGTTCCTGATTATAAAGAAATTACTGGTTTGCCAGATAGCAGTATGGAACGATACATTAAACAATTAAAAGATGGGGGCTTAATAGAATTCAGAGGAGAAGCCGCACATACGGGAGGTTACTATATAACAAAGAAGATGAAAGCAAAATTGAAATGACGCGGTAGAGACTGAATCGTAGCGAATTCGGTAGGGTGAAATATATTACAGTAAGAATATTAAAACAATTAAATTCCTTTGAGTTACTAAATTTGGCACCAATAAATTTGCGAATAGGTTCAATTCAACTTTTAAGGGTGTTAGGCGTCATTCTCTCGTAGCGTTTTTCATACTTGACAATGAATCAAATTATGACAGAATTTATGAGAAATATTATTTTTTGAATGATAAAGGAATATTTATAAGGTAGCCTAATGATGAGGGCAAATCAGAAATACTATACTAAAAAACATAGTAAATGGAAAAAGTAATTATAGCTGAAAAACTTCAGTTGTTTTCCGAATATTGGAGTCCAAAAATTATTGGAGAATTGAATGGACAGCTCGTTAAGCTTGCAAAATTTAAAGGAGAATTTATTTGGCATAAACACGATCAGGAGGATGAAATGTTTTTAGTCATTGAAGGGACTTTAAAAATGGAACTTCGGGAAAAAGTAATTGAAATCAATAAGAACGAATTCTTAATTGTTCCAAAAGGGACAGAGCATAAACCTGTCGCAGATACTGAGGTTTCCGTTATGCTTTTTGAACCGGCAACGACTTTAAATACGGGTGAAATAGAAAACGAAATGACACAGCATAATTTAGACTCCATTTGAAAAATATAACGAACGCACAAACAATGAACTACGAAGAAAATCCAGATAGTATAAAGTATTATGTGAAGCGGTATCTGCACAAAAACAAGTTTAAGTTTCAGAATAAATCGGTTATCGATTTTCCTGCTGGAAATGGTCTTACTACGAAAATTTTAAAAGAAATTGGCGCTAATCCATTAGCATTCGATCTATTCCCGGAGTATTTTGATATGGAAGGTCTGGAATGCAAAAGAGCAAATATTGTCGACGGGCTTCCGGTAGGAGATGCAAGCTCCGATTATTTAATTTGTCAAGAAGGCATAGAACATTTTTCGGATCAATTAGCAGCATTTAAAGAATTTAACCGCATATTAAAAAAAGGTGGTGGATTAATTATTACAACGCCCAACTATTCCAATTTAAGAGCTAAGATGAGTTATCTACTTTCTGAAAGCGAACGATTTAATTCAATTATTGCGCCCAATGAATTAGATAGCATTTGGATGTCGAAACAAGATATTACCAACGAAGTATACTACGGACATATCTTTTTAATTGGTTTTTTAAAACTACGATGTATTGCAAAATTAAGTGGCTTTAAAATAAAACACATTGAACCAACAAAAGTAAAAACTACCTCTTTGGTTTTTCTATTAATTTTTTATCCTTTCATTTTATTATCCAATTGGATTACCTATAGAAAGAGACTCAGAAAAAATAAAGACTTTAACGAAGATACTAAACGAGAAGTCTATAAGGAGATCTTTAAACTATCTATAAATCCCAAAATATTGGTGTATGGGCATATTTTCATAGAGTTTGAAAAAGAAAAAGAAATAAATGAAATAGCGAAAGATCTTAAAAGTTATCACAAGGAATTTGGAATTACATAATGAGTTTTAACAGCATCCTTAGGTAATAGAAGCAAGGTAAGAATAAGAACAATAGGGCAATTTGTATATATAGTTTGTGTTGAAAAGGTGTGTATAATAGTTGAAAGGTTTGTTGTCTTTAATAATATTAAATACCAATCGGTTTACTAAATTTGGAGTAAACACACAGTGCGGGTATATGCACTAGTACGTTTAGCCGCATGTTGGCAACAAGCTAAAAAAAGTAAAAATGGAACTATACGGACAAAAAAGTAAAAGCATTCCACAGAAAATCATAATTCATCTGATTGAAATTTTGATTTTATTGCTATCATATTGGATTCTATTTCAAAGTGGCGGAGCTTGGTTTGAAAAATATTTGCACATACACAATGCAACTGAATACATTGATAGAAGAATAATAATTTTCACTTTCAATATCCTAATTTTCTTCCGACTTGCATATATGATGATTGTCCTGTTAAAGAGAAAAATACCGTGGGAAGAAAGTGTAAGTGTACCTTTTGCATTTGCTCTATATTTTATAGGTTATCCTTTATTCGTATTGCCGATTTCTGCACCGATTGATGGACTCGATTATTTTGCGATTGCATTATTTATCATAGGTTGTATTTTGAACAGCGGTGGCGAAATTCTACGGAACGAATGGAAAAAGAAACCAGAAAATAAAGGAAAAATTTATACCAAAGGATTTTTTAAATATTCTCGCCACATAAACTATTTCGGAGATATTTTATGGGTAATTGCCTTTGCTCTCGTTACAAAAAATTTGTACGCAATAACAATACCTGTTTTCTTGTTTTGCTTTTTCGCCTTTTATAATGCCCCAAAACTTGACAAATATCTAAAAAACAAATACGGGAAAGGATATGATGAATATGCAAAAAAGACTAAAATGCTGATACCGTTCATTTATTGATAGAAAGGATTAAATAGACTCTGAAATATCAATCGTGAATAGAAAGCCAGTTGCCAACAATGTATATAAAAAAGAAAAAGTACTAAATTCAAAGTTTTTGGCTCGTATCAAACTTTATGCTTAAACGAAAATTTGTTGATTCGAACTCGCCTACTTTTTATATACTAACCGTTATCTACAAGCCTAAACTTTAATTCAAGTGTGAATAATGTAATTTTTTAGAGTTTTTGTAACCCCTAATCCACTATTTCTTACTAATTTAGTTTTATAACTAATAAACTTGGAATCAGTTTCAAGTTTAAAAATAAACTATATGAAAAAATATTTGGTGATTTTCAGCATACTTGCATTTGTTGCTTGCAACAATTCTAAGACAGAAGAAAAAAATGCTATTGAAGCTTCGAATAAAGAAAAAATGATTCAACAACGAATCATCGATTCGATGAGAATAATTAATCTGGAAGCGAAACAACTGGAAGCGAAACAACTGGAAGCGAAACAATATAATGTCAATGCCACTTCTAAAAGTAATAATTCAGGATCAAAAAGAGGAAAAATAGCTTCCAAAAAAAGAATGAATAATAAAACAAAAGGCGCATTGATTGGAGGCGGGGTTGGCATTGTTGCTGGAGCTGCAACTGGAGCTGCAGTAAGTAAGAACAAAGGTAAAGGAGCTGTTGTTGGTGGAGTTATTGGTGGTGCCGTGGGATCAGGTGTGGGTTATGGTATAGGTTCACAAAAAGACAAGAAAAAGTAAATAATATATTAGAAATGTATGTAGCGAAAGTGCCTACAAGTAATATAGAAATCCTCCTCGTTTATAATGTGGAGGATTTCTATATTATATGTTAGCGGTAATTAAAAATGTATGCCCAACACTTATAATTTGTGGAACAGAATTACAATACCAAACTAGACTAATTTAAGAGTTATAAGAAGTTATCTCCTTTCTGAAAGTGAACGATTTAATTCAATTATTGCACCCAATGAATTAGATAGTATTTGGATGTCGAAACAAGATATTACGAACGAAGTATACTATGGACATATCTTTTTAATTGGTTTTTTAAAACTACGCTGTATTGCAAAATTAAGTGGCTTTAAAATAAAACACATTGAACTAACAAAATTAAAAACTACCTCTTTGGTTTTTCTATTGATTTTTTATCATTTCATTTTATTATCCAATTGGATTACCTACAGAAAGAGACTCAGAAAAAATAAAGACTTTAACGAAGATACTAAACGAGAAGTATATAAAGAGATTTTCAAACTATCTATAAATCCCAAAATTTTGGTGTACGGTCATATTTTCATAGAGTTTGAAAAAGAAAAAGAAATAAATGAAATAGCGAAAGATCTTAAAAGTTACCACAAGGAATTTGGAATTATTTAATGAACGCTAACAGCATACTTATGTAATAGCAACATAGTTCGAATAAGAACAATTTATTAATATAGTTTTTGCTGAAAAGGTGTGTATAATAGTTGAAAGGTTTGTTGTCTTTAATAATATTAAATACCGATTGAATTAGTAAATTTGGAGTAAACACGTTTAAGGATAGGTTGAATTCAACATATCTGTTTATCAGCCGTAATAAAATAGACAATACTACAGTAGAAATGACAACAAATTTAGATGCATTAATACCCCGAGAAGATTTTGAAATTAAAGATGGTAGTCAAACACCGTCCCAAAATTTGCCAGCAATTCAAGTAAGAGATTTGGAAGCAGGTTCTTTTTTGTATCAGACATTAAGAAAGCCCGATTTTCAGCGAGAAACATCAGAATGGACACCAGAAAAAATATGTGATTTAATTCAAAGCTTTTTGGATGGCGACTTAATCCCTGCTGTAATTTTTTGGAATTCTGGCGGTTATAATTTTGTAATTGATGGCGCACACAGATTAAGCGCAATTATTGCATGGGTAACGGATGACTATGGGGATGGAGTAATATCACAGTCATTTTTTGAGTATAGTATTTCGTCAGATCAATCTGATATAGCAGAAAAGACGAGAAAACTAATAAAAAAGAAATTTGGAGCATATAGTGATCATAAATTTGCAATAACAAATCAAGATAAGGTAAATCCTGAAATGTTAGAGAGAGCTAAAAGGCTTGCAACACTTACTGTTCAACTTCAATGGGTAAGGGGAGATTCTAGCAAAGCAGAGGCTTCTTTTTTCAAAATTAATGAACAGGCGTCACCTATAAACGATACAGAAAAGAAATTATTAAAATCAAGGAAAAAACCAAACTCGATTTCAGCAAGAGCAATAATTCGTTCGGGAACAGGACATAAATATTGGTCAAAATTTGAAAATATTAATCAACTTGAAATTGAATCTTTAGCAAAGGATGTTAATGAATTATTATTTACTCCAAAATTGGAAACTCCGATAAAAACATTAGATGTTCCGTTAGCAGGGAAAGGCTATTCTACTCAAACACTTTCATTAATTCTTGATTTAATAAATATTACAAATGACATCAAGCAAGATACCTTATTGGAAGACGATTCAACGGGTATTGAAACAATAGCCATTTTGAAAAAGACTAAGAAAAGATTAAGTAGAATTACTGGCACTCATCCTTCATCTTTAGGTTTACATCCTGCAATTTATTTTTACAGTACGACAGGGAGATATCAAGTAACCGCTTTTTATACAATTTTAAATTTGGTTCAGGAGCTAGAATCAAAGTCAGGAGCTTTAAACAAATTTATTGATATCAGAAGTAAATTCGAAGACTTTTTAATGTCATACAAGAGTATCGTAAATCAGACGAATACTAAATTTGGAAGTGGCTTAAAAAGCTACAAGAAGCTAACTAATCTATTTTTATACATTATAACAGAATTTCAAAATAATAAATCAGAAACTGAAATTTTGGATGGCATTTCTAAATCAAAGGATTTTGAATACATCAACCCTGAAAAAGTAGATTATGATGAATATATTAGAAAGGACTTTTCAACAGAATCTAAATCTGGGGTCTTTATTTTAAGTGCTTTAAAAAACCCAATTAAATGTAATATTTGTCATTCTTTAATCCATAAAAACTCAATAACTATTGACCATACCAAACGTAAAGAAGATGGTGGCCTTGGAGTGATAGATAATGGACAATTAGCACATCCATATTGTAATACGACTTATAAAAATTAACTACGCTGGAGAGGCGATTGATAAAAACGAGGGTTAAGTTTTTGAATAAAATTTTGTTTTTAATCGTATATTAGCCTCTTTGCAAATTGGATAGATAAGTGTTTCGAAACCTCTTAAGTTTCGTGCCTCAAATGGATGCTGATATAAACAATTTCAAAGCAATTAAATCGATTGATTTAATTGCTTTGAAATAAGTATGTTTTTCAAAAAATTATATAAATGATTGAACTAGAAAAAAATATCAAATTATAGTATTAGGAGTAGGCTTTACAAAAAATGATTTAAGGTTTATCTATTAGATGGGTAAAAAAAGTTCATCTGTAATAAATGAAAAAAAATAAGATAGTTTATCCATTAAATATTTGAAAATTCTTAGCTCCACATTACAACCCACCAAAATGACAAGACTATTCTTATTATCAATTTTTTCTCTCAGTTTACATTTTAGAAATGCAATGCAAACAATTTCAAAACCGCAATATTTTACAACAGCAGACTCTGTAAAAATAATGTTTGTTGATAAAGGAGATCCTAGTAAAACTCCCATCATCTTCATTCAAGGTTCAGATGGTTCTTCTTTTGAATGGCAAGTGTTTAGTAAACGGTTGGAGAAAGATTATAGACTAATACTTTCCGACCGACGAGGAATGGGCTTGTCATCAAGACTTTTACCAAGCCGTAAATTAACAATGGTAAATTATATGCAGGACATTATCACCTTAATGGAAAAACTAAACATTAAAAAATGTGTGTTGCTTGGCTGGAGTTTTGGTGGTTCAGTGGCTGCTGAATTTGCACTTAAATATCCTGATAAAGTTTCTTCCTTAATTCTTGTGTGCCCTTTATCGGACGCAAATCAATTATGGCTCGATAGAGCCGAAGCGATTTATCCTATTGCAGTAAAAAATAATGATACCGCTGCTTTAGCTACTATTGATAAATTAAAAAGAGGTAATTCATTAACAATTGATGATGAATATTCTTTGGTTAAAGTACAAAATGTGGCAATTTATAATACCACTGCGGTAGATAGCTTTTATAAGTATTCAGATAGCAAAGCCTACGGTTACAATGATACTACGTTGGGAACAGACTGGGAAAATATAATTGCTCAAAAAAATATTTATGATAATTATTCTAATCTTAGTAGAATTTCAAAGATATTATGTCCTACACTTATAATTTGTGGAGCAGATGATCACATCATTACCCAAAAACAATGCTATAAAATTCAAGCATCAATAGCAAAGTCAAAACTAGAGGTAATAGAAAAATGCGGACACATGCCTTTTATTGAAAGACCGAATGTGCTTGAAAAAGCATTACGTGATTTTGTTAAGTAATGTGCTATCGGAAATAATATCTAAGCAATTAAATTCTCGTTAAATTTCAAGATTAATCTTAAACGTATAAGCGTATAGTGGGTGCAACCTCTCTTGAAGTTGTAACCTACACGGCTGCCATTTCGTTAGACAAAAGAGTTTGGTAATTCATTAAAATTCTTATAAATGAAAAGACTCCTACTGGTTATGATGATTATGTTAAACTTAACATTAATCTCGCAAGTTAACTCTCCTATTGTTATCGAACGACCAAAAGATTTTGAATATTTAATGGCTCCTGATTCCACAGGTAAAAGAAATCAATTAAAAATGCCTTCTTTGGAGCAATCTGTATTAGCACAACGGATGAAATTGCCTTATCCAATACTTTTTATTCACGGGCTTTGGTCGGGAAGTGACACTTGGGATGCTTCCACTAACTTTATGGATAGTCAATATGGTTTGACTTTTGGAGGTAGGATAGATTTTTGCTTAAATTTTGATGGTAATAATAATACAACAAATGTAAATTTTTATCCAACAAATGGAGCAGATTTGGCACTTTTTCAACCTACTTTAATTGATGGTGATTATTATTATCTCAACTTTGACGTGGGAAGTAATGGCATGGTTAAACCTTTTTTGACATATCCCTATAACGTAGCAAGTAACGAACAAGCAGTCTTCAAGCAAGGGTTAGCGGTCAAATGGGCAATATATTATATTCTAAAGCTAACAGGTCGTGACAAGGTTGTATTGATGGGACATAGTATGGGAGGCTTAGCGTCACGAGAATATTTACAAAACCCTGCTTTATGGCAGGCCGATGGTCAGACTCACGTAGCAAAATTAGTAACTACAGGGACTCCTCACGGTGGAAGTAATACAGTAACTGCTGGCGCCTTATATGGTCCAGATGGTCAATCTGAAGCAGTAAGGGATTTACGGGCTGCGTATTATTATTCAGGTAACTCTGGTACTTATCTTTTCGGTGGGAAAGAAAATTTGAGTTATATGAACGACCAATTTTGTTGTTATTTCTATAATTCAGATGTTAATTGTAATGGAATTACTGGTGAAACCATAACAGGTTTAAATCAAAAATCAATTTATACTAATGTCGACTATTCTTGTATTATTGGGGAATGTACTGGTTGCGTTTTGGGTAAATATACCGGGGATGGAGTTGTTAATGACTATTCCGCTAATTTAAATAATTTCTACACGGGTTTAAATGCAAATTTATTTTATTATAACGCAAGTGCTGCTGCGCAAATTCATACAAATTTACCAAATCAATACTATCAAAATATGCAAGGCTTGGACGAACCCAATAATTATTTAGTAGCCTATAATATTGGCTTTGATAAAATATATACTGGTTTTACGACAATTCAATCTAATGCTAGTTATCCTGATTATGATGATTATAAATTTAAGATAAGTTCAACAGGCAATGTTAATGTTCATATTAGTAATATTGCTCTAGCGGATTTTGGAGTGCACATTTTAGATTTAAATTCCAAAACAGTTGGTAGTATTGTATATAGTGCGGGCTCTTCAACAATTGATTTTAGTCAATTTCTTACGGCAGGAAGTTACTATTTGGAAATATTTGGAACACCAACATCAGCCAGTTATTTATATCCTTATAATTTCGCTCTGAATTTTAATTCATCAACTGTCGGCATTAACGATACACCGCCAAAAGCAGAAATAAATATATATCCTAATCCTTCAACAGGTAATTTTGTTATAACGCAAAACATCGCTGTAAAGTCAGAAGTAGAGATATTTAATATTGTTGGTGAAAGGGTTTATATCACAGAACTTTTAAACATACAAGCGACAATAGATTTGAGCAAAGAAGCGAAGGGAGTTTATTATGTAAAAGTAACAGACACCTACAAAAACATAACAAACAAAAGAATAGTAATACAGTAGAAATTCTTAAAAAATCTGAATGCATAATATTTAAATTTATGAAAATTATTTTTAATTCGATGCCGCCCATACGGATAGTATTGAACAATCAGAGCGCTTAAGTTACAGTTTAGCAACGAAAAGTCAAAAAGCCTTATAGTAATTTTGAAAAGTTAACACTTAAAACTAAATAGAATATGAAAAAAATAATAATTGTAGTCGGTTTATTAAGTTTAATTTTACTTCAAAGCTGTGCATTTATATTTAGCGGCACTAGTGACAAAATTCACGTAAAAGACGGAAACCCAAATAATGCCAAGGTATTTTATAATGGATCATTTGTTGGTAATGCACCCCAAAAAGTAAATATTTCCAAAAAAGGTTTAACGGGGAGTGGAACAATAATTAGAATTGAAGCCGATGGTTACAAATCTCAAGAGATTCACTTCACTAGAAAAATTAAAGCCGCCGCTGTTCTAGGTGACTGCATAACTGGCTTTATTTGGTTAATTCCAGACATCGCATCTGGCGCTATTTACAAAGCAACTCCTCAAATAGTAAATTATGATTTACAAATTGACCAAAATTCATCTACGCCTAGAGTTGAATTTAAAACTGGTGATGCTGTTATTTTCACAAACAACGATTATAAAAATCATGAAGGAATCGTGAAAGTTATTTATCCTAACAGATTAGTAATAACCTTTAAAAAAGATTCAGCGGACTCTAAAGAAAAAGAAGTTGAAGTTCCATACATAAATGTTAGCAAAAAATAAAATAATTACACTCAAAAAGTATGCTTTTATTCATTTAGTTCAAATGTCTTAAAAAAATATTGCTGTGGTAAATGCAGCTTGATAAACAAGTTTTCAGATCCTAAATTAGCATGAAATAAGATGGGCAAGAAACTTTATACGCATCCATTGTGGGAAACATAAAATAGTTTTAAATTCATGTGCCTGCTCGGTGCAGAAACCTGTGAATTAATAATAGCGCCTAAAATAACATCGCGGAAATTATCGGAACGGCGAAAAAATTTGGTAAACTCATTATAGTCGCTAATTTCTCATTTCCATTTCAAAAATTACCCACAAAAAAAGGCTTCAAATACATGAAGCCTTTTTCCTAATTAAAATTTAATTTAGTTATCAGCTTGTAAAAACGGATAACGATAATCAGTAGGAGATACAAATGTTTCTTTAATAGTGCGGGGAGAAACCCAACGCAATAAATTAATCATGGAGCCAGCTTTATCATTTGTTCCAGAACCTCTTGCTCCACCAAATGGTTGTTGACCAACCACTGCACCTGTTGGTTTATCATTGATATAAAAATTACCAGCTGCATTGCGTAATGCTTTTGCACCTTGTTCAATAGCATAACGGTCTTGTGCAATAACACATCCCGTTAAGGCATAAATAGAAGTGCTGTCGACAATCTTTAATGTTTCTTCATACTTCTCCGCATCGTATACATAAATAGTTAACACAGGGCCAAATAATTCTTCGCACATGGTTACATATTTAGGATCCTTTACAACAAGAATGGTAGGCTCAATAAAATAGCCTTTTGATTTATCATAGTTACCACCAGCAATAATTTCAACCTGACTATCTTTTTTAGCAGCATCAATATATTTGGCTAATTTATCAAAAGATTTTTCATCAATTACCGCATTAATAAAATTGGTGAAATCTTCTGTAGGGCCCATTTTAAATGATTTTAAATCGGCAACTACTTGTGTTTTTACTGTTTCCCAAATGTTAGAAGCAATGTAAGCTCTTGAAGCAGCAGAACATTTTTGACCTTGATATTCAAATGCACCACGGCTAATAGCAGTGGCTACAATTTTAGGATCGGCAGATTTATGCGCTACAATAAAATCTTTACCACCTGTTTCCCCTACAATGCGTGGATAGGTTTTGTATTTATGAATGTTGTTGCCTATTGTTTTCCATATATTTTGAAATACTTCTGTAGAGCCTGTAAAGTGTATACCTGCAAAATCAGCATGTGAAAAAATAATTTCAGCAGCATCAGGTCCTGAAGGATAAATTAAATTAATTACACCATCTGGTATACCAGCTTTTATAAATATTTCCATCAATACATTGGCAGAATATACTTGCGTGTTAGATGGTTTCCAAACCACTACATTCCCCATCATTGCACACGCGGTTGGTAAGTTGCCAGCAATAGCCGTAAAATTAAAAGGAGTAAGGGCATATATAAAACCTTCTAAAGGGCGTTGTTCTACGCGATTCCAAATACCAAAGCCAGTACCTGCTACAGGAGGTTGTTGTTTATATATTTCGGTGAGGTATAAAACATTAAAACGAAGAAAATCGATTATTTCACAAGCGCTATCAATTTCTGCTTGCATAGCATTTTTTGATTGTCCCAACATAGTCGCTGCATTTAGTTTTGCGCGATAAGGGCCTGCAATTAATTCAGCCGCTTTTAAGAAAATGCTTGCACGGTGTTCCCATGACAATGCTTCCCATTTAGGCTTCGCAGCCAATGCCGCATCAATAGCTTGTGTTACATGTTCTTTACTGCTTTTGCTAAAACTGCCTAAGGTATGTTTGTGATCATGAGGAGGAGAGAGGCGAACTTTTTCAGAACTCTTTACTTCTTTACCGCCAATATACATGGGGATATCAATTTCTTTAGCGCGAAGTTCTTTTAACATGGCTTGTAACTCTTTTCTTTCGGGGCTGCCAGGCGCATAACCTTTAATGGGTTCGTTCACTGGTTGCGGAACGGTGTAAAATCCTTTAGACATAATATAAAATTTAAAATGTTGAACTAAAATTGGAGTTGCAAATATACAAAAAACGAAGATGCAGAGGGTTAGATTTATGTTGCAAATGGATTACAAAATTTAAAAATATTTTTTGGTGGTTTTTAAACGTTGGTATGGGTGCGGCTGTTGTCCACGAAAAGTGCGAACCGCCAATTTCGTAGGCGATATGGTGTAGGGCTTTTGAGTGAAAAACGAAATAGGAGGTTGGTTTTCGTGGTCGCTTTTTCATTGTTACTTTCTTTTGGAGAATCAAAAGAAAGTAAGAAGATAATGAAATCGCTGCTTATTGTTTAAATGAAAGAGTTTTTATAATAAGTCGACTTTTTTTGTATAATATAAAACTAATAAAGCACATCTTCGTTTCTTTAAAAAATAGTTGTCTACCCAATTCTTTTTTGAACAAAATGTGAGATACTATTAAACAAATCTTGGGGAGTCGCGGTGCGCCAAGCAATTTCATTTAGTTGACCGCCAGAGATAATATAATAATCAATATTGGCTTTCTGAAATTCTTCTATTACGTGTTGACGAAAATTTAAAAAAGCAATCCAACCTTCTTCTACATCTTCAAACCATTCTTCATAATAACAATCATCAGAGGCATGAAAATTTAAAACATTTTCGCCAATTAAAATAAACTTATTAATACCTTCATGTGAAAGTGAATCAATAATATCTCTTTTTAATAGCATAATGTCATTGTTGATACAATCATTCCATTCGCCCATCAATTCAATGATGGCAAAATGTTGTTCATATTCAACAAATAAAATTTTTATGTAAAGGGTGGGAGAGTCGATGTCATCCCATTGAGGATGTATAAAATAATTATAAATAGTGTTAGTATATTCAAACTCACTATACTCTCGTTCATAAAAAGGAGATTTTTCATCCTCCGAAGCAATGTAGAGGTGTCGCCAGTTGTAATATGGTTCTATATCTTGCAAGAATATATTTTATTTATTTTAATTTGACAATGTAATTAATTATAAAAATAAATCACCTAAATAAAGAGTAAAAATTAAGGTTACTTTTTTCTATAAAAAGCAACTGCATTTCTAACGCTTTTATGTTTTAATAACAAGTCGTTTGCTTTATCATACGAAATGTTAAGCTCTTTAGCAACCATCTGTGTGCCACGATCTACCAGCTTGTTATTACTTAACTGCATATCCACCATTTTATTTCCTGCCACGCGTCCTAATTTTATCATTACCGCAGTAGAAATCATATTTAATATTAATTTTTGTGCCGTGCCTGATTTCATCCGGGTGCTTCCGGTTACAAATTCTGGGCCCACCACCACTTCTATTTTATGTGCTGCTACTTTAGCAATGGCACTTTTAGTATTGCAAACAATGCAAGCAGTGGTAATATTATTTTTATTGCAAGCCATTAATGCACCTATTACATAAGGCGTTCCACCTGATGCAGCAATACCAATCACTACATCTTTACTATTTATTTTACGATGTTTTAAATCTTTCCAACCTTGTTCTACATCATCTTCTGCAAATTCTACCGCTTTACGGATGGCTTTATCTCCACCTGCAATAATACCTATTACAAGTCCTTGCGCCACACCAAACGTTGGTGGGCATTCAGAAGCATCTACAATACCTAATCGTCCGCTAGTACCAGCACCAATGTAAAATAATCGCCCTTTACTCTGCAACTGTTTAACAATTACCGTTACTAATTTTTCTATTTTAGGAATTATTTTTTCAATAGCTAAAGGAACCGTTTTATCTTCTTTATTAATATTGCTTAGTAATTGTTTTACACTCATTTTTTCGAGTGCTTGGTAATGCGAATCAGATTCCGTTATTTTTTTCATGAGAAAGGAATGTAAAAATAAAGGGCGAAATGTTCGCCCTTTGTTTTAATAGATGGTTGGAAATTTAGTTGGATTACTTTCTTGCATTAGCTTATAAACGCTATCAAATAAATCATCTGCACTGGGTTTAGAGAAATAATCTCCATCGGTACCATACGCAGGACGGTGATTTTTTGCAGTTAAGGTGCATGGTTCACTATCTAAATATTGATAAGCGTTTTGTTCTTCTAATACATTTTGTAAAATAAATCCGCTAGCTCCTCCAGTAACATCTTCATCAAAAATCAATAAACGATTGGTCTTTTTTACAGACTCCACAATTTGATGATCGATGTCAAACGGTAATAATGTTTGTACATCAATTATTTCAATAGAAATGGATACTTCTGCTAAAAGTTTAGCCGCTTCTAACGCAATGCGGCAGCACGATCCGTAAGTTACAACGGTAACGTCAGTTCCTTCTTTAATAGTTTCAACAACCCCTAAAGGTATTTTGTATTCGCCTATATTGGAAGGTAATTTTTCTTTTAAACGATAACCATTTAAAGGTTCAATAACCACTGCTGGTTCGTCGCCAGCCATTAACGTATTGTAAAAACCTGCTGCTTGTTGCATATTGCGGGGTACACAAATGTGTATACCTCGTAGTGAGTTAATCATCATCCCCATTGGAGAACCGCTGTGCCAGATGCCTTCTAAACGATGGCCTCGTGTGCGAATAATAACCGGTGCTTTTTGGCCGCCTTTGGTACGGTATTGAATAGTAGCCAAATCATCACTCATGATTTGTAAGGCATACAATAAATAATCTAAATATTGAATTTCAGCGATGGGGCGTAAGCCGCGTAAGGCAAGGCCAATGGCTTGACCTATAATGGTGGCTTCCCTTATACCCGTATCAAATACGCGCATTTCACCATATTTTGTTTGCAAACCTTCTAAACTTTGATTTACACCACCAATTTTTCCACTGTCTTCCCCAAATATTAATACTTCCGGATATTTAGCCAGGATCGCATCAAAATTTTCACGTAATAATTCTCGTCCATCTACTAATTTTTCTTCTTCCGTAAAGGTAGGATTAACAGGTGCTACTTTTAATGCACTATAGTTGGATTGGCTTTGTAAGTGAGAGCTGAAACGGTCATGATTATCTTCTTTTGATTGTTTAAGCCATTCTATTAATGCATTTTTTTCAGCAATGTTCTCTGAACGTGTTAAACGTAAAACACTTTTTGCTGCACTAATTGCATCTTTACGAACGGGCTCTGAAATAGCCATTAAATCACTTTTTATTTTGGTAATAAAACTAGCGTTTGATGAGGCAGTTGCAATCGCCTCAAGCAACGCGCTAACCTCCGCCACTTCATTTTTAATGGGAGTAATGTATGCATTCCAAGCTGCAGCTTTTGCCGTACGAACTACTTTTTTAGCACTTTCTTCAATTTCAGTTAACGTACTTTCATTAGCTAATTTATTAGCTAATATCCATTCTCGCATTTTAAAAATACAATCATAATCTTGCTCCCACTGTAAGCGCTCTTTTGATTTGTATCGTTCATGAGAACCAGATGTACTGTGTCCTTGTGGTTGAGTTACTTCTTCTACATGCACTAATACAGGAATGTGTTCTTCTCTGCAAATTTTTGCTGCTTTTTCATACGTTTCGCATAAATGGACATAGTCCCAGCCTTTTGTTCTAAATATTTCGTAGCCTTTACCACCATTTTTACGCTGAAAGCCTGCTAATACTTCAGAAATACTTTCTTTCGTGGTTTGGTATTTTTTAGGAACGGAAATACCATGTCCGTCATCCCAAACGGATATTAGCATGGGTATTTGCATCACACCTGCTGCATTTATGGTTTCCCAAAATAAACCTTCAGAAGTACTTGCATCTCCAATGGTTCCAAAAGCAACTTCATTTCCTTTAGTTGAAAACTTTTGAAAAGGTTCTTCTTGTAATGCTGGATTTCCTTTATAATATTTTGATGCCATCGCTAAACCAAGTAAACGAGGCATTTGCCCACCAGTAGGAGAAATATCTGGAGAAGAGTTCTTAATTTTAGTAAGGTCTTTCCAAGTACCGTCGTTATTTAAGCTACGAGTGCCAAAATGACCCCCCATTTGTCTTCCAGCAGACATCGGCTCTGCATCAATATCGGTATGACCATACAAACCAGCAAACCATTGTTGTAAGGTTAAGTTATTGGTAGCAAACATAAACGTTTGATCGCGATAATAACCCGAGCGAAAATCGCCGTTTTGAAATACTTTTGCCATTGCCAGTTGAGGAAGCTCTTTTCCATCCCCAAATATTCCAAACTTTGCCTTACCCGTTAATACTTCCCGTCTACCCATTAAACTTGCTTCACGGCTTTCATTTGCAATTCTATAATCGTTTAAAACCAGTGAAATAAATTCTTCTTTGGAAAAATCTTGTTTTTTTTCTAATGAAACTACTTGTTCAGCCATATACTATATAGGTTATTCATTTTTGCAAATATAAGAAAATGTCAGCAGAAAGTAACGTAAATCAGACGAATAGTAGGTGAATAAATTTATGGAGCTTAAATGTATGTAAACTCAGCTCATTTAGTCAGCTTAATTGCTTATTTAATTGTAAATTCTGAACTAGTTCCTGACTGTATTACGAGCAAAGATAAGGGAGGAGGAAACTCACTCTTTCTTATCTAAATTTTCATTAAAATTAGAGGAGAAAGAGTGTGTTAAAAAATCCTATTTGATGGGGTAGTACGACTAAGTTTAAGCTGTTTTTTTTACTTGTATGTTGATGTCCTAGTTTCAAACTCATTAAATTTTAGTCGTCACTCCATCAACTATTTTAAATATTTTTAACCTTACTGTTTCTTGATGGTGTTGGCGGTGGTGTTGGTGGAGTAGGAGCAAGTGGTATATTATTTTCTGTGTCGTCCAATCCTGAACAATCAATGCATTGAAGGCCATGTGAAGTCATTACCCAACGGCGGTCTACCATATCATTGTCCCAAGTATTGCTTACATTATCAACATCATAAATAATTTTTTCCATTCGTTTACTTAAATAAATTACTTTATTTAAAGGTACTTTTAATATTATTTTTACTTTTTGAAAACGCAGTTGATCTTCTGTATTAATGTCATAATAACTATTTAAAATTAAAGTAGAATCTTTTTGCGTGGTTGAATAAGTTATATTCTTCGCATTTTTAATCGCTTGTTTTTTATCAAACCCTCTAGCTGACTTAATTACTACCAGTTGGAAACTATCCGTTTCACTTTCTACAATCTCCATCGTAGGGTAACCTAAACTAAAGGTGCTATCTGTTTTTGAAAAAAGGAATTTATTGTAAAAATCTATTTTTCTATTTCGCTGATTAAAAAGAAAGGTGAAGTCTGCATTTGGTATCGTTTTAGCATCTAAATAAAGTGTTTCATTTATGGGCTGATTTATTTTAATAGATTCTTTTGAATAAGCCTGCTGAGAAAATTCGTTGCTTATTTCAATGGTCATATATACCGTTAATGCCAATCCAAATAGCCATAAAGTACTTGCCATATATTTTACAATTTTATTTTTTTCTTTAATACCGAATAAGTGTTTTATACAGCTGTAAATAATCGATAATAACGGAACACCGATAAAAAGTAAAAGTGCTAAAGAAACTAACTCATTAGGTAAATTTTTTGGAAGTATAAACGTACTCACATCAAATAAAGAAAAATTAATTGAATTGCCTCCAAAATTTTCTGAAAATACAGATCCATTTCCAAAAATTCCTGCGAGTAAAACGACTAGGAGAATGATTGCTATAAAGACAAAGAATACAGCCACTATTTTTGCAACGATTCGTATAAGATTGTACAGTGTATCGCGAACAAATTCGAATAGTTTATCACCATAATATTTAAGACGATCCTTTGTTTCTTTAGAGCCCATTTCATCTCCAAATTTGTTTGCACGATTTTTTAAATCATTCAATTCATCCTTTACCACTTTACTAATTGAGTTAATGTCAACTTTTTCGCCTCGCATTTCTAATTTTTCAGCGGTAGTTTTTGCTTCTGGAATTATAATCCATAAAATGATATAAAGCAATAAACCGCTACCAAAGGCAAAAAAACTAATTGCAAATAATGCGCGTAACCAAATTGGGTCAAAATCAAAATAATTGGCAACACCTGAACAAACGCCGCCTAAAATTTTATTGTCTGTGTCGCGAAAAACGCGTTTGGCTTTGTTAGTAGGTTGTTGATGTGTATTTTCTTGTTCGGCTTGTTTAAAGTCCGTTTGTTGGTTATCTCCTGCAAATTCCTCTGGTTTTCCCATGAGTGCAATCACCGCATTAACGTCTTGAAGTAAAATAGCTTGTTTAATAGTACTTACTTTTTCTTGAAGTAATTCTGCTATACGCCCTTCAATGTCACTCATAATTTCATCACGGCTCTCTGCATCATTAAAATAACTTTTAATAGTAGCCAGGTATTTATTAAGCATTTCATAAGCATCTTCTTCAATATGAAAAATAATGCCGCTTAAGTTCATGGTTATGGTTCGGTTCATTGTTAGTGATTTTAGTACGTTAAAATTATTTTTTTATTATTGTTTTATTTACGGAATCAACTAGCTCGTTCCAAGTGATTTCCAATTCTTTTAAAAACTGCTCTCCTACGGGAGTAAGTTTATAATATTTTCGAGGTGGTCCTGAAGTAGATTCTTCCCATCGATAACTTAATAAGCCATCATTCTTTAATCGCATCAATAAGGGATATAAGGTACCCTCTACCACAATGAGTTTTGCGACTTTCATTTTTTCGATTATTTCGGATGGATAATGATCGCCATCTGAAAGTACCGATAAGATGCAAAACTCAAGAACACCTTTCTTCATTTGTGCTTTTGTGTTTTCTATGTTCATGTTACCTGTTTTAATAAATTTAAAATCGCTTTTGCATTACAAAGATATATCTATTATTTAGTACCATGTATCACATAGTACTAAAATATTTATAATTTCACATTAATTAATTGATAATGAGGTATAAAAAAAATAAAAAGAGTAAAAAAATTCTATGTACTTTTGTAAAAAACCATCAATTATGCATTTAGTTCAGGATTTTCATCAGTTGTTTTCCATTGCATCTTTAATCAGTTTACTCACTTTATCCGTGTTAGAAATAGTATTGGGTATAGATAATATTATATTCATTTCAATTATAGCAGGTAAACTGCCCCATAATAAACAACAGAAAGCAAGAACGATAGGTTTATTATTGGCTTTAATCATGCGAATTTTACTGCTTTTTAGCATTTCTTATATTGTTGCAATGCAAAATCCGTTGTTTCATATTGAAGATTTTGGCGTAACAGGTAGAGATTTGATACTTTTTGGAGGTGGGGTTTTTTTATTATATAAAACTACCGTAGAGCTGCATAATAAAGTACAGGGTTATGAAGAAGAGTCTATTAAAATAAAAAAAATAACCTTAAATGCGGTCATTTTTCAAATTATCCTTATTGATATCGTTTTTTCATTCGATTCTATTTTAACCGCTGTAGGGTTAGTAACTAATTTAATAATTATGATTTTAGCTGTAATTATAGCCATGGTAATAATGATTATTTTTTCGGGTAAAGTAAGTGATTTTATAAATGAGAACCCAACCATTAAAGTACTGGCACTATCATTCTTATTATTAATAGGGGTGGTGCTTATAATGGAAGCTTTTCACCAACATGTTGATAAGACAATTATTTATATTTCAATTGGGTTCTCCCTATTTGTAGAGATGTTAAACATCAGGATGCGAAAAAAAAGTGATAAAAAGCGAGAGGATAGTAATAACGATCCGCGAGATTTAATATAAGCAATCATTTGCTGAATTCTATTAAATCAATTTAGTAGCAGAAAATTTTTTTTCTTTTTTTGCCCGATAAATACTAACATTCAGATCAAAGCCCAACAATAAAATAATAGAGTTTATATACAGCCAGAGCATAATTACAATCAGTGTACCAATAGAACCGTATAGCTTGTTATAGTTACCGAAATTGTTTACATAATAAGAAAATAAAATAGAGGTACCAATTGTTAATATAGTGGCTAGTGTTGATCCTGCTGAAATTAACCGCCATTGTTTATTGTTTTTTGGCCCCAAATAATAAGTAAGTGATATAAATGAAAAACAAAGTGCCAATAATATGATCCACTGCCCAAATAATATTAAATAATATTCAATTGCATCTTTATCGGTTAATATGCTAAAGGCAAAATGAGCACCTACAATTAAACCGATAGCAACTAATAATAATAAGGTCGTAATTACAACCATTAGTAATGATACTAAACGTTGCATAAAAGCAGAGCGGGTTTCTATTTGGTGATACGTTTCGTTAAAAGCGTCTATTAAGGCATTAAATCCATTGGTGGAGAAATATAAAGCAGAAATAAATCCGAATGATAACAATCCACTGCGTGGTGTTTTAAGTATATCCACAATTGTTTCTTCGGTTGTTGCGAAGGCAGCTTTTGGTAATAATGATTTTAATAAATTAAATAATTCATCTTGAAAATGATTAATAGGAATATAAGGGATAAGGGTAAATAAAAATATAATAGATGGAAATAAGGCTAAAAAGAAGCTAAATGCCAGTGCCGAAGCTCGCATGTTTAAAGCACCATTTCGTATTCCCTGAAAAAAGAATTTAGAGACCACATATAACGATAATCCTTCAAAGCCAGGTATTATTAATTTTTTACTAGCAGTTATGGTTCGTTGTGCTGGTTTAAATTTTATTAATTTTTTAACATTTTTTAATTTCATTAACTATTATATAGCTTTAAGGCTGAGGTCTAAACTTTTTACGCTATGTGTTAATGCGCCTACTGAAATATAATCAACACCACACTTCGCATAATCGCGAATAGTATGCTCTGTAATGCCTCCAGAGGCTTCGGTTTCATATTTCCCATTTATTAATTTCAGTGCCTTTTTAATGTCACTAATAGTAAAATTATCAAGCATAATGCGATCCACTTGCCCTGCTGCAAGCACTTGTTTTACTTCTCCTAATCCTCTTGTTTCTATTTCAATTCGCAACTTTTTTCTGGTTGATTTTAAATACTGATTAGTTGCTTCAATAGCTTGCGAAATACCTCCAGCATAATCTATATGGTTGTCTTTTATTAATACCATATCATATAACCCAATACGGTGGTTAGCGCCACCACCAATTAGCACCGCCCACTTTTCTAAACCTCTTAGATTAGGGGTTGTCTTGCGTGTATCAATTACCTTCGTGTGTGTGCCTTTACAAAGTTTGGTCAATTTATTGGTGTAAGTCGCAATACCACTCATCCGTTGCATACAATTTAATACCAAACGCTCTGCTAATAAAATAGATCTTGAATTGCCAGTAACTGTTAAAACAACATCATTCGGTTTTACTTTGCTTCCGTCCTTAATAAATAAATTAATTTTTAATTTAGAGTCTACAGTATTAAATATTACAAGCGCTAAATCTACACCTGCAATTATCCCTGTATCTTTAACGAGTATATGTGCTTTCCCTCTCGCAGTTTTCGGTATACAAGCTAATGAGGTGTGATCACCATTTCCAACATCTTCTTTAAGCGCGTCTTTTATAAATTTAGTTACATCGAAATTATATAGCTTTTTTGGAAGAAGAGGTTTATTCATTTTCAATTTTAAATTGTTGTATGAGTGTTTGCGAATCAGTAGTTTTTATTAAAAAATAAATACGAAATTTTTCATTGGTTGTATTCAAACTTCCAATAATGTATTGAGCTCCATTTTTAATGGTGCTTTTATGAGCAATTGAAAATGATTTTACAGGATGTTTACTAAAAAAATCTTTTAAAATCATTTCTGCTTGTTGTTTGCTATAAATATCCTCTCGATCAATTATTTTTAAATCTACATTTTCAATAAAATAATCGGATAGTTTTTTAGAATTTCCAGTTTGGATGGCGGAGGCAATGGTATCGATTACATCAACCAACGTAAAACTATAAAATACGGTAGATAAAAGAAATATGCCAGCCAGTAGTTTTGATTTCATTATTAATGATTTAATAGACGTCTTCTCCAATAATTAAGCCACTATAACTGTTTAAAGCATATTTGAGCATCTTATGGTATAAAATTTAAAAGCGAATGCAAAAAGTTTAAATAGATTAATTCTACAAAAATATCATTTTTTTTACTTTAAAAGCTTCAAAAATAGGGAAATCACCATGGTTTTATCAGTGTTTTTCCTGTGTTTCAGAAAGAACAAAGGATATATATTTGTAATAAATAAATTCTGCTATGAAAATTTTGCAATTATCTTTTAGCGCTATCTTTTTAATTTTAATAATAGTTTCATTCTATTTATACTATATATTTACAACATTGTTATTTATATTAAAAAAATAGTTTTCTACAACTAATAGCATTCTAAAATAGTTATAAAATATTTTTTATCAATTTATTTTTTAATACTATATTAATCTAGAATTAATAAATATTTAAATATGCGTTAACAGAAAATTAGTTATTTTCTGTATTGATAAGATAAAGAATATATTCTTTATAAAGTGTTTTTTTGTTTGCAGGCAATGACAAGACTAAATTTTTAATGATCCTTTATAATTAATCTAATGGAAACAATACGATTACTATTTTCTATTATTGTTTTATTTATGATATTATTAGTTCTATATTCATATTATCTCCTTACACTATTTTTTTACAATCTTAGATTTAAAAAGACAAGTGAAATTTTTTTTTTATCCTTCTGTTACTGTAGTTATTGATAAACTGTTTGCAATGATGTTATCAATAATTAGCAACCTTTTTATTTAGTATAGTATTCAGATTCGCACTACGTTATTTAATAAAACTGGATGATACATTAGCCGCTCGTAAATTTAGTGTAACAAAATAAATATTCTTTAAAGAACCACAAAAATTCAACTTCCTTTATAGAATAGGTCTTTCTATTTTATAAATTATTCTTTTACATAAAATAATGTATTTTTGAATGAATAAATTATAAATAGATGAAAATAACATTGCTGCTTAATGGCAAAACAGAAGATGACTACCTTACAAAAGGGTTTTCTATATATGAACAGCGATTAAAGCATTACCTTACTTTTGAAACCATCGTTATTCCTGCATTAAAAAATACAAAAGCATTAAGTATTGAGCAACAAAAACAAAAAGAAGCAAGCTTAATTCTAAAGGTTGTTCTACCTGCCGATAAACTTATTTTATTAGATGAAAATGGCAAAGAGCATAATTCTGTTAGTTTTTCACAATTTGTACAACAGCAAATGAGTTCAGGAATAAAAAATTTAATATTTGTAGTAGGCGGTCCTTATGGATTTTCGGAAGAAGTTTATAACCGAGCAGATGGTAAAATAGCACTCTCTAAAATGACTTTTTCTCACCAAATGGTACGTTTATTTTTTGTAGAGCAGTTATACCGAGCAATGACTATTTTAAAGAACGAACCTTATCACCATTTATAAAGTTAATTTTTTATAAGCTATAAAACAATGCCCATTCTTTTCAACAAAAAAGAAGCATTCATGGTACTACATACCCCTTCTTTTAATTTATAATCAAATATTAATCTATCTCCATCAATGGTTATTTCAAAACACAAGTTGCGAACATTTGATGCATATTCACTTGCAAGAGTGGCTAATTCAATATCATGGGTAGCAATAATACCCGTTCCATTCAAAGCGATTAATCTCTTTATTAATGCTTCTGATCCAATATGTTGATCTTTAGAATTAGTGCCCTTTAGTATTTCATCTAATAAAAAAAATATTTTTTTACCTGTTTCATATTGTTGAATTAACGATTGTAGCCGTTTAAGTTCGGCGTAAAAAAATGATTCATTTTGTTGTAATGAATCATTCGTTCTTAAACTGGTAAATAAAGTAACGGGAGAAAATTTAAATTTGGTGGCGCATACAGGTACACCAATCATAGCCAATGTAAGATTAACACCAAGGGTTCTTAAAAAGGTACTTTTACCCGCCATGTTAGCGCCTGTAAGTATATCTATTTTACAGTTTCCTTGGCTGTGATAATTATTAGTAACCATTTTGGTTTCCATTAATAAAGGGTGACCCATATTTTCTGCTTCGATTACAAAAGTAGTGGTGTCTACTTCTGGTAAAATGTAGAGAGGATGATTATAGGTATACATTCCTAAACTTACAAAAGCATCAAATTCACCAATTACGTCAATCCAGTTAAAAAAAAGCGATTTATTCTTATTTTTCCAACGCTCCATCCTTATCATTACATTAATATCCCAAAGTAAAATGCCGTTTAACACTACTGCTATTAAAATGTTTAATCGGGCATCTAATGAATCAACCAATTTTTTTAATTGATGAATGCTAGTACTAGCAGCAACGCCTGATTTACTTAAATTTGATTTTAGTGTTTTTATATTTTCTGCATTAAAATTTTCTTGTTCAATAATCTTAATTAATGAATTGTATTTTTCAATGGAGTTTAGTTTTCTACTAAGAGAATTATGTATTTGATTAACCTTACCTGTTTTAGATCCTACAATTAGTAGTTGAGCAAAAAATAAGTAAACAAATGCAGTAGATTCAATAACTTTTAAAAAGTATAAAACCAATGCACACAATGTTAGTGCAGGTAATGCATAGGAACATATTTTTAAAAATAGCGTGGAGAATATGTTGGACTCATTTAACCAGTCTTCTATCACATTTCTATCAACTGCATTTTCATCAGAACTAAGTCCTAATGCTATAAAGTGCTGATTCCACTCCGGCTTTGTGGCAAATTCCGTAATTGCTTTTTGCCGTTCTATAATTATTTTTTTATCTAAAAATGGCCGCGTAAGCCAATTAGTAAGTTTAATTTTGCCAGAATAAGTAGCCGTGCGATTAAGCAATTGGAAGATAGAGCGTTTGCCAAAAATATCAAGATCAGATAAAAAGTTATGTTGCTTGTCAATAAATTCAGCTCCTTCATTATAATTTTCAAAATTATTATTTAATAAATCAATTTCAATTTCACTTGCTTTAATAAGTTTATTTAAAAAGTCTATTTTTCTTTTAATTTTTAATCCCTGTTTTATTAAAAATAAAAATAATGTAATTGTAAAAAATAATAAAGTATAAATAAAAATAGGTTGTGTTTTTATAAATATGACTGAGCAAATGAAAGTGCCAATAAATAATAGTAAACGACTATATAAAATAAAATCAGCCTTTTTCTTTTCAGTTTTTGTTTCAAGTTTAAACTGTGTAATTCTTTCAGAATAATAAAGTATTTGTTTTTCCATAATTTAACCAGCCAAAATAAAGATGTTAGTTGCAAAACTATACAAAATAGCGCTGTTTAGCGTATTTAATTTGCTCTTTACTGCTCCGATTTATTTCTTATTTTTGTAATTAATTTTTTAGATCTAAATTATACTAATTATATCGATTTAGAAACTCATCCATAACAAAATAAAACAATGAAAATAGCTTACAGTTGGTTGAAGGAATACATAGATACAAATCTAAAGGCAGAAGAAATAAGCAAATTACTAACCGATTGTGGCTTAGAGGTGGAAGCAATTGAGCAGTTTGAGGCGGTGAAAGGTGGGTTAGAAGGTATTGTTATTGGAGAAGTGAAGACAAAAGAAAAACATCCCGACGCCGATCGGTTAAATATTACGACGGTTGATATAGGCGCCCCTGCACTTTTAAATATAGTATGCGGTGCCACTAATGTTGCTGTAGGGCAAAAAGTGGTAGTTGCTACCATCGGTGCATTGCTCTACCCAACTGTTGGAGAGCCTTTTGAAATTAAGAAATCTAAAATTCGTGGTCAATTATCAGAAGGGATGATTTGTGCGGAGGATGAAATAGGACTGGGCACTTCTCACGAAGGTATTATGGTATTGCCCAATGATGCAAAAATTGGTATGCCCGCAGGTAAGTTCTTTAACATAATCACAGATGATGTTTTTGAAATAGGCTTAACTCCGAATAGGGCTGACGCCGCATCTCATATTGGCGTTGCTCGCGATTTAGTCGCTGTTTTAAATTGCAAAAGAAAATTAACGCCTTCCGCTGATAACGATTCTATTGACTCTGTTTTAAATTTACCGACAATACATAACTTTGAAGTGGAGAATACAGATGCTAAAATAGAAGTAGTGGTAGAAGATGCCATTGCTTGCCCTCGGTATTCTGGATTATCAATTTCGGGAATTACCGTGAAAGAATCTCCCGATTGGTTAAAAAATAAATTAAAAGCCATCGGTGTGCGAACCATTAATAATATTGTAGATGTTACCAATTTTATTTTACATGAAATGGGTCAACCCTTGCATGCATTTGATGCCGACAAAATAAAAGGGAATAAAATAATAGTAAAAAAGGTAGCGAATAAAACTAAATTTAAAACGTTAGATGAAGTTGAAAGAGAGTTATCAGCGGAGGATTTAATGATTTGTAATACAGCTGCACCTATGTGTATTGCTGGGGTGTTTGGAGGGATAGATGCCAGTGTTACGCCAGCAACTAAAAATATTTTCTTAGAAAGTGCTTATTTCAATTCCACTATGGTAAGAAAATCGTCTAAAAGACATGCTTTAAAAACAGATGCTTCATTTCGATTTGAAAGAGGTACAGACCCTAACATTACCGTATATGCATTGCAACGTGCAGCAATACTAATAAAGGACGTGGCTGGAGGAACTATTTCATCTGAAATTATTGATATATATCCTGCACCAATTGCCAATTTTAAAGTGCCTTTTTCATTTGAAAAATGTGATCAACTTATTGGGAAGCATATTGATATTGAAATAATTAAAAACATAATATTATCATTAGGTATTGAAATTGAACATGAAGGGCACGATGCCTTATTACTTTCGGTACCTCCATTTAAAGTGGATGTGCAACGCGAGCAAGATGTAATAGAAGAGGTATTAAGAATATATGGCTACAACAATGTGGAGATACCGCTGCATTTAAACTCTTCCTTGGCTTTTTCTGAAAAGCCAGATAAAGAAAAAATACAAAATATTATTTCTGATTTTTTGAGTAATAATGGTTTTGCTGAAGTGATGTGCTTATCACTGACAAAGAAAGAATACGCTCAAAAATTAAAATCACTAGACCCCACTAAAAGTGTGATTATGATGAATCCCTTAAGTGCGGATTTAGAGGTGTTGCGACAAACGCCCTTATTTAGTGGTTTGGAGGCAATTGTTTACAATCAGAATCGTAAAAATTCGGATTTAAAAATATTTGAATTTGCGAAGACCTACTTAGCAATTAAAAATTCAGATGCCGTAAAATATATTGAAACAAAAAATTTATCTTTATTCATTACTGGAACCAAAAAGAATGAAAGTTGGAATTCAAAGAATGAACCTGTAAATTTTTTTATGTTAAAAGGATTTGTAGAAGCAATATTAGAGCGACTGGGAATTAAAGATTTAAAAATAGTTGAATCGAAAGAAGAGTTGTTTTTACAAGGAGCGGCTATTAATTGGAATAAAAAAACAGTTGTTGAATTTGGCTCCATTTCAAAACCTATTTTAAAATATATGGATATTAAGCAAGATGTTTTATATGCCAATTTTAATTGGGAGATTGTATTGGAAGCAATTAAAAAAGTAAATACCATTAGCTATACAGAAGTGCCTAAATTTCCAGAAGTAAAACGTGATTTAGCATTGTTAATTGATAAGGCGGTTGAGTTTGAACAATTGGAACAGTTGGCTTATCAATCAGAAAAAAATATTTTAAAACGGGTGAATTTATTTGATGTGTATGAAGGGGAGAAATTACCTTCGAATAAAAAATCATATGCTTTAAGTTTTATTTTGCAAGATGAAAATGCCACACTTACCGATAAACAAATTGAGAAAGTGATGGAAAAATTAATGAAAACATACCAAGAAAAAGTAGGTGCTGAAATAAGATAATTTTTATTATACATCAGCTCAATTTATGTACAATTGATAATGAGCCAAGTAAAAAATTAAAAGGAGAATGAAAGCAATTTTAACAGTTGGTCTTTTGGTTTTAAGTAATACATTCATGATTATTGCTTGGTATGGGCATTTAAAATTTTCACATTGGAAAATGTTTAGTAAATGGGGCTTATTTTCAATTATACTTTTAAGTTGGGGAATTGCTCTTTTCGAATATATGTTTCAAGTACCAGCAAATAAAATTGGCTTTAAAGATAACGGTGGCCCTTTTACACTCATACAATTAAAAGTAATACAGGAGGTAATTACCTTGATAGTTTTTGCAATCTTTACCTTGGTTGTATTTAAAACAGAAACTTTTAAACTCAATCATATTTTTTCATTCTTGTTTTTGATTTTGGCAGTTTATTTTATGTTTAAGAAATAATGATTGCAATGTTATAGCCATAAAAATCGCCTTTCTTTATTCTCAGGCAAGCGAAGAATCTATATTTTATTTCTATGGAAGCAACTAAAACAGTCACGAACATTGGAGCGGAGCAAAATATCTATTAATATCATAGCCTAGTATGCAAATACTCTCCATAAAACGCTAAAATAATAATCTGAAAATAAATATTTCAGTTATTCCCAGCTTTTTCTAATCATCAACAATAACAGTTGTAAAATAGAAAGAGATTAGGTTCATTTTTTCCTTTCCTCAGAGCATCCAATAAAAAATCATTCACTGCGTTAATGGTAATTGTTTACTTTTATAACATGCGCATACAAGTAATATTAATTTTTACAGTTTTAAGTATTTGTGCCTCCTTTTCACTACCTGCACAGAATTATGTATTGCAGCTAGTATATAACAATAATGATAGCATTACCTATAAAATAAATTATAAAAATATTTTTCCTTCAAAACAATTACGGGAGAAGGAACTTCAAAAAATATTATTTGATCTCTATGATAACGCCTATTTAGCTGCTCATTACGATAGTTTAAAAGAAGATTCTTTAAGATTAACTGCCAATTTGAATATCGGCAAACCCTATAAATGGGCTCATTTAAAAAATGGGAATGTAGATGAAGGCGCATTAAGTGTAATTGGCTTTCGAGAAAAACTATATCTTAATAGGCCTGTGAATTTTAAAGATGTAAAACGAGTTCAGGAAAATTTAATTATTTATTATGAAAATAATGGGTTTCCTTTCGCTTCAGTTAAACTTGATAGTATGGATATTTCGAACAATCAATTTACTGCGAAATTGTTTCTCACTAAAAACAAAGAGAAAAAAATAGATAGCATTATCATATTAGGTAATGCTAAAATAGCTCCCGTTTATTTGTATAATTATTTAGGAATAAAGCCTGCTAGCTTATATAACGAAATACAATTAAAAAAAATAAATACCCGAATAGCCGAGCTCCCTTTTTTGCGCGCCAAAGCACCTGCCTCGGTGGAGTTTACAGATAAGTACACCAAGCTTATTTTAAATGTTGAAAAAAGAAGTGCGAGTCAATTTGATGGTATTATTGGTATTTTACCAGACAATGTTACCGGTAAAATTTTATTTACAGGAGATGTGCGTTTGAAATTACAAAATGGATTAGGTTACGGCGAATTGATTGATTTGAATTGGCGCAGGTTGGAAACACAAACACAAGATTTAAAAATAAAGTTAGTTTATCCTTTCATTTTTAGAAGCCCTTTTGGTTTAGATTATAATTTAAAATTATATAAAAAAGATACTACCTTTTTGGATGTAAATCAGAACCTAGGGCTACAATATTTATTAATAGGAGGTAATTACTTTAAAGTGTTTTACAATAATAAAATATCTACCTTACTATCTACTAAAGGATTAGAATATTTAACAACACTGCCTCCCAATGCAGACATAAAATCGAACTTATATGGTATTGGATTTAAATTTGAACGGCTTGATTACCGTTTAAATCCTCGAAAGGGTTTTTATAGCTCAATAAATACAAGTGCTGGTACAAAAATAATAAAAAAAAATTCCAAATTAAATCCAGTGGTTTATGAAAGATTAAAGCTGAATTCAGCAATTTATACAGCTGATTATGAAGGAAGTTATTTTATTCCTTTATTTTCTAGAACAACTATAAAATTAGGATTGCAAGCGGCTTTCATAAATGGCGAAACAACTTTTAATAATGAATTATTTCGTATTGGCGGACTAAAAACATTGCGTGGATTTGATGAAGAATCAATTTACGCATCTACTTTTTCTATCTTAAGTATAGAATACCGCTATATATTAGAACAAAATTCATATATGTATATTTTTGGAGATGGTGCGTGGTATGAAAACAATACCGTTGGCACGTACGTTCATGATACACCATTTGGTTTTGGCACAGGCATCAGTTTTCAAACTAAAGCAGGTGTTTTTTCAATTAGTTATGCATTGGGTAAACAGTTTAATAACCCAATTGAGTTAAGGAGTGGTAAAATTCATTTTGGTATTGTAAATTATTTTTAAGTAGGAGTCTGTTTAAATTTTATTCATTTGGAATGTGTTGATGTATTTTCGTAGCCAGACGAGACTCTTTTTGAAGTCAATAGCGGTGCTCTTTGGACAATAAAAGTAACGAAGGGTGGCATTAAAAGACGCATAACGAACATTTTAAATAAATTTTTAAAAATGCTCTAAAGCTACTATTCGTTTTTTTGAATACACCAGGTAGTCATGCAACGTAAGTTTTGAACATTCGTAGTTTTAATAGGTTCAAATAAATTACCGTTCAATTCATTAGTATAATTCAGTAGTGTTGCTTCATCAACCAAAAAACGCTCAGTACCATCGGGTAATAGATAACAACCATTGCCTATAGGGCTAACCAAATGTTCCATTCCAATATTAGAGGCCAACCTTACAAATAAAAAGCCTTGAGGTTTTAATACTCGCCAAATAGAATGTAACATTTCGCCAAAATGATCTTTATTTTTTGCAAAATGCAATACCGCACTGCAGATAACAATATCAAATTGATTATTTTGAAAAGGAATAGATTCCACTAGAGACACACAAAAATTAGAAATAGAATTATGAGGAGCTAATTTTTCCGATAGGTTTTTCGTGTCTTTAATTGCCTCTTCATTTTGATCTATAGCAAATACATCAAAATTATTCTTTAAAAAATAAACCAAATTTCTACCATTTCCACAACCAATATCAATCACATTCTTACAATTATCAAATCGCCCTTTTAATAATTGGTCAAATAAATAGATATCAATGTTGCCGAATAAATCTTTTAAATTAGTTATCATTCTGGTATTTGTTAAAGAGTGTTAAAATAATACACTAAAAATACTTTTTTATTGTTAGCGCTACGCTGTCAAATTAGCAAAATAATTAAAAGTGTTCCATGAATTTTGAGAGTTTTAATGTGTAAGGAGGCTGATTATACTGTTGATTCTGTTTTAATAGTTGTTTTGGTTAATTTTATTTTGCTTTAAAGCGAGACATTCTGCTAGGGCGCATTCGAGGGTTTTATATAAATAGTTTTCAGTACTAAACTGACTAGTTTTGTTTAACTTTATACTAAGCGTAGTTAATTCTTAATAAAACATTGTTATGAATTGGATGCTGAGTAGTAACATACATTAAGTCATCACCGTATAAAACAGTAAAAAAACACCTATTTCTACGGTTATATGCACATTCCTGATTCTTTCCAAACAAACCAATTATATAACAAAAAAGCTTATCACTTTTCGGCCATTGCAGTATTGATTTCTAAGTATACAAACTATACTTCCGAAACCATTAGTTTTAAAATATATGATTCAAACCAAAATCAAACCAGTATTTCTTTAATTGTAAATCAACACGAATCTTTTTTTTCGTTTTATCAAACAATCCTTTCAAAATTCGATGCCTCAATTGATAACAATAATTTTACAATCGAATGGTTAAATGATACTGACGAACAAGGATGTTATACAATACAATTTTTAATTACAAAAGACCAATGCAATTTAATTTTCAATTGTAAAAAAGATGCTTATCTCGAAACTGTATTTAAATCATCAGCACCATATATAAATGCGATCATTGGAATTACTACAGCTAATCCAAATATTCTATTAGAAGATATTCAATATTTACCTCCTGTTTGTGTTGATGAAATTCATGAGCTATCCACTGGCCCCATTGACAACCGAATTGTTGCACGAGAAATGTTAATGCACCAATTGTTTGAAGAAACCGTTGCGAGGTATCCAAATAATATTGCGATATCTTTTGGCTTAAATCGTATTACCTATCAGGAACTGAATTATAAGGCTAATTTACTTGCTAATTACTTTATTAAACAAGGCATAAAGTCTGAGGATTTTATTGCTATTCATTTGCAGCGATCGCCTGAAATGTATATTGCCATGCTTGGCATTCTTAAGGCTGGAGCTGCGTATGTGCCAATTGATGCTGCTTATCCCGAGGATCGTGTGCGTTTTATTTTAGAAGACGCTGGAATAAATTACTTAATATCACAAATTGAACTTCAAAGTTCTCACGCTAATTACGGTAACAACGTTTTATATATAGAACAACATTGGAAGCAAATCGTGGAGGATAAAAATGGATGTGCTGCTATTGAAACTAATATATCTTCCGCTTTACCTGCTTACATAATTTATACTTCTGGATCCACTGGCAGGCCAAAAGGTGTTTTGATCTCTCACGCAGCGGCGTGTAATCTAATAAAAGTAGAACAGAAAACATTTGGATTAAATTCAAATGAAAGAATTGCACAGGGTTTTTCAACTGCTTTTGATGCATCTATAGAAGAGATTTGGTTGGCGTTTGCTTCAGGTAGTACATTGTTTCCAATTACCGAAACCATTATGCACTCTGGTGCTGAACTAGCTGAATTTATTTTACAGAATAATATCAGTGTTTTTTCTACAGTACCCACCATGCTTTCAATGATGTCTACTTCTTTACCATCTTTAAAATTATTAATTCTTGGTGGAGAGTATTGCCCAACGGAATTGTTAGCAAAATGGCATCGTTCCGACTTAAAAATAATCAATACGTATGGACCTACGGAAGCAACTGTTATTACAACTTATGCTGATTATATTCCTAACAAAAAAATAACAATTGGCCGCCCAATAATAAATTATGGAGTATATATTACCGATTGTAATCAGCGATTAGTGCCTATTGGTGTGCCAGGAGAACTTTGTATTGCTGGCAATGGACTTGCAAATGGCTATTTAAACAGAAGAGAACTTACAAGTGAAAAATTTATTACTTCTCGCTTTCGCATTCCCAATTTTACAAGCCAACGATTGTATAGAACTGGAGATTTGGCTCGGTATAATAACAATGGGGAAATAGAATTTTTAGGACGAATAGATTCGCAAGTAAAATTAAGGGGATACAGAATTGAGTTATCTGAAATAGAGTCTCAACTTTTGCAAATTGGCGAGATAAAAAACGCAGTGGTTGTTGTGAACGAGGACCAATTTAAAATTCAACGACTGATAGCATACATCTTATTAAATGACAGCGAAAAAGAGTTTAATGAAGGAGCTTGCAAAGCAATATTAAAGGCAAGGTTAGCAGTTTATATGGTGCCATCGCAATTCGTTATCTTAGATGATTTTCCGCTATTACCAAGCGGTAAAGTAAATCGAAAAAAATTGCCAGGCCCCACCGTTTCCATTGATAAAAAGGAACGTACCATTACTGCTGCATCTACAATTTTGCAAAAAACAGTTTTGAAGATTTGGCAAAAATACTTTCCCTCCATTGAAATTTCTATTGATGATGATTTTTTCGATTTAGGAGGGCATTCGTTGCTCGCATCATTAGTTATATCCGATCTAAGAAAAGGCAAAGGTTTTGAATGTATGTCGGTGCAAGATATATACACTTACAGAACCATTGAAAAGCTTGCGGAAAGTATTGAAAATAAAAAAAACTCAACTTATGATAGTCCTTTGAAGGATACACAAGCTAAAACAAAGCCTGTTTCTCGATTGGTTTACACTCTCACAACGATATTACAAACGGGTTCTTTTTTCTTATTTATTCTTGTTAGCGCAACGGGGTTATTAAGTCCTTTCGTAATTGAACGCATGTATCCTAACATAAGCCCGTTTTTCTTAATTACTCTTTCATCTATTTTTGTACTAATAACAATTCCCGCTTCAATTATTGTTTCAATACTAATGAAATGGCTGTTAATAGGTAAGTTCCGGGCAGGTCGTTATCCTCTTTGGGGTTTTTATTACTTTCGATTTTGGTTGGTTAAAAGATTTGTTGACATTACCCCTTTAGCTATTTTAACCGGAACTCCCTTTCTCATTTTATATTTTAAATTAATGGGTGCCAAAGTTGGAAAGAACGTTTATCTCGGTACAGATAGAATACGAATTTTCGATTTAATTGATATAGGTGATAATAGTGCTATTGCAAAGGAGGCACATTTAACGGGCTATTCAATTGAAAACGGTGAGCTCATCATAGGTTCCATATCAATCGGTGAAAATTGTTTCGTCGGCACCCGCGCTGTTCTTGCTCAACAAACGGTTATGGAAGACAATTCAACACTTGGTGAATTATCATTTCTTGCGAAAAATCAGACAATTCCGAAAGGTCAAAATTGGGAAGGCTCACCAGCAAAAAAGGTTGCTATTTCAAAATTAGATAAGCTGTTTAGCAAAGAGAAAAAAAGCAGCTTGCCTTTTGGTATCTATTTGTTCTTTCAAGCAATTGCAATTCTGGCTTTAGTTCTTTTTCCATTGGTGTTGGTAATTCCATTCGGTTTTACAATTTATAAAATAGATCTTAATTATGGATTCGGATACGCTTTGGTAACAACTATATCTTTTACATCCGTTTATATACTATTGTTTTGTTTGTTTGTTGCTGTAGTTAAATGGTTAATTGTAGGTAAGGTAAAAGAAGAAGATTTTAGTATTTACAGTTTTAGATATGTACAAAAGTGGTTTGTGGATATGACTCTTCAGTTTGTATTGCTAACCTTTAAATCAATATACGCTACCATTTATTTACCCTCTTGGTTGCGCTTGATGGGAGCAAAGGTGGGGCATGGTGCCGAAATATCCACTGTCAACCAACTTTCCACTGATCTTTTAGAAATTGGGGAGGGCAGTTTTTTAGCCGATTCAGTAAGCATTGGTTCACCTGTTGTAAGAAATGGCTTCATGTTTTTGAGAAAGACATCCATTGGTAGTAAAACATTTATTGGTAATAGCGCCGTTGTGGCATGTGGCGATCGTGTTGGAAATAACAGCCTTATTGGTGTTTTATCTGTGCCTCCGAAAGCTATTGAAGACTCAAAAATGAATAACTGTTCTTGGCTAGGGTCTCCGTCTATTTTTTTACCTAAACGGCAAGAAAGTCAGCAATTTGATACGAAGTTTACGTTTAACCCTACTAGATCATTAATCATGCAACGAGGGGCTATTGAGTTTTTTAAAATTACATTGCCAATGGCATTCACCTTTTGCCTATTGGCATTATTTTATAAAATAATTTATGATGTTATTAAAATTGAAAGTTTCCGTATTGTTATTTTAATTACGCCATTTCTACTTTTTTCATTAAGTCTTTTAACACCCTTCATTGCGGTACTATTTAAAAAAATATTGATTGGAAAATACGTGCCTTCAAACAAACCATTGTGGAGTATTTTTGTATGGAAAAATGAATTGGTAAATTCATTGTGCGAGAATATGGTATACCCTATGCTCGTAAATATGTTAATGGGTACGCCTTATGCGCCTTGTTTTTTTAGATTGATGGGAAGTAAAATTGGAAAGCGAGTATATATGGAAACAACTGAAATTACAGAATTTGACTTGGTTCATATCGAAGACCATGTTTGCCTCAATCAACTAGCAACAATTCAAACTCACTTGTTTGAAGACAGAGTAATGAAAATGTCTGATTTATATATTAAAAAAAATGCATCGGTTGGCGTCATGTCTGTTATTTTATATGATTCCACTATGGAAGAAAATTCGGCTATTGGTGCGTTATCATTAGTTATGAAAGGGGAAACGATCCCTGCTGGAACAGTATGGGCAGGCTCACCAGCACAATTTGTAGGATAATGGAAGTTTCATCTATATCAAATAATTGGTTGCACATTTGGCAATTTGATTTTAATCCATCCATGTGTGATGTCGACGCGACTATCCTTTCAAATGAAGAGAAATTAAGAAGTAGAAAATTTATTCATCAACTAGATAAAGATCGTTACCAGTCTGCTCATTATTTTTTGAGAAAAGTATTAAGTCGATATTTAACTATTTCGCCAGAAAAGATAGCATTCAAAAAAAATAGTTCGGGAAAACCATATTTAAAAAAAGAACAAACAAAAAACTTATACTTTAATATTTCTTATCGTAATCGTTATGTTCTAATTGGCATTTCAAATATTTCAAACATTGGTGTGGACATTGAAGAACATAGAAATATTGATGATTTACCTTCTTTTTGCAAAAATTTTTTTTCGGAAGATGAAACACACAGTATATTCATCAGCCAAAATAATGCAATGCAACGTTCTGTCGCATTTTCATTTTGGGCAATGAAAGAAGCATTTATCAAAGCTTCAGGTATTGGATTTTCACAGGACTTAACGAATCATAATTTAAATGAGTTTTTGTCAACGACTGATTCCTGTTTCGTAAATGGTCATATAGGCTCCTGGATAATTCAATTAGTGGAAGTGGATAAAAATTATAAAGCGGCATTTGCAGCGAATGCGCCTCAAATAAATCTTCACTTTTATAATAGCACACAATTAAATGAACTATAAAATAAGCTATGTGATTTGCTTACTCCTATTAGCGACTTTTAAAATACATTCGCAAAACAGAGTTGCTCCAATAATGAAGGATTCAATTATTGATTATATTGATTCTGTAAAGGATGTAACTTCCTGCATTGAATTTAATAACAGATTTGATAACAAGCTTGTTTTCTGGGGGCGAGATTTTGGAGATAAACAATATGGAGTAGAAAGCAATATTATTTATAAACAGGGAAAGGGATTATATTTATACTTAACGAATAACTATTGGAGTGCTATGGTAAATAAATTTGCTAAGATTGATTTAGGAATTGGTTACGAGCATCAGTTCAATGATCGAATATATGCATCTGCTCGCTATGAAAGATGGTTTTTTCAAAACGGACGGCGTTATGGAAGGAGGGCTCTTAAAAATTGTATTAATGCAAATTTGGATATTGATCTTGATTACATTAACGTTGAAACTTCATTATATTCGATGTGGGGAATAGAACATGTTTATCAAATAGATTTAAACCTGTATCAGGAAATTCAACTCTTTCCCATTTTTAAATCAGGATTTGTTACCACTACTCCTCAATTTCTCACCTCTTTTGCAAATCAAGCTTTATTACCGATATACAGTGATGTAAGTTTTAATTATATAAATGAAAGAAAATTCACTTTGGTTGATATGGAACTATCATTACCCATTCAATTAAAAATTAGAAATTTAAAAATTGGCCCCGATTTTCATTACAACATTCCTATAAAAATTGAAAATGAAGAGATTAACCCTTTTTTCTATTTTTCCATTCACTTAAATTATAATTTTTATTTTGATCATGGGAAATTGAAGAGAATATATCGCCAATTGGCTTCATAGCTTTTTAAGAATTGAGTTTTGAATAGTAATTCTTTTTAAATTATTTTAAATTTTCGCTTTGTAGCTCCTTTACAGCAATTAAAGCAACTTCTTTAATTTCATTTATTAAAATATTAATTGAGTTTATATCTTTCTGTTGCAGGGCATTTTTTTCTAATTCTTCTAGTTTAGCCTGTAAAGAATTAATCCCCACGAATGAAAAGGACGGCTTTATTTTATGAGCAACTGCATTAAGTGTTAAAAAATCTTTACTAATCAAACTTTTCTCTAATTGCTCAATAGCAGCGGGTGTTTGGTTTATAAAGATGGTAATCATTTGTTTTACAAAACCATCATCCCCTTTTGACAGGCTTTTAAGATAGGTAAGATCTGTATATTTTTTTACAGCCGCTTTGCTTTCGCTTTTAATTTCTCTGTTCATATATTTCGTTTTTAATATTAAGTATAGTTAAAATCTTCGTATATAAATCATCTTCATTAAATGGTTTTGAAATATAATCATCCATACCCGCTTCTTTGCATTTTAAATCTTCTCCAGAAAAAGCATGTGCAGTCATAGCTATTATAGGTATCTTGGATTTTGGACTTTGTAATTCGTGACGAATATACTTGGTCGCCTCATAACCATCCATCTCTGGTAGTTGTATATCCATTAATACTAAATCAAAGTTATTCTGTTTTAGTTTTTCTATGGCAATTAATCCATTTTCTGCAACATCCACTTTCCAATTCCAATTAGTTAATACTTTTGTGGCAAGCAGCTGATTTAAATAATTATCTTCCACTAATAAAATGCTTAAGTTTCTAATCTCTTTTCTTTTTATTGTTTCACAACTTTGTTGGATTGTTTTGGGAGCATCAATTTTATCAAAAAATAAATTAAAAGAAAATGTAGAGCCTTCTCCAATATTGCTTTTTACAGAAATAGTTCCATTTTGTTGTTCTATTAATTGTTTAACTATTGTTAAGCCCAAGCCAGTCCCTCCATGTTTTCGGGTTGTTTCATTGCTGGCTTGCATAAAGCCTTCAAAAATAGTTGTTAGTTTATCTTTAGGTATACCAATTCCAGTATCAATAACTGAGAATAATAATTCAACGACTTCATTCTTATTAGCTAAACATGTTACTGTTAAATGCACTTTACCATTTTCAGTAAATTTAATGGCATTACCTAGTAAATTTAATAATATTTGGTTTAAGCGAGTTGGATCTCCGTATACAAATTCTGGAATTTGAGGGTCAATCTCACTAGTTAATTCTATTTTTTTAGCAATAGTTTTTGGAACCATTAGGTTGATGGCATTAAAAATAACTTTTGAAATGCTTATTTCAATTTTTTCAAATATTACTTTTCCTGATTGAATTTTTGAAAAATCTAGAACATCATTTATGATGATCAATAGATTTTTTCCCGAAATTTTAATTGCATCAATATATTGTTTTTGTTCTGAGCTTAAATTTGTTTTTATAATAAGTTCTGTAAAGCCAATAATAGCATTCATAGGAGTTCTAATCTCATGACTCATATTTGCCAAAAACTGTTCCTTCACCTTCATTGTTTCTTTTAACTGTGTTTGAGTTTGCAATAAATCATTTAATGCTTTATTCCCTTTTTTTAATAGATGCGCGCTTATTTTATTAGCCAATACTAATTCTTCTTCCATTTGTTTTCTACTCGTAATATCAGAGTCAATGGCAATAATACGTCCTACTTTGCCCATTTTATCTAATACTGGCGTAAGTGTCGTTATTACCCAAAAATCCTTTCCATTTTTCGCATAATTTTTATGCTCATAAGAAACGGGCTTTTTATTTTTTCGGATAGTTTGGTAGTATTTTTTTTGTTGTTTTAATTCTTTTAAATCGCCCCTTTTCAAAAGCTCGTTAACAGAATTAACATCCTCTAAAGTATACCCTGTAAGTTTTTTAAAACCCTCGTTTACCCATTCTATTTTACCAAAACTATCTGTAATAATAACAGAATTATACGATTTGGTTGCAGCAAGAGAAAGTTTCTCTAACTCTTCTTCATGAACCCTTTCTGTTACATCTTGTGCGGTGCCGATAGCGCGTATAAGATTTCCATCTTGATCAAATATAGGTTCGCCTCTCCCGTTTATAACTCTTATTTCGCCAGTTGAGCGAACGATACGGTAATAATAATCTAATAAATATTGAGAGGAGGTATATTCTTTTGCAATATTTAAAGCATTCTCTTTATCATCTGGATGTATAAATTCCATGAAGTTTTCAATAGTGGGAATAAATACACCAGGCTCTACGCCATAAATCCTATATAATTCATCTGACCAGATAAAAGAAAGGTCTGCAAAATTTAATTCCCAACTACCAACATGTGCTAATTTTTGAGCTTCCGCTAATTTTAATTGTTCTTTGGTAAGCGCATCTGTTTTTTCTTGTAATTTTTTTGAATTTTCAGATAGTTCTTTTAAAAGTTTATGTCGCTCAATACTATAATTAATAGATCGTTGTAATTCCTTTTCTTTTATTTTTCCTTTTATTAAAAAATCTTGAGCGCCAAATTTTACGGCATTTAATCCAATAGATTCATCTTCAACTCCAGTTAGTACAATTATAGGTGTATCTATTTTACATTCATGTATTTTTATAAAAGTATCTAAACCTTCACTATCGGGGAGTGTTAAGTCGGCAATAATTATATCAAAATTTTGATCTTTTAATTTATTTAACGAACTCAGCAGATCTTCACTAATTTCCAGCGTATAATTATCTTCAAATGCATCTTGCATATAAATGTCAATCAACCGAGCATCTCCAGGATTGTCTTCAACTAGTAATATATTTATTTTTTCGCTCAAGAAAATTTATTTAATATAGTTAATACAGGGTAAAATAAAAAGTACTTCCTTCATTAAGCTCCGAATCTACCCAAATTTTCCCGTTATATTTTTCAATAATTTTTTTACAAACCGCTAATCCTATACCCGCACTTGGATAAACGTGTTTAGCATGCAGGCGTTGAAAAATAGTAAATATCTTTTCTGAATATTTTTTTTGAATCCCTATTCCATTATCTTTTACGGCAAAACAATACCCGTTATCAATTTTTTTAGCAGTGATATTTATCTGCGGCGCCTCATTGGATTTAAATTTTATAGCATTTGAAATTAAATGCTGAAATAATTTAATAAATAAATTTGCGTCGCCTTGTATTTCTGGTAAATCATTGTATTCAATGACGGCATTGGTATCCTCAATTTCTTGTGAAAGGTTTTTAATAACGGATGAAATGACGGTATTTGTATTTACAGCTTTTGATAAAGAGGTATTATTTAATCTAGAGAATTCAAGTAGCCCGTTTATTAAGTCTTTCATTCGGCCACTTCCATCCAATGCAAAATCGATAAATTCATTTGCATTTGTATCTAGCTTATCTTTATATTTAGTTGCTAATAATTGTAGGTAACTATTAATCATTCTTAATGGTTCCTGTAAATCATGCGAAGCAGCATAAACAAATTGGTCACCCTCTTGCTTAATTTGAATAATCTCTTCTTCTTTTTTTCTTAATAAAGTATCTTGCTCTATAAAATGATTGTAAAATTGTTTGGTCACATTTGTTTGCCGAAGACTATAGAATTTTTCTATCACACCATATATAATTATTTTTTCATCGCTATTTTTAACATAGGCATCAATATAATTTAATAAAATATTTTTTTGCTGATTTTCTATAAGTGATGAAATATAGGGTAGGGAAGATAGCTCTACTTTTATTATGCTTTTTTGGATAAAATCTGTACTGTTATTAGAAAAGCTATTTTTTACAAAAACAAATAATTCATTTAAACTAATAGTCGCAGCGGTTATTAATTCACTTTTAGTTAAATCTATAGATTTTAGGGTGTTAAGTATAGAAACAACGCTAGTTTCTATAATATCATGAAAATGGTTATCCTTTATGGAGTTTAATAACCCATTGATATTTTTTGTAGCTGTTTCCATATAATATATTAAATTATGGTAAGTTACTGCGCAATTTTTAAAGATCGAATCTAATGTAAAAGCTTATACGTTTTTAATAATTAATTAGTTACAATTTCTTCTTTTTTATAAAAAAGATCTTTTGCTTTTTTTACTGCATTACTAAATAATTCAGGCGATATGGGTTTAATAATAAAATCAATTACATTGACATTTACAAAAGCGTGTTTTGTGGCTGATATAACAATTATTAAAGGCGGGTTTTTTATACTATTAATTAACTGCAACCCAGATATACCTGGCATTTCAATATCCAGTAGAAGTAAGTCTATCTTTTTGGTCTCTAATATACTTATAGCTTCTACTGCATTATTACAAGTCTCTTCTAATTCTAACTCATCTGTTATAGTTACTAGTTGAGTTAATACTTTTCTAGAAAATAGATCATCATCAATAATCATACAATTCATCATAAGGAGGAGAGTTTAGAATATAAATAATAGTTAAGAATAATAATTATTAATCCTATAACCAAAAATAATGCAGATAATTAAATAACTAGTTTTTTGCTTGCTAGGATATAGATTGTAGTGAATGTTCTTTTTGATAATAGAAAAAATGCTTGCATTTAACTTAAAGGAAAAATTACCCCAAAATGGGTATTGGGAATTAAATATATTTTTTTAATATTATTTTTTATTGATTGATTTTCAGCATTTTAATTTAAGGCATATTTTTTCGAAAAAAGTAAAAAAAATAAAATATGAAAGAGCTCGATATAAAAGTAATGCGTGGTGCGAATTATTGGTCAAACTACCGTAAGCAACTTATTGTATTAAAATTGGATATTGAAGAATTAGAAATTCTTCCTACAAACAAAATAGAGGGCTTTGCAGAACGATTAGAACAATTGATTCCTTCATTATATGGTCACACATGTTCGGAAAAACACGAAGGTGGTCTTTTTGAAAGAGTGAAAGAAGGTACGTGGATGGGGCATGTGGTAGAGCATATTGCTTTAGAAATTCAAAGTTTAGCAGGAATGGATTGTGGTTTTGGAAGAACACGATCAACACAGATAAAAGGCGTATATAATGTGGTATTTAGCTTCGAAATTGAGGAAGCGGGTCTCTACGCAGGTAGAGCAGCGATTGATATTGCAGCGGCTCTTATAAAAAATGCACCTTATGATATTGAAAAGGATATTACAACCCTTAAAAATATAAAATCAAAAAATGGTTTAGGACCTAGTACACAAGCTATCGTAGATGAAGCTAGACTTCTTAATATACCTTATAAACGAATGGATAATAGCTCACTCGTTATATTAGGACAAGGATCAAATCAGAAAAAAATACGTGCAGCTATGACTAGTTTAACTAGTGGAATAGGAATTGAAATGGCGGGTGATAAAGAAGATACAAAAAAATTACTATCACAATTTTACATTCCTGTACCTAAAGGTATTGTTGTTTATGATGAAGAAGAGTTGTTAAAATGTATTGAAAATAAAGACATTGTTTTTCCTATTGTAATAAAACCAATTGATGGTAATCATGGGAGAGGCATAACGATAAATGTAAAAACGGTAGATGAAGCACTTGTAGCGTTTAAAATAGCTACTAAAATTTCTTCAGGAGTTATCCTAGAAGAATTTATAGAAGGTTTTGATTATCGCTTTCTGGTAATAAATTATAAAATGGTAGCGGTTGCAAAACGCACTCCTGCAATGGTAATGGGCGATGGTAAATCTACCATTCAGCAATTAATAAATCAAGTAAATGCGGATCCTAAAAGAGGAGATGGTCATGAAAAAGTTCTTACTACTATAAAAGTAGATGAAATTACGCGTAATATACTAGCTAAAAAAGACTTAACCTTAGCGACAGTTTTACCGTTGGGTGAAATATTATTTTTAAAAGACACTGCCAATATTAGCAGTGGGGGAACCTCCAGGGATGTAACGGATATTGTGCACCCTCATAATAAATTATTGGTTGAACGTATTGCAAGTATTTTGAATTTGGATATTTGTGGAATAGATGTAGTTGCTAGTGATATTAATGTACCTATTACGAGAGTTGTAGGTGGAGTAGTAGAAGTGAATGCTTGCCCTGGTTTGCGGATGCATTTAAACCCTTCAAAAGGAATGGCTCGCAATGTTGCACAGCCTATTTTAGAAATGTTGTTTCCAAACCCTATGGACGCACGAATTCCAATAATTGCAGTTACTGGCACCAATGGTAAAACTACTACTACACGTCTTATAGCACATTTAGCGCAAACTGAAAATTATAAAGTTGGTTTTACAACTACTGATGGTATATATATTCAAGGGAAGGAAATTCATTCGGGCGATTGCACTGGGCCTAAGAGTGCAGAGGTAGTCTTATTAGACCCAACTATTAATTTTGCGGTGTTAGAAACAGCACGAGGAGGTATTCTGAGATCTGGTTTAGGTTATGATGAGTGTGATATAAGTATAGTCACAAATATTACAGAAGATCATTTGGGCTTAAAAGGTATTGATACCATTGTGGAGATGGCGAAGGTAAAAGCAGTGGTAGCTAAAAGTACAAAAAAAGAAGGACATTGTATTTTAAATGCAGACGATGAATTAGTGTATAACATGCGTGAAGATTTAGATTGCAACATCGCATTATTTAGTATGCAAAGTGATAATCCCTATTTATTAGCACATGCAAGCAAAGGAGGGTATACAGCGTTTATAGAAAAAGAATATGTTGTTGTTAGCAAAGGAAGTTGGAAAAATAGGATTGGTAAAGTGGCAAACATTCCTCTAAGCATGAATGGTAGAGCTGTATGCATGATAAAAAATATTCTACCTGCTGTACTAGCAGCATTTATCCAAAAATTTGATATTGAAAAAATTAAAGAAGGCTTAAATACATTTTATCCTTCACCAGAGCAGACTCCTGGTAGAATGAATATATTTAATTTCCCTCATTTCGATCTTATGATTGATTACGCACATAATACGGACGGTTTTTTAGAATTAAAAAAATTTTTAGATAAGACGGAAGCACCTATTAAGGTAGGTATTATATCAGTAGCAGGAGATAGAAGAGATGATGATATTCGCAATATTGGTAAAACTTCTGCACAAATGTTCGATCAAATTATTATACGGCACGATAAAGATTTAAGAGGAAGAAATGCGGAAAGCATAACTACCCTTTTAACGGAAGGAATACACCATGAAAACTCTTCCATTGTTATTAATGTTATTCCTGATGAAGAAGAAGCTATTCAGTATGCAATAGATAATGCTAAAAAAAATACATTTATAACACTTTCTACGGATGATGTAAAAGGTAGTATTGAATATGTTAAAAAGGCATTAATACTAATTGAAACTAATTTAACAAAGCATACGAACAGAGCAAATAATAAATTTGATGCTCAACAATTAACTCCTTTAAAAGTGAACGATATTTCTTTTGGTATGATTTCAAAACAATAAAGGCTTAATTAATTTAATACCATATTAACTATAATGCCTTCTCCTTTATTTTAAAAAAAGGGAGAAGGTTTTTTTATTTAAGAAAGTAAAATTATCCCTAGTCCAATAAGGCTTTGTTCAATAACCTACATTTATATACATGCTTACTTCAAGTGTTAAATTATTTTCGCTAATTGAGATGGGGACAATAATCAATCACACGATAAAACATTATAATTAGTAACGATATTTTTTACTTCCTAAAAATATTGATACGGAACAATTCCCAACTAGAGAAAAAGGCAAATAAATGTAAATTTTTAATAAAACGAATAATTAATTTTAGGCAACCCGCTATATCAAAGCTGCATTAGAGCAAAATTCAAAATCCTAACAAAAACTCTTGTAAGCAATTTCAATTGCAAAATTTACAGCCAAATCTCATTACCAAATAAAAGATGAATACCGTTAGAATTGGTTTTTTGACCGTTAGATAAAAAAGTGATTTATTTATCTTCAGCAGTTACAAATGTTTTTACTTTCGCACGCATTATGTAAATCTAATCTTGAAGTTCACTTAAACATGGTGGTGAAATTTGGTATAAAAGATTATGTAGAAACTATAATTTATTAGCAGAGCCTTTCGAAAAATGGTCAAATTATCGACTATAGAATTATTTAATAAAATTAATCATGCTATAAGAATAAAAAAAGTAAATAAATTATAAACCATAAAAACATGAAAATGAATTACCACAAAACTCTTTTTTTTGCTGCATCTGTAATGCTTGCAAACACAGTAAACCTAAATGCACAATCTACAATTACAGGTAATAGTTATGCCGCAAACCGGTTTCTCGGATGGGGTACAACTAGTGGAAACCTAGAATTTCGAGTAAACAATACTGTTAAAATGTTTATGGAGAATACTACGGGTAATGTTGGTATAGGTACTGGCACATCGGCACTTCCGCAAAAACTTACTGTAGTTGGGGGAGCGATTGGATGGGGTTATACTGCTACTAGTAATATAATAGGAGTTGATCAAGGTGGTAATATAGAATTGGGAGGAACTAATTCAATAAAGAACCCTGTAACAGGTGGAATTCCTTACATTGATTTCCACTTTGGTACTGGAACTGTACAGGACTTCAACATGAGGATCATCAATAATGGAAATAATCGTTTAGATTTTGCGCAATCTGGTAATCTAACCGCAATGACAATTAATAACTTAAATGTAGGGATTGGAACCGTTGCCCCGATTCAACAATTAGACGTTAACGGAAGAATGAATATTAGTAATGGTGTAATACAAAGAGGAGGAGCAGCTATAACATCTACATCGGACTTAGGATTATACTCGTTAATTGCTGGTCAGTATATGCGTTTTGTTACAAACAGTGGACCGATTAAATTTTTTGGTGATGGCGGAACTGATCCTTTAGGTGTTAATCAAATTGCTTCCTTTGAATCCAATGGAAAAGTGGTGATTGGAAGAGTGCCCTACAATACTGCGTCAGATTATCGTTTGTTCGTACAAACAGGTATAATAACAGAAAAAGTAAAGGTAGCTGTGGCTACGTCTTCTGATTGGTCAGATTATGTTTTTGCGCATGATTACAAATTAAAAACCATTGAGGAATTAGAAGCATTTGTAAAAGAGCATAAACACTTACCAAACGTACCTTCTGCCGAAGAAGTAGTAAAAGAGGGAGTAGACATGGCTAAAATGGATGCTAAACTTTTGGAGAAAATTGAAGAACTTACTTTATATGTAATTCAACAACAAAAAGAAATTGAATTACTAAAAAGTAAAAAATAGTACCCAGCAGCATTTAAAAATGCAAATCAAAATATTTTATTTAAAAACATTAATAAAGATAAACATGATGAAATTTAATATAACTGCATTGCTGGGATGCACAATTCTTTTGTTTACGCAATTGGGGTTCTCTCAGCCCAATGTTGAGTGGCAAAGGTCATATTGGGCTCCCAAATACCCCACAAGCCTTCACCAACCAAACACGCCAATTGGTCCAAATGGATTCCCACTCTTAATAGATCAGGATCAAAATTTAAGTAGTGAAGATTGGTTTTATTTTCACGCCATAAGCAAAGGAACAGACAATAAACCCAACGGATATATTTGTACCGGCTACTCAGAATTTTTGAACTATGTTGAATCTGATAAGTCAGGTTGTCTTCAGTTTAAACCATTAAACACTAAGATTGGTTATGATATTTTCGAGGCGGTCAATTATAGAAAGGGTAATATGAAGCAAGTTATCTCCCTTATTGATTTGAATGGCAACACAAAATGGTATAAAACATTTTCTAATGGTGATATGTCAAATGTAGTTCAAACATCGGATGGAGGGTATGTTGCTATCGGTGCTGGTGCTAGTACGGAAGACGGGCATGATACTCTTGTAGCTTATAATCCAGGGCAAACTTCAGGTCATGTAACCGATTATTTTATTCATGGTCAGGCTGACGTTGGAGTCATTGACGTACCTCGTAAAATCCGGATAGTAAAGGTAGATAGGAATGGAACAAAATTATGGGAATATATGTACGGAATGGAGCCATATGTAGGTAACGGAAATGTTGCTTTTGCACTTACATCCAAAACTACAGGAGGTTCTGCAGGTGGAGGTATTATTGAAACCAGCGAGGGTGACATTATGTTTACCGCAAAAGCTCAGGATCCCGCGTATGGTAAGATGGGGAGAACGTGTGTAATTAGAATAACCAGCACAGGAATTTGGAAGTGGGGAAGATTCTACGGCTCCACTATACCTACACAAAACAGCATTGGGTCAGCTATTGCAAAAACAGGCATAGGTTCAGGTCAAAATTTTTATATATCTGGCACCGAAGCTGATCCGATTAATGTACAACATGCGTATTTATTTAAAATAGACAATACAAATTCACCTTCACCCATTTGGATTAAATATCATGAAAGAACTTTAGGTAACGCAGATGGGGGATCAGCTGCTGGTTCGACTATTTCATTCAATTCTGCGGGAGAATTAATTTTACCAGTGGTGCATAATATTATCCCTGCGGGAGCTTATAGAGGATACAAAGCCGAAGCAATTGTTTATAGGATTGACCCCAGTAGCGGAAATGATATTAGTTCTACTAGCTTTGGATCAATATGTGCTTTTGACCTTACTGTAGGTGCGACTGCAACAGCCGATGGAGGGTTTGCTGTTGTTTCTTCTACAAACAGAAATTATGTTGCTCCGCCGGCTCAAAATAATAAATATTTTTTTCCAGACCACTCTACCACTACGGATCCGCTTACAATGGGGAATTATGATCCCGTTCTTTATATAGAGTATGGTTTTAACGATGGTTATGTAGCAAAGTGCGATGAATACGGTAACAAAGAATGGGAAAAAATATTTGACAGTAATACGCATAGGCAAGATCAGATTTATCCTTATCCTACGCCGAATAACTGGTCTTATCCTGACCCAAACCACAGCGATGTGAGAAGAACGGAATGTTTATATAGCATTGTTCAGTCGCCAGATGGTGGGTTTGTAGTGGCTGGTAATAATAGTGAAAACTTCGATGATAGTTATGTTGTTAAATTATCTAGCACCTGTACAGATAATACCCTTTCCAATTTGACAATTAATACTTCACCATTGGTATCTTATTTATATACTGCAACAAATTATATTTATGCATCCACTGTAGTAATACCAGCTGGTCCAGCAGATGTGAATTTCAAAGCGGGAAATGCCATTGTTATCTCTCCAGGTTTTAGAGCTGATTATGGGTCTAAATTTATAGCAGAAATAGATCTTTCGCTAGATTGTACACCAAATAGTTATCGAGCAGGCATTGCAAATGGAAAACCTTTACCAAATAAGATTTCAAAAGAGACAGATAAAAATGCATTGAATGTATTTCCTAATCCCAATAATGGAATATTCACAATAAGAGCAAATGATGAAGGTCTTAAAAGTGTGTATGTGTATGATGTAAGAGGCACTTTAATTTTTGAAAAAACATCATTTACGGATAAACAGTTTGAAGTTGATATAACGATGCATCCTAAAGGACTATACTTTGTAAAAGTTTTAGAAAATGGCGTAATGAAAACAGCAAAAATTATAAATCAGTAAATTTAATTATTAGTAAAATTAAAGATTTATAAAATAAAGAAGGTATTTAAAAATTGGTTTTTAAATACCTTCTTTATTTTCTTGACCTTTACCTTATAAAATTGCATAACTTTTAGTAATATGAAGTTTAAAATTATTCTTGCTTTTTGCATATGTGGTTTTTTTACTATTATTATGAGCTCATTTTCCATCTTTAAGAATAGTTTTTTTAGTACGTTGACTCCATATAAATTAGAGATTCCAGAAAATTTTTTCGATATGAAGATACCGATGGATAATCCACTAACAGTTGAAGGCGTTGAGTTGGGAAGAAAACTATTTTATGAACCACTTCTTTCGGGCAATAACAAAATTTCCTGTGGAACCTGCCATCAGCAGAAATACGCTTTTGCAGACAGTTCAGTTGCGTTTAGCAGAGGTGTTGATGGTGTAAAAGGGAATCGTAACACCATGACACTTTTTAATTTAGGATGGTCAAATAGAGGTTTATTTTGGGATGGCAGATCGGCTAATCTTGAATCACAGGTTATCGAACCTATTAAAAATCCAGCGGAAATGCATGAATCATTAGAAAATGCGGTTGGTAAACTTCAAAAGAGTAAAGTTTATCGCTCATTATTTAAAAAGGCATTTGGATCAAAAACAATTACCTCAAAAATGATAATGTATGCCATCGCTCAATTTGAACGAACAATTATATCATCCAATTCAAGATACGACAAGTTTGTAAGAAAAGAGAAAGGTGGATATTTAACTGCCATTGAGCTAAAAGGCTTAAATCTATTCTCAAGTAGTGAAAAAGGAGAGTGTTTTTCTTGTCATTTACTCAATGGCCTTTTAACTTCATTTACATACAATAATATTGGATTAGAGTATATAGCGAAGGATTCTGGAAGATATAATGTTAATTTTAGTTGTAATGAAATAGGCGCATTTAAAACACCCTCGCTTCGCAATATTGCGTTAACAGCTCCTTATATGCATGACGGCCGCTTTCAAACACTTGACCAAGTGATGGATCATTATAATGATGGATTTAAGTATTCACCTAACTTAGATAGAATAATATATAAACGAGTAAAAGGAAATTTATCAGTTGAAGAAAAAAAATGTATTATTGAATTTATGAAAACATTAACCGATTCAGTTTTAATTTCAGATCCCAAATATTCGAATCCGAATTAAAAGTTATTTATTACTAGCATTGATAGTGCCATCCCCATACAGATATATTTTTTTATAGATTCTAATCTAGAATAATCAATTATCGCTCACTTAATTTTGATGCACAAATAATTATATTATTTGTGCATCAATCTTGTTTTTGAAAACATCACATAATTATTAAGTCGAAACCACTATAAAACGATCGAACCTACAAACAGCTAAAAGGTGTTTGCAATAACAATATCTGTGATAAAAAAGATTACATCTTACTTTTTCTCTCCCTATTTCATTTAAAAAATTGTACACGAAAAAGCTAATCTTTTTTAGGCCTAAAAGCATTGAAAATCAAATTCCTTTGCAACCTTTTCATTAAATAAGTAGTCTACCTGATATACTACTTGGTTTATATGGATTATCTGTAGTAAAATACAATCAATTAAGCCTCAAAAACTCAATTTGATTCTAATCCTAAGTTTTATCACTCTTAATATTTTTTAATGTGAAAAACGGCTATATCAAATCGCTTAATAAAAGGCTTAATTTTTATTTATTGTTGCTAAGTAGTATACTTTTTAGCAATGCTAGTATAGCGCAATTGAGTGTTACTGCCAATGGTTCTGCCCAACAATTAGTAGAAACCATGGTAGGTAAAGGTTACATTATTTCAAATGTAAGGTCAACTTGCCCTGCAGGTGCCATGGGTACTTTTGTAGGAACGGCTTCTAATATTGGTATTCCAAATGGGGTGCTTTTAACAACTGGACAAGTAAGCATAGCGCCAGGGCCTAATAACAGTAAAAGTGCGGGTGCTGATAATGGAGCTGCAGGAGATAGTCAACTAGACAGTTTATATAAAACAACTACCAATGATGCATGTGCTATTGAATTCGATTTTATACCCGCTTGTGAATCTTTTTCAATAAAATATGCTTTTGCATCTGAAGAATACCCCGAATCGGTGGGTAAAGAATTTAATGACGTATTTGCATTTTTTATTTCAGGTCCAGGCATTAATGGTAAGCAAAACATTGCTACTGTGCCGGGTACTTCTACTTATGTTTCTATAAATACTATAAATGCAGGTAAAAATGCGAATTATTATGTACCAAATGACGGCGGTAAGACGATTCAATATGATGGGTTTACAAAACCTATGGTGGCATCTGCAAAAGTGATTCCTTGTAATACTTATCATTTAAAAGTAGTAATTGCAGATAATGAAGATCGAATTTTTGATTCAGGAGTTTTTATTGAAGGAGGCTCTATTGATTGTGCACCTGTTGTATATAATGAAATGGCTAGTAATATAGACCCAGTTAGAAACTGTAGAAATGGTAGTTATACATTTTGCAGAACAGGAGACATGACGAACCCTTTTGTAGTGAAATTTGATATAGGTGGTACTGCAATCAATGGAATAGATTATCAAATGATACCTGATAGTGTAATTATTCCAGCAGGTAAAAAATGTGCAACGATAGATATTGTACCCATTGTTACTGGAACAGCACAACCTACTAAAAAGATTGATATTACGTATAAATTTGGTTTTTGTCCGCAAATTCAAACCCTTTCATTAACATTAACAGATCCTATTCCTTTAGATGCAGGACCTGATGTTGTTATCTGTTCTGGCGATAGCTCAGGAATTGGCACCGCACCTTTTAATGGTGTTAATTACACCTGGACACCAGCGACAGGGCTTACCAATCCTAATAGTTCAAAAACTAATCTTAAATTAGTTAATAACACAGCAAGTGATGTAAAATTAAAATACACTTTAAAATCTTATTCCGTATTCAGTAATTGTACTCTTTACGATACGGTATTGGTAACGGTAAGGCGTCACCCCGTTGCTTCTTTTGCGCCTCCAGCTAGTGTTTGTTTAGGTGTTAATACAACTTTTAAAGACTCTTCTATAGCATCAGTAGGCGCAAAAATAAATAAATGGTATTGGGAATTTGGAAACGGATTATTCGACACTTCAAAAACACCAAGTATTAAATACCCAGTTGCAGGTACCTTTTCTGTAAAACTTACCGTTAAAGATGATGGAGGCTGTACTGATGATACTACATTACAGATATCGGTTTGGGATTTACCCAAAGTAGATTTTGCTTATCTGAATGCATGTTTAGATGACAGTGTTCGATTTACGAATCTTTCAACGATAACGAATCCAAGTACCATTTCTTCTTATGTTTGGAATTTTGGCGATAACTCTAAATTTTCTTCTTTCTATTCTCCTAGCCACTTATATCCAAAAGCAAGTAGTATCTTCTCTGTACAACTAATTGCTGTTTCTGACAAAAACTGTTTAGCGGTTACAACAAAACAAATCTCTTTAAATGCTAAACCAACAGTAGCCTTTACGGTTGCTCCAGTATGTGTTTTTAATAGTATGAAGTTTAATAATGATTCTGATGCATCTATTAGTAAATGGGTTTTTGATGATGGAACTACATCGACTAATCGTAACCCTCATCATACGTTTAGCACAGTAGGGAACCACCTTGTTAAACTAGTAGTAATAAATAACTATGGTTGTAAGGACTCTATTACTAAAAAAGTTTTAGTAAATGACAAACCGAAGTTTGATTTTGTTACAAAAAATACCACCGGTTGTCCCACTTTTTGCACGGAATTTCATGGTATTCCCTTAGCTGGTAGCGATACCATAGTTTCTTGGTTATGGAAGTTTAATGCTGCAGAAAATCAAATTGGAAAAGATGTAATAAAGTGTTATAGCGAAAAAGGTAATTATTCTCAAACACTTATTGCTGCAAGTAATAAGGGTTGTTCAGATACTCTTGTAAAAGCAAGTATAATAACTGTTTATCCCGTACCGAAAGCAGCATTTACTATTTCTCCCGAAGAAGTTACTATTTATGACCCTAAGGTGGAAGTTATTGATAGATCATCTGAAGGAGTTACTAAATGGTATTGGAACTTGGGAGATGGTACGAAGCTGTTAGATGTAAATAGGTTTACACATACTTATCCACAGATAGCAACTTATTATACCATAGGTTTAAAGGTTGTTAATGAATTTGGTTGTGCAGATAGCACTCAAGGTAAAGTATTTGTTCAGTCAGATGCAACGGTATACATTCCAAATGCGTTTACGCCAAATGAAGACAATAACAATGACAAGTTTTACGTATATGCTTCAGGCTCTTTAAAAACAGCTAAATTTAAAATGTATATTTTTGATCGTTGGGGAAACCGATTGTTCACAAGTAGTAGCCTCAGCGATGGTTGGGATGGTATTTATAAAGGAGAATTATGTGAAGGTGGCGTTTATGTTTATTCTGTAATCTTTACTAGTGAAGATGATGGCACTGTTTTAGAAAAACTTAGAGGCAAAGTGACGTTGGTTAAATAAAAACAGGAATGATGTATAAAATACAATTAATAATATTATATATACTATTTGGACCGCTTACTTTATTTGCCCAAAAGCAAGAAAAGCCTACGAGTTGTGCCAACTCTGATTTTTCGTCAGGCGACTTTACAAATTGGGTAGGTCATACGTCTGTATACCCTAAAAGTGTACCCGGTACTAGCGTTAATATCCCTTATTATTATAATACGGGCATTGTACCAGGCCGCCATACTATTATTACTACAGCAACCGCGGATCCTTTTACATGCGGCAATGTATTAACATTACCCCCTGGTGAAAAACAATGTGTAAGATTAGGTAATGGAGGGCGAGGCCCTTGGGGTGATGGTGTAAAGTATCAAATAGATCAGTTAGATTATACTTTTACTATTACCTCCGCAAACTCCTTATTATTATACAAATATGCTATTGTTTTACAAGATCCTGCTAGCCCTCGTCATCCAAAAGAAATTCGGCCAAGATTTATTGTATCGATTAAAGATCAAGCGGGCAAATTAATAGATCCTGTATGTGGTCAAAAAGAATTTTTTGTTGATTCTACGGTTGCGGGTTTTAGAAATTGTCCACAAAAAGAAGCGGAGGCTCTGGGAGGAAGTGTACTTGATAATGGTGATATTGTATATCGTGCATGGACTACGGTAGGTGTTGATTTAAGGAATTATATTGGACAAAATATTACCATTCGTTTTGAAACATGGGATTGTGGCTTGGGAGGACATTTTGGATATGCCTATGTAACAGCAAAATGCGATTCATTAGGAATTATAGCAGCAGCCTGTAGTGATGATGGCTCTGTAAAATTAACAGCTCCAGATGGTTTTGCTTATAAATGGTTACCTAGAGGAGAAACCACTCAAAGTATTAGTATTGTAGGTGCTAAAGCAGGTGATGTTGCTGCGGTAGAGTTAACCACCATTAGTGGTTGCAAAACAAATTTAACAACTGTTATTTATCCACAAAAAACCAAAGCAAATTTTACAATTAATCCTATTAAAGTATGCTTAAATCAACCCGTTACGTTTAAAGATTCTTCTTATAGTTATAATACTGCTAATCAAGTTAAAATAGCTATTGTAGATTGGCAATGGAATTTTGGGGATAGCACATCCGCAAATACAGCTAACCCTACACATGCTTACACAAAAGCGGGCGACAAAAGAGTAGTGCTTAAAATAACAAATGCATCCGGTTGTATGGATTCAATTGTAAAATTTGTAAAAGTATTACCCGCACCAGTCGCTAATTTCACATTTAAAGATGCCTGTGAAAATAGCACTGTTACGTTTACCGAAAATTCGGTTTCTAATTCGGGCGGTGTAATAAAAAGTGGTTGGCTTTGGACTTTTAGTGATGATAATTCTACTAGTACAGTACAAAATCCTACGCATACGTTCACCTCTAGTGGTAATTTTTCAATAAAATTAACTGTAGGCGACCAAGGTTGCACCGATGATACGATAAAAAAAATTAAAATTTTTCCCGCACCAGTTGCAAAATATGCAGTTACCAAAGCATGTAAAGGCGATGAGACTATTTTTAAAGATGAATCTATTCAAACAGATAATGCTGACCCAATAACTACTTGGATCTATAACTTTGGAGATGGGACACCTTATAGCGCTGATAAAAACCCTTCCCATTATTATGGTAAAGACAGTACTTATAAATCTTCACTTCTTGTTATTACTGCTAAAGGTTGTATTGATACTGTTTCATTGAAGGTTTTATTGCATCCTAAGCCATTGGCTAAATTTACCGCCACTCCTTTGTGTTTAAGTACACCTGTTCAATTTACAGATATTTCTACTCCTGCTAATGAAATATCTGAATGGTACTGGAGCTTTAAGGATAAAGGAGATAATCACAGCACCCTAAAAAATCCTACCTTTAAATATGATACATCGGCGGTATATCAACCTAAGTTGGTTATAAAATCTATTTATGGTTGTGTGGATAGTGTGACTGTTCTTTTAGATATTCCTCCTTTACCGCAGATAAATTTCGATGCTAATAAATACGACGGCTGTGTACCTTTATCTATCGCTTTTACAGATGGTAGTTATAGCAGTGTTGATAAAATCATAAAATGGTATTGGAGTTTTGGCGACGATATTTATTCTTATGAGCAAAACCCCAAATACATCTATATTAGCCCTGGTACATATTCTGTGAGTCTTTCGATTACTACCTCCAACTCTTGTGTACAAACGCATACTTGGAATGGAATGATTAAAGCATATCCAATTCCTACTGCAGCATTTAGCTATACGCCAATAGAGCCCACAGAAACAAGTAATAATGTAACCTTTCTCGATGAATCAAGTGGCGCTAATTTTTGGAATTGGAATTTTGGAGATAATGGCTTTTCAAATAATCACTTTACAAGTCATATATACACAACTGCAGGTACCTATACTATTTGGCAATATGTAAAAAATATTTATAATTGTGTAGATTCAATTGCACACCCTTTAGTCATAAAACCTGATTGGAATTTTTATGCTCCCAATGTTTTTACACCAAACAAAGATGGTAAAAATGATGGTTTTATGCCGAGTGGTTACAACATTACCGAATTTCAAATGTGGATATTTGATCGTTGGGGAGATTTGGTTTATGTAACTGAAAAAACAAAAGATCCAGCAAGTGCAGTCCCTTGGGATGGGCATGCTAACAATGGTTCTCAAAGAGCACAACAAGATACCTATGTTTGGTTAGTTAAGTTAAAAGATATATACGGTGAATCGCACAGTTATATAGGACACGTAAGTATAGTAAAATAATTTTAAAATTATTAATTCTCCTTAATTTTTTGATGAATAAATACGAGAAATAGTTTTTTGAATAAAGTTGAAACAGAGAAAAAGGTTATAAATTAAAGGTAAAAAAAATTGTATCAATAAGTTGTTTTTTATATTATATTTTATTTTTTCAAATAAAAGTATAGTTACTTGATATTAGTAAAATAGGTTGCTAAATTTGCAAATAATAAAATAAAAATAAAAAAGCTAATGATGTTAAAAACTATTTGTAAAATCAATACATCAAATTAATTATAACGTAGTTTTTTTAAACAATAATATGCAGTGTTACGCAAAAATTAAAAAAAATGTTACAATTTATAACTAGTGTTTAGTTTTTTTTATAATTTTTCAACTAAAAAGCGTTGATTAATTATTAATATTAAAACCTTTTTCTTAATTTAACTCCCTTACATGTAATTAAATATGTAAGGAAATTAAAATTGAACCAAACAAAGGTTGTTTTAAAAAAGATCAAATTCAGGAATTAAAATGAAGTATTTCAGATTTTTTCCTTTTAAAGAATAATTATAAAATTTACAGTAGCCAAAAATGCAATTTAAAACATCATCTGCCTCATTAGTACTTTTATGTAGTATACTCTTTTGTAAATCTGCCGTATCACAACTAACCGTTAATGCAAACATTACCGCTCAACAAATGGTAGAAACTATAGTTGGGCAAGGTTTTATAATTTCGAATGTAAGGTCTAATTGCCCTGCAGAAGGCATGGGAACCTTTGATGGCTCCGCTTCTAATATTGGTGTACCTAATGGTATTTTATTAACAACTGGTAAAGCCGCTATAGCTGTAGGGCCAAACAATTCAGGTAGTGCTGGGTTTAACAATGGAGCTGCTGGAGATAGTCAGTTAGATAGTTTATATAAAACTGTTACAACAGATGCTTGTGCTATAGAGTTTGATTTTATACCAGCTTGTGATAAGTTCGAAATAAAATATGCTTTTGCGTCTGAAGAGTATTTGGAAAACGTAGGGAAAGAATTTAATGATGTATTTGCTTTTTTTATTTCTGGCCCAGGAATAGTAGGTAAAAAGAATATAGCAGTTGTACCTAATACAACTAATTATGTCTCTATCAACAATATTAATCCTAAAAAGAATGCATCCTTTTATCAGGATAATGCAGGAGGAAAAAGTATTCAATATGATGGTTTTACTAAACCAATGGTTGCTTCTGAAAAAGTAATACCTTGTAGTAGCTACCATTTAAAAATAGTAATAGCGGATGTGATCGATGGTATTTTTGACTCTGGAGTTTTTATTGAAGGTAAATCTATTGATTGTGCACCAGTAGCATATAGCGATATGGCAAGCAATGTTAGTCCAATTACAAATTGCAAAGATGGTAGTTATACTTTTTGTAGAACAGGAGATAGCTCACAACCATATGTGATAAAATACATAATTGGGGGTACTGCTATAAACGGTACCGATTATGAAATGATACCTGACAGTGTAGTTATTCCCGCAGGTAAAAAATGCGCCACCGTTAAAATTATACCTTTTACTAGTAGTACTCCAAGACCACCCAAAACCATTACAATTACTTATCCATTTGGCTTTTGCCCTCAGATTGAAACTCTTTCACTTACTTTAACAGATCCTGTGCCTTTAGATGCTGGACCAGATGCTACCATTTGTTCTGGCGATACCGCCAAAATAGGTATATCACCTGTTAAAGGAAATAACTATACATGGACTCCTACTACAGGACTTGATAATCCCAATGTTTCTAATCCTAAAGTTTCATTGATTAATAATTCTTCAGGTAATTTAAAAATAAAATACACTTTAAAATCATATTCTGATCTTAGTAAATGTACTTTATATGACACGGTAGAAGTAACGGTAAGGCAACATCCTGAAGCCTCTTTTAGCCCTCCTGTTAGTGTTTGTTTAGGAAAGGATATTACATTTACAGATAGCTCTGTTCCGATACCTGGCGCCGTTATAAATCAATGGTACTGGCAGTTTGGTAACGGATTATTCGATATTAGAAAAGATCCTACCATTAAATATTCTACAGCAGGTACTTTCGATGTAAAACTTACAGTGAAAGATGAAAGTGGTTGTGCCGATGATACCACCATGCAAGTGAGCGTATGGGAGTTACCAAAAGTCGATTTTAGTTATATTAATGCTTGTGTAGATGATACCGTTAGGTTTTCAAATTTATCTACTGTGTCAGGTAATAATACCATTTCTCAATCAATTTGGGATTTTGGTGACAATACGCTATCATCCAATGGGGTATCACCAAGTCATCTTTATCCAAAAAATAACAATCTTTTTTATGTAACGTTAATTGTTGTTTCAGATAAAAATTGTTTATCAACACTACAAAAACCAATTACTTTAAATGTTAAACCTAATGTAATATTTACCGCCGATCCAGTCTGTATTTCGAGTGCTACCAAATTTAATAACCAATCTGAAGGAGCTATTAGTAAATGGAGTTTTGATGATGGCACCTTTTCAGATATTCGTAACCCTCATCATACCTTTAACTCCATAGGTAAACATATAGTAAAATTAGTGATAAAAAATAATTATGGTTGTGTAGATTCTCTTACTAAACAAATAGAAATTAATGACAAACCCAAATTTGATTTTGTTGCCAAAAATACTGCTGGTTGTCCTACTTTTTGTACTCAATTTAATGCCAAACCTTTAAATGGTAGTGATTCTATTGTTTCTTGGTTATGGAAATTTAATACTGCGGATACTAAAATAGGTCAAAATGTAATTAAATGTTATTCAGCTCAAGATAATTATCCTCAGACTCTTATTGCTACATCTAATAAAGGTTGTAAGGATACGTTGATAAAAACGAGTCCTATTACTGTATATCCAGTCCCTAAAGCTGGGTTTGACGTAAATCCTGCAGAAATAACCATATATGATCCCAAAGCGGTGATTTCAGATAAATCTTCAGCTGACGTGGTACATTGGTCTTGGGACCTTGGCGATGGTACTAAAAAGGTAGATGTAAATAAGATTAAACATTCCTATGCACCGATTGCTGCAGGCTATACGATAACGTTAAAAGTGGTGAATCAATTTGGTTGTGTAGATAGCACTTTTGGAAGTGTTTATATTAATTCAGATGCTACTGTATTTATTCCAAATGCATTTACACCAGGTGACGATGGTAAAAATGATAAATTTTTAGTGTATGCGTCAGGTTCACTAAAAACGGCGAAATTTAAAATGTATATTTTCGATCGTTGGGGCAATAAATTATTTACCAGTAACTCGTTGAGTGAAGGTTGGGATGGTTCCTATAAAGGACAAATATGTCAGCGAGATGTGTATGTGTATTCTGTGATATTTACTAGTGAAGAGGATGGTAGTGTATTAGAAAAATTTAGAGGAAAAGTTACATTAGTTAGATAAAAAAATATTTTTTAAAGTTGGTATGAATATGAATAAGTTACTTAAATATCCTAACATATGGCTGATTACAGGATTGTTCTGTACAGTAGCATTTGTTGATATTTTTGCTCAAGCAACTAATAAGCCTTCTAGTTGTGCCAATTCTGATTTTTCACTGGGTGATTTTACTAATTGGGTGGGGCATACTTCCATCTATAATAAAGCAACAACTCCTCAATCTACGATTAACAATAATAGCCCCGGATATGCTTATTATTACACTGCAGGAATTGTTCCTGGTCGGCAAACCATAATAACAACGGCTACTCCAGATCCTTTTACCTGTGGTAATGTATTAACCTTACCTCCTGGAGAAAAACAATGTGTGCGATTAGGTAATGGTGGGCAAGGACCATGGGGGAATGGAGTAGGATGGCAAATAGATTATTTAGATTATACCTTTTCCATTACTCCTTCTAACTCTTTATTAATATATAAATATGCAGTGGTATTGCAGAATCCAAGTCCAACTGGACTTAAACATACAAAAGCAATACGTCCACGATTTATAGTTACCATAAAAGACGCAAGTGGTAAATTAATTGATCCCGTTTGTGGTATGAAAGAAGATTTTTCAGATTCTACTGTTTTTGGTTATCGAAATTGTTCAGAAAAAGATGCAACTGCACTAGGAGGAATAAATGGAGGAGATGCTGGTGATTTTGTATATCGTGCATGGACGACAGTTGGTGTAGATTTAAGAAAATTTATTGGTCAAAATATTACCATTGGTTTTGAAACGTGGGATTGTGGTGCTGGGGGACATTTTGGTTATGCTTATTTAATGGCAAAATGCGATTCCTTGGGAATTAAATCATCTGCTTGTAGCGATAATGGATCAGTAAAATTAACAGCTCCAGATGGTTTTGCTTATAAGTGGTTGCCAG
>JBDTFR010000076.1:0-10859 GCA_039937835.1 Bacteroidia bacterium | reverse complement strand
TTAAATCATGTACAACACCTATCACTAATATGTTTTCTTTTTCAAGGAGTTGCTTTATTTTATTCATAAAATCAAATTGGTAACGAACATCTAAAAAAGTAAGAGGCTCATCTAAAATTAAGTACCTGCTTTGATTTGGTATGGGATACCAGATTTGAGCCACGATTCTAGCAAAATGTACTCGTTGTTGTTCTCCACCACTAAGTGTTAGGTAGTTTCTATCGGCCATTTCTGACACATCAAAAAAATTCATAGCTGCATTACAAGCTTTTTCGTCTTTAGGTGTGGGTCTATTATTAAAATGTGGATACCTACCCATCATTACCAATTCTCTTACTGTTAAAGGAAATGCGAGTTTTATATTTTGAGATAACACTGCTCTTATTTGAGCAAGGTTTTTTATTGAATAAGTACTTAACTCTTTATTGTCGTAATAAACAACTCCTGTGGTAGGTTGTAATTGTTGGCAAATAATTTTTATTAATGTTGACTTGCCTGCACCATTAGGCCCAATTATGAGATTGAGTTTTTTAGTTTCAAAATTTGCAGAAATATTTTCTAACAGTATTTTATTATTTACCTTATAGGTAATATCTTTTAGTGATATCATATTAAAAAAAATAATTTTTCCTACGTAATAGAATAATAAAAATAGGAACTCCGATAATACTAGTAACGATACCAATATTTAATTCAGCTGGGCGTACAATTAACCTTGCTGTTAAATCAGCAGCACTAAGCAATACAGCACCAAGTAAAGTTCCATTTAATATAAGATAACGGTTGTCAGAGCCATTAATCATGCGAAGTAAATGAGGAACAATTAATCCTACAAAACCAATTATTCCTACAAATGCAGTAGCAACTGCTACCATCACAATGTTTATAAATAATACCTGTATTTTTAGCCGCTTAATATTAATACCTAAATAAAGTGCTTCCTCTGATCCAATCATTAATGCATTTAACTGTTTGGCATATTTTAATGAAAGTAATATACAGGTTATGGTACAAATACCAACGATGATAACTGCATGCCAATTGGCGCCAGCTAATGTTCCAAGACTCCAAAAGGTAATTGACCGAGCTTGCGGATCTCTTGCAATAGTAGAGAGAAAGCCTACGCCGCTAATGAATAATGCATTAATGGCAATACCAGTAAGTAGTAAACTAACAATAGCACCTTTACCTGTTTGTGATTGCTGAGAGAGTGTAAAAACTAAAAAAGTGGAGATGGCAGCACCTGCAAATGCAGCCAAAGGAAGCGTCCATTCACATGTATTAAATTGAAAAACGCTGCCCAATACAAAATAAAGTGCAGCACCAAATGCAGCACCACTAGAAGTTCCTACTAATCCTGGTTCAACAATTGGGTTTCTAAATAATGCTTGCATCAATACACCACCTACCGCTAAGCTTGCGCCCACAAATGTGCATAATATAACACGAGGTAAACGAATTTCTAAAAAGATACGTTCATTTAAAGTAAACGTATTATCATTGATTATCCATTTTCGGGTGGCAGAAAAAATATCTTGAACACTAATGTTTACTGCTCCATAACAAATAGATAATAACGTAAAGAAAACGAGTAGAACGAATAATATAATAAATGTTCTTTTATATTCTTTAGTGGATGGATTCATGCTGATGAATTAGTTGTTGAAGACGCAATGTGTTTTCTCCTGTTCTTGGGCCTATGTATACCATATCATGTTCCTCTACTCTGTAAATACGGTTGTTCTTTGCCGCTTTAGTAATTCCAACTCCAGGAAGTTCTTTTATTTTCTCTATGCTACCTAAACGATCGTATCCAAAGTCTGTAAGTAATATTACATCAGGATCAGATTGAGCTACTATTTCGGGAGAAATTTGTTTCATTCCTTTTTCGTCATTCACCGCCATTGTACCACCAGCCCATTCAATCATTTTGGCCGCTGTGCTTTTTTTAGTCATTACTAAATAAACATTTGATGCCTGCCCAAAATGAATAACTAATACTTTTGTGCTGTCTTTGTATTTTTTTACATTTTCTATAACTAATTTCATATCCGCATCTAATTTAGCGCATATAGAATCTGCTTCTTTTTCCTTGTGAAAGTAGGCACCCATTTCACGAATAAGCGAATCAGTACCAGCAATGTTTTGTTGGTATTTTCCAAAATTTTTCATGGGTATCTTTAAATTTTCTAATTGTTTTACCACTTGCTCCGGCCCTATGTTATTATCTTGTATAATTAGAGTAGGGGTCATGGCAAGAATAGCCTCGGTACTTAACGCTCTGTGATAACCAACTGTTGGCAATTTTTTTATTGCTGGTGGATAAGTGCTAGTTAAATCTACGGCAACAATATCATCTTCTGCACCCAATGCATAAATTATTTCGTTGTATTGTTTGGAGATAGAAACAATACGTTGTTCATGATCTTTTTTCTTGTCTTCATTTTTAAATCTTCCACAAGCGCTGCTTAAAAAGATAATAGCTAAAAATAGGTTTAAGTTTTTCATAGTTGGTGTTATAAAAAAGAGACAGCTAAAGTAGCTGTCTCTTCGTTAAATTTAGAAATTATACTTTAAGGCAATACCTCCAAAATAATTTATGTCTTTTGGCGCAGCCAAATAAGCATCTGGCAGTTGGTTTAAAAATACCATATAATAATATTGTGTACTTGTAATGTTATTGGCACCTACATAAACATCTGCTTCAAAATGTTTTAAAAAAGATTGGCGAATACCCAATTTCGCATTCAATAAATTATAGCTATTTGTTTTATTTAAACCATCAGAGGTAAAAATAATACCATCTCTATATGAATAATTAACATTCCCATAAAACCCTAATGCCATTGCGAAATCAATTCCAGCATTAAAAGTAACAGGGGGCACTCCAGCTACTACTTTTCCACTATAGTCATATTCAACAATTGTTGTTTTATTTAATGTTTGGTATTTATAATTTTTGTACTTAAAATCGGAGTAACAAAAATTAGCATAAGGTTCTAAAAACCTTAAAACCCCTTGATTAGATTGATGAACCGTATATTTTACTAATGCTTCTAATCCTTTGTCATCCTGAGCCCCACCATTAACAACGTAAGTATAAGCGGTAGTGGAGTTATTTAAAGGTACCGCCACAGTCGTCATTTTATTAGAAAATATGGTATTAAATACTGCCAACTGATAATTGAACTTGCCATTTAACAATGAACCTTTTGTGCCGATTTCATATTGATTTCCTACTTCTGGTCGTAAACCAGTATTCAACTCTCCTGTGGTAGGAATAAAAAAGTAAGAACTTACGGGAGCTCTGTATCCTTTGCTGTATGATATATAAGCAGATAATTGATTACTAAATACTTTGTTTAAAGCGATATGAGGAGAATACATATCCTTATAGAAACTTTTGTAGGCAGTTGGTATTTTAGTAATTGACTTATTATTAGCTGGTACATAAAAACGATCATTTAATTGAATTCCCATTGTACTAGACCCTATGCCTGCTGTTAAAGAAAAATCATAAGGCATAGTTAAGACCCACTCCGTAAATACAGAAGTTGTTTTACTAATGGTTGCTTGATTACTTCTCATTGCTCCAATAATATTATAGCCATTTAAGTTAGCGCTATCTGGCACCATTCCGTATGCGATAGTTTGGGCATATTGTATTTGTGTTTCAACCCCTACCACTCCAGCAAGTCTAAAGTTTTCAGACAAAGTAGATTTAATATCAACAACTGAACGAAGACCACAATTAAGAGGTTGTCTGTCTGTCCAGTTACTTGCTGAACTTGAGCTACTATTAATACCAGTACCAAATAATGAGGTAGTATTTGAAAAATGTTTGTTAAAGGCATATGTATGCCCTACACCTGCTCTAAAACTTATTACTTCTGAATGAGCATTATTCTTAATGTAACTGGGATTACCAGAATAATCAAATGATTCATATTGTTTAATAGTTAACTCTCCATTTCTTTCGTCATAACTGTTACTATAACCAAAATAGGCATTAAAAGATTGTTTTGCATTTGGTTGAAACTCACCAATAAAATTTACGAAGTCTTTTGTTGATGCTGTGTGTTTCATAAACCCATTATATTTCTGTTTCCCATAGTTGATGAGAACGGAAGAACGTTCGCCACCAATCATAACATGACTTGTATAACGACTTAAACCATAACTGCCAATCATTGCATCTTGAGCTATAGAAACTTTGCCTTTTTCTGCCTGCACCGTTTTAAGTTTAACAACACCCGCTATTGCTAAGCCATACAAAGAACCAGCTGGACCCTTTATAACTTCTACGTTTCCAATAGAACCAAAATCGATATCATCCATTACCGTAATGCCTTCTGCATCTGTAACAGGAATATTATTTAAATAAATTTTTGACCCTTGTCCATCAAAATTACTAGTAACTCCCTTAAAACCTAATCCATTTCCATACCCTCTAATATTAAATTGCTGGCCTGCAGAAATAGTACGTTTTTCCATAAATACACCCGGAACATTTGCATTAATTGCATCATCAAGAAATAATCCTGTTCCTCGTTTTAACTCTTTTACATTTAATTTTGCAATTGATGTTGGTTGATATAAACTAGATTTATTCGAATTTGAAATGATCTCTATTTCATTTAGATTTTCACTCGATGGTATTAATGAAATAATAACTTCTTCATTACAATTTTTAATTGCTTGTTGGTATTTATTATACCCTATAAATGTTACTGTTAATTCTGTAGAATTGTTACAATCGATACTAAAGTTTCCGTTATTATCACTTATTGTTCCTATTCCTTGCGTTGCTTTTATGGTGGCTCCTGCTAAAGGCTGATTATTTGTAGCATTAACTACTCTGCCATTTAATGTGTTTTGACTGTTCACTGTTAGGCAAATTAACATGCTGCCTATTAATGTAAATAAATATCTCATGATGTTTTTACTGATTATATTAGTTCTAATTTTAACAGCATTGTTAATTCATAAATGTAATTTAGTATAACATGCTGTTGTTTTCGATAAAGTAAATTGATAATTAACAGAGTCTATAAAAGCCTTGTTATTATTAATATAGTTAAACAAATTGTTTTGGAGGAGGAGTAATTTTTTTTAAAATATAAGAATTTTCTAAAAATGGGTGAGTGGAATGCCCATGCTGCTGTTTTTGCGGTGAATTATAAAGGGTATTTTTATTTGTATAACAAATGGAATTAGAAAATACTTTAAATAAATCTTGAATATTTTTTCTAATAGGAGAGGAGCGGTTTGCTACTTCTTTACTAATAACTGTATCTAAATAAGAAAATAAAAGCGTTTCTTCAATATCATTTATACAATAGTAATTAATTTTGTCTCCTATCGTTTCACTTTGCACCACATCATACAGCTCTCCTTTATATTCGAATTCCTTTTCTTTACGCTCCCATTTAACGTCATTTTTTTTATCAATGAGGAACGATAATAGATGTAGGTCTTTTTTAGAGAGATTCTTTTTTATTTGTTGTTTTACAGTATTTTGAATTCGCCACTCTGCTATTTTAAAAATAGGGTAATATCCAACTATGTTTAGTAAAAGTATAGATACGATTAACAAAAAGATAAACTGTTTAAACATTTATGGCATTCGAGATAGAGGTAAAGATATTTAATTTATTTCAGTTTTGAGTAAGGAGCAGATAAAATAATGGTTTTAGGTTAGCTGCGATATCTTGAATTCGCATCGAAATTGTTGTTTTAGATTAGTAGTTTTCTATTGACCCTTTTAGAAAGGTGATTAAAAGTTTGGAAGCTATAGAAGCAACTATAAAAATTAATACTGGAAGATACCTTCAATTAAAAGTAGAATTGTTTTAGGCTTCCTTATTTTACACTACGTACCACACGATTATTCCACCACATCATAAAACCTATAATAGTTAAACTGCCAGCAATTAAGCAAGCAAAAAACGCAATACCCTTTTTTAGGTATTGTGTAATTAAGCTTTAAAATACCTAAAATTAGGTATTGAGTAAAAAAAGGCAAAAAGGTACATTTGCGTAATCTATTTAACTTAACCTTATGAAAATTACTCTTGTACTTTTTAGTGCTTTATACGTTTTATCTACTCAGGCTCAAATACTAACAAAAGAAGACTCTTTAAATGCTGGTCTAATCAAATCGCCTAATACAACCGTAATTTCAGGTTATGGGAGTGTAAAATATAAATATCAAACACGAGAAAAAATAGCCCATGCTAATTTAGACAGGGTAGTTTTGTTTTTAGGGCATAAGTTTAGTAATAAGATTTCATTTTTTTCGGAACTAGAAGTTGAAGACGCCAAAGTAACAGGAGGGGAAGTAGGAGGAGAAGTAGCCTTGGAACAAGCATTTTTGAAGTTTGATATTAACAAAAATATTTACGTTGTTGCTGGTTTATTTATACCACGTATCGGTATTATTAATGAAAATCATTTACCCAATACATTTAATGGTAATGACCGCCCGTTTTTGGAATCATTAATTATTCCATCTACTTGGCGTGAAATAGGAGTAGGCCTATATGGAAACTTAAATAGTATACCGGGACTAAATTATTCTGTTGGTTTAGTAAATGGATTAAATTCAGCAGGTTTTGAAAATGGAACGGGTATAAGAGGTGGACGTTTTGAAGGACGTAATGCCAATGCTTCTGCAATAGCTGTAACAGGATCGTTATTATATTATATTCAAAATTTCAGAATTCAAGCTTCTGGTTATTATGGAGGAAGTGCAGGGTTAACCAAACGGGAAGCAGATAGTCTTCTCTTGTCATATGGTAGTTTTGGAACTCCCGTGGCTCTGGCAGAAGCAGATATGCAGTATAATCATAAAGGTTTTTCAGTTAAAGCATTATATACTATTGTTAATATATCTGATGCTCAAAAAATTAACAGAGCTTATGCAAACAATACACCTCAAGTAATGACAGGTTATTATTGTGAATTGGGTTACGATATTTTAAAATTTTTTAAAACTACCGATAAAAATTTAACTGTTTTTGCTCGATATGAAAACCTGAACATGAACCACAAATTACCTAAAAATGGAATCTACAATGGAACTTTAAACCAGCAGTTTGTGGTTGGAGGAATTACTTTTAAGCCTATCAAAGGCGTAACGATTAAAGCCGATTATATATTTAAGGAAACTGGAGAAAGAAACCCAGCATTAGTAGTAACTCCTTTTCCTCAAAGTTTACCTTATTTTAAAAAACAAGGTTTTTTTAGTTTGGGTTTGGGATATAGCTTTTAATGCATCAACAAAAAGACAAATGCAAAAACGAAGAGAATTTATTAAGCAGTCGTGTACACTGTGTTTAGGTGTATTGGGCGTAGGTGTTTTGTCTACTCAGCTTACAAGTTGTAGTCCTTTACCAATTTTTAAAACGGTATCAACTGAAAAAATAATTGATGTTCCATTAAGCTCTTTTAATCAGGAAGTTAATATTGTAATTGTGCGAGATGCTAATTTGCAATTTGATATTGCATTAATAAAAAAGACCGAAACGGATTACGATGCTTTAGAATTAAAATGTACTCATCAAGCAAATAGTTTAACGGCTACTAAAACAGGTTTTATGTGTGCCGCCCATGGAAGCACATTTGATTTAGATGGAAAAGTTACGAAAGAACCAGCATTGCTTCCATTAAAAAAATATAAAACTCAATTAACAGGCACTTCCATTCTCATTTACTTAACATGAAAAAATTTAAATTAACAATACCTTTCTTTTCAATTGCAATTTTAACGCTTTTCAGTTGTCATAAAAATAAAGATGAAGGTGCTGATAATGTTGTAAATCAAACAAATAAAAAAGATATTTTAGCTTCTTTTTGTATCAATACTTCACAAGCTACCTATAGTGATTTAGCAAATAAAGTAGCACTTCTAAATGATGCTATTTCTGTGTTTGATACATCTTCAACAGAAATAAATTTAACTAAATGTAAAGATTTGTGGCGAGGTTCTCGCTCCGCATGGGAACAATCCGAAGGTTTTTTATTTGGTCCCGCAGCTACTGATAACATTGATCCTAAAATTGACACCTGGCCAGTAGATTATGTTGCTCTAGATTCGGTTTTAAATAGTGCTGCTATTTTTACAGGTACCTATATCAATAATTTAGATGACGCCTTAAGAGGTTTTCATCCAGTTGAATATTTATTATTTGGTAAAAATGGAAGTAAAAAAGCAATTGAATTTTCCGCTCGAGAAAAACAGTATTTAACAGCATTATCCACTAACTTAAAATCGCTAACCGCTTCCTTATCTGAAAGTTGGAATAATGGTTATGCTAATCATGTAATTACTGCCGGAACCAATGGTAGTGTATACGCTACTCAATTAGCTGCTTATGAGGAAATAGTAAATTCTTTAATTGATATTTGTGATGAGGTGGCAAATGGTAAAATAGAAACTCCATTTTTGGCACAAGACCCCAATTTAGAAGAGTCGCCTTTTTCAAAAAATTCAATTACCGATTTTACGAATAACATTAAAAGTGTTCAAAATGTATATGAAGGAAAATACATTAATGATGGAAAAGGACTTGAAGATTTGGTTAAATCTCAAAATTTATCTCTAAATGCATCTATAAAAAATAAAATTACCGCTGCACTAAATGCTCTAAATGCTATTACCGTTCCTTTTGGTGAAGCTATACTTACACAGCAAGTACAAGTTAAAAATGCACAAAATGCCATTCGAGAATTAAAGAATGAATTAGATAAAAATTTATTGCCTTTTATTAAACAACATGTCATTTAGGTATAATAAACATAAGATAATTTATTTTGCGATAGCTTTGCTAGTAGTAGTTATGGTTGTTCAAAGCTGCCAAAAAGAACCTCAAGAATTAACTGAAGAGGAATTAAATGAAACTTTATCGGGTGGCACTCAAACTGTTTTTAATTCAGGAGGCGGAGCATACGGGCAGCCCTTTCCAAATATGAGCGGTAATAACGGGTTTGTTCATGGAGTAGGTGATGCTGCTTTTGAAGCTACTTTTGTTTCTTCACCATCTCCCATTAACCCCGGTTTAGGCCCAATATTTAATAGTGTTTCCTGCAGGTCATGCCACATTGCTGATGGACGTGGTAAGCCGCCAATGCCTGGAGAGCAATTATCCTCTATGCTTATTAGATTAAGTGTTTCCGGACAGGAGGCTCATGGTGGGCCAATAGGAATACCTGGTTTTGGAGATCAATTACAAACCAAAGCAATTGTGGGAAGTAAAGCAGAAGCAGACTTGGATATAAAATATTCTTACAAAACGTATTCTTTTCCAGATGGACAAAAATACGAATTAAGAAGCCCGAGTTATCAGTTAAAAAACCCTTACATTCCTTTGCCTGGGTCTTATATGGTTTCGCCAAGGGTAGCACCACCTGTATTTGGATTGGGTTTGTTAGAAGCAATACCAGAGTGGGCCGTTTTGGCAAATGAAGATGTAAATGATGCAAATGGGGACGGAATTTCTGGGAAGGCAAATTATGGCTGGGATGAAGTAAAAAAGCAAAAGGCCTTAGGTCGTTTTGGCTGGAAGGCTGCAATGCCAACCATATTACAACAGTCTGCAGGTGCCTATCAGCAAGATATGGGCATTACTAATTTTATTTATAAAACAAAAAGTGCTTTCGGTCAATCGCAATATAAGCCGGAAATGGACGCAATCATAGATGTAACAGATAGCTTATTACACGCCGTCGATTTTTATGTGAAAACACTGGCTGTTCCGGCACGGCGTAATGCTGGAGATGCTACGGTTAAAAGAGGGAAAATGATTTTTCAACAAGCAAATTGTACATCCTGCCACATTGCGACATTTAAAACAGATGTAAATGTCGCTTTTCGTGAAATATCTAACCAAACTATTTTTCCATACACCGATTTACTGTTACATGATATGGGTACTGAATTAGCAGATAATCGCCCTGATTATCTGGCAAATGGACAGGAATGGAGAACCTCTCCTTTATGGGGAATTGGACTGACGCAAGTAGTAAATGGTCACAATAATTTTTTACACGATGGTAGAGCTCGTAATTTAACAGAGGCAATTATGTGGCATGGAGGGGAAGCAGAACAATCAAAACAACACATTCAAAAATTATCTTCTATAGATAGAAATGCACTTCTTAAATTTTTAGAATCTTTATAATTTTATAAATTATTTTTTTAAAAGCAATAGGTCATCTATTATCTCATTAAAGATTAATAAATTCGCAATTATTTATTGAAAAATTATGATATTAATAGCAGATAGTGGTGCAACTAAAACCGATTGGCGTTTTATTGATACAGATAAAAAAATACATCAATATAGCTGTCAAGGAATTAGTCCTTATTTTTTTTCTACAGAACAAATTGTTGATGTTCTAAAATCAGAATTAGTGATGCAACTAATGTTTGATATAAACCATCCTAAGTTAGAAGTGTTTTATTATGGCACCGGTTGTTCGGTAGTAGATAAAGTAGAACTTGTAAAACAAGCATTACAAACGGTATTTACAAAAGCAACCATTGAAGTAAATAGTGATTTGCTTGGTGCTGCAAGAGCCTTGTGTGGCAAGAGTGCTGGTATAGCAGCCATTTTAGGTACTGGTGCGAATACTTGTTATTATGATGGCATTAATATTATTGAAAACACCGCTTCATTAGGTTTTGTTTTAGGAGATGAAGGAAGCGGAGCACATATAGGTAAAACATTTATTCAGGCGTATTTAAATAAAGAATTACCTGCAACATTAGCTCAAAATTTTTATGAACGTTATCAATTAGATGAAGCTGCTATTTTAGATGCAGTATATAAACAACCCATGCCAAGCCGATTTTTAGC
>JBDTFR010000075.1:0-4044 GCA_039937835.1 Bacteroidia bacterium | reverse complement strand
TCATGCAACTTTGAAAGACATGTATTTATCTTATGCTTTTCCCGCTCAAATAAATTGCTGATGACTGCACTGGCTGTGGTATTAATCCGTTCAGTTTTTATTTTCTTACAGAAATAAATTCTTAATTCCAGTTCGGTTTCTTTTTTATCTGAATACTTAATGAAGCGGTTCATTATGCGCACTATCTTTTGTAATCCTTTTTTTGTTGTATAAGCGGTGAAGGTGTTTATTTCAGAGAATAATTCATCCAGTTGCGTTTTTACACGCTCCACATAATTTTTTTCATCCTGCGCATTAAATATTAAGTACGAAAGTAATTCCTTATTTTCCTTTTTATATTTAGCAAGGCGCAAACAAAATTCAAGTAACTCTTTTGAAGAACAGTTTTTTAATTCCTTTTGAATTTCGTAAATAGAAGCGGCTTTCATGCTACAAAACTAGGTAAAAAATCAGATGGAGCAAATGGTGCTGTGGTTAGTGGAAATGATTCGATCGATCGTTAGTTAATTAAGGGCGTCTCTAATAACGCGATTTTAGTTTAGCGTTATTTTATTATTTTTATATTGGTGTTCATCATCCGATTTTTAGTGAGTTTTTTTACCAGCCTGAATTTTTTCTTCACTATTTTTTGTATATACTCACTCAATCAGGCTCCATAGAACCTGTTTTTAGCTCTTTTAAGCCGTTAGCCCAATATTTAATTGGACTAACCGAAACAAATTGTAAGTTAGATTTGTCATTCCTATAGTTGCAGATGCTCTTAGAAGACTTCGACTTTGTATAAACATCGCATTCATACTAGTTGTCATAAATCCAAAAATATGTTCAACTCTTGCTCTGGTTTTTGATTTTTTGCGATTTCGTTGCTGTTGCCTTTTTGTAAGAGGAGTGTTTCGGTATCCTTTTTCATGCACGCGAGATTCTATATTTTTCCGTTTTAACATTGATTCAATTTCATCACTACGATAGGCGCTATCTGCATATAAAGGCTGATGTGCATCTTCCTTTTTACTTACTAATTTATCTAACTCTACACTGTCATGCACACTGGCGCTTGTTACACTATAATTGGTGATAAGCTTAGTGTTAGTATCTGCTTTAATATGATTCTTGTATCCAAAATAATTTTCGCCGTTTTTCTTTAACCAGGCTGCATCTATGTTTTTCTGTCTGAGTTTATTTTCATTTTCCTGCCAAGATTTTGGAACGTCTCCTTCTTTTAATTGCTTGTTCTCATCACGCGTATTGCGTTGACGGGGAACCTCTACTATAGAGGCATCCACCATTTTACCTGCATGGAGGATGATCCCATCTTTATCTAATTGCTTGTCCAGAAGATGGAACAAGGTTTTGATCATATTGCCTTGAGTTAACGAATTTCGGAAATTCCAAACCGTTTTCGCATCAGGAACTTTATCGGATAGAGTCAATCCTAAAAAGCGCATAAAACTAAGACGATCCAATACGGCATACTCAATCTTGTCATCACTCAAATTATAATATCGTTGCAAGATCAGCATCTTGAACATCAAAACGTAATCATAGCTGGGGCGACCGCCCTGACTACGATCAACACCTTCATTAAAGAACTTTTCCAGAGGTTTTCGGAAGAATTCAAAGTCGATATGATTTTGAAGTTTCTCTAAAGGATCGCTCTGCTTGCTCAACTTATCTAGTCTGAATTCTTCATCAAATATGCCCTTTTGCCTGTTCTTTTTCATGGATCTAATTTGATTATTTTTTTCCACCTCTAAACAATTCTAGTAATAAATTAATCCTGTTTTTATCAACAGGAAATTATCGGGGTTATTAGAGATGCCCATTAGTAATAAGTGCATTAAAATCCTTTTTTGATTTTAATAGTTAAAATATTTAGCAATCAATTAATAGTACTTTTTAATGTTTCTAAAAATGCTTCAATAGCCTCATAAATATAATTTAAATCCATATTACTAATGCAATACGGGGGGAGTATATAGAGTATATTACCAAGTGGACGAATAATAATACCTTTTTTAATAAAAAAGGTAGCGATGTATTCTGCTAATGAGTTTAAATAATGTGTATGTTCATTTGTTTTTATTTCAAATGCTAAGATGGTTCCCAGTTGTCTCACTTTTTGCAAGCAAATGTGATCTTTTATTTTTTGTAAAAATAGATGATGTTGTTCTTCGATGCGTTTAATGTTTTCAAACGTTTCGGGTAGGTCAAACAAATCCATGCTAGCCAATGCAGCAGAACACGCCGTAGGATTGGCTGTGTAGGAATGACCATGAAAAAATGTTTTCATTTTGTCATCACTTAAAAAAGCATCGTATATAAATTGTGCGCAAGAAGTTGCTCCTAATGGCATTACACCTCCAGTTATTCCTTTGCTCATACAAATAATATCTGGCTTATTTTTTAAATAATCACTTGCGAAAAATTTTCCAGTTCGCCCAAAACCTGTCATTACTTCATCTGCAATAGTGATTACTTTTTTATCTTTGCAATCATTAATTAATTGACTTAAAATTTTTGCCTCATACATTACCATTCCGCCAGCACCTTGTACAAGCGGTTCAAAAATAAATGCTGCGATATCTTTTTCTTTTAATGCGTTATGTAAAGCTGTCACTGTTTTTTGTTCTTCGCCTTTAATAGGAACAGGGATAGCTATTACATCAAATAATAATTTTGAAAAAGGTAGATTGAATGCGTTTCGAGCACCCACACTCATTCCTCCGAAAGTATCGCCGTGATAGGCATTTTCGAAAGTAATTATTTTTGTTTTACTGATGGATTGATTACTCCAATATTGAAATGCCATTTTTAATGCTACTTCTACTGCGGTAGATCCATTATCTGAATAAAATATTTTTGATTGATTACTTGGTAATCGTTTTAATAATCTTTCTGCTAATTGCACAGCGGGCTCATGCGTAAATCCAGAAAAGATAGCATGCTCTAGCGTTTGTAATTGAGCTGCTATTTTTTTAGCTAAGTAAGGGTGGCAATGACCATGCACTGTTACCCACCAAGATGCAATAGCATCAATGTATCTATTTCCGCTTTCATCATAGAGGTAGCTTCCTTCTCCTCTTACAATAGGAATTGAAAAAGGTGCTGTTTTAATTTGTGTGAAAGGATGCCATACTACTTTTTTATCTCGTTCTTGAAGATCCATTTATTTAAAATATTAATATAGCGTACAAGCCTTTAGGAGCTATTAGTTTTGGATTAATAATTTTTTTCTAATATGTATTTAATAGCTCAAAATTAGTAGCATATTTTAAAATCATTTCTTTATCAATTATTGATTCTTTAGGAATGCGACCAAGCAATTTTAATTTACTATATTCTAGAATAATACGTTCGGAACTTGGCTGCGAATCACCATTAAAAACGATACCCAAAATTTTTAGTTGATGATATTTTAATACTTCGATAGATAATAACGAATGATTGATGCTGCCTAAATAATTTTGAATGACGAGTACTACTTCTGCATCAAATTTTTTAATTAGATCCAGCATAAAAAAATTATCAGTTAAAGGAACCATTATGCCTCCAGCACCTTCTATGATTAATGTATTATCTGTTTTTGGTAAACTGATATTATTTAATTTAATTTCTATATTCTCTAAAGCAGCTGCAGCATGCGGTGATATTGGTTCTTTTAATGAGTACGCTTCTGGATAAAATTTACTTTTAGAATTGCTAATTAATTCCTTAACGGTATTTGTATCGGTTGATATATTGGTACCACTTTGAATAGGCTTCCAGTAGTCGGCTTTAAGCGATTCTACTAATATAGTTGATACAACTGTTTTGCCTACATCGGTTCCGATACCTGTAACAAATATTTTTCTCATTGTATTAAATGGTTATGTTCATTCTATTATAAATATTATTATTTAAAAAGCCTCTGTAATGCATTTAACTAAATTATTTATTTCTGTAGTGGTATTATAAGCATGAATACAAATTCGTAACCGCTCCATCCCTTTAGGAACAGTTGGGCTAAGAATGGGTCGAACATCAAAGTTGTTTTTTAATAATAAG
>JBDTFR010000074.1:0-8134 GCA_039937835.1 Bacteroidia bacterium | reverse complement strand
ATAATACATTTTTACTGGGGAGGGTATTCATTAAATAAATTTTCATATTTACTAGCTGTACTGCAGGTGTAACAAAAATCTTAACCCTTCCTTGTATGTCGAGACATGCGGTACTCACTCCATTTAAAGAATAGGTTGTTTCTTTAATATTATCTTTAGGCGAAATTACTGATCCGAATTGTGTAAGCACTTTCACATAAATGCTATTGTAACGTATTCCATTTAAACGAATCGTATCTGCATATAAAAATGAGTTGTATCCTCCTAAACTAATATTTGTATCTCTTACATATCCATTTTTTATTTTTGTTAATAGTTCTGTTATTTGCGCAAGAGCGTCAATTTTTGCAGCTTCCTCATCATCTCCTTGAAACCAACCTACAAAACTAGGATTATGTATTAAATCCCATTGGTATTTATACAAGGCCTCTTGTGGCTTACTGGCACTGCCATTGCTAGGCGCATAATCCATTAGGTTATCGGTTTGGCCACGGGTGCCTTCACCTAATTCATCACTACTAAATATGTGTTTTAAATTAAATGCTCCATGACCTAGCTCATGTGCTATGGTAAGCGGGTTGGTATCAAAAATAAACCCAATGTTGCGGGCTCTTGGCATATAACCCAACAAACTGCTATTATTACTACAACCAAAAAATAGGTAATAGGTATTGGCATCAGTAGCTTTATAAGCATTACAGTTGCTTTTAAAGTCTTTAATAATGGGCTGCATACTGGGCGGATAATTGCTAAGCAAGACACTGTTTTCTATGGTAAGGCTTTTGTTTATATCAGTTGGTGGGGTGTAATTAATAGTACTTACTTCCCATTTAATAAATACGCTTCCATATATTTTTGTAAGTTCTTCCTGTACGTCATTTAAATTGGGCATAGTCGCATTACCTAAATTGACTAACACTAGTTTTAAAGGTGCCTTTTTTTCATAAAATTGTACATTAAAAGCACCTATGGGATAAGTGGTGGCTGCAACGTTAGCATTGCTGGCTGTGGTATAATAAGCCACTACTTCTGCCATACTACCTGCTGGCTTACCGCTAATGGTAATATTTAAAATGGTACTATCAGTGGGTGAAATTTTAGTGGTATAGGTTTCGGTGCCTCCACTATTTTTAAATTTTACATCCGCAAGATTAAAGTTAGCATTCTTCTTTTTTAATTTTAGTTTTATTACGTCGTTGCTGCTACTCATTGCTTTCCAAGCAATGGGGTAATTGCTATTATCGGCACTGTCTGTTGCGCTATTATAATAGGCTTTTAAGGCATCGTATTGTTGTTCGTCTACATCACCTGTAGGTTGGCCATTGTAGGGAGCTTGCTCAAAATTAAGTTTAGCGGGTACGCTATTAATATTGATGCTCGAAAATACTTGCTGAGGATTACCGCCACAAGTTTTGGTATTACTTAACAATACTTGTTTACAGTACCTACTGGCTTGGTTAATAACACTATCAAAAGGTAGTTTGCTAAAATCATTTAAACTTGTATTTGTAGCAACTAATTTATTGAGTAGTTGTTCTACGGTATCTTTTTGAGCGGGAGTAAATTTGCACCACAACTCTTCACTAGTAGCAAAAGTAAAGGGTTTAGCCGTGTTTTGTGAATTGAAATAAAATTTAATGCTTCCTGTTATTTCATCACTATATAAGAGTGCAAATACTTTATCAAAAGCATTTTCTAATTTGCTATTACTACTCGTATCATTATTATTAATGTGGGGCAATAGCAATAATTTAACATGAGTGCTGGCTTGAAATTCTTTTCTGGCTAAAATAATAGTAGGGTTTAACCATACTTGTTTGGTAAACCGAAATACTAAGGAGTTAGCGCCATTTGGTGTTAAGTCGGCATTCCAAGTGGTTGTAGTTTGACTACTGCCAATAAATGAGAATAGTAAAAATACAAGGACAACTATAAATAATTTATATTTTTTAAAAGAAGAAATCATTTTGTATAATCCTCTTAAATTTAATAATTGTTTTGATTAAGCGTATAGGTATTTTTATTCTTTGTAATCCATTCTCTTACACTTTTTAATAAAGCAATATAATTCTTCGTTTCTAATTCATTATAGGCGTTAACTTTTGCTGGAAAATCATTAATAAATGGTGCAATTTTTTCTATTAATCGATACGCACAATTCATGGGTTCTGGATTATCGTTATTAGCACTTGTACAATTTTTATCTTCTCTCATTATTATCTCTAATAAATAATCAAAAATTAATTTGTTGTGCGTATAAGTTAAATCATCTACCAAGTTGTAAACAAAATTATCATTTACTACTTGTTCTTTTGCTGATTGTATTAAACGTTGTTCGTTATGGATTTCACCAGCTCTCAATAATGCCAGTTTAATATCCTTTTTATCAAACTTACTGATATTTTGTTTTAGCACTACATTTTGCAAGTCTTCTATACATGTATTTCCACAAACAAAAGCAGTTAATTTGGCTATGGAGCCTATATTATTGGTAGCATTATTCAAGCCCATTTTTAAATAAAATTTGGCACTGTCAGTAAAATCAGTTTGTTTAAATTGTTGCAATTTAGTAACTGCATTATTAGTTAAGATGCTGTTTTCACCAATGCATCTGCACCAGATCTCTGCTGCTATTTGTCGCACCATGCTATTTTGACTATTTACCCCCGCTTGAAATACAGGATATAAATAATCAATTTCTTTTGTAGATAAGCTATCTTGTTTAATATTATTGATAGAAGTTTTTAAATCAGCCCAGCTGTTAAAAGAAAAAGGAATGGTATTGTTTTTTAATTTTAGTATATCTGTTTTTAATAATTTAAATGCAGCTTCTTGACTAGTTTGAGTAAAAGCAACGGTTGTAAAACAATTGAAAAATAAAATAGCTGTAAAATTTTTGAGACACATAATAGTATAATTAGTTTAAGTTTATAAATAGAATTAGAGAGCGATTAATTTTTTATAATTTTAATTTCCACTCTAATATTTTTTTGTCCTTCTGCCATTGTTTCCGGTTTTTCAACAATGGGTACACTCCCTCCAAATCCTTTTATGGTAAGTCGCTCAGCAGCAATACCATTTTCAACTAAGTGTTTTTTTATTACTTCGGCTCTATTGGCTGATAATTTTTTTGAACTACCTTTAAAATTCCATTCTACACCTAAATCTTGAAATTTTTTATTTTTATAAATTTTTAAATCTCCATTGGTGTGCCCTTGTATTTCAATTGATACAGATGGATTTTCTGTTAAGTAATCTAATAATTCTTGAAGTTCTTTTTCCGATTCTTTTTTAAGTGCAAAGGAATTTGGATGAAAATAAATACTTTTCATAATAAAATTATCACCTTTTTTTAGCGCATTCATTGATATATCAATTGTTTCGCTATTTTTTGAGTTTACCTCTCTTTCCACATTTTGATAGCCTAAAGAAGTGACCGTCAACTTATAGGTTTTGTCTTTTTTCAGCATGCCTTGCCAACTACCAATACTATTTTTTTTTATTGAAGTAGTATTTTTAGTATCCATTTCCATCAATGTAATTTCACATGGTAAAGGCTTTGAGGTTTTATTATCTTTTATTGAAAATTCCATTTTAAATAGATTTTCATCTTTAACATCATTACTAGATGCCTCTAACACTTCTTTTTCGCTCGTTTTTTTTACATTGCTTACAGGCTTTCTTTTAATTGGAGGAGTGTTACTTTTTTTACTGTTCTTTTTAAACCATTTATTAAACACACTTTTCTTCTTTCTTTTCGGAATAATTTTTTGTTGGCTTGAGGTTGATTTATCATTTTTAAGTATTACCTTATTATTTTTACCTTCATCAAAATTATTGCTATTAAAAGCGTTTAATGAATCTATAACAAGTTTTGTTTCATTTAAGCCTACCCATTCTATTTTTAATTTATCTACTTCTTCTCTCAGCTTTACCATCCCTTTATTTAGGCTGTCAAAATCATTTTCATCTTTACTAGCTCCATTATTCGAATTAAGTTTTAGAATATTATCTAATTTATTTTGTAACTCATTAATTTGTTTATCCTGTTTATCAATGCGATCATTCGTATTTGTAGTATTTTCCATTTCTGGATTAACAGAATGTTTGCTCATATTTTGTACACCTACATTAAGTAAGCCAGCTGGAGGTTGGTTTAATTCTTTACCAAGACTATCTACTTTTGGTTTTTGTTTTTCAGGTTTAGCGCTGTAGCTTTTTAATGAATCTAAATCTTTTTTTAATTGACTAATCTCTTTTTCAAAATTGTTAGTTGCTTTGGTAGTAAAATCTAATTTTTTATTTATTAAATCGAGCTCTTCATAAATAGCAGTTATATTTTTATTGGATAGTTTCTTTTGCGAATCATCTTCTTTATTACTTCTATTAAATTGATAACAAATATTTATTTCATGCCCTCCGGTGGTGTATCTATTTAATTGATTGGTTGTATATTCATAACTATAACCTACCGTTAAGCCTTGTGAAACTTGAACTCTTCCCAATGCATAAACACAGCTTGATTGCCTGTAACCCAAACCAATTGAGAATTTTTGTCGCCACGTAATAACATCTAAAATTTCTATTTGTATGGGTAAGCCTTGATGGCTGCGCGTTATTAAAGTAGCCGAGTTATTTAAAGAATTAGAGAGTGCCATGTCCCACTTAACACCCATCAAATAATAAGGAACAAGTTGAGATTTTAGTGTAGGTTGGAAAGTAGCATCGTGATACTTAAAGTTATTTTGTAACAATTGATTAGCTGCCACAAAAACCAACAGAGTTTTGTATTTATAAGCAATTGAAAAATCTGCTGTAGGTAATGTGCTCGATTGGTATTGTGGAAAGTCTATTAATTCATCTGGGTCTTTTGCATTTATCTTACTAAAATTTATTTGTAACCGTTTTATCCCAGTTTGTAAACCGAAACTTAAAAAATGGAGATCGTTCAATTTTAATTTATAAGAAAAAGAACCTTGTGCATTTAAGTAGGAGAAAAGCCCAATTTGTTGATAAGAAAGATTAAGCCCAAAGCCTATCTTTTTATTTTTTACTGGACCAAATAAGGTTAGTTGAGAAAATTCTGGTGAATCCGAAAAACCTCCCCATAATTTTTTATAATAAAGATCTGCCTCCCCTTGCTCCGATAAACTGCTTATAGCTGGATTGATAGCAAAAATAGAATGACTATATTGATTTACTATAATTTCATTTTGAGAATACAGAATTGAAAATGTAAAATTCAGTAGAATTAAGGCAACATAACGCATTTGTGGGGCTTGATTATTAACACTTTCGCAAAAGTAAATTAAATAAATCAATTATTATAGCATTAAAATAAATTCAACTAAATTTACCCCTTATTTAAAAAAAATAGTTCATGAAACAAAGTCGACTAGCTTCCTCTATAATAATATTGCTATGCGCATTTTCTATAAACGGATTTGCTCAGGTAGGCATTAATACCATTACTCCTGATAGTTCTGCCTCTTTACATATTGTTTCTAAACCAAGCGGCTCTGGACTTATTATTCCTGAGTTAACAGAAGCGCAACGCCTTGCCATTGCCAAGCCAGCAAAAGGCTTAATGGTCTTTGATTTGGATGCCAATTTATTTTATATGAATATGGGTACTGCCCCAGGAAATCAATGGTATGCAATAAATCCTTTTTTAACAAAAGGAAGCGCCTCAACTGCCGATGTTATGTATACTAGTACGGTTGTAACGAAGATAGGAATTGGGACGAATAGCCCTCAATCTGCTTTAGATGTAAATGGAGAAACTCATACAAAAACATTGTCAGTAGATGGTTTTTCAGCAAATGCATTGGTTCCTTCAGGAGCCATCATGATGTGGAGTGGTGATCCTGCTGCGTTGCCTGCTGGCTGGGCGTTATGTGATGGTGCTACTATTGGTTCATTTTTAACGCCAGATTTAAGAGGACGGTTTATTGTAGGTTTTGACAAGAATGCTAGTGCTTCTCCTGTAGCTGCTGCAGCTGATGGTACAACTATTAATTATGGTGCTGTTAAAAATATTGGTGGGGAGGTAGGGCATACATTATTAAAAGCAGAATTGCCAAAACATAGTCATATAATCGGCGCTGGTATTGATGGATCTAGTATCTCTAACCCAGGTGATCATAAACACACGTCAGCGTCTATATCAATGAAAGAAGGAAAAATTGGTAAAGACATAGACGGAATTTTGCGACCAAATGCGGTAGGAGGAGGAGTAGATACTCAGTTTGCTGGTAATCATATCCATACTGGTGTTACAGGTGATGGAACTACAGATGGTTTAACTGGTCAGATTCATGAAAATCGTCCTCCGTATTACGTTTTAGCTTATATAATAAAGCTTCCGTAATGGGTATTTTTTTTATATTAAATTGATAAAAAAATATTTACATAATAGCCACCATTCTATTACTTAAATTATCTAGTTATATGTTTGAGTTTTAAATTATATTAAGAAAGTTGAAAGTTAATGATACAATAGAGTATTTCAACTAAATGTATTTTTAAAAAATAAATTTATTAAAGTCCTTGATTATTAGCACACTCGAAACACTAAATTAAATAAAGCAATTATTCCAGTATTAAAATAAATTGAACTAAATTTGCTTTTTATTTTTTAAAAAATAGTTCATGAAATTACATCAATTTGCTTTCGTAATCGTATTGATATCTGCACTTTCTATAAATGGATTTGCACAAGTAGGTATTAATACCATTACTCCTGATAGTTCAGCTTCTTTGCATATAATGTCTAAGCCAAGCGGCTCCGGACTTATTATCCCTGAGTTAACAGAAGCGCAACGCCTTGCCATTGTTAAACCAGCAAAAGGATTAATGGTTTTTGATTTGGATGCCAATTTATTTTACATGAATATTGATACCGCTCCAGGAAATCAATGGTATGCTATAAACCCTTTTTTAACAAAAGGAAGCGCTTCAGCTCCCGATGTGATGTATACCAGCCCAGTGGTAACAAAGGTGGGTATTGGCGTACCGAACCCACAAGCAACGCTCGATGTGAATGGTGATATTAAGTCGAGTACTATTGTTAGTGCCAATTCCTTGAATATTAATGGTTTCTCAACAAATGCTTTGGTTCCCACGGGCGCCATAATGATGTGGAGCGGAGACCTTTCTATGTTGCCTGCTGGATGGGCTTTATGTGATGGGGGAACTATTGGCTCTTTTGTAACACCAGATCTAAGAGGAAGATTCATAGTAGGGGTAGGGCAGAATATAAAACCTGCACGAGACGAAGCAGAGAATAGTAACTACAAAATGGGAGATGTCGGAGGTCTTAACAAATATTATTTAGGTCCGTTAGAATCTGGATTGCCAAGTCATACGCATACAAACGCCCCACATAGCCACGAAATATCATCTCAGGTTAGTAATAATGATAAAGATGAGCCTCCTTTATGTTTAACTGGAGCGAAATGCGGACAAGGAAGAAGTTTTGCTGCAACTACCGATGCACAATCTATTGTTATAGACCCCTCTACTCCCCAAGATGCAGCTCAAGCTCATGAAAATCGCCCTTCTTATTATGCTTTAGCCTATATAATTAAACTTCCGTAATGAGATCCATTTTTATATATTCTATTCTATTACTTTTTTTTAGTTCTACTTCCAATGCACAATTGGGCATTACTGGTCAGGAAGGACTGTTAGTTGATGGAAAAACAAACATGTATATTGCTCCATCAACCTTGTTGCACATCGATGGTAATCTGTTTATTAAAAAATCACAAGGTCCATTATGGGTTCGTAACAATGGTACCATCAGTTTAACAGGCAATTTAACCTGTAATGATCCATTAATATGCGAACAGTCAAGCAAAACAAGTCCTACATCTACTTTTATTTTTCAACCTAAATTACCTATTGTTTCCATAAGTGGTACTACCGATTCTATTGTGTTTTACCATACCATTATTAATAAACCAAATACAATTGTAAAAATTAATTCGGGTACAAATATTAAGGTTTTAGATACGTTAGACCTGCAAGCTGGAAGCATTCAGTTAGCTGGTGGCAATATCAATTTTATGCCTGCTATCGGTTCGCCTTCGTATATCAATCACCCTTACTTGAAAAATGAAAACAATCAAAA
>JBDTFR010000073.1:0-6821 GCA_039937835.1 Bacteroidia bacterium | reverse complement strand
TTCGTGATGGATTACCTGAACTTGTATACGTATTACCATACCATGTAAAACTATTACAAGCGATTGCAGTTGTATCGCCATTCGTCGCCTTATTGATTGTTAAATGCAAGGTAATAGTAGAATCACATCCCTTAGCATTTAGAATTATTCTAGTTTGATTACCAGAAGTTGTATACGTGTTTCCATACCATGTAAAACTATTACAAGCTGTTGCGGTTGTATCGCCAGTCGTTCCCTTGTTGATTGTTAAATGCAAGGTAATAGTAGAATCACATCCCTTAGCATTTTTAATAATTCGTGATGGAGTACCAGAAGTTGTGTATGTGCTTCCATACCATGTAAAACTATTACAAGCTGTTGCAGTTGTATCATTTGTAGTACTGTAGTTAATTGTTAAATGCAAGGTAATAGTAGAATCGCATCCTTTAGCATTTTTAATAATCCGTGATGTAGTACCAGAAGTTGTGTACGTGTTTCCATACCATGTAAAACTATTACAAGCTATTGCTGTTGTATCGCCACTCGTTGCCTTGTTAATTGTTAAATGCAGGGTAATAGTAGAATCACAACCTTTAGTATTTGGAATTATTCTAGTTTGATTACCAGAAACTGTGTACGTGCTTCCATACCATGTAAAACTATTACAAGCGATTGCGGTTGTATCGCCACTCGTAACCTTGTTGATTGTTAAATGCAAGGTAATAATCGAATCACATCCTTTAGCATTTTTAATAATCCGTGATGGAGTACCAGAAGTTGTGTACGTGCTTCCATACCATGTAAAACTATTACAAGCGATTGCAGTTGTATCACTAGCAGTACTGTTGATTGTTAAATGCAAGGTAATGGTAGAATCACACCCTTCAGCATTTGGAATTATTCTAGTTGGGTTACCTGATAAAGTGTAGGTGTTGCCATACCATGTAAAGCTATTGCAAGTGATAGCGGTTGTATCACTGGTTGTAGGATTACAAAGCAGCGTAAATTTAAGTGCTCCATAAGACTCTCCACCGCCTTCTTGCCAGGCATAGGTAATTTTACTTGAAGCATCTAAAATGCCAGTCCAAATGTTCGTATGAGAATCACAACATCCATGATGAACGAATATACTCACACCATTAAGATAAACTGTTACGTCATCGTCATGACCGGGAATATCTAACTGGTATTTTCCGTTTGGAAAACCTTTCCGTTTATATTGAACGGAATGGTTATCATTCCCTACAGGTAAGCCTGAATAACCTAGTGCAGAGGAAGGACTACCACCAGCATTCCATGAATCTCGAGAATTAAAATCTAATCCACCAACAGAATAATAACCTTTGTATGTATCAAAATTATAACCATCAAAAGCATAAGCAATCCAACTATTGTTACCAAATGGGTATTGGTCTTCCGCTACAACATAATAACCTGTCGGAGCTATTATAGATGGTGTTTTCCAAATGGAATCGATAAAAATAGAAGTACACTCAAAATCCAACTGGTTGCCAGTAACAGCATTCTTATCCACATCTATGGCCAACCAAAAATAATTTTTGCCAGTTCCCATTTGCAACGCATCAAAACGCAACGTATCGATTGCTGACACCGATTTAATAAGTTTCGCATTTGCAAAAATAGGATTAAGCCCTCCAAAATATAAGCTGTATTTTGTTATGTCACTGGTATTTGCAGTACCATTGGTGTTTAGTACCAATGCGTTTATTTTAACGGGCAACAAATTACCTTTTGTAAACACATTCACTCCCAACACCAAATTATTGTCCGTCCCTTTTATCACATTATTTCCGATCGTATTTCCATTGGATGCATCCTGAAATACGGAAGAAGAATCATGGATCATTGCTTTAGGCGTGTTGATAAACAACGCATAATCTTCAAATTCTCCATACTGACTCGTGCAAGGAGTGGGTGGTGTATTTCCTGTTGCAATGCGAATTTTAACGGTGTCAGGGCTCGTCATAAAACTAGGAACCTGAAAATCTCCCGAGAATACTCCAGTTGTATTGTTATAGCCAGTGTATACTTGTTCCGAACTTTCAAAGTCACGATTCTTATTCCAGTCTACCCAAATAGCGATGTGCTGATCGTTATTATTCGCAATTGAAAAATGTACACTATCATCAGCAAATGTATTCGTACCAATGGTATGGCTATAATCCGTATAATTATCATAACCTGTAGTATTTTCAGAGCCATAATTAAATGAGACTTTGTTTATACCATAGTTGCAACAATTTGCTATCAAAGTAGGGTGACAAGGTGTAATTGTTCTTTTTCCTAATGGATTTGGTGTTGAAGCAACTACACGTCCTACACCACCATCCATGATGATCGCAGTGATTCCCGCATCCACTTTATTATCAAATGCGGCGAAGTCACTTATATCGTATGTTAACCAGAAATAATTTTTTTCTGAGAATAATCGAATAGCTGAAAAGGATAATCCAGCCAGTGAATTTGCTTGCCCAACCAACGTTGCATTGCTGAAAGTAGAATCTTTATCACCTTTAAATAGTTTGTAGTTGCTTATATCTTTAACACTGTTGGAAGATCCCAAGGTATTAAAATCAAAATTAGTAATGTTCAGCGGATTTAAATTACCGTTGGTTTCCACCACTACCCTTAGCATTATTTTATCTACATCGCCTCTTGCTACATCCGCCGTATCACTCTGTGTGATAGCATTAGCAGTATACGTCATGTTAACAGAATTTTTTATTTTTAAAGTGTAGTCCTCCCATTCCGCATGTTCTAACTGAAAACAAGGGTCTGTCATCGGTTGACTTCTATATCCTGTACCTACTCTCATTCTAACACTATCACCCTCAACTACCGAAGCAGGAATAATAAAGGAACCATTAAGTTTATCATCATAAATTCCCGAATGGAACATTTGTTCATTGATATTATCAAAAATACCGTCCTTATTCCAATCTACCCAAATGGTTGAAATCATATTATCGCGGGTAGTAATGGAAAAATTTAATGGTTCATTTTTATAAGCTTCTACAGCAAGATTTGTATAATTAGAATATTGATTATCAGGAGTAGAAGAGTTATTTATATTATTGCTCGTAAAATTAGAAATTCCTGTTTGGCAGCAATTTCCATTTGTGTAAGGGAGACAATAAAGCACAGGAGTAATGATGCGATAACCCGCAGGAGAAGTAATGGAAGGGACGATTGAACCGCTGCTTAATGTTACCAATGTACATTGGCCATCTACGGTATCCTTCACTGTTGCCAACGGATGAATGTCTGCCGTTAAAAAGAAATAACTATCTCCATAAGGCAGTGGCATCGCTGAAAATGTCAGCAAATTAATATCGGAAGAGGTAGCTAATAGAGTGGCTGCTACAAAATTGGGGCTTGTACCCGCATATAAATAGTAGTTGGTTATATCAGAATTTTTTGTAGTCCCTATGTTATTGAATGTAGTTGAGTTTAACGTATCTGCAAGTGAATCACCAACTGTAGAGATCTTAACAGTAATGATGTTATTATTCAATCGTCCTGCACTTATAGTATCCAGGCTAGCTTGTAGGGTAGTAATGTCAACGATAGTTAATGGAGTTGCCGCAGGTAACGCCAGTGTATAATAACCGTTATCTAATGTAGAAGTATTAATATTGCTAAATGTTATATGATCACCAAAAATAGTAGGAACAGAATTAATTACTGTATAGTTACCACTTTCTGTTGCACGATACAGTAATTTATAACCACTACCTGAAGGCATTCCTTTATATCCTGTTTCGCTCATTTTAAATCCCAGATCTATAACGCCGTTATTGGCATTCGCATCCGTGAAATCTACGAACCAATCACGGGCAAACCTTCTTACAACACCAACTGGCAAATCATTGTAAGTTGTAACTGAATTATCACTTAAGTCGTAACCAGCAAGAATATAATCGCCATCATCCTGTAAAAATGAAACGTTGTTGATTACGAAACCACCTGCATTTGCAATAGGATTAGTATTCCCATCTTCTTTTCCAATACCCGACACACCTTTGATATAAGCCGTTGCTGAAGGTTGTGCATATTTATCAGTTGCAATAGGCAAATTGTATTTGGCGTTCAGGTAGTTTTCAACCAATATGCGTTGAACGGAATTCAATACAGTTGAATAGACAATCACTTCGGAAATTTTTCCATCGGAAAGTTCATTGTAATCTCGCCATCCTCCTAAACGTAACTTATCAGGGGCGCTTACACCGCCACTATTGGCAATTAAGTTTCCATTTTTGTAAAATGAAGAAGTGGAACCATTACTTGTACCTGTGTAAATAGCAGGATTACCGGTAACATTCTGACCAGGATAACTTACCCAAGTATCCGGGTGCCATACGTCCTCAAGTCCTCCCCAATAACCAAATAACCAGTTATTGTCGTTTGAAGCGATAAGACGACTGTGATTTCCTCCATCTTGTTTGGCAACTGAAAATATAGTGTAAGGATTAGATATCTTACCGTCAACATAATAGGTTCTACTGGATCCATCGAATTTTACTGCGGGCTGTCCATTTATTTCGTTGGTTTTCAACTGAGCACCTGTTCCTGAAGCTCCATTATTATAACCGCTTTTATCAGGCCAGGTAGCAACATTTACATTGCTAACTGACGAGGCATCTAACCAATGTGTTAAGACGCTTGTACCATCTGTGCTTCCAACTCCTCCAGGCCCATTTTGGGCAAACACGTTACAACCAATTAAGAAAGACAGTACTATTGAATTAATTCGTTTGTAATTTGTTGTCATATTTTATCTATTTTTAATTGAAAACTCATAGTTTCAACGGAATTATCAAATACGAAGCTTAAATTATCAGGTAAATCAGCACGAAAGACGTAATTATAAAATCAGAGGATGAAACGGTATACGCAAAAATTTTTAAAAGGTTAAACTAAAAAAATGTAAGCTGAATTAAAATTTATAGCAGACAAATCAGTTTTGAGAATTTTTGCAACTGATGAATGCTGTTGAATTTGATTTCGAAAGTTGATAGAAATTTGTGTTGCTTTCTTGGAAAAAACAAGACACCAACTCAACCGAAAATATAAAGCTGATATCGACGAGGGCGGAAAACTCAATATAAGAGTTGGATTTATTATAAATAAAATAAACTGATATTTCTCTTCTATAACTAAATACTCAATTAATGGTAATCTTAAACTCGTTAATATTACTTTTCTAAATCCTTTTTTTTATGAGTTTGATTTATATGAACCAGCGGTTCTTTTTCAACTAAATGATTATTTTCATACATCTTAAAAAGCAGAATAAAAAAAGAAATCATGAAGGGGCCTATTACAAGACCAATTAGACCAAAAACAGGAATTCCAATAATTACCCCAATAATGGTGATAAGTGGATGTGTATCTGCTATTTTTTTAGAAATGAATTGTCGTAAAAAATTATCTACTAACGTAACCAGCACAGCTCCCCATATTAAAATACCTACTCCAGCAACGGTATTTCCATTTATCAACTCAATAATACCTGCAGGCACAAAAATAATTGGAGCACCCACCACCGGTAAAAAACATACGAATATGGATATAAAACCCCAAAAAATCGCGTCAGGAATACCAAAAATTAAAAATCCAATCGCTACAATAATTCCTTGAGATAAGCCAATTAAGCCTTGCCCTAAAATATTTGAATAGGTCATGTTCTTCAATTCTGTTCCAAAACGTAAACTATCTTTTTTATCAAATGGCAAGTATTTAAGTAATGCGTTTTCAAATTCTTTATGCGATTGAAACATAAAAAATAAAGTGAAGTATAAGACGATCAATGAAATAAAAACGCTAACGGCGTTACTCACAAAAACAGAAACAGCGCCAAGTGCCCATTTAGATATATCATTTACACTTTTTGTAACCATATCCTTTAAATTAATATTGGGCCCAGCTGCTTGCTGAATTTTTTCCACAATTTGCTGTAAAGAATCGGGGTTTTGAAAAGCAGCAATTTTATGAATGATCATAAAACTTAATCCCGATAAAGGTACTACGAGTACAAGAAAAGAAATTGAAATAACGATTGCCGCACTAAGAGAGGCATTGAGCTTTTTTTTAGTTGAAAAGTAAAGAAAGAGAGGTCTGAAAAGAATATAAAGTATTGCTGCTGAAAGCAAAGGAGCTATAATTCGTTGAGAGGCTATTAACAAGAAAACCCCAATTAAAACGATCAAAATAAGTACAATGTACTTGTTTTGTATTCTTGTATAGAGAGATTTATGATCAGTCATAAAATAATAATGTATAACAAGATTAAGGAAATTTATAAACTATATGAATACAATTAAGGAGCCATTTACAATTATTTTAAAATGGCGACTGTTTATGAACTTGAGATACGTATAAATATTTAACAGAACTTTCAAATTCAAATCTATCGCTTTAGGTTATCAGTTTATAAACATACCGTTTTTAAGAAAATTTTAAAGCCTAGTTATAAAATAGCAATCGATTGCATATTTTTGCTTTGATGAAATTTGAAATCTACAAATTGTTTGTTTTTTAAATGTAGGGATGCCATTGCGCTTTCTATTATGACAATACTAAGTGAATTTAGAAAATGATATTGCCCCTAATTTAAATTCTAGTTTTTATTTGCTTTCAAAAAAAGAAAATATAGATCCAACAAAAATTTAATGAAGTGCTACAATATACTTATTTAGAGCTTGCTCAAAAACTCAGGCTCTTATTTTTACATTTAGCTAATAGAATAAAAAATATTGCATTGATAAAATTTGAACACAAGGCTGCTAACCTGGTTAAATTAACCAAGTTAAGAACCAAAA
>JBDTFR010000072.1:0-8187 GCA_039937835.1 Bacteroidia bacterium | reverse complement strand
CATATTTTTCTGGAGCACCTTGTAATAAATAATTATATAAGCGAGCCAACTCCATATTATACACGCCAATTAAACGATAAGTAGGAAAACTAGGATTTACAATAGGCCCTAATATGTTAAAAAATGTTCTTACACCTAAATCCTTTCTAATGGGTGCTACACATTTCATTGCCGGATGAAATAAGGGAGCATGCATAAAACAAATGCCTGCAGTATCTAATTTTTTTTGAAGTACCTGTTCATCATTTGTAAATTTATAACCTACGGCCTCTAATACATTTGAGGAGCCGCTTATGGAAGACACCCCATAGTTACCATGCTTTGCCACTTTTATGCCTGCTCCTGCAGTAATAAAACAAGCCAATGTAGAAATATTAAAACTATCTTTTCCATCGCCGCCTGTCCCCACAATATCAATGGTTTCATGATCACTAAAATCAACTTTCAAACACAACTCGAGCATGGCTTGTTGAAACCCTTTCAGCTCCTGCACTGTTATGGGGCGCATTAAGTAAACTGACATAAATGCTGCTACTTGAGAAGTATTGTACTTTTCTTTCGCAATATTAATCAGCACTTCTTTAGCTTGGGCTTGAGAAAGTGTATTATTATCGAATAACGAATTTAAAATATCTTTCATTTAGCAGTTACCCAGTTTTGAATAATTTGTAATCCATGTTCGGTTAATATACTTTCCGGATGAAACTGCACCCCTTTTACATCAAGTGTCCTATGCCTTAAGCCCATAATATTTCCCGTTTTATCAAAAGCAGTAATTTCTAATTCTTTTGGAAAATCATTTTTATTCACTATCCAAGAATGATAACGGCCAGCATTTATTTTTTTAGGTATGTTTTTAAACAGACTATCATCCGCAATAATATCTATTGGTGTAGCAACACCGTGAAAGACTGCATCTAAATTACTAAGTGATCCACCAAAAGCTTCGGCAATAGCTTGTTGCCCAAGGCATACACCCAATATACTTTTAGTAGCGGAATATTTTTTAATTACTTCTAACAATATGCCCGCTTCTGATGGAATTCCTGGGCCTGGAGAAAGTAATATTTTATCAAATTCTTCTATCTCCTCTAACTTTATTTTATCATTACGATGTACTTGTATTTCCATATCCGTAACTTTTTCGAGATAATGTACTAAGTTGTAAGTAAAACTATCGTAATTATCAAATACCAATATTTTCATTTTATAAATTTTTTATTGCTAAAATTATTAATAATCATTTCTAATCCCTTCATTTGAATAAATAAGAAAAGGTTATATTGTTTTTGCTAATGCAATTGCTTTCTTTAATGCTTCTAGTTTATTGTTCACTTCTTGGAGTTCACTTTGCTCATTTGAGGATTCTACTATTCCCGCACCTGCCTGATAAAATAAATTATTATTCTTACTTAAAAAAGAACGAATCATAATTGCATGATTAAAAGAACCATCAAAACCCATAAAGCCAATGCAACCTCCATAAAAACTTCTATTTCCTTTTTCATACTTATCAATTAGTTGCAAGGCTTGGTGTTTGGGTGCGCCACTTAATGTACCCGCGGGAAAAGTATCGGCAACCAATTTCATTGTATGATTGGTACTTTTTAACTTACCGCTCACTTTAGAAACCAAATGGATGACATGCGAATAAAATTGTATTTCACGAAAGGCTTCCACCTTCACATCAGTACAATTTCGGCTTAAATCATTTCTAGCTAAATCTACCAGCATTACATGTTCTGCATTTTCTTTTGCATCTGCTTTTAATTTTTCTGCCAATAGCGCATCTGCTTCATCACTATCTGTTCTTTTAAAGGTACCTGCAATGGGATAAAGAAAAGCTGAATTATTTTTAATGACGAGCTGAGCTTCTGGAGAAGAACCAAAAAGTTTAAAATTGCCATAATCGAAATAAAATAAATATGGCGATGGATTAATAGAACGCAAGGCTCTATAAACATTAAAATCATCGCCTTGAAAACGTTGTGAAAATTGTCTGGAAAGTACTAATTGAAAAACATCACCTCTTTTTGCATGCGCCTTTCCTTTTTTTATTACTTCCAAAAATTCTTCATCTGTAAAATTCGATTCTTCTGAATTTGTAGTCTGAAAAGAATAGGTTGCAAAATTTTTATTAAATATTATTTTTTCTATTGGTGCTAAACCCTGTTCTTTATTTTCTATTGAATGTTCAAAAAGGTATATTTCTTCTTTAAAGTGATCAATGGCTATTACGTATTGATAAATGTTATATAAAACATCGGGTATTTTTTTAGCTTCCGCTTTTGGTTGTGCAATGGTTACTGATTCGAAATAGCGAACAGCATCATATGAAATATAACCGAACAACCCATTATTAATAAATTTAAAGTCATTTTTATCAATTGTAAAGTTGCCGGAAAATGCCATTAATTCATTCGGAATGGATGTAGCAGCATCGACTTTTTTTATCACTGTTTTACCATCAGGATAAGTACTCGATATAACTTCATTTTCTACTTTAAACGTTGCAATTGACTTACAGCAAATAAAAGAAAAGCTATTATCATTCCCATGATAGTCGGAACTTTCCAATAAAATACTATTTGGAAACTTATCGCGTAATTTCAAATAAATACTTACCGGCGTAAACGTATCTGCCAAGTATTTTATATAGGTAGTGTTTAATTTGTAATTCATCTGTCTATTTCATAAAAATAAAAAACGCCCGTTCTTTTATCAAGAACAGGCGTTTAAAGTTAAATATATCTATTGCATTATTAAATAATATTTGTGCCGTTCTTATTTATAGAACACCACCACCAATTGTTATTTAATACTTGTTTTTTCATTTATTGTTAAAGACTTTAGGCAAATGTAATAAAGATTATATTGATAAAACAATTTTTTTGATAAAAATAAGTAATATAAAAATTACCTATTTACATTCTTTTTATGTTAGATTAGTGTTATACCCTACTAAAATCTATGTTTTCAGCCATTCTACCTAATGATTTTTAGCAGTGTATATATTCATTTTTTTTCAGAAAATTAAGCCTCCTTACAATAGATATTTGAAAGCTAATTGTATCTAAGGTATTATAAGAATAAAAAATCGTGTAATAATAAAAGTAATTATTACACGATTTTACATTTTACTATAAATTGGGTTGCGGAGTAACCCTTAAATAAGGCTTAATTTCTTTAAATCCTTTTGGAAAATTTTCAGCGAGTTGCTCTTTTGTAATAGAAGGAACGATTACACAATCATCTCCATTTTTCCAATTAGCAGGCGTTGCTACTTTATGGTTAGCAGTCAATTGAAGTGAATCAATTACTCTTAATAACTCATCAAAGTCTCTTCCTGTAGATGCAGGATAAGTAAGCATTAACTTCACTTTTTTATCAGGACTAATAACAAAAACGGAGCGTACAGTATGTGTATTATCGGCATTGGGGTGAATCATGTCATAAAGCGTTGCCACTTTTTTGTCTTCATCTGCAATAATTGGAAAATTAACAGTAGTGTTTTGAGTTTCATTAATGTCTTTAATCCAACCTTTGTGTGACTCTAACCCATCAACACTTAATGCAATAACTTTAACATTTCTTTTGTCAAATTCTTTTTTATATTTTGCTACTGTCCCAAGTTCAGTCGTACACACCGGTGTATAATCTGCTGGGTGAGAAAATAATATTGCCCAATGATTGCCTATCCAGTTGTGAAAATTAATTTCACCCTCTGATGTTTGAGCTGTAAAGTTAGGAGCTTCGTCTCCTAGTCTAATTGTTGCCATATCTATTTTAGTTTTAATGTTAAATTAAAAAATTAATTATTAATGCTAAAATTAATAAATAATTTAGCTAATTGATAGCTTATCTATTAAAGATATTTATTAGTTTATTGGGGTAATTCCTGAATTTTTTTTTGAAATGCTGGGATTGGTTATCTAGGAGCGTTTATTAAACCATATTGCCATAATTCTCTTCTTCAAAGTCATCTAAATTAACACTGCCGCTACAAGCATTTTCTGGGGCTATGATGTATGGAGGTTTTAATTTATGTGGCTGGCTTGGTTTCTATTTTTCTATGGAAAGGCTTGTATTCATTTGTATCAATTTTCACTTTCCATTTTTTTAATATTACATTCCAATGTACGCTATCATATTCTTCTTTGGTTTTATAATCCCCATATCCATTTTGATAAAAATGTGCATCAATCCACTTATCATTTACAACATATTCACCAGCTGCATTTTTTATTAATGCACTTTCTAAAAATTCTTCTCGAGCTATTTGACTTAACTCATGAAACGTTAAAGGGTGCATCTCGTCTTTGCCAAACATATCACGAGGAACAGCCAAATGCCCCCCCCATAAAGAAATACCATATACCGTTTATTTTCTTTCCTAATAATTTTGATACCTGATCCATTTCACAATGATTACAAGTATCTATTGAAATATTAATAGTAGCCACTAACTTATCATTCGCTGAATTAATTACAAGCATTGAATCTACTTGCCATTCACTATTATATTCTGTATTAAATACTTTAAGTAAAGAATCCACATACATGTTTAATGAGTCATTTAATAGAACGTATATATTTGAATATCGATTAAAATTATTAACAACGTACTTATTGCTATTTAATTGGTAATCACTAATTTTAATTACATCTATTTTCTCACTATTGTAATTACAGCTACTATAGAACAATAAACTTATTAAAATAAACTTAATTTCTTTTTTTAACACTTTCATCTTTTTCTTGTTTAAATATCCATCCATAGTTACCAATCGTATAGCTTTCAACAAAGCCTTTTTTGACTTCTGGTGGTATATATACCCTACCTCCTTTTGTTGGGTTTAAATCAATATTTTCGATTTTACATTGTGGTGCTACTCCATCTTGTTCCCAAATAACATCTTTTAATTCATTACAACCATATTGCCACACTTCTTCAAAATCATCTAAATTGACACTTCCGCTACAAGCATTCTCGAGGGCTATTTTTAGGAAGGTTTTAATTATACGGCTGGTTTGGGTGTTACTTTTCTACGGAAGTGCTTATATTCGTTGGTATCAATTTTCACTTTCCATTTTTGTAAAATCATAATCCAGTGTACGCTATCGTATTCTACTTTGGTTTTATAACTACCATATCCATTTTGATAAAAATGTGCATCTATCCATTTATCATTTACAACATATTCACCAGTCGCACTTTTTATTAATGCACTTTCTAAAAATTCTTCTCGAGCTATTTGACTTAACTCATGAAACGTTAAAGGATGCATCTCATCTTTGCCGTAATAATTACGAGGAACTGTTAGTGTTCCTCCTCCTTTAAAAAAATACCATACTCCATTTATTTTTTTACCCAATATTTTTTTTATTTCATCAGACCAGCATTTTGGGCACGCTCCTATAGATATATTGATAGTAGCTACTAACTTATTTCCCTCACTGTTCATGCAGATCATAGAATCTACTTCCCAATCCCATATATATTCGCCCAAATATGATTTAAGTGTTGAGTCTACATATTTATTTACAGAGTCCTTTAATACAGTATATTCATTTGAATAATTTATATATTTTTTTTTAACATAATCTTTACTGATTTTGCTTTCAAAAACAACTTGCTTATCTCGATTTTTACTTACATTATTACATGCTGTTAAAAAACATATTGTAATAAGAAAAATAAGCATTAACTTATTCTCTCTTTTTAACATAGCCATCTTGCCCTATAATTTTAGTAAATATCCAATCATAACTACCAACGGTATGACTTGCTACAAAACCCTTCTTTACATTTAGTGGTATATATACCCTTCCTCCTTTCGAGGCGTTCAAATCAATATTTTCAACTTTGCATTGTGGTGCTACTCCATCTTGTTCCCAAATATCATCTTTTGACTCATTACTACCATATTGCCATACTTCATCAAAATCATCTAAATTTACACTTCCGCTACAAGCATTTTCGGGTGCTATGATGTAGGTTTTATCTATACAGCAGGCTTAGGTGTACCATTTCGATACATAGGTTTATATTCATTAGTATCAATTCTAGACTTCCATTTTTTTAATATCATTGTCCAATGCACACTATCATATTCTTCTTTGGTTTTATAGTCACCAAATCCATTTTGATAAAATTGTGCATCTACCCATTTATCATTTACAATATACTCTCCAGCTGCATTTTTTATTAATGAACTTTCTAAAACATTTTTTCGCGCTATTTGACTTAATTCGTGAAAACTTAAGGGGTGCATAGCATCTTTACCATAATAGTTTCTGGGAATAATCAAATGACCTCCTCCTATAAAGAAATACCATGTATTATTTATCTTCTTTCCTAGTAAGTTTGATACTAGATCTGACATGCAATCATCGCAAGCATTCAATGAATAATTCAGCGTTACAACCAATTTATTTCCTTCACTATTTATACATATCATTGAATCTATTTCTAAATATTTCACAGAATCCTTTATCCAATAGTTATCGTAGATATTAACGAAATTAGCTAGTTCTGCCTTTTTATATGTTTCTATAGAGTCTTGGATTATGTTAAAAATATTCTCATAGGTATAAAAATTATCATTAACATATTTGTTACTATTTAATTGGTAATCACTTATTTTAATTTCAACTTTCTTTTCATAATTATAGTTGCAACTACCGCATAAAAGCAGGCTTATTAAAATAAACTTAATTCCTTTTTTTAACATTCCCTATCTTAGATTTACTAGTAAATATCCATCCATAACTACCAACCGTATAACTCTCTACAAAGCCTTTTTTTACCTCAGGTGGTATATAAGACCTACCTCCTCTTACTGGGTCTGTATCAATGTTCTTAATTTTGCATTGTGGTGCTACCCCATCTTGGTACCAAATAGAATCACCACCTTCTTTGGCTTCATTACTACCATATTGCCATACTTCTTCAAAATCATCTAAATTAACACTTCCACTGCACGCATTTTCGGGAGCTATGATGTAATTATATTTTATTTATGTAGCAGGCTTCATTTCTATTTTTCTACGAAAAGGCTTATATTCGTTTGTATCAATTTTAACTTTCCATTTATGCAGTATGTAATACCAGTGTACGCTATCGTATTTTGCTTTATCTTTAATTTCATTCCAACCCATTGAGGCAAAACCATTATTATAAAAATGTGCATCTATCCATTTATCATTCACAACATATTCACCAGCCGCATTTTTTATTAACGCACTTTCTAAAAATTCTTCTCGAGCTATTTGGCTTAACTCATGAAAAGATAAAGGATGTATCTCGTCTTTGCCAACCAAATCACGAGGTACAATTAAAGTACCTCCACCTTTAAAAAAATACCATTTACCATTTATTTTCTTTCCTAATAGTTTAGTTATTGCATCTGAAACGCATTTTTTACAACTGCCAGATGAGCTGTTGATTGTAGATACTAACTTTGTATTGTTAGAATTTATGCAAATTAATGAATCTACTTCCCAAGGCCAAAGGGTTTCACCCAAAAATTCATTCAACGATGAATCTACGTATATATTAATAGAATCAATTAAAGTAGAGTATATGTTGGAGTAATGGCTGTAGTTTTTATTTGCATAAAAATCAGCCTTTTTTTCTTCAACCTTTTTAACACTATTACTACAAGAGGATATAAAAAACAAACAAAATATAAATACTGTTTTAATTCCTCTTTTTAACAAAACCTTGTCGTCCATCTATAATTTCTTTAAATATCCATCCATAATTACCAATCGTATGGCTTTCAACAAAACCCTTTTTTACATCTTTGAATATGTATACTCTATTGTTTTCAGGTAAACCAAGAACTGCACACTGTGGTGCTACCCCATCTTGGTACCAAATAGAATCACCACCTTTATCAGTAGGACCTTCATTACTACCATATTGCCACACTTCTTCAAAATCATCTAAATTAACACTTCCACTACAAGCATTTTCGGGAGCTATGATATAATATCTTCCAAGCTTAAATTTATTTTTCTTAAATACTTCTATCATCCCTTGTGCATAAGCAAACCCCATACTATGACAAACAATATCTATTATATCTGTTTGAGGGTTAAAGGTAATACTTAAGTCATTTATTTTTTTTATCATATCTTCTGCTGCTTTTTCTCCTCCTCTTTTTCTTTCGTCAAAACCAA
>JBDTFR010000071.1:0-37480 GCA_039937835.1 Bacteroidia bacterium | reverse complement strand
GGATCTGAAAGTTTTTGCTCTACCTCTTGCCAACGTCTTTTTATTGCTGCTAATTTTTCTAACACGGTGTTATGGTTTTATGAAATTTATTTTTTGCAAAAATACAAAAAAACAAATGTAATTTTTTTACTAAATAATAAAGGGTGAAGCGCTATTTTAGAGTAGGTTTTGTTATTAATATTCAAAAATGCCCTGCTCGGTAGTAATGGTTAGTTTTTTGGTTGTACTCTTTTCTACTCTACCTATAATTTGAGCATCTACATTATATGATTTAGAAATAGCAATAATATCATTTGCTATGGCTGGTGGCAGATACAATTCCATGCGATGCCCCATATTGAATACTTTATACATTTCCTTCCAATCTGTTTTACTTTGTTCTCGAATTAATTTAAACAATGGTGGAACTGGAAACAAATTATCTTTTATAATATGTACGTTATCTACAAAATGTAATACTTTGGTTTGTGCGCCTCCACTGCAATGAACCATTCCATGAATTTGATTACGGTATTTATCAATTATGTTTTTTATAATGGGAGCGTATGTACGTGTGGGAGAAAGCACTAATTTACCTGCTGTAATAGCTGCTCCATCTATATCTATTTTATCGGTTAACTTTATTTTACCTGCATACACTAGCTCTTCGGGAACTGCCTTATCATAGCTTTCAGGGTATTTTTTAGCAAGTGATTTTTCAAAAACATCATGTCTTGCAGAAGTTAATCCATTGCTTCCCATCCCCCCATTGTATTCTGTTTCATAAGTTGCCTGTCCGAATGAAGCCAACGCAACAATTACATCACCTGGGTGTATTCTACTGTTATCAATTACATCCTTACGTTTCATTCTGCACACCACTGTTGAATCGACAATTATTGTACGCACTAAATCCCCTACATCTGCTGTTTCGCCACCTGTTGAAAAGATGCCGATACCATGATTACGCAATTGTTGTAAAACTTCTTCGGTACCATTAATTAGTTCAGATAATACTTCAGAAGGTATGTTATTTTTATTTCTTCCAATAGTGGATGATAATAAAATGTTGTCTATTGCTCCTACGCATAATAAATCATCTGTATTCATTATTATGGCATCTTGTGCAATCCCTTTCCAAACTGTAATATCATTTGTTTCTTTCCAATACGCATATGCTAATGATGATTTAGTTCAGGCACCATCCGCATGCATCACTATACAATACTCTTCATCTCCTGTTAAATAATCTGGTACTATTTTACAAAATGCTTTTGGAAACAACCCTTTATCAATTTTAGCTATCGCAGCATGCACATCTTCTTTTGATGCGGAAACACCCCGACGCGAATATCTATTATCTGAATTCATATTTTTTAAAATAAAAACATCTCGCAATTTTACGAGATGTTTTTTTGTTTTTTGTATTATTTTTAATTACTGTTCTGTTTCTTCATCTTCTGTTTTAGTTTTTGTTTTAGGCACTTCCTTTGGTGCGTTAGGGTCAACAAAATCTTTACGTAATACAGAGAAAACCGTACGTCTGTTTTTTTGCATCAATGCTTCGTACTCTTCTTTTGATTTACCTTTAGTTTCTTTTACAATATAACTTTCTGTTAAGGTATATAACACTTTTCCGTCTGCATTTTTAATCTCTAAAGGGCGTTTTTCGCCATATCCTTTAGCTACCATTCTTGCTGCTGGTATGCCTTTTGAAATTAGATAATCAACACAACTTTTTGCTCTTGCTTCAGATAATTTTTGATTTTCCGCATCACTACCACGATAATCGGTATGTGAGCTTAATTCAATCACAAAACTTGGATTATCAATTAATGTATTGTATAAGAAATTTAATGAATCTTTTGATTCTGGGCGTAAATCTGCTTTTCCTAAATCGTATAATACATCAGGAAAACGAATTTCTCTTTCGATAGGAACTAAACAAAAATCATGTTTAAACAATTTTGCTTCTTCTACTCCTACTGTTGTTTCTTTTGCCTTTACAGAACTATTTACAAAACCTGCAGGTGCTTGTTTAGTAACTATCTCATTACCTACTTGTGTAGATATAACATAGGAAACATTAGAATTAACATATCGAGCGCTACCATTTTCTGCAAATTTGTAATACCCAGCAGCATCTGTTTTTGTTTCAACAGAAGAACCATCTGAACCTATTAATTTTATAACTACACCAGGAATGGTTTCTTTAAAATTACAATCGCTAACAACACCTTCTATAGTGAAAATTAGCGGTGGCAATACAAATGACCAAATATCATCCGCACCTTTAGTGCCTTGGCGATTAGAAGATAAATAACCTCTTTCTTTTTTCCCTTCGAATATAATTCCGAAATCATCTCCAGCTGAGTTAATTGGATAGCGCATATTTACAACATTTCCCCATTTATCTTCTCCTTTTTTTTCTGCCTTAAAAATATCCCAGCCACCCATACCTAAATAGCTATCAGAAGAGAAATACAATGTACCATCATCATGTACAAAAGGGTATACTTCTTTACCAGACGTGTTAATATCTGGACCTAAATTAGTGGGTGTACCCCATTTCTTCTCTTTTTTATCATATTTTGTTAACCAAATATCTTTATCTCCTTGCCCACCTGGCATATTTGAAGAGAATAACATTGATTCACTATTTGGACCAAATAGCATTGGAGAAGCATATTCAATTGTATCAACGCAAAATTCAATTTTTACAGGAACATCCCATACGTTTCCTTTTTTATGTGAATACCATAACTGATTAAGCATTATTTTATTTTTTTCAGTTAAGCAACGTGTAAAAATTAACAAGTCACCTTTTTTTGATATCGTAGTTAATCCTTCATTATCTTTTGTATTAACTGGTTCAGGCAATGCAACAGGAGTACTCCATTTGCCATTTTTATCCATTTGAGTTTCAAAAATATCACTATATAACTCACCGTTAGTAGCATCTGTAACATTACTTATACCACCTGGACGCATAGAAGTAAAATATAGCTTGTTGTATTTTTTATCTACATAGGTAGGTGCAAAATCAGGGTCTTTTGTATTGATGAGCGTAACATTTTCTACTACATATCGAGTAGGTGTGTCTTTCCATTTCTGAGCTAATTCGCAAGATTTTGCTCCATCTTCACCATGAGCATCTGCTGGTACAGCAGCTTTATAATTATTATATTCAATTAATGCTTCATTGTACTTCTCTAGCGCTTTTTTTGCATCAGCCAAATATAGTATTGCCTTTGGATCTGGATATTTTGCTTTAATTGCTTTGGTATACCAAGATTCTGCTTGTTTGTTGTCACCAATCATTCGATAAGCTTCTGCAGTTTTAAAAATTACGTAAGCTTTATCTTCCTTGCTCTTTACCTTTGTGTATGCTTTTTTATAAAGCTCTATGGAATTAAAATACTCTTTGTTGCTATAGGCTTTATTAGCATCATCTAAAAAAATTTTTTGAGCTATAACAGTAGAGGAAAAAAATAAACAAACAGCTACTGCTGTAGAAATTTTTGTAAATATTCTCATATAAATTTTATTTTTATAATGTTGACAGGGCTAAAATAACTAAAATATCTTTAATATAAAATTTAAATATAAAATAAGGTGATGGCAAAAAACCAAAACTTCCTTATTGGTTTAAATATACAATAAAAATGTTTTGATTTACTTTTTATTTTGTAAATAGCAATTCCCGATATTTAGGTAATGGCCAGCTTTCGTCATCTACTAGAAGTTCTAATTTATCGACATGATAACGAATCGTATCGAAGTATGATTTTACATTTTCGCAATAGTCAACTGCTTGCTTTTTTATATCTGTAATTATATTTGCTTTTTTACGAGCTTCGGTCATTTCATCTACTTTTGTTTTGATAATAGTAATACGTTCTGAAATATCCATAATCATTTCCATTTGAATTTTAGATACTTTTTTAAACTCCACTTCACTCATAATTTCTTTTAACCCTTTTACATTTTCTATCAATGAGCTTTGATATTTTATAGCCGTAGGTATAATGTGGTTTAAAGAAAGATCGCCGATTACACGCGACTCTATTTGTATTTTTTTTGTATAGGTTTCTAAATATATATCATAACGGGCGTGTTGTTCACGTTCACTCATTATGGAATGACGTTCAAACAGACTTAATGATTTTTTTGATACAAATGCACTCAAGGCCTCAGGGGTAGTTTTGATATTCGATAACCCTCTCTTTTTAGCTTCTATTACCCATTCTTCTCCATATCCATTTCCTTCAAAGCGTATTTTTTTAGAGTCAACGATACATTGTCTCAATACTTGAAAAATCGCTTCATCTTTATCCACATTTTTCGCCATCAATGCATCTACTTCTTTTTTAAACATTATTAACTGATCGGTAACGATTGCATTTAGTACAATCATAGGTCCAGCACAGTTAGCAGATGAACCAACCGCACGAAATTCAAATTTATTACCAGTAAAAGCAAAGGGTGATGTTCTGTTTCTATCGGTATTGTCTAAAAGAATATCTGGAATTTTCCCTACACCCAGTTTTAGGGCTGTTTTTTCATCAGGACTCATTTTCCCAGATTTCACTTTGGTCTCTAACTCATCCAATACACTTGTAAGCTGTGTTCCTAAAAATGCTGAAATAATAGCTGGCGGTGCTTCGTTTGCTCCCAAACGATGATCATTATTAGCGGAAGCAATGCAAGCACGTAACAAGTCTGCGTTGTCATTTACAGCTTTTATGGTGTTAATAAAAAAGGTGAGAAATTGCAAATTTGTTTTAGGCGTTTTACCTGGACTTAATAAATTTTTGCCAGTATTGGTACTCATACTCCAATTATTGTGTTTTCCACTACCATTTACTCCTGCAAATGGTTTTTCGTGAAGCAATACTCTAAAATTATGTCTTTTGGACACTTTTTCCATCACATCCATCAACAATTGATTGTGATCCACGGCCAAATTACATTCTTCAAAAACGGGCGCACATTCAAACTGATTAGGTGCAACTTCATTATGACGTGTTTTAATAGGAATACCCAATTTTAATGATTCCATTTCGAACTCACGCATAAATGCGGTTGCACGATCTGGTATTGACCCAAAGTAATGGTCATCTAATTGTTGCCCTTTTGCTGCGGAATGTCCAAACAAAGTGCGGCCTGTCATTGATAAATCAGGGCGAGCATTATACAATGCTTCATCCACTAAAAAATATTCTTGCTCCCAGCCCAATGTTGCGCTTACTTTAGTTACATTTTTATCAAAATATTGACAAACATCCACGGCAGCCTTATCCAATGCGTATAATGCTTTTAACAAAGGTGTTTTAAAATCTAACGCTTCTCCCGTATAAGAAACAAAAATAGTGGGTATACATAATGTTTTACCCATTATAAATGCTGGAGAGCTGGGATCCCAAGCGGTGTAACCACGAGCTTCAAATGTATTACGAATACCTCCATTCGGAAAACTAGAGGCATCTGGCTCTTGTTGAGCTAATTGGCTTCCTCCAAAGCGTTCTATAGCTCTTCCATTTTCAGTAGGTTCAAAGAATGCATCGTGTTTTTCTGCGGTTGTACCTGTTAATGGTTGAAACCAGTGCGTATAATGAGTTGCCCCTTTTGATTGAGCCCATGCTTTCATAGAAGCTGCAACATGCTCAGCCATTTTTCGATCAATTTGGGTGCCTTGTTCTATTGACGATAGCACACTTTTAAACTCTTCTTCTGAAAGATATTCTTGCATGGCATCTCTACCAAATACGTTTGATCCAAAAAATTCAGATACCTTATTGGTAGGTAATATAACTTCAACAGGTGTTCTGTTTAATACCGTTTCTAGTGCTTTAAATCTATGAAATGCCATGTTTTTAAATTTAGGAAGTTTTTTTAAGAAAATAAATTCGGAACAAAAATAAGTTTTTTAATAACACACCTATAAAAATTATGCACATTTTTTATAAATGATATATTTTAACAGGGGGTATGTTTAAAATAAATAACTTTTTTTAAATCTGACCCCCTTAATTTTATCTAATTGACAAAAAAAAAGCGAAAAATTAATTTTTCGCTTTTTTCATTATTACTATTTCTTTTATTTTTTATTCTTTATTTAATTTATTCTATTCTTTTAATGTATCTGTTATTTTTTTGCTTTCTTCTGTTACAGCAACGGAAGTATCGTTGATTTGTGTTTTAACTGCCTTTTCAACATTTTCAATTTCTGATCTAATTTTGGAAGCATGTTTTTCTATTTCTTCTTTAAATCCGCTGGTACTTTTTTGAATTTCTGATTGAATTTGTGCTTTTGCATTATTTATTTCTCTAATGCCTTTACCTAATCCTTTTGCTATCTCGGGTAACTTATCTGATCCAAAAAACAAGATGATAAAAAGCACAATAATAAATAATTCTCCACCTCCAAGGTTTAAAAATAAAAGTGTTTGATAGATCATGAGAAATAATTTATAACATATACATTACAAATTTACAAAAACAAAACCCAAAGTTTTTATACTTTGGGTTTATTCTTTATTTAAAATAAATTGATTTAACTTTTTTGTAACATTTGTTTTTCAGTTGATAATTTTATTTCATCTTTTTCTTCTTTATCGCTTTCTAAATCAATAACAATTGGAGTAGCGATACAAATAGAAGAGTATGTTCCAATAACAACACCAATTAACAATACAAATGAGAAGCCTCTGATTGTTTCACCGCCGAAAATAAATATAGCTAATAACACAAAAAATATGGTTAAGGAAGTATTAATAGTACGACTTAAAGTACTATTTAAAGCGTAATTAACAACGGTGACTCTTTCTGCCTTATGCAAGTCCGTTTTATTACGCTCTGTGAGATATTCTCTAATACGGTCAAATACCACCACCGTATCTGTCATAGAATAACTCATTACAGTTAATATAGCTGCAATAAAATCTTGTGTAATTTCTAATGAAAAGGGCATGTGACCATCTAAAATAATGAACACGGAAAGTAAAATAAGTACATCGTGAAATAAAGAAAGCAGAGCTCCTAAACCATATTGCCATTTTTTAAATCGTATAAATATAAATACGAACATTACTAAACAAGATAATAAAACAGCCCACACTGCTTTTGCACGAATATCACGGGATACTGTTTCGCCCACTTTTTCAGAGCGCATAATTTCATACTTTGTACCCAAAAGGTGTAATCCTTCATTTAGCTTTGCTTCCACTTTTGATTCCGCGTCAGTAGATGCATCACCAATTAAGTACGTCGTAGTAATTCGTTGCTGAGTACTTTCGCCATACGTTTTAACTTCTGGTGCTTCACCAAATGTTTTCGTTAATGCTTCTCGCACCTCTTCAGTAGGTTTTGCTTCATCAAAACGTACAATATACGAGCGCCCCCCTTTAAAATCCACTCCTAACGTAAATCCACCTTTTTGAATGTAGGAAAATATACCTACAACAATTATTAACCCAGAGAATAGGTAATACAATTTTCGTTTACCAACAAAATTAATATTGATTTTTTTGAATGCATGCACGTTTCCAAAAGAGATGCTTTTGTTTTTACCTAACCATCTATCAAAAACCAAACGCGTTATAAAGATGGCACAAAACAAAGAAGATATAATACCTATTATTAAGGTAGTTGCAAAACCTTGTAATGGTCCTGTTCCAAAAACAAATAATATAATACCTAACAATAAGGTAGTCACGTGCGAATCAATCACAGAAGACATCGCATGCTTATACCCCTCCTTAATTGCTTGCGCTGTATTTTTACCTACCGCCAACTCTTCACGTACTCGTTCAAAAATAAGGATATTTGCATCCACTGACATGGCTATTGTTAAAACAATACCAGCAATACCTGGCAAAGTTAATACCGCTCCGAAGGAGGCTAAAACACCTACAACAAAGAAATTGTTAATGATCATGGCAAAATCGGCTACCCAACCTGCTGTGCTATAATAAAAGCCCATAAAAAGAAGCACAAGCACTACTGCTACAAATGCAGATATTAATCCTTTGCTTATTGCTTCAGCTCCTAAGGTTGGTCCCACCACCGTTTCCTCAACAATATGGGCTGGAGCAGGCAATTTACCAGCTTTTAATATATTCACAAGATCGTCTGCCTCTGCAATGGTAAAGTGACCAGTTATAGATGATGTTCCTCCTGCAATCTCGCTTTGTACTGTAGGAAATGAATATACACTGTTATCTAAAACAATGGCTATTGATTTACCTATATTATCATGCGTTAAACGTTTCCATATTTGAGCAGCTTCTGCAGTCATTGACATGGAAATCTGAGGCGATCCTCCTCCACCATGTTCAAATGATTTACGAGCATCTGTAATAATATCTCCTGATAAAGGAGCTTTTCCATTATTACTATTCCCATTAATAGCTATCAATTGAAAAGTGGTTTCATCCGCATCAATTGCTTTAAACGACCATAAAAATTTAGTACGAGGTTTAAAAATTGATTTAATTTTCGGATTATTAAAATATGAATTTATTTTAGCCGTATCGCCTAAAAGTGCATATCCAATTACTGGACCTGGGCTATAATCAACTGGTTCATTTTTTTCATTTAACTGAAATGCAGGGCGGAAAATAGTAAAAAGAGGGTTGTTCTTTTTAGCGTTCGCCAGGGTATCAGTAGCACTAATAACCTTACCTGTAGAATCCTTAAGCGACCCTAATTGAGAAGCTAGCGATTTATCCGTTGTATCACTCTTCGCTTTTTCTGCAACAGCTGGTTCATTTGGTGCATTTGAATTTATTTTATTCGCATCAGCGATCGTATTATTTAAAGTATCCTTAACAGCCAAAATTTCTTTTAAACGAGTATTCACCTTTTGCAAAAGAGGGCCTATTTCTTTATTATCATAAGTCTCCCAAAATTCTAAATTCGCAGTACCTTGTAATAATTTACGAACACGATTTCTATCCGTAACGCCTGGTAATTCTATTAACAAACGACCTGAAGAAGCGTAACGTTGTATATTAGGTTGTGTTACTCCAAATTTATCAATACGGGTACGCAATGTGTTTTCTGATGTGATAATCGCTTCCTCTACACGCTCGCGTAAAAAACTCAATACTTTTTCATCTGGCGTATTAAAATCAATTTTACCTTTCAACTCAATGGTTTGAAAGTTCAGCGCCAATTTACCATTGGGGTTTATTTTATGATATTCTTCACCAAAAAGGGTTACAAAATCTTTTGTTGACGTCTTCTGTAATTGTTGAGCATTTAGCAATGCTTGTGTAAATGCAGGGTCATTGCTATTATTAGATAATGAACGAATAATATCTGGTACAGATACCTCTAACGTTACGTTCATCCCTCCTTTTAGATCCAACCCTAAATTAAGTTGTCGTTTACTCACCTCTTCATAGGTATATTGAGTAACGAAAAGATTATATACTGGTTTTTTCTTTAATGAATCTAAGTAGAAATTACGCTTTGATGCATGAACTGAATCAATATACGTTTTTTCTTGAGTAGGACTATTCGATTCTTTTTTTGCGGCAAGTTGAACTTCCTTACTCTCTACATATTTTTGTGCATATGCCTCAGCCTTCTTTTCGATACGACTTGCTACTACTGTAAACATTAGATAGTAAGCACAAGCCAGTGCCAGTAAAATTGCCAACAGCCTAATAGCGCCTTTGTTCTGCATAAATTTATTAATTAAATTGTTTTATTAAAATTGACAATTATTTTTTAAGTGCCTAATCTTTTTATTTTTAAATTAAGGGTGCAAATATAGAATAACAATTATTATTTACCAATATATAATTTTATTGTGTTTTTAATTTAAAATTAAAAACCTTCTTAAATATAGATAAAAATTAGGCTGTAATTTCTTTCATTATTGCCTTTTAACCCTATGTAGATAAAACATAACCTAAAAATAATTCAAAGAAACTTAACTGTTTTTTTATTATTACATTTGTAAATAAAAGACATTTCTTGAAAACATTAAGCCGAATTATTATTGTTTTTCTTCTCTTTGCCAGCAAAATAAGCGATGCGCAACCATATTTTAAATGGGATGATAGTATAAAGGTGAAAATTGGTGGCAATTACCTTGCAAACCCTTGGGCTGGTGGGTTAAATTTTATTCAAATATCTGATATCGATCTTAATTTGGATGGCATAAAAGACCTTTTCCTTTTTGACCGTAGTGGCAATAAAATCCGTACGTTCATCAATAAAGGAACTCCAGGCGTTAGTGATTACAAATACGATCCTCAGTACGAAAGCAAATTTCCACCAATACACGACTGGGCCTTATTAGTTGATTATAACAATGATCAAAAAAACGATATTTTTACTTATTCTAATTTCGGAGGAGGTATTGATGTTTATAAAAACATCTCCACGCCAGCAACAGGTTTAAAATTCCAAAAAGTAGTTAATCAATTATTATCCGTTTATTATCCACCTCAAAAACCTCTTAATTTATATGTTAGCGTAGTGGATGTGCCTGCATTTTCTGATATAGATAATGATGGTGATTTGGATGTGGTAACCTTTGGGCTTTCGAGTACCTTTATGGAATACCATAGAAATATGAGTATGGAACTTTATGGAATACCTGACAGTTTAAAATTTCAAGTAGGCAATCATTGTTGGGGTTATGCGTCAGAAAATGCATTAAGTAATAGTTATAAACTCTTCGATACCTGTTCAGGAAATATAAAAAACCCTCAATTAGCAGCTGATACAAGCACCAAAAAAGATACTCCAAAAAGACACACAGGTTCTTGTGAATTATGCATTGATTTAAATAATGATGGTACAAAAGAATTTATTGTTGGCGACATACAATATTCTAACATCACCATGCTTAGCAATGGAGGAACCCCTACCAATGGAAGTTTTATAGCAAAGGATACTGCTTTTCCTGCCAACAATGGGGGTACAATACCTATCAACCTAATGCTTTTTCCATGTGCCTATTCTGTTGATGTAAATAATGATGGTGCAAACGATTTAATTGCAAGTCCGAATTCCACCCAAGGTTCCGAAAATTGCAATAGCGTTGTTTATTATAAAAATATTGGTAACAATAAATTTCCTGTATATAAATACGTGCAATCCAATTTTTTACAAGATAATATGATCGATGTGGGCGAAGGTGCTTATCCCACTTTTTTTGATTATGACAATGATGGATTAAAAGACTTGTTTATTGGTAATGGTGGATATTTCAGTAGCGATATTACTGGATTTAAATTTTCTATTGCCCAGTTTAAAAATATTGGTAGTGCTACTAAACCTGCCTTTGAGCTAATTACTAAAGATTATTTAAATTTAAGTTCCTTAAACATTCAGAACATGGTAGTTACTTTTGGAGATTTAGATGGGGATTTAGACGCAGATATGATAATAGGAGGACACGAAGGGAAATTAACTTATTACGAAAACATTGCCGGTCCAGGTAACCCAGCAAATTTTGTGCTTTCCGCAACTAATTTAAAAAATGCCAATAACCGAATAATTGATGTGGGTAAATTTGCAACCCCTCAAATTGTGGATGTAGATAAAGATGGAAAAAATGATATTATTGTTGGCAGCAGTAATGGTAAATTATCCTACTTTCATAACATTGGTTCTGGTATAACAGTATTGCCTGTGCTCGATTCTGTTACCAATTTTTGGGGAGAAGTAAAAGTAAGTCGTCCAGGTTATATTGATGGATATAGTTACCCTTTTGTTTTTGACGATAATGGAGGTAATACAAAACTTTTAGTAGGTTCTGAAAGTGGTTATTTAAGATTATACAATCAAATAGATGGAAACCTTAACGGGAAATTTAATACCATAGATTCTACTTATTTAAATATTTGGCAAGGGCTGCGTACTGCTCCTTTTGGTGCTGATATAGATAATGATGGTTATATGGATCTAATAGTTGGAAATTATCAAGGAGGGGTGAGTTTTTATAAAGGTGTTTCAGCACTATCCATCCCAACTGAACAATTAATAAAATTCAATATTGATATTTATCCTAACCCTGCTAATGATAATATTAACTTAAAAATAACTGGCAACGATGGCGTTAACTATGTGCTAGAATTGTATAATTTATTAGGTCAATTAGTTACTTCTAAAATAATTATCGACAGACAATTATTATTGAATACCCAACCTTTAAAACAAGGGATGTACATCTGTAAAATATCCGCGCTAGATAATCGTACTTCCAAAAAAATCGGAATGCAAAGTAAACGAATCGTTATTCAACATTAAACAATTTACTTTTAATAGGTTAACAGCGATTTAATTTAATTAATTTAATCAATGTTATTAAGCATCTCGAAAATTTGTGAGCTAAGCATTAATGAATTGAGAACAATCTCGCCTTATTATTTACAAATTCGCTAAAATAAATATTGCTTTAGTGGTGCTACTAATTGCCTATCAACGTTACACTTCCTTTATAATAAAGTTTATTGCGTAATATATTTCTGATTTGAATTTTGTAGATGTAAACATCTTGTTTTAATAATTCTCCTGTACCGTTGAAACGCCCATTCCAACCAATATTCATATCATCAGATTTAAATACTTGACTTCCCCAACGATCAAAAATTAACATGTGAAATTCTTTTATGCCACTAAACTTGGGTAAGAATATATCATTTAAACCATTATCATCCGGAGAAAAGGCATTTGGAATAAATACTGCTGTTTCTTCTTTGATTCTAATAGTATGTGTAACTGTATCATTACATCCATATTGATTAAAAGCGATGTGTGTTACTATAAATAAGCCAGTGTCCGAATAGGTATAATACGGGCTCTGCGAAACACTGGATTGATTATCTCCAAACTGCCAATCCCAAAGGGTTGCACCAATAGACTCATCTTTAAATTGAATATGCGGTTCATAAATAGATGCTTCAAAGGAAGAAGCGGTAAATTCGGCTTTCGGTGTAGGGTAAATAACTACTGGCGATTTTAGTGTATCACTCATCCTACATCCATAGGAAGTAGTAACTGTTAATGAAAGAAAATATTTACCTGCTTTTTTATAAGTATGGGTAGGGTGTTTTGTAAATGTTAGACTTCCATCTCCAAAATTCCATAACCAATTGTTAATCGTTCCATCTTTTACCGTTGAGCTATCATTAAAAGTAGTGGTGAAAGGTTCGCAACCACTAATTTCGCTAGGCGAAAACATAAATTTTGGATTAGGTAATGTAACTACTTTTTTGTATACTGTATCACTGCATCCATAACTTGTTACAATTGCCATTCTAACATTAAAGGTATCTTTCTTAGCAATTAATACATGTTTAGGGCTAAACTGGGTTGATTTTTGTCCATCATTAAAATCCCACCAAGTACCAGAAATAAAGCCATCTACAGGACTTGCGGTATTAATAAATTGAGTAGAATCTCCCCAACAAACGGTATTATTTGAAAAGGACACGTTTGGCTTACTAAATACTTTTACTTGTTGCGTAGCCATACCAATACAACCACCCTTTGTTTTTATAGTTAAGGTGGCAGAAAATAAACCACTTGCTTTATATAAATGAGTAGGATTTTGAACGCTGCTAGTATCTCCATCACCAAAATTCCATTTCCAGAAGATTGGATCGCCTTGTGACTTATCTTTAAAAATACTTTTTTGGTTCTCACACGTATTCGTAACAGTAAAGACTGCTGTTGGTAATGGTTGTATAACAAGCGTATCTATAACCCCACTTTCACAAGCTCCTGCAGAAATTTCATGTCTAATATAAAAGGTGCCTGGTGTTTTATAGCTATGCGATACAATTGCCGTAGTTTCAATCGGTGAGCCATCGCCAAAATCCCAGGTTTGGCTGAGTATGCTTCCAACCAGTATTACAGATTTATCTCTCATTACAACCATTTCATTTAAACAAGCGGTATCTTTCATTTCTATTGCCGCTACAGCATCGCCACTTACAAACACAATTTTGCTAGCTTCACCTGAACATTGTGCTCCATTTGATACCTTTAAATAAGAAGAAAACAAACCACTTTTTGCATACACATGCTTGGTAATTGGGCCAAGCGTACCTACTGTTCCATCTCCAAAATCCCATTTCCACGCAGTAGGGTTACCATTTGAAGTGCTTGTAAAAGTGGTTGCAGCTCCTACACATACCGTATCTACTGTATAACTTGCTAAAGGGGTAGAATTTACGGTTATGGGTAATTTAAAAGAACTATCACAACCGTGTACATTTGTTACAGTTAATGTTACCGTGTAGGTTCCTGAAGTCGCATAAATGTAAGTGGGGTTTTGAGAAACAGAATTATTTCCATCACCAAAATCATAGAACCAACTTTTTATAGCAGCAGAATCTTTTGATAAATCTTTAAATACAGTTGGTAAATCTTGACAGGTGGAATTGGCAGTAAACAAAGGAGTAGGTATGGTATTTATAACTATTTCTTTTTTAATAGTATCGGCACAGCCTACACCATTACTTACAATTAACTGTACGTTATAGGTACCTCCATTAAGATAGGTATGAGTTGCATTTGGCACCACACTGGTAATACCATCTCCAAAATTCCAATTCCAACTGGTGGCAGTAGAGCTTAATGTAATATTCGTAAAAACTACTTGTTGTTTAGCACAAACATTAGTAAAATTAAAGCTTGCTTTTGGTTTTATTAAAACCGTAATTTTTTTTGTAATAGAATCTGCACAACCAAAACTATTTTTCACTACTAGTTTTACAGGATAGGAACCCGCTATTGGGTAAATGTGACTGGGTGATTTTGTGTTATCAAAAGGGCTTGCATCACCAAAATTCCATTGCCAATCTGTTGCAAAGCTGGAGCTATCAGTAAATTGAGTACTCGTCATTAGACAAGCGATTGACGAAGTAAATGCAGCAATAGGTTTAGGATTTACAACAATTGTTTTAGGAATGCTATCTACACAACCATTAAGGGTAACTGTTAATTGCACATTGTAAGTACCTGATTTAAAAAAAGAATGTGTGGGAGATGTTGTTGTAACAATGTTTGTTCCATCACCAAAATTCCATTTATAGGTTCCTGTGGTAGATTTATTAGTAAATACAATGGGTGCATTTTCACAAATTTGAAGGCTATTAAAAGTAAAATCAGATATTGGTTTAGGCGTTACTGTTATTTTAATAGCCTTTCGAGCACTCACACAGCCCAATGCAGATGCCTGTACATAAAACGTAGTATCTTTTGTTAACACAGGTGTTTTGTAAATACTATCCGTGTGAATAAGATTACCTCCTGTTAAGGAATCATACCACTGATATTTATATGCAGCAATTGGCATGGTAACCGCAAGGGTAACCTGATTTCCTGCACAAACTGCCATGTTTGGAATAACTGTGAGTACAGGAATGGGGTTTACATTTAAATGAGCAAGAGCTCTTGGACTGGTACAACCATTCACGGTTACTTGCACATAATAATTTCTATTACCTGACGAAAAAATAGGAGTGGTATACGCTGGCCCAGTAAATATAACGGCACCGCCTATAGGGTCGGTAAACCACTGAAATGTTCCTGTAGGCGCTGTTGCTACAATCACCGCTTTTGTGCTACTGCAAGTATTGGTAGAATCTACCGTTGGTGGGGCAACTGGTAACGCTATATTAACAGTAACTTTTGTACGCTTACTACTACAATTATTTACGGTTGCTTGTACATAATAGCTGGTAGCAGTTGTTAATAATGGAGTAGTATACGTTGGCCCTGTTCCTAACAAAGTACCACCGATGGAATCTGTATACCATTGATATACAGCTCCTATATTTTGCACTCTCAACGTTGCTATACTACCGCAAATAGTAGTATCCTTTGAAATAGGCGGGTCGGGACTAGGCAGTACTGTAATTAACCTAGAAAAACTATCTACTCCACAAGTACCTATTATTTTTAATTTAACCGTGTAAACTCCTTTATCTGGATAGATTTGGGGAGGGGGTGTTGCTGCTGTACTATTTTTTCCGTTACCAAAATCCCAATTATAAATTAAACTATCACCAATTGACTTTTGCGTAAATGAAATAGGAGAATTACCGCCCGCACAAATATTTATATTATTTGGTTCAAATAGCGCAACCGCTTTTGGAAGCGCAGTCAAGATGATGGTTGCGGTATCAGTTCCACAAGTATTAGCTATTTCTAAACGTATCGTGTGTTTTAGAGGACTAGTACCGCCTGGAGCAAGCAAGGGAGGGGAAATACTGATAGTAGTTTGAGCTTGCAATACACCATCTACGTACCATTTATACGTTAAACCTTCCCCTACAGAAATACTAGTAATAGTAGGTGTAAAAAGTGAACAGCCCGATAATGTACTCGATTTAATTATTGCTTTGGGCTTCGGGCTCACAAAAACACTATCTGCTCCTGTAAATACACTCGTGCCGCAACTATTATTTGTTTCTGTTAATTTAACAGAATAAGCTCCCGCTTTGGTATAGGTTACTGACGCTGGATTTTCAAGAGTAGAGGTTTGGTTGTCTCCAAAATCCCATGCCCAAGAATCGGCTTTATATAAAGGAATTGCACCACAAGCATCGAGATTAGGAGTATTAATAAAATTTATCTTATCTCCAATGCAAACTACAGAAGGTGGAAACGTAAAGCTCGGCTTTGGCTTACCTTTCACGATTATACGGGCAGCAGGCGAACTAGCCTCACCACAAGCATTTTTTGCAGTTAATTTAATATTATAACAGCCTGGAGTTTTGTAAATATGAGTAGGTGCTGGTAGCTGTACACTAGTGGTGGTAATAAATCCATCACCAAAATCCCATGTATAATTAATTCCTTGAGTTGTACTTGCGGTAGGAGTTATAATAGTGGAGTTATTATTGCAAATTTCCGGATTTGAAATAGTTAGCGGATTTACAACAGGCACTTTGTCATTTACAATGGTAATACTATCTGATGTACTACAACCAGCAGCATTCGTTGCTATAATCGTAAGCACATAAGTACCCAGCGTATTAAATAAAAGGGATTGACCTACTGTAGTTGGTTCTGTTTTAATATAAGGAGTTATTTTATCATTATCTTTCCATGTATAGATCATCGATCCAGGATTAATAGAATTATTATTAAACATAATAGTTTTAGGTACCACTCCAGAACAATCTTTTACACTACCTGTTGCTGAAATTTTTGCATCTGGCAATGCAGGAATAGTAAAACTTTGAGTAGCTGTACTGGTGCAGGTGCCGCTATTAGAAACAGTCAATGTAGCGGTATATGGTCCTGCTGCAGCATAATTATGAATAGTATCTTTTCCAGTTGCTGTTTTGCCATCACCAAAATTCCAGGTATACGTAGTGTAAGCAGCCGTATCAGTAGAAGTACTTTTAAAGATATACCTTCCGCAAAAAGCACCATCTACTACAGCAGTAAAACTAGCGGTGGGTTTGGCTGCTATTATAACTTTAACTATTGCCGTATCATAACAATTATTGGCTTTTGCTACCAGCATGTAATTGTAAACCCCAACAGCGGATATGGTAGACACAGCAGGAACTGTTAAGCCCGTGGTGGTAGCAAAACTGTTTCCATTTAAATACCAGTTGTAAGTAGCTGTTGCAGCATTTGAACCAGTACTAATATTTACAAATGAAATAGAGGTGGAAACAGGCCCGCAAATAAGGGTACTCGAAGTTGTAAAGCCCGCTTTAACAGTGGAACAGTCGGCTTTTATATCTGCAATCTTAATTAAAAATAAAACAAATGTTATGTAAAATAATTTATTCACTAAATAGTAGGTTAATCTATATTCAAAAATAAAAAAATTTGAAAATGTTTATAAAAATTAATTTTGTATTTTATTAAATTACAAAATTTATACCTAAATGTAAGCATAAAAAAATAAAAAAGTGGTTTAGAATAATATCTGAACCACTTTTTTACTTTTTATTAAGTATTTTAAGTCTATTACTTAATCACACGCTATTATTTAGCTTGAGGCATAAAAATTATTTTTCCTGATCCTTTGTAATTATTGGAAGACGTTAAAGTGTAAAAATAAACTCCGGAAGGCAAATCACCTCTTTTAATGAGGAATGAATCTGCATTACGGGTAGTATTTACCTGGACTATCTTTCCATTAATATCTACTAATTTCAATTCACATTTTTCTGCTAACGCATTTTTTACCACAATGGTGGTAGATTCTACAGCAGGAGTTGGAAAAGCATAAGAGTTAATGGTATGATTAGTTTCTATTTTATCATTAATAGAAAGAAGTAAAGGGTCGTGATTTAAAATATCCTCAATATCGATGTTTTCATCTCCCACTTGATAATCCATCCATTCAAATGAATCAAAAAGCATTTCATCTGACGTTTTTGGCCCTGCACCTACATATTTAGGTGGATCATTTGGGTTGTTCTTATTTTTAGCGGTATTATCATAAATGTGTTTTGAATGAATAGTGTAGCCTTCAGGAATTTTTAATAAGCGTTGGTGATGGTAAATACCTTCCCAATTAAAATCCCAATTAGGAACGTGGATGATTGGAATACTATCTTTTACTCCTTTTTTAAATGCATTTATTCTCATACTTCTATTCACCTTGTGTGCATGTGGATAAGTACCGAATATAGAAATAGCGCCTTTTACGGGAGTTTTTACATATGCGCTGGTATTATTGATAGCCCAATCTGCCGTAAAAGTAGAAACCAAACCAGGTATCATTGGCATTAGCCAATTTTGAAGAGGAGTTGCTGAATAAACCTCTCTTACTGCTCTAGTGCCTTCTGGATATAGGTAAAGACGAATCTCTGTGCTATCTACCTGTTTTACACTTCCTGGCGGGTAATGGTTTTGTGCAATAAGCTGCCAACCTGGTTTAATGGTCATCCCCATTTTTAAACGAGGGTCATTTGGGAAAATAGTTGGCCCGTTACCAGGAGCATAAATACCAAGACCCAACTCGCCTGGTTGACTAAAACATTGGCCATCTAATTGATTTTTTACATTTCCAACAGTGTCTATATTAACCACCACGTGATGTACAATTTTAGCATTGTTGGGAACAATTTCAAAGGCACGAATAATACGAGTGGTGGTAATCGGTATTTTTAGCGCAAAACAATTATACATGTCCGCTGCATCTGCATTACTTGCAAATGGAGGGATTTTTATAATTAAATCGGGTTTTGCAGCAATTTGATACTTTGTGTACACAGGTGCAACAGGTGCTAAAGCAGGATCTCCTTCTAATGCGCCATCATCAACCCATTTAATGATCGCCGCCTTTTCAGATACGGTGAGTAACCGCTCTTTTAGAAAACGAGAATAAGTAGTATCGGTAAACAATGGAGGCATTTTACCAATCTGTACATCTGCCTTTATTGAAGATGCATGTGAAGAAGTTTCTACAAAGTTCATTAAACTAAAGGGTGCACCGCCTTCTTGGTGATGACAGGAAGTACAGCGCTTAAAAAAGATTTTAGCTACCTCATTATAGGTGCTTTGGGCAACACCTATACTTGTGGCTAAAATAAAAGTTAAAAAAAATAATTTTTTTTTCATTTGAATAATTTTGAGTTTATAACAAGATCGTGATTGGTTTACTTCTTTCTATTTTTTTTAAAAAGTAAACTTTCTAATAATTTAGAGCCTTTTTAAATTTCACTCCTATTGAAAGTTATGATGTTTTTTTTAGTCAGACGAGGTATTTTTCAAGAGGATAGCAGTGCGCTAAAATTAAAAAAAGTAACGAAGTAAAACACAAAAAAATTCATAACAAACAGGTTATATAAATTTTAAACAGATAATAAATGTAATAAAATAATGTTCATAACAAAAAAAATCTACCAAGTAAGTTTAGTTTTGAGAATTATGTTTGAATAAATTTACTACATGTTTTTTTAAAATACAAAACTTACACGGAGGCATGAAAAAATAAAAAAGTGTTTCAGGAAAATATCTGAAACACTTTTTTATTTTTTATTTTTTATAAGTATTTTAAGCCTAAGCCTTAATTATAAGCTATTATTTAGCTTGAGGCATAAAAATTATTTTTCCTGATCCTTTGTAATTATTAGAAGAGGTTAATGTGTAAAAATAAACTCCAGAAGGTAAATCACCTCTTTTTATAAGAAATGAATCTGCATTACGAGTTGTGTTTACCTTTACTATTTTTCCATTAATATCTACTAATTTCAATTCGCATTTTTCTGCTAATGTATTTTTTACCATAATGGTGGTAGATTCTACAGCAGGAGTTGGAAAAGCATAAGAGTTAATTATATTATTAGTTCCTATTTTATCATTTACAGATAGAAGTAAAGGATCGTGACTTAGAATATCTTCTAGATCTATGTTTTCATCTCCCACTTGATAATCCATCCATTCAAATGAATCAAAAAGCATTTCATCAGATGATTTTGGTCCTGCGCCCACATATTTTGGAGGTGAATTAGGGTTTTTCTTATTATTAGTGGTATTATCATAAACGTGTTTTGAATGAATGGTGTAACCCTCTGGTATTTTTAATAATCGTTGGTGGTGGTACACCCCTTCCCAATTAAAATCCCAATTAGGCACATGGATGATAGGAATACTATCTTTCACTCCTTTTTTAAACGCATTAATTCTCATACTTCTATTCACCTTGTGTGCATGCGGATAAGTGCCATAAATGGAAATAGCGCCTTTTACCGTTGTTTTAACATATGCGCTGGAATTATTGATAGCCCAATCTGCTGTAAAAGTAGAAACCAAACCAGGCATCATCGGCATTAGCCAATTTTGAAGTGGCGTGGCCTCGTGAACTTCTCTAACTCCTGTAGTACCTTCTGGATAAAGGTAGAGACGAATCTCCGTGCTATCTATTTGTTTTGCGCTTCCTGGAGGATAATGGTTTTGTGCAATAATTTGCCAACCTGGTTTAATGGTTATACCCATTTTTAAACGAGGATCATTTGGGAAAATGGTTGGTCCTGAACCGGGAGTATATCCACCAATACCCAATTGGCCTGGTTGAGTATAACATTGACCATCCACTTGATCTTTTGCATTTCCAGTAGTATCAATCGTTACCACCACGTGGTGTATAATTTTAGCATTGTTTGGAACAATTTCAAATGCACGAATAATACGATTCGTAGTAATCGGTATTTTAAGAGCAAAACAATTATACATATCTGCTGCATCTGCATTACTTGCAAATGGAGGAACTTTTACAATTATATCGGGTTTTGCAGCAATTTGGTACTTTGTATACACTGGTGCAACAGGTGCTAATGCAGGGTCTCCTTCTAAAGCACCATCATCTACCCATTTAATTATTGCTGCTTTTTCTGATGCCGTAAGTAACCTTTCTTTTAAAAATCGAGTATAAGTGGTATCAGTAAACAAAGGAGGCATTTTGCCAATTTGTACATTCGACTTTATAGAAGTGGCAAATGAAGCAGTTTCTGTAAAGTTTATTAAACTAAAAGGTGCGCCTCCTTCATCGTGATGACAGGAAGTACAGCGTTTAAAAAAGATTTTAGCTACATCATTATAAGTGCTTTGAGCAACACTTATACTCGTAATTAAAATAAAAGTTAAAAAAAATAAAAATTTTTTCATTTGACTAATTTTGGGTTTATAGCTAAATCTCAATCAGCTTACTTCGCTTTGCTTTTTAGAGAGTAAACTTTCTTATTCTTAAATTTAATGAAATAAATTCAAAAAAAAAAATTATTCACGAGCACACAATCTATTTAGATATGATCTAAGTTACGCAGCACGACAAGGAAATTTCACTTATCGTGAGTTATTATTAAATTAACGGCAAATAGTATGTGCTTGTAGTATAATTAGATTGGGTCTACATCTATTTGTACTCTTATCGATTTAAAATCAACTGTCGATTTAAATTTAATTAATAATTCAGCGATCACCTTTTTTACTTCAGTAACAGAAATATCCTTTTCAGCTTTTACCAAAATATTTTTATGATATAAATTTCGAATACGAGAAACAATTGGAAACTCAGGTCCTAAAACTCGTTTTCCAAAATATTTTTTTAATGCATCTGCCAAATATTTTGAAGATACATTTACCATATTTATATCTCTGTGAATAAGCGTAATCTCAATTAAACGATAATAGGGAGGGTAATTAAAATTTTTTCGATCAAGCAGTTGATTGGTATACATAGATAAATAATCATTTGCAATCACTTCTTGAATAATGCTGTGTGTGGGGTTTTGCGTTTGAATGATTACGAGACCTCTTTTATTTTTTCTCCCTGCTCTGCCTGAAACTTGTGCCATTAATTGATAGCTTCGTTCAAAAGATCTAAAGTCAGGAAAATTAAGCATGCTATCTGCGTTTAAAATACCCACCATGCTTACATTATCAAAATCTAAGCCTTTAGTAACCATTTGTGTACCCACTAAAATATCAATGTTCCCTTCTTCAAAATCTTGTATAATGTGCTGATGTGCAAATTTGCTTCGAGTGGTATCTAAATCCATTCGCATAATTTTTGCACGAGGATAAAAAATACTTAGTTCCTCTTCTATTTTTTCAGTACCAAATCCTTTCATTTTCATGTCCGTATCTCCACAAGCGGCGCACTTACTCGGTGGTTTAATGGAATAACCACAATAGTGACAACGCAATTGGTTCGTGGTTTTATGATACGTTAAACTCACATCACAATTTGCACACTGAGGAATCCAAGCACATACATTACACTCTAATTGGGGTGCAAAGCCTCTTCGGTTTTGAAACAAAATAATTTGTTCTTTTTTATCCAATGCTAAACTTATGGCATCTATCAACACAGGTGAAAAATGAGATTTCATTTGTTTTTTACGGGTGGCTTCTTTTACATCTGCAATTATTATTTCTGGCATTTGCACACCGCCAAAACGTTTATTAATAGTTGCTAAGCCATATTTACCTTCTTGCGCATTAAAATAACTTTCAACACTCGGGGTAGCAGAGCCTAGTAATGTTTTTGCTTTGTGAATATGCGCTAAGTAGATAGCTCCATCTCTTGCATTGTAACGTGGTGCTGGATCGTACTGTTTGTAAGAAGTATCATGCTCTTCATCTACGATCACTAATCCGAGATTATTGAATGGCAAAAATAAAGAAGACCTTGCTCCTATTATTAATTTATATTTTATCTCTTGTTCTTTGGGGTTTAGAATTGTATTCCAAATCTCCACTCGTTCATTTTCATTAAATTTACTATGATAAACGCCTACTGCATTGCCAAAATATTTTCGTAAACGATTAATAATTTGAGTGGTTAATGCTATTTCTGGAAGTAAATACAACACTTGTTTTCCAGCAGCTATTATTTTTTCGATTAACTTAACATAAATCTCTGTTTTACCAGAGGAAGTAACGCCATGTAATAATACCACTTCTTTATTTGCGGTTGGTTTTACGATAGCAGCGGTTAGCGGTTCCCCTGGTGTTTGCTCTACTTCGTTTTGTAAATTTAAAACTGAAAAATCAGTTGAATAAAATTGTTTTTGAATGGAATCAAACACTTCTTGTTGTAGCTCATTTAATTGGAATACTCTATTCTCATTATCTACATTTGCAAAGCGGCCTACTTCACGCTCCTCTATTTCAAAAACTTTCTTTTTTATTAATGATGTTAATGCTCCTTCCGCGCCATTCACCATTTTTAGAATGTCCGTTTTTTTTACTTCTTGCCGCTCTTGGCTGTAGCGTTTAGATAAATTAATATAAGCCATTAATACCTCTAATTGTTTAGGGGCTTTTTTTTCTACTGTTGAAAAAATTACTTTTAAATTTTGTTCAACATCCGCATATTCTGTAATACGAATAAAGTTTTCGATTTTGGGTTTAAACTTTTCTTTTAATTCTTCTTGAATTAAAACGATTCCTTTTTCAATTAGCGACTTAATAATGGGGTAAACCGTCTTTTGTTCTATAATAGCCGCAATTTCTGTAAGTGTCAAGACGTTTCTAATTTCTAATGCTTCTATAATTAAATATTCTTTATCAGAAATTTTCGATTTAAGGTTGTTCGCTGTGAGTTCATTAAGCTGTGTGGGATTAATTACAATTTTTGTTTCGCTTGTTAAGCGAAGACCTCCGGGTAAGGCAGCTACCATTACTTCACCAATCGTGCACATGTAATATTGGCTTATCCAATCCCAAAACTGAAGCTGTTGAATAGAAACAATGGGCTGCTCATCTAATATAGAGTCGATGTATTTAGCAGTATACTGTTTAGGTGGCGTATGATGAATGGTACGAATAAGTGCAGAATACAATTTGCCCTTACCAAATTGAACCACTACTCTTTTTCCAACTACAACCGCTTCGTTCAACTCGAAAGGCACCCGATAAGTATATAAATTAGGGAGTGCTAAGGGCACTATCACATCAACAAAATAAGTAATACGGCTCATAAAACAAATATACTCAGAATGAATAGGTATGTAAAGGCGGCAAACATGATTAAAAAAAATTGAATTGAATGATTGTCAATATTAAATAGATAATATTTCTAGCATGCGTAAAAGTTCTTCATTTAAAATTTCTGTATGCTTCACAGCTTTATCAAACGGAGTGTAAGCAATATCTTTATTAATAATGCCTATCATTACATTGTTTTTACCCGCTATTAAGGCTTCTACCGCAGAAAAACCCATCCTACTGCTGTATACACGATCCATTGCCGAGGGACTCCCTCCCCTTTGAACATGACCCAAAATAGTAACTCGTATATCGTACTCTGGCAATTCTTTTTTTACTTTTTCAGCAATGTTAAAAACGCCTCCAGCTACATCTCCTTCGGCTATGATAATTATTTTAGAATTTTTACTTTTTCTTTTGTTTTTTAATCGATTTACCAAATGCGAAACATCTGTTTTTGTTTCTGGCATTAAAATAGCTTCTGCCCCAACGCCAATACCTGCGCGCAATGCTATTAGCCCTGCATCTCTGCCCATAACTTCTACAAAAAATAAACGATCGTGACTTTCTGCGGTATCTCTTAATTTATCAACGGCTTGTACCACCGTATTAATGGCGGTATCATAACCGATGGTAAAGTCTGTACCTACTAAATCATTATCAATGGTTCCTGGGCAACCCACCATTTTAATAGAACACTCTTTACTCAGAGCAAGGGCTCCTCTAAAAGTACCATCGCCCCCAATGGCAACAATACCATCTATGTTATTTTTTTTTAAATTCTCTATTGCTCTTTTTCGGCCTGGTTCGGTTAAAAATTCTTTACTACGTGCCGTTTTTAAAACAGTACCTCCCAGTTGAATAATATTGGCCACTGATTTTGCATCTAAAGCAATAAATTCTCCTTTTATCATTCCGTCGTATCCACGTAAAATGCCCATTACTTCTATCTTGTAAAAAATGCAGGTACGAACTACCGCTCGTATACAGGCATTCATGCCAGGAGAATCGCCTCCAGATGTAAAGACAGCTATTTTTTTCATCATTTTATTTTTTAGAAATAAACGTTTTGTGCGCGCTAATCCTTATAATTAGTATAAAATTTTAAATAAAGATCATCTTCTTTTTTAGTAAATTGAATTTGAAGCGCTAATCTCTTCATTCTATTTTTTTATCCAGTTTATGAGTTTTTTTAGTTCCTTGATACATTTCGAACTTCATAAACTTACATTCTAATTGTCCATTAAACAATGTTATTTTTCTAGAAGGTCGTAATCCTACATGTTTAAAAGCTTCTAGGTTAGAACTCAATATCCAACAATCATAACCAGAGAAGTTTTTCTTAAAGGTATCGCCCATCATTTTATACAACTCCTCAATATTATCTTTTATCATTCGCTCGCCATAAGGGGGGTTTATAATAACCACGCCACGTCCGGCAGGAACTTCCAAATCTTTCATGTCGCAATTTTTTATAGAAACAATGTCTTCTACCTTTGCGTGCCTCACATTCTCTTTAGCTTTTTTAGCCACATTTGACGAAATCTCTCCGCCAATTAATTGTTGTTTGTGATCGGTAATTTTATTGACGACAGCATCAAAAATAATATTCCATAAGTTTTCTTCAAACGGCATAAATTTTTTCCATCTTTCAAAACCGTAATGTTCACGAAAATAGCCTGGAGGAATATTATTAGCAATTAATGCAGCTTCTATTAGTATAGTACCTGACCCACACATTGGGTCAATAAAATTAGTACGTTTATCCCAGCCACTTAATAGTACTAGTCCTGCTGCCAGTACTTCATTAATGGGTGCAAGATTGGTTTTATCTCTATAACCACGCTTATGAAGGGATTCGCCAGAACTGTCTAGCGCAACGGAGCACGTATCATTATGTATATGTAGGTGAATTCGTAGGGTAGGGTTTTCTAAATCTACAGAAGGGCGTTCTCCACATTTTGCTCTAAATTGATCGACTATCGCATCTTTCGCTTTTTGTGACAAATATTGAGAATGAGTAAAAAGATCAGAACTTAAAACGGTATCAATTGCAATGGTATCGGTAACGTCTATAAAGTCTTCCCAGTTAATTGCTTGAATAGCATCATACAATGATTTTTCATCAGCGACTTTAAACGATTTAAAAGGTACTAATATTCTTAATGCTGTACGTAAACATAAATTTGCTTTGTACATAAAGCCTATATCTCCCGTAAAACTAACTGCCCGATTATGTATTTCAATATCTTTTGCCCCTAGTCGTTGCAATTCAGTTGAAAGTATTTCTTCTAAGCCAAAAATAGTTTTGGCTATCATTTTAAAATCTTTAACTTCCATTGTACTTATATATAATTTAAGCAAAGATATTGATTTTAATAGCGCTTAAACCCATTGTAATTTTTAATAAAAAGAAAGTGATAATTTAGTAAAAAGTGTTACATTCATTCCAATGAAACCCAAAGCCTTTTTTTTTCGTACACGCATTACGTTGAAATGATAAATTATTAATATTAAATGTATATTTCATCGTATTAAATATTATTTTTGAGAATTCTGAAATTAATTTAAACTACTAATTAATATGATATTAAAATACATTAGATCAGCAAAATCACTGTTATTAATAGTTGTTATAAGTTTAATAGCAGGTTGTACCAACAACACCAGCAAAGTAGAAGAAGAGGAAGAAGATGTTGTACCCATAACCAATATTAACCAAAACGCTGTAGTAAATGTAAACGGCGAAATATTTAGTATCCCTTCACCTATTGAAACCTCCATTTTGTTAAAGAATAGTGGTGCTATCTATAATAAAGCAATACTAAATCCTGCTAATAAAATAACGCTATATACTACTAATCTTTCAAAAGCCATAAATTTAGGTATTTATGGTGCTGATTTAGGGTATGTAACAATGTATGAGCAAGCACAAGATGCTATTGGTTTTTTAAATGCATCTAAAAAACTAGCCGATGAATTAAATATTACTGGTGCTTTTGATACAAAAACAATTGAACGTTTTCAAAAAAATATTGGAAATAAAGACTCCATGCTTGTTTTGGTAAGTGTTGCTTACAGAGCGAGTGATAGTTATTTAAAAAATAATAATCGTAATGACATTAGTGCGCTAGTATTAGCTGGTGGGTGGATAGAGAGCTTGTACTTTGCAACTGAAATTTACAAAGCGAAACCGAATGATAAAATCAAAAGAAGAATCGCAGAACAAAAAGCATCTTTAAGCAACTTAATTAAATTATTAACACAATATTATAATCAGTCTGAATACGTAGCATTTATAGATAGTTTAAATGACCTTGCAAGTGTTTTTGAAAAAATAGAATTTAATTATGTTTATGAAAAACCAATAACGGATGCAACTAGCAAAACAACCACCATTACTAGTAAATCAGATGTGGTAGTCACTAATGAACAAATTGAAACAATTGCGCAAAAAATAAAAATTATACGAACAAATCTTGTTCAATAAAATACAATTGTTTTAATTGCATAGTACTTATAAATTATAAAACAGAATATGAAAAAAATAATCTCAAAATTCGTATTAGTTATTGGTGCTTTTGTTACCACTAACGTTGCATTAGCACAAATGCCAGATACTGTAGCGTCTATTTGTGAAAAGTATCTTGAAAAATCGTTTATTTCTGATGGGCAACAATATCGATCTTTATTAATGAATAATGAAGAAACAGCAGAATTTCATACAGTATTATATGGTGGCACTACGTACAGAGTGGCTGCTTGTACTGGTTTAAGTGATGGGCATTTGGTATTTTCTGTATATGATAAAGATAGGCACTTGCTATTTACCAATACTAATTTTAACAATACCCCTTATTGGGATTTTAAAGTTAACAATACACTCGATTGCATTATTGAAGCGAAACTGGATGAATCTAAAAAATCAGGAAGAGCTGTTATTTTAATTGGCTTTAAACAACCTAAATAAATATTATTTATCGAATTATAAAAAGCATTACTACTAAGGTATTAATGTTTTTTTTTACTCTAATTTATTTATATGAGTGAAAGAATACTAACTGCGTTGATGCAAATGTTTGCTATTATTGCCCGTGTTAATTCGGTAAATAATAGCGGCAGACTCATTGTACAATCTTTTCTAAAACAACAATTAAATCAAGAGTTAGTAGATCAATATCTCTCCATTTTCGATCAATTTTTAGATGCCCATCAGAATGTTTCCAAGAAAAAAGATGGCACCGCCAAACGCACTTCACTCAACTCTGTTAAAGTATTAAAAATCTGTACTCACATCAATACAGAATTAACACATGTACAAAAAGTAGTTGTGTTTATGCGTTTAATAGAATTTATATACACAAATGAAGAATTAGAAGAACAAGAACTAGAATTTATTATTACGGTTGCTGAAACATTTAATCTCGAAGAAAAAGAGTTCAGAAGCTGCATTGACTTTGTAAAAACGAAATCAGCACCTATTGATGATTCTTCAAAAATACTTATCGTGGATAGCACATCTACTAATAGGTATGCAGAAGCCAAACATATTTATGTAGAAGGATTTACAGGAGAAGCTCGTATATTATGGATTACCAGTGTTAACATGTATGCACTGATTTATTTTGGTAAAACTGATTTATTGCTGAACGGGCAGGTAATTACAAGTGGAAAAATTTATATTTTAAATCCTGGATCTTCCATACGTAGTTCAAAAATAAAACCTATTTATTATAGTGATATTTTAAGCACCTTTTTAAATGATACTTCTAAAGCAAAAATATGCTTCCATGTAAAAGACTTGAGCTATAAGTTTAAAAATAATACAGTAGGGTTACATGATATTAGTTTTAAAGAAGAGTCTGGAAAATTAATTGGAATTATGGGAGGCTCGGGTGCTGGCAAATCAACTCTATTAAATGTATTAAATAGCAACGACTCTCCTACTACTGGATTTGTAAAAATAAATGGTATAAACATTCATACCGAAAATGAAAAAATTAAAGGGGTTATTGGATTTGTATCACAAGATGATTTATTGATTGAAGAATTAACCGTTTATGAAAACTTATTTTATAATGCCAAACTCTGTTTTGGAAATAAAACAAACAAAGAAATTTCCATACTTGCAACAACCATGCTTGCTAGTTTAGGATTGTTAGATTCCGCAGATTTAAAAGTAGGCAGCCCCTTAGAAAAAACGATTTCAGGAGGGCAGCGGAAGCGTTTAAATATTGCGCTCGAATTAATTCGTGAACCTTCTGTTTTATTTGTTGATGAGCCCACTTCTGGATTATCTTCTAGAGATTCCGAAAATATTATGGATCTTCTAAAAGAACTTTCTTTAAAAGGAAAACTTGTTTTTGTTGTCATTCATCAGCCCTCATCCGATATTTTTAAAATGTTTGATAAGCTGATGATCCTAGATGTAGGTGGATATCCCATTTATTATGGTAACCCTGTTGATTCTATTATTTATTTTAAAACAATAGTAAACCATGTAAATAGTAATGAAAGTGAGTGTTTTGAATGTGGAAATGTAAATCCAGAGCAAATATTCAACATTATCGAATCGAAGGTATTAGATGAATATGGAAACATTACTAGGAATAGAAAAATTTCACCCATTGAGTGGAATCATTTTTATAAGGAAAATTTAGAAAAAAATAATGTTGAAGCAACGGCAATAACGGAAATTCCAGAAAGCACTTTTAAAGTGCCTACTAAAATAAAGCAATTTAAAGTGTTTTTAACTCGCGATGTACTTTCTAAATTAACGAATACCCAATATTTACTCATTAATTTATTGGAAGCGCCGATACTTGCTTTTATTTTAGCTTATCTCCTAAAATTTTACAATTCTGACTTATCAAATAAAATAGGATATATTTTTCGTGAAAATGAAAACCTACCAGCCTATTTATTTATTTCAGTAGTAGTAGCCTTATTTATTGGTTTAACAGTAAGTGCAGAAGAAATTATACGTGACAGAAAAATACTTAAGCGTGAATCATTTCTAAATTTAAGCAAATCGAGTTATTTATTATCCAAGATATCTATCATGTTTGTATTGTCCGCTATACAAATGATGTTATTTGTATTTGTAGGTAATTGGATTTTAGAAATAAAAGGCATGACGCCTGCCTATTGGTTAGTGCTTTTTAGTACTTCTTGTATGGCTAATATATTAGGGTTAAATATCTCTGCTAGTTTTAATTCTGCCGTTACTATTTATATTTTAATTCCGTTTTTAATTATTCCACAATTATTATTAAGTGGTGTAATTGTAAAATTCGATAAATTAAATCCCAATATTACTAAACAAAGTGTAGTGCCTTTTGCAGGAGAAATAATGGCATCGCGTTGGGCATTTGAAGCATTAGCGGTTAATCAATTTAAAAATAATAAGTTTAATAAAGAATTATTTAAATATGATAAAGCAATGAGTATTGCTACGTATAAAAAAGATTATTGGCTTACAGAAATTAATAAAAAGCTAAATAGTTGTGAACTCGATTACAAAAATACATCCAAAAATACAGAAGTGGCTGCTGCTCTTGAAATGATTAATAATGAAATAAAAAATGAGTTAGCTATTCCAGAAATAAAAAAATTAAATTTAAAATGCGACGATGCTGAATCATTAAGTTTAGCAGACTTTTCTCCCGAAGTAGCAAGTAATATCCATTTATTTTTCGATAAACTAAGAAACTATTATTTAAATAAATTTAGAATAACTTCAAATGCTAAGGATAAAATAATTATTGCGCTTACTATAGACAGTGCTGCACAAGCGAGTTATTTAAAATTAAAAAATGATTATGAAAACGAAAGCTTAAATGATCTTGTCACTAACCGTAATACTCCTTATCGAATTCTGGATTTAAATGGAAAATACATTCAAAAAATGGATCTTATTTATTTAGACCCAGCAGAATCAAATATGGGACGAGCCCATTTTTTTGCACCTCGTAAAAAAATTGGTAATAATTATTACAAAACATTTTGGGTAAATATTATTGTGCTGTGGATTATGTCATTTGTACTCGCAATTTCACTTTATTTTGATTTATTAAAAAGAATGATTTATATTTTAGAAGTTATTTCCGACAAATTAAAAAGTATGGTTTCTAAAAAATAAAGGCTATACCTACTTTACTTCAATATAATTTTTAACACCAATAAAATACGCATTTGCAATTTCTTGAACCCGTTTATTTTTTGTTTTATCTATTTCTTTATTTAGTAACACACACTCATTAATATTGTCCTGATACAATGTTTCTCCATAAACCAACGGACTGTGTATATACCGTGTTAATTGTAAATTTCTGCAATAAACTCCATTTTTTTCGGTACTTAAACAACCTTTTGGTAAGTAGGTAGCATCTTTAAAACTAGCTGTTTTTATTCCCAAATTTTTTTCAAAGCTATTTAACGTTTTACTACTTAAAATAATTGATTCTTCTAGTTCATTGGTAATAAGTAAACGCAAAAATTCAAATCTTTTATCAATATTAGAAAGGTCGCCTCCCATAAAGGCTCCTCCCACAAATGCCATGTTAAAATTTTTGTTTCCGGGCTTTGTCCACCCAGTATTGGTTTCATCTACATTAAAATGAATGATAATGGTAAAGTCTGGTTGATAATCATTAATAATTTCTGCTCGTTTTCTTAAATCGATATCTTTAAAAACCAATCTAAATTTTTCCCTCTTCGTTGCTTTCGTTAAGTACCACTTTTTTTTCTCCATTGATATTTTACCACTCCGATAGTATTGCTCAATTGTATTATTAAAATTATCCTTTAACCAATCTTCAAAGGTAATTCCAAACGCAGTACTTCCATTAAACGGGCGAGTTAAAAAAACAGCTGCACCATACTTTTCAAGACTATCTTTTAATAATGATGCGGTTGCATAGGTAAGCACGCCTTCGGCTATAAAAATAGAATCGACTATATTACAGGAAGGATTAGGTCCAAATTTTAAAAATTTTTGTTCTATTTGCCCGGTAACAAAATCACCCGCCACATGCCCTGCATCTATTGCTATTTTGTATCCGCTTAAAAAGCCTATATTATTAGTTAATTTTTTTGCTAAATGGTTTGCTATACAGTTAATAGAATCTGAAAATTTACCGCTACTATAAATTTCAGCAACTTTTGTTTGATTACAATTTTTTAATACCGTTTTAAATGCTTGTAACTGATGCCAATCAATTGCAAATTCTGTTTTACAAATTGACTTGTTATATGACGAAGCAAATATTTTTATACCACTCTTATCAATTAAATAATATGGTGATAGCGCTTTCTGTTTATCTAAATAGGTTAATACCTTCTTGTTGTAATAATTAATTAATGAGTCTTGAGAAAAAGCAGAAATACTTATTGTTATCGAAAATAAAGCTAAAGCAAAAGATTTAGTGAGGTGTTTGTAAATCATAATAAAATTAATTAGTTTTCAAATATACATAAATGCTTACCGCGTTTTATTTATTCTTAATTTTAGTATTATAAATTTGCACATGAACATTAAAGGAATTGCATTTGAACCTGAATTTAGTTTTAAAACTAGCCGTAGTGGTGGTGCAGGTGGACAAAATGTAAATAAAGTAGCTACAAAAGTGGAGCTAGATTTTGATGTATTAAATTCTACTTTACTAAACGATGAACAAAAAGCAATTATTTTAAACAAACTTTACAATAAAATTACAAAGGAAGGAATTCTACAAATAGTTGTTCAAACAGAACGAAATCAATTAGGAAACAAAGAAATTGCCATTAAAAAATTTTACGAGTCAATTTTAAAATGTTTTGTTTTCGCGAAAAAACGTCGACCTACCCAACCTTCAAAAGGCTCTAAAGAAAGAAGATTACAATCAAAAAAGCGTGATTCAGATATTAAAAGGTTACGTAAGCCAGACTGGTAATTTATAGATTACCTGCGCGCTTTAAAAACTCATTCCAAAGTACTTCATTAGGTGGCGGTGCAACAATGATAATGGGTTCTTTTTTTACAGGATGTATAAATTCTATTTTACGTGCATGCAAATGAATGGAAGCATCTTTATTACTTCTATCAAAGCCATATTTTAAATCACCTTTTATAGGGCAACCCATTGCAGCCAGTTGTGCTCTTATTTGATGATGACGACCCGTATGAGGATTTATTTTCAAGAAAAAATAGTTATCAGAATTGGCAATTAATTCATAATCTAATTCTGACCGAAGTGCGCCAGTAGTTTCTTTTTCAAAGGCCTTCGATTTATTCTTTAATTCATTCTTTTTTAAATAATGAATCAATTTTCCAGTGCTATTTTCAGGTTTATTTTTTACTACTGCCCAATATGTTTTTTTTATTTCTTTGGTTTGAAATAATTCATTTAGTCGAGTAAGTGCCTTACTTGTTTTAGCAAAAAGCACAATACCGCTTACTGGACGATCGATGCGATGCACCGTACCCACAAATACTTCACCGGGCTTATTGTATTTTTCTTTTAAATATTGTTTTACAAAATCACTTAAAGGGGTATCTCCTGTTTTATCGCCTTGAACAATATCGGAGGGACGCTTGTTTACCGCAATAATGTGATTATCCTCATATAGTACGTCTATAAGCATTAATATTGTTCGTTAGTATTTGGAAAATCTTTCGACTTAACATCTTTTATATATTCACGTACAGCGCCTTTTATCTCTTCATATAAATTTAAATACCTTCTTAAAAAACGAGGGCTAAACTCATGAGTAAGCCCTACCATATCATGAAAAACAAGTACTTGGCCATCTACTCCTCCACCAGCACCAATACCAATAACGGGTATAGTTAACGCTGATGCAACCTGTTCGGCAAGTTTTGCTGGAATTTTCTCGAGTACCAATGCAAAACATCCTGATTTTTCAAGTATGAGTGCATCTTCCATTAATTGCTGCGCTTCAGTTTCTTCTTTTGCTCTAACGGTGTAGGTTCCAAATTTATAAATGCTTTGGGGGGTAAGCCCTAAATGACCCATAACAGGGATACCTGCTGTTAAGATACGTTCAACAGACTCTTTCACTTCTTTTCCTCCCTCCAGTTTAACGGCATGAGCACCGCTTTCTTTCATAATTTTTATAGCCGAGTTTAAAGCTTCTTTTGAATTACCTTGATAAGTACCAAAAGGTAAATCTACCACCACGAGTGCTCTATCTACCGCACGCACTACAGAAGATGCATGATAGATCATCTGATCCAGCGTAATGGGCAATGTGGTTTGATGCCCCGCCATCACATTCGATGCAGAATCACCAACTAATATTACATCAACACCAGCATTGTCTACAATCTTTGCCATGGTATAATCATAGGCAGTAAGCATGGAAATTTTTTCTCCATTGCGTTTCATTTCCTGCAATACATTGGTGGTTACTTTTTTTACTTCCTTGTGTATAGACATAGTAATGGTGTTTTAGAGCGACAAAGCTACAAATACTTTTAACCAAAAAACTCTGTCTATTTGTCAGAATTGTTGATTTTACACTTCATTTGTGCCATAATTTCGTTTTATTTTTCAATGGCATAAAGATTGAAAAGATGTTTTCATTAAATATAGTATAATCTTTAAAATCAATAAAAATGAGTAAAATAATAGGTATAGATTTAGGAACAACCAACTCTTGCGTTGCAGTAATGGAAGGTAATGAACCAGTTGTTATTCCAAACAGTGAAGGAAAACGTACAACTCCTTCAATAGTTGCGTTTGTAGAAAATGGTGAACGAAAAGTTGGCGATCCTGCAAAAAGACAAGCCATTACTAATCCTACCAAAACGGTTTATTCTATTAAACGTTTTATGGGCCATACATTTGATGAAGTTTCAAAAGAAGCTACTCGCGTACCCTATAAAGTAGTAAAAGGGGAAAATAATACCCCTCGTGTACAAATTGATGATCGTAAATATTCTGCTCAAGAAATCTCCGCTATCATTCTTCAAAAAATGAAAAAAACAGCTGAAGATTATTTAGGTCACGAAGTTACAGATGCGGTAATTACTGTTCCTGCATATTTTAACGATGCACAACGCCAAGCAACCAAAGAAGCTGGTGAAATAGCTGGTTTAAAAGTAAAACGTATTATAAATGAACCTACTGCCGCTGCCTTGGCTTATGGCCTTGATAAAAGAGGTAAGGAAATGAAAATTGTGGTGTTTGATTGTGGTGGAGGTACACATGATGTTTCTGTACTGGAGTTAGGTGATGGTGTATTTGAAGTAAAATCTACTGACGGCGATACATATTTAGGTGGTGATGATTTTGATCAAAAAATTATAGACTGGTTAGTTACTGAATTTAAATCAGAAAACGGTGGATTGGATTTATCAAAAGATCCAATGGCTTTACAACGTTTAAAAGAAGCTGCTGAAAAAGCGAAGATAGAATTATCTAGCACTGCATCCACTGAAATTAATTTGCCTTACATTATGCCAGTTGATGGTATACCAAAACATTTGGTACGTACATTAACCAGAGCAAAATTTGAACAATTAGTAGATGATTTAATTAAACGCACCATTGAACCTTGTAAATCGGCATTAAAAAATGCAGGCTTAAGCACTACTGATATTGACGAAATTATTTTAGTAGGTGGTTCAACTCGTATTCCTGCAATTGTTGATGCGGTACAAAAATTCTTTGGCAAAGCTCCTTCAAAAGGAGTAAATCCAGATGAAGTAGTTGCACTTGGCGCAGCTATTCAAGGTGGTGTATTAACAGGAGAAGTAAAAGATGTATTGTTGTTAGATGTTACTCCACTTTCATTAGGTATTGAAACAATGGGTGGTGTATTCACTAAATTAATTGAATCGAACACTACTATTCCTACTAAAAAATCGGAGACTTTCTCTACCGCTGCAGATAATCAACCATCTGTACAAATTGTAGTGTATCAAGGTGAACGTGCAATGGCGAAAGATAACCGTAAGTTAGGTGAATTTAATTTGGATGGTATTCCTCCTTCACCTCGTGGTGTGCCACAAGTAGAAGTTACTTTTGATATTGATGCTAACGGTATTTTACAAGTTTCAGCAAAAGATAAAGCAACTGGCAAATCACACAACATACGTATTGAAGCAAAATCAGGATTAACGGATGAAGAAATTAAACGTATGAAAGCAGATGCCGATGCAAATGCCGAATCAGATAAAAAATCGAAAGAAGAAACTGAAAAAGTTAATGCAGCAGATTCAATGATTTTTCAAACCGAAAAACAATTAAAAGAATACGGCGAAAAAATCCCTGCAGAGAAAAAATCAGTGATTGAAAGTGCATTTACAGAATTAAAAACTGCGCATGCTTCACGCGATATTGCAGGTATTGATGCTGCACTTGAAAAACTGAATGCTGGTTGGCAAGCTGCTTCTCAAGATATGTACAGTGGCGGACAAGCTGCACCAGGTGCTGAACAAAATGCAAACGGCAACGGCAACAATGGTAACCCGAATGCGTCAGCAGATGGAGAAGTAACCGATGTTGATTTTGAAGAAGTAAAAGAAGAAGAGAAAAAATAATTTTCTTTTGTGTGTAAAATAAAAAAGGTGGATGCTAGAGATAGTACCCACCTTTTTGTTGTTAGGTGTTGGGTTTTTATTGCAGAATGATTTTTATTATATTGAGAATAAGATGAGGAATAGTTTGCAGGAAGGTGTTGGAATAAATTATATTAAAGTAAATAAATTCCAATTGAATTATTAAATTTGAGGGAAACATATTTGTGGGTATATTGGATTCGACATATCGCGATTTCACCAACAATTACAATATTAAACTTTCGCACTGATTCATATTTTCAAACAATAATAACATGTCTTGATGTCAACGAATCCAGAAAAACTCATTTACCTAATCGTTGAAGGATTAGTGTCTGATAAGAAAGATAACTTCAGTAAACTTTATAGGATTGTCTCGTCCTGAAATAGGTTTACACTTGTAAAGTGTAAATTAAATGAAAAAAAGCGGAAAAACAATTCAGGAAAAAGAGGCTATTATAGCTGAGTATTTGATGGGAAGTACGACCTATCGAAAGC
>JBDTFR010000070.1:0-29397 GCA_039937835.1 Bacteroidia bacterium | reverse complement strand
ATTATTATCGCAATAATAGTAGTGTAAACAAATTTCATAAAATAAATAATAAACTAATACCTACTCTTTATAGGATTTTCGGTATACTCCTTTTTAGGGTTTAACACTTTGGGGCGTCAGCCCGTTTATTTGCAGTTGTGTTATTATGTTTTGTAAAATGCGGCTATCTTGAATGTGATTTATCAAAAAATGTGTGTATGTTAAATTTAAATTATTTAGGTAGTAAACTGTGTGCGACATTTGCAACCGCTAGTTAAAGCTTGCCGAGCCATCTATTAAATTAGCCTCCGTAATTTCTATTTTTCTAATATATTTACTTAAATCAGAATTTAGTATTTCAGTTAGTTCTTTTTTATTGTCTTCACTTGTTTCAGTAAATAAAATTCCAAATGCAGGGTATTTATTAAAATCTAATTTTCTCACAACCAATATATTTTCTAAATCTTGTTTAAGCATACTAAAATCAAAATGAGAAATTTCTGATGGCTTAATTCCTGAATTATTATTTAATAAAATAATGCTATAAACATCATCTTTCTTATTTTTGAAAATTTCTTCCCAATCTGGTTTTTTATTTTCAAAGAAATATTGGTACGAATTAATTTTAAATGCATACCAAGAAAGATCTCCTGTGGTGCACCAACCCCCAAATCGTTGCGGGTTTATTTCAATTGGTATTATTAGTCCATTTTTATCAATCCTAACCTCTACATGTAAAGGGAAATTTTTCAAATTTGCCTTTTCTCCAATTGGTTTTAAAAATGCTTCAATATTTTCTTTGTGCTTAAGAATGATGCTTTTGGAAGTAGAATAAATTCGATCACTAACATCAGTACTGGAAGAAAATGCATGATGCAGAATATTTAAAACAACTACTTCGCCTTCTTTATTAAAATAGGCATCGATGGCAAACTCTTCCCCTTCTATGTATTCTTCAATAATAAAAGTAGAAGCATCCATAACTTCTTTCGGATAAATACTTTTTAGATTGTCGTAGTTCAATTCTTTTTGAGCAGTTTGCCAATCGGCCTTGTTATGCACAATATGAACGCCAATGCTAAAAAAGCCTACTGAAGGTTTAATAACAAATGGCATTTTTAATTTATCAATAGTTATTGTTTGTATTTCTTCTATTTTAATTTTTCTAAACAGGAAGTTTGGATATAATTCTTTGGTAAGTTCTCTGCATTTAAATTTGTCTTTGAATAATCTTATTTGTTCGGGGCGCTTCGTTTCTTTTAGGTTCTCAAAAATCCAGGTTAATGCATTCTCCGAATTTGTATAAATAAGCGGGTTAGGGCTGTTTATCATTTTATTTTTTGCATCTTTTTCAGAAATCCAATTCATCGCATCATCATTAATGAGGGACTTGGCTTCTTTCGTAGCAATAATTTCAAAATTATTTTCTTTAATTGTTTTTATAAGGAAATCTGAAATGTATGGTTGGTCTATTAGTATCATATTTTATTAAGGTTAAAGTATTGTGTGAAAAGGTAGAGGGTTTGTTAATTAATATTGGTAGAGGAACCTATGCGATGCTTTAGCGTATTTAAATGCGGTATACAAAAGACAATAATACAATTTTGTTATCGAAGCCAATACTTATATTATTTGATGTGTTATTTGCTTGTGGACTTCGCCCGTTTTTGTAAACTTCATAACTGTAATATATATTTGGATTTATCTCCGCAGCCACCAACATGTTTGCGTTTAAATTAAATAATATACCTAATGAATAAGGAAGGACACCACTGTATGATTGAGTAATGTTTTTTTGTTGTTTAGTATTCAGTGATGGGTCGCTTATTTTAAAAATTGTTTCACGATAAGTAAAACTTAAATTTGGTCCATGAAATAAAGAAAACCGCTTAGTCAATTGTTTTCTAAACTCTATGCCAGCTTCTATTCCTCCTGAATAGCTTAATTTAGAAATAGGAAAAGAAGTAGAGGTTTGCCATTCCAGTTTATTACTAGATGCCGAAAGATTTACAAGTCCAACTTTAAAATAGATTTTGTTAACTATTTGCCGCTTATACTTTAAATGTACATTTACTGGAGAGAAGTTTGCAATTGTTAAATAGAACTCATTATTTCTTGTTTTTACAGAGTCTTGTCCAAACGATGACAGACTGTAGGTAGAAATAAAAAGGAGAATGATTAATTTTTTCATAGTTGGTGATTTTCGAATTTTCTTTTCTCTCTATTATTGAGTATAATGGTTTATAGTTGACAATGTACAGAAAATTATAAAATTTCCTATTACAGGATAATGTAGGAAGCCATTAAAATGAGCTATTTCTGAAAATTACATAACGATGTACTTTATGTCCTGCAATTTCCTCCAAATTATTTAAAAATGCCGAGACCTAATTTTAACCCAAAGTGAAAGGTAGGCGCCCAGGAATTGCCAATATCTTGTTTATAGTCATAATAAATATCCTTCACCTTTCCATTAACAGTTTCGAATTTATAGGTTATGTATCTTAATCCGAGCCCTACATACAAGTCAATTATTGGTTTAACGTTACTCTTTATCTTTATTGTAAATGAATGCCCATACAGTAATTTTAATCCAAAAATATCTTGCCTTTCTGTGCGAGTTCCCTGAAAATTATAACCTTCTACATTATCATATTCACAATCCTTATTATTAAACCACCAATATCTATAAAATAAAATAGATTCAATAAAGTCATGTTTTTCTTTGACAAAATAATATTTTGAGTTAAGACCTATAGTAAAGGCATTATACAATGGGTTCCAGAAATTTTGTGTTCGATAACCACCAAGTAATCCTGCTCCTCCAGAAACTCGACCACTATTACGGGTACTTAACCTGTAGGAAGCGATGACGCCAACAGTATATTTTTTAAACGATTTTTCAAAATTTAAAGGGAAGTCATAAAAGAAAAGTTGAATAGGAGTTGTAGTGATTCTGAATTTTACTTCGGTGCTATCTTGACCGAAAGAAAAATTACAACTCAAAAAATAAATAATGGATAGTATTATCGCTTTTTTCAAAGTTATCTCGTTTTTTGTTTGACCATTTTTCTATATAGTTGTATATAATGGTTTTGTAGATTAATTACGTTCATTAAGTATCTCTATTTTGTAATACAAATCAAATATATACTCCATAAGAGTTTTTGTAAGGAGGCTTGCACTAGCAATTAATTTATACAATCGTGGTAACTGTTATTTTTTGGCGAGTGCCAATTTTATTCCCAATGCTATAAATAATCCACCCGTTATTTTATCCAACCATATTTTTATTTTATAATTTCGTCGTATTCTATTAGATAATTTGGCAGAAAACAATGCTAATGCCAAGCACCAAAGTGTACCAGTAAATATAAAAGTTAATCCTAAAATTATGAAGGGTAATGAACTTGTTGTATAATTTGAGTCAATGAATTGCGGTAAAAATGCCAAAAAGAACAATGCAACTTTCGGGTTCAAAATATTGGTTAAAATTCCTGAAACAAATATTTTTCGATTGCTCATTTTATTCTTCTCCAACTGTTCAATTTCAAATTCGTTTCGAGATTTAGTTAGTAATGCCTTAACGCCCATATATATAAGATAAGCTGCTCCTAAATACTTAATCGTGCTAAAAGCAACTGCGGATTTAGCGATAATTATTGAAAGTCCACACGCTGCGATAGTGCAGTGAAACAGTGAGCCTGTTGAAATTCCAAGTGCGGACAAAATTCCCGCTTTTTTTCCTTGCGAAATACTTCTCCCGAGAATATAGATGGTGTCTGCTCCAGGGGTTAAATTCAACAATATTCCTGCGATAAGAAAGGTCTCAAAATTCGTTATTCCAAACATATTCAGATTTCTGTTTTAATGGTTGTTGACATTTTGATAGATATTTGAATTCAAAGTAATCGCTTTGTTTGTTTTTACGTTAATATAAAAATCATCATAGGTGAACACGTATTGATTAGATAGCCGATCTATTGTTTTTGTATTGAATTCAGGTGATTTTAGCAATTTTTATTTATTTCAAATATAGTAAAATGTCCAGTTTTTCAAGAATTAAACTGAAGAAAATGTATTAATTTATTTTACTCACTTTTGCGAGCTGGTTTAATATACACTATGTAATTCAATCAATTCAAGAATATCTTTTGATTGATTATTTGTTTTAAACCTTTTTAATAGGCTATACCTATGTTTGAATCCCGTTAGAACAATGATTTTTTTATTTGAATTGTTTTGAACAATATTGACTATATTTTCAGTCATTTTTTTATTTCGTAAACCATTCTCAAAATCAGACCATTTTGCAAAATATTCCTTTAAGGAAACAGAATCATTTTTAGAATCTATTATTTTAGTGCTTGTAAACTCGATCCTCCTATCAATAATTTCTTTAAGTTTTATGTATTGATAATACGATGCATTTTCAACAATTTCGTCGCTCGTGGAATTATTTATTGCATTCAAATTAGAATTACTTAAACTATCTATTTTTTGCCATAATTTTGTAAAATCATCCCACATTTTACATTCAGCGTTAGTGAGTTTTTTTGATTGATATAAATCCTCTATTTTTCTATAAACATCGCCCGCCTCTGAAAAAATACCAAGTTTCTTCCTGTATTCATTTCTTCCTTCAAATTCAATCGGTCTTATTTGAACACTTGGGTGATGTGACAAGTATTTTTTAACGGAATTGAATTCATTTTGATCATACATTTTTCTAAATGTATAATCATCATTGAATACTGAAGACTCAGCCTCCATAAGTATTATATCAGGATTGTATTTCTCTAAAATAGTATAAATCGAGTCCGCATTTATCTCCTTTGTTGGAAAATGTACTGTTCCAAGGATAAGTAATTTGTTTTTGCTAGATTGTTGATTACATGAAATGATAATTATGCATAACAAAATAGCATGCATCTTGTATAAGATTTGTTTTTTCTTAGTATTCATAAATTCCGCTAGTTAACAGCGTTAAAATAAACACGAAGTAATTTGCATTTTGTTTTAGCGATTGTAAATAGCTCCTAACATTTTAAATAATTTATACCATCTTGTATTACACAGCTACAATTGCTTTTATATGCGGATGTGGATCATACCCTTCCAACGAAAAGTCTTCGTATTTAAAATCGAATATGTTTTTTATTGCGGGATTAATGGCGAGTGTTGGTAATGGGCGACAAGCACGTGATAACTGTAGTTCTGCTTGTTCAAAATGGTTAGAGTAAAGGTGAGCATCTCCCAAGGTATGTATAAATTCGCCCGCTTTTAAATTGCATACTTGTGCAACCATTAAGGTTAAGATAGCATAGGATGCAATGTTAAAAGGTACGCCTAAAAAAATATCGGCACTACGTTGGTATAGTTGACAACTTAATTTTCCACCGGCAACATAAAATTGAAAGAGTGCATGACAAGGAGGTAATTTCATTTTATCAATTTCGCTTACATTCCATGCACTTACAATCATGCGCCTACTATCAGGTGTGTTTTTTATTTGATTAATTACATTCGTTATTTGGTCAATGTGCCTCCCGTCTGCTGTGGGCCAACTACGCCATTGGTATCCATATACAGGGCCAAGATTACCATTTTCATCTGCCCACTCATCCCAAATGCTTACCCCATTTTCTTTTAAGTACTGTATGTTGGTATCTCCTTTTAAAAACCAAAGTAATTCATGCAAAATAGATTTAAGATGAATCTTTTTTGTGGTGAGCATCGGAAACCCTTTTGCTAAATCAAATCGCATTTGATAACCAAAAACACTTTTAGTTCCTGTTCCTGTTCTGTCTGTTTTTACAGCACCGTTGGATAGCACATGGCGCATTAAATCGTGATATTGTTGCATGAGATCTTATTTCTTATTTATATCAATTTTGTTATTCTTTTCGAGAACCTCTTTTAAAGAGTTGATTAAGAATCGATTTTGTTTTTATAAATAAATATAGCTTTTTATTTATAGAATTTAGGTAGTTAAAACAATTATTTCTAACAATTATTTATTCTCAAAAGCATTTGTATATAGGAGGAAGAATACTGAATAACAATACTTCTAAATGTACGTTAGCAAAAGGTTAAGCGACTGATTGTTAAAAAGCATATACTAGGCAGCTATTAATTCGCTCGCTAGCTAATTTTAGGTTATTATAAATAAAATTGTTGATTTAAAATGAATTAACTATGATTTTTTACGGTTATTTAACTCATCTCTAATGTGAGATGCTTTTTCATAATCTTCATCTGATAAAGCCGTTTCAAGTAGTTGTTTTAACTCTTCTGTCGATTTTTTTATTAAATCAGTTTCTTCTACTTCAATAACATTTTCAATGGCAGGGTCATTTGCGGCAGCAAGTGCTTCATCATCTAAGATAATTCCAGCTTGTGCTAAAATAAATTCGTAGGTATTGATTGGGCAGGCAAAACGCACGGCTAATGCAATAGCATCGGAAGTGCGTGCATCTATTTCTACTTCCTTTTCGGCATCGTTGCAAAGTAGTTTAGCAAAAAAAATGCCTTCCACTAAATTATAAATTATAACTTCTTTAACATTTACATTAAATCCTTCTGCAAAGCTTTTAAAAAGATCATGAGTAAGTGGCCGACTGGGTGTCATCTTTTCTAATTCAATGGCAATTGCTTGCGCTTCGAATCCTCCAATAATAATTGGTAAACGGCGCTTGCCTTTTGCTTCTCCTAATACAAGTGCATAAGCCCCTGTTTGGGTTTGACTATATGATAATCCTACAATTTCGAGTTTTACTTTTTTCACTATATTTTTTTTAAAATTTCGATCTTCATTTATATAAAAATTTTTCGAATATTAAGTTAATGTGCGAATAGCAACAAACTTTAACAGGAGGAGGAATTAATTTTAATTACGATTTGCTTTAAATCTTTTAACCGCTTCAATTAGTTTTGGTACAATTTCAAACGCATCTCCAACAATACCGTAATCTGCCGATTTAAAAAATGGCGCTTCTTTATCAGTATTAATAACAACAATTGTTTTGCTACCATTAACGCCTGCTAAATGTTGTATGGCACCCGAAATGCCGATTGCAATGTATAAGTTAGGTCGAATGGCTATACCTGTTTGCCCAACATGTTCATGATGATCGCGCCAATTCATATCTGAAACTGGTCGAGAGCAAGCTGTTGCAGCCCCTAATTCTTTTGCGAGGCTTTCAATCATTGTCCAATTTTCAGGACCTTTTAATCCACGACCCGCAGATACTACCAATTCAGCATCAGGTAAATTTAAATCACCAGTTACTTTTTTTACTTCTTTTACTTTTATAGGAGAATTTACAGCGTCTAGGTTTACTGTAAAATTCACTATTTCTGGAGTATTAGTTCCTGTTAATTCAACAGGAAATGAGTTGGGTAATAAGGAAATAATTTTTTTAGCAGAATGAATTAGATAAGTAGCAATAGCTTTTCCTGAAAACACATTTTTCTTCACACTAAAGCTATCTCCTGCAATTACAGGGTTATCAACAGCGCCCGCTACAATACCTGCTTTTAACTTAGCCGCTAATCGGGGAGCCACTTCTTTTCCTGTAAAGTCAAAAGAAAAAATAATAATGTTAGCATTTTCAGCAGTAGCTGCTTGTTCAATAGCAGCGGTTAAATATTGCCCATTAAGATCTGATAATTTAGGGTTGTTTAGTTTTAATATTTTTTTTGCACCAGCCTTACCTAAATCACTCATATCTGCATCACCTACTATCACTGCTGTGGCAGTAGTGTTTAATTGTGCTGCAATACGATTTCCGTAATTAACAGCTTCTAATGAAGACTTTTTTACTTTGCCTTTCGCAATTTCTGTATATATTAATACTGACATATTATAAATATTAAAGCGTTCAATTAAAAATTAAATTTTTCACGTAGATAGTAAAAGAATCACTATCTATTAAGGAGATTATATAACTTTAGCCTCTGTATGCAAGAGTTCAATTAACTGTTCAGGATGTGCTGCATCAATAAATTTACAATCTGTGCGCCCTTTTGCTAAAGTATAACCAGTGATACTGGTTAATTTATCAGCGGTTACCGCTGGTACTACTTGCAATGGCTTTGATCGTGCTGCCATAATACCTCTCATGTTAGGAATACGTGCTTCTGCCATACCTTTATTTGCAGATAAAACCAAAGGTAAAGGACATTCCACCACTTCAATTCCTCCATCAATATCATGTTCAATGGTGGCTACGTTATTGATTATTTCTATTTTTGTTGCCATAGAAACAAAAGGTAAACTAATTAATTCAGCTAACATAGCGCCAACCATGGCACCATTGTAACTAATCGTTTCTTTACCTGCTATAATCAGATCAAAGTTTTTATCTTTTGCATAGGCAGCTAATTGTTCGGCTACTGCAAAAGAATCACTCGGCTCCACGTCTATACGCACGGCATCATCAGCACCGATAGCTAATCCTTTTCTTATCGTTGCTTCACTATCTAAACCACCTACGTGTATAATAGTAACGCTACCTCCTTGTGCTTCTTTTAATTCCAACGCACGTACCAATGCATACCATTCGTCATAAGGATTTATAACAAATTGTACACCTGCCGTGTTAAAAGTAGTATCATTATTTGTGAAACTTATTTTAGTAGTTGTGTCGGGAACATTGCTGATACAAACTAATATTTTCATAGTGTAATTTTATGATTAATGAATTGCAAATTTAACAATATCTGCAATATAAAAAAATGGATTATTGTTAAACTGATGCATATCGTATACCTTAAAATTAAGCATAAAAAGATAATTTGATGCTAGTAGATTAATTTTGTGTTTTTTAATGTATATTTGTCTACAATTCATCTGTTGTGGCAATTTAAAAATATTGTTACTTTTGAATCCTTAACGATTACCAGCCAACTATTACATTAATTCAAAAAAACAATAATGGAGTATAATACAGACTTGCCAAAACTTGTCATTCCCGAATACGGTAGAAACATTCAAAAAATGATTGATTTTGCAATTACTGTTTCAGATAGGGAAGAGCGTAATAAAGTAGCCCGTGGCATTATAGATGTTATGGGTCAATTAAATCCACATTTGCGCGATGTTACTGATTTTAAACATAAGTTATGGGATCATATTTTTATTATATCTGATTTTAAATTAGATGTAGATTCTCCTTATCCAAAGCCCACTGCAGAGACATTTAAAACAAAACCAGAACGAGTATTATACCCTAGTAATAACATTCGCTTTAAACATTACGGTAAAACAGTAGAACGTATTATAGCAAAAGCGAAAGCGTATGCTGAAGGAGAAGAGAAGACAGTATTGATAGAACAAATTGCCAATTTAATGAAGCGTTCTTATTTGAATTGGAATCGCGATTCGGTTAATGATGAAGTAATTTTAAAACAATTAGATGAGCTCTCCAATGGCGAACTTAAATTGGCAGATCCTTCTGCGCTAAGAAGTACACAAACATTTGTTTCCCGTACGCCTTCTACCACTCAACATCGTGATAAAAAGAAACAAAATAATAATAATGGAGGTAAATCCACTAGCGGCGGTAACTTTAGACACAATAATCCCAATCCCAAATTTAAAAGAAAATTTTAACGAAAGGTAGTTAGGGGTTGTATTTTATAAGCAGTCATAATCTAAAAAGTCGAGCATATTTTGTTCGGCTTTTTTGTTATTTAATTAACAATGTATAGTTCGTAAAATAAACAAACATGTCGCAACGGGTTTCATATTTAATTCTTTCTTCGTAAAAATAATCACGAAATAAAAAAAGTAGTTTTAACAATGAGTGTATTCGAAATAATTGGAGGAAATAAATTAAAAGGAGAAATTATTCCTCAAGGTGCAAAAAATGAAGCATTGCAAATTTTATGTGCCGTGCTGCTTACACCCGAAAAAGTAGTTATAAGTAATATACCTGATATAATAGATGTAAATAAACTAATTGATTTATTAAGAGATTTAGGAGTAAAAGTTGAAAAAACTGGACATGAAGAATATACGTTTCAGGCAGATTATGTAAATGTAGATTATCTTAATTCACCTGAATTTAAAAAGAAAGGGAGCGGCTTAAGAGGTTCCATAATGATTGTTGGACCTCTACTTTCACGCTTTGGTAAAGGTTATATTCCTAGGCCTGGAGGTGATAAAATAGGTCGCCGCCGCTTAGATACTCACTTTATAGGTTTTCAAAAATTAGGTGCTAAATTTATTTATGATGATGAAAATGATTTTTATAAAGTAGAAGCCAATAATTTAAAAGGCTGTTACATGTTACTAGATGAAGCATCGGTGACAGGTACGGCAAACATTTTAATGGCGGCAGTATTGGCAAAAGGGCTAACCACTATTTATAATGCTGCTTGCGAACCCTATATTCAGCAGCTTTGTAAAATGCTTAACCGCATGGGTGCAAAAATAAGTGGTATAGGTTCTAATTTATTAATGATAGACGGTGTTGAATACTTAAGTGGTACTACCCATAGAATGTTGCCAGACATGATAGAAGTGGGTAGTTTTATTGGTCTTGCTGCCATGACACAATCGGAAATTACAATAAAAAATGCAGGCTTTGATGAATTAGGAGTGATACCAAGCGTATTTCAACGCCTAGGTATTAAATTAGAACGAAAAGGAGATGATATATTTATTCCTTCACAAGAAAAATATGAAATAGAAACTTTTATTGATGGTTCCATTCTTACCATTTCTGATGCCATTTGGCCCGGTTTTACACCCGATCTTTTAAGTATTGTATTGGTAGTGGCAACACAGGCAAAAGGAACCGTGCTCATTCATCAGAAAATGTTTGAGAGCAGGTTATTTTTTGTAGATAAGCTAATTGATATGGGGGCGCAAATTATTCTTTGTGATCCACACAGGGCAACAGTTATTGGCCTTAATCGAGAACATAAATTAAAAGGTATTTCAATGACATCACCTGATATACGTGCTGGAGTCTCTTTATTAATTGCAGCACTTTCTGCCAATGGGAAAAGCACTATCCATAATATTGAGCAAATTGATAGAGGATATCAACACATCGATACGAGATTGTTAAAACTTGGCGCACAAATTGTAAGAAAATAACTCAATCTATTTTTGTAGATTTACTAGCTGAAATGGAATAATTAAATCAAATAATAGAAACAAACAACTTCTTTCTCATGAAAAAACTTAATATTTTTATTGCCCTTACAGCGATATCAGTGCTAGCAGTAAGCTTTATAAATAAGCCCATAGCCAGTCATAAAAGTAATAGTGAAACACCTGATGCAGTTGTTGGAACGGATGTAGGAAATAAAGCACCAGATTTAAAGTTCAATACTCCGGAGGGAAAAGAACTGGCACTATCCTCTTTAAAGGGTAAAGTAGTGTTATTAGATTTTTGGGCATCATGGTGTGGACCTTGTAGAATGGAAAACCCAAATATTGTCGCTACTTATAACAAATACAAGGATACTAAGTTTAACAAAAAAGCAAAAGGTTTTACAGTTTATAGCGTTTCGATGGATGCCGATAAAGCTGCTTGGCAAGCGGCCATTGCAAAAGACGGCTTAGTATGGGAAAGCCACGTGAGTGATCTAGGTGGCTGGCAATCGCAAGGCGCTAGAATTTATGGCATAAATTCAATTCCTGCTGGCTTCTTAATTGATGAAAACGGAATTATTATAGCAAAAGGGCCAGGTTTAAGAGGGGGAGGCTTAGAAACAGAGCTTCAAAAGCTAGTTAAATAATATCGATTGTTTTAATTTATCTCACCCTATCTTAAAGGCAGAACTTAACTATAAGTTCTGCCTTTAATAGTTAAAACGGATACGTTGCTTTTAAAAAATAGCTAATATTAGTTTGTAAACAACAAATTAAGTTGAATGTAGCATAAAATTTATTATGCCAAATTGTCTTCTTATCTTTGCGTGGCAAATAATTTGAAGTGCCCAATCAGAAATACTTTTTAATGAAAAACTTTAAAAACATATTTAAAAAAATGAAAATAGAAGATAATGAAATAAATAATCAAGAACAGTCAGAAAATTTTCAAGAGGAAACAACAGATATAACTGAAAAAGACTCTGAAATAGCTGATTTGAAAAAAGAAATACGTGAAGTTAATGATAAGTACATACGCTTATATTCAGAGTTTGATAATTTCAGAAAACGTACGGCCAAAGAAAAAATAGATATTATTCAAACTGGTTCTGAAGATGTATTTAAAAGTTTACTGCCTATTATAGATGATTTTGAACGTGCCATTAAGTCAAATGCTGAAACAACTGATTTAAAGGCAGTAAATGATGGAGTACAATTAATTTATAATAAACTTAAGTCTACTCTTACCCATAAGGGCTTAGCAGAAATGGCAAGTATTGGAGAACCCTTTAATGCTGATATTCAAGAAGCAATTACATCTATCCCTGCACCATCAGAGGATATGAAAGGAAAAGTGATTGAAGAACTGGAAAAAGGATACATGTTAAACGGAAAAATAATTCGTTTTGCAAAAGTGGTTATAGGAAGTTAAATTTTTTTTTTAAATAAGAAATATGAGTAAGAGAGATTATTACGAGATATTAGAAATAAATAAAAATGCAAGTGCGGAAGAAATAAAAAAGTCATATCGTAAAATGGCTATTAAATTTCACCCTGATAAAAACCCAGGTGATAAAGCTGCTGAAGAAAAATTTAAGGAAGCTGCAGAAGCGTATGAGATTTTGAGTAATACGGAAAAAAAACAACGTTATGATCAATATGGTCATGCTGGTTTAGGTAGCGGCGCATCTGGCGGTGGCAGCGGATTTGGCGGCGGAATGAACATGGATGATATTTTTAGTCAATTTGGAGATATCTTCGGGGGGCATTTTGGAGGCGGCTTTGGCGGAGGTGGACGAGGCGGTAAAAGAGTTAATAGAGGATCTAACCTAAGAGTGAAGGTGAAGATGATCTTGGAAGAAATTGCGAATGGAGTAGAGAAAAAAATAAAAGTAAATAAATACATCGCTTGCAAAGCATGTACAGGAACAGGCGCTAAAAATGGTGCTGCATTTAATTCTTGTGCTACTTGCAAAGGCAGTGGACAAGTAACTAGGGTTACTAATACTATTTTGGGTGCAATGCAAACTACTAGCACCTGCCCTTCTTGTGGTGGTGAAGGACAAACCATAACTGATAAATGTATAACTTGTCATGGTGACGGTATTGTACGTGATGAAGAAGTAATCAGTATTAATATACCTGCTGGTGTTGCTGAAGGCATGCAGTTATCTGTAAGTGGAAGAGGTAATATGGGTGCTAGAGGGGGTGTTCCAGGTGATTTAATTGTAGTGATTGAAGAAATCGAGCACGAGCATTTAAAAAGAGAAGGAATTAATTTATTTTATGATCATTATATTAGTTTTGTGGATGCAACCATAGGTACTCACATTGAAGTGCCTACTATTGATGGAAAAGCTAAAATAAAAGTGGATGCAGGTACTCAAAGTGGTAAAGTATTACGATTAAAGGCCAAAGGCTTACCTGATATTAATAGCTATTCTCGAGGAGATATTTTAGTAAATATAAATGTGTGGACACCCCAGCATTTATCAAAAGAAGAAAAGAAAATATTAGAGGACTTACGTGATTCAGAAAATTTTAAACCCAATCCTAGTAAAAAGGATAAAGGTTTTTTTGAGCGAATGAAACAATATTTTGAATAAAAATTTTCCATCCCAATTTCTATTTTTCTTTAAATTGAACTTGGGATGGAATTTTTAGATTCTCATATTTTATAATAATTATTCTTTATAGCATAAATAGCTAAACCTACCCGCGTTTTTACACCTAATTTTTGAAACAAAGTATCTCTGTAACCATCAATGGTCTTTGGACTCAAAAACATTTTATCAGCTATTTCTTTGTATGTCATTTCTGTACAGACTAACTTTAATAAATCTTTTTCTCGATCAGTAAATTTAGTTTTTTCAGGTTTTTGATCATCTACCTTTAAACTATGAACTAAACAATTAGTAACACATTCTGGATAATAAAATCCCTTTTCAACAATATTATCAAGTGCTAATCTAAGTTCTTCATCATCCATCAACTTTGATATAAAACCACAGGCACCCAAACGAATAATTTTAATAATCGTATTTTCATCATCATTCATTGAAAGCGCCAAAACCTTTATTTGAGGATACTCTTCGTTCAATACCTTCATGGTTTCAAAACCGTTCATAATCGGCGTGTTAATATCTAATAAAACAATATTTGGAATATTTTTTTTCTCTTTTAATTTATCAAGAAGCTCTTTTCCATTATTTAAATCGAATATTATTTCATAATTTAAAAACCCTTCAATAAGTTCACCTATAGCTTTAGACACTAGCTTATGGTCGTCTACAATAATAACAGATGATTTCATTTGATACAGTTATTAATTAGGTTTGGGTATAATTATTAATAGTTATTTTAAGTCGAGTTCCTCCTTCACCTGAATCAAAAATACATTCCGCTCCTATTAATGCAGCTCTATTATTAATATTAGAAACTCCTGAACCGCTTTTTAATTTATCTAACATGTTAAAGCCTTTTCCATTGTCAGCTATTTCTAAAACAAAATTATCATTATTATAATTAAGAACAATATTTAATTTTGATGCTGAAGCGTGTTTAATCGTATTACATATAAACTCTTGAATAATTCGGTAAACAATAATTTTAATGTCAACGTTAAAAGGTTTAATTTCTCCTTTTATCATTAACGAAGCGTGTGTTGATTCTAACTTATTAATACGTTCAACTTCTATCGATAAGGTATTTAATAAACTAAACTGTTTTATTCCACTTGTAATCGGTGTTTTTGACAATGTTTTTAACTCTGAGATGGCCATTTCTAAGACACTATTTGTTTCTTTTAGTTTTTCATCTGTTCTTTTTTCTGGATATTTCGTAATCGTATTCATATGGATTTTTGCTACTGTAAGTAGCTGCCCAATATTGTCGTGCAATTCTCTGCTAATCTGTTGCAGGGTATTTTCTTGAATCTCTATGGTTGCATTTGCTAATTCATTTTGATAGGTAAGTTCTAAACTCTTTTTTTCTTGAATATGTCTCTTTTTACTATTCTTAAATAAAATAAAAAATAATAATAAGCAAATACATAGGAACAAAAATAAAAAGGTGCCTATTATTAATGCAAAAACAATTTCTTCTTCCTGTTGCATACAATACCAATTATAAAAAAGGAATACATAATGTAAGATAAAATTTCAATAATTTTAAAATAAGCATTACAAATAGTTAGATAATTTTTTGATAAATAATTATAAACCGACATATAAGGAATGTTGCAGGTGTAAAAAATAAATAACCCTAAAATTATCCAAAATTGTGGATAGGTAGCGTAATTTTCAATTTCATCGGAATGTAGCAATTCGTAAAAAAAATAAACACCGCCGATGGTAATCAGTAGGCACCCAATGGTAAACGTATAACTGGCTAATTCAGCATCTATATTTTGTATAAAAAAATAATTAATCAGCGTAGTTATAATAAAAAATAGGAGGCAAAAGGAAATGCATCTTTTACCTTTTAACGAGTTAATACTTTTATGAATTAGTACTAAATAATAAGCCATTTGTAAGCTTGTAAAAATATTATAAAAAGCAATGTTTTTATGGTATATTTTCCCTAATAAAATTCCTGTAATTTCTCCTAAAAGTATAAATAATAAAAAATAGGGAAATGTACTTAATTTGTTTTTGATGAGCGTTTTTGAGTATATCACACTCACAATAAAAGTAGCAATTTCAAATGAAATTGCTATAAATAACCAAATACTTGTCATTCTTATTAGCTAATTATTGTTTAAGATTTAATGTAACTCTAAATTGTATTAATCAATTCAATTCTATTATATCATAAACAATTTGGAGGACACAATCCTACATGATTATATCCAATATCATCAGGTGCGCTTCTCATTTGAATTCCTGAATTTGTATTTTGAATTGCTTCTGGATTTAAATCAACGTTATTACCCGAGGCATCTTTATAGGTAGGTATAATTACAAATGAAGCGCGATTTCTCATTTCTGCCGGAATGCTTTTTAAATAATCAGATTCTCCTGCTCTGTTAACTTCTGGATATACTGTAAAATAAACTCTTAATCCAGTAAATTTATAATCTCCCGATAAATTTCTTGCGGCTACCTCATCCTTTACTGTTTTTAAAAAACATTCAAATTCTTCTAGTGGAAACCAAGCAGACTCGGGATCACTTGCGCTATTTTTGAACCTAGTACGAAGATTTTTATTGGTAATTTCTAAACGTTCTGTTTTGTATTTTGCAGTCATCGTTTGTATGTCTGTTTGAGGAATTCTAAATGTTTTTTCGCATTTCGGTAGAGGAATGCTGTTGGTGCCCGCTAACTTCGTTTGTTCATTGGCTGGAGTTGTTGATAACACACTTTTTTCAGCCTGTCCTGTATTTTTCTTATTGTCAGCATTAGTACATGCCGTAATTAAAGAGCTGGCTAAAAGCACAAAAAGCGAGTGTTTAAAATAGTTGTTTGTTTTCATACATTATATTTTTAGTTGTTTGTTTTCTGTTTCAATATTACAATTATTTTAGTTTGTGTAAACACGTTGTTGTTTTAATGATAATAGCTAATCCACACTATATCTTTTAAATGCTCTATTATAGACATATGTAACCGACTATTGAATTTATAAAAACAGGTAAATCACGGTTAGATACAGGAAAAACCCCTGTTGTATAATTTTGTATTAATTATTAGATATATTTAAATTTATTGGGTTTAGTAAGAATCTTTAATGCGTGAAAGCGGTTTATCTAATCGATATATCAAAAGAATAGATAATCAATTGCGGACGTAAATCAAATAATGATACATTTGCGTTTGACTAATTGTAAAACAAAATGAAGTACATAACTGGAATTATCGTCTTAACAATCTTTATAATTCAATCAACATTTGCACAAAATGAACAGGTACCTCATTTAAAAGATCTCGTTTTTAATAGTGATCCGCTAAGTGAACTGTTTACCGCGTATATTAACGTTAAAAACAACCTTGTAAATACTGATAGTGAAGCAGTGCGGCATTCCTCTCAAAATTTTCTTACAGCTATTGATCAATTAACAGTTGAAAATTTGAACCCGAAACAACTTGGCATATGGAAGAAATATAAGAATAAGTTGGATTTTTCAGCAAAGCAAATAGCCGTCACTCCTAATATTGATCAACAGAAAGAATACTTCATGCGTTTATCAAAAAATTTGTTCAAAATTTTAAAATCTTTCAAAACAAATAAAATCGCTATCTATTACCAATACTGCCCTCTAGCCTTTAAGGGGAAAGGTGGTTATTGGATAAGTGAGGACAAAACAATAAACAACCCTTATTTAGGAAAACAAATACCTACCTGTGGTATAACAAAACAAACAATTCCTGCCAAGCAATAAACAAAATTTTTGATGTAAAAAACTTATAGTGTTATAGCTAAACTTAATATTAAAAATGTAGATATTCGACAACGTTATTAGTTGATTTAACCTTTACAGTTTCTATTCTTACCATTTTATTTTATAGAACTTCTGGGTCTAAAATCTGATATTTATTTTTGCTTTTTCCACTTATTGTTTCTACCTTTCCTATAATATTAACATTTTTAATAGCCACTATTAATTCTTAATAAAAATGAAAAAAAATACGCTAATTTTTACTTTCTGCTTCTTTGTTCTTCTGAGGTTAGATGCCCAAAATTCTTGGGTAGACAAGATGGATGCTCTGCATGCTAATTTTTATGAGATTCAAAAAGATTTTAATGAATCCATGCGAGATGCTGATGTCAAAGAAGAAAATAATGAAATTAAAGAAAGTGGTGATGAGATTTTTAAAAGATGGGAAGAGTTTGTTGCTCCACGTGTCTACCCAAGTGGTGATGTTTCAATGCTCAATTATACATCTGTTAATTACAAGAAATTTTTAAGAGATTATAAAAATAATACTGTCAGCAGAACTACTGCGAATGCTAGCTGGAAAGCTCTTGGACCTTTTGGTGGAATAGGCGGTCAGCAACGATCAGGAAGATTAAATTATTTTACCTTTCACCCAACAGACAAAAATATTATATGGGCAGGCTCTCCAGGCGGGGGGTTATGGAAAACAACTGATGCTGGTGTTAACTGGACTACCTCAACAGACGACTTGGATGTTATGGGCAGTTCTGATCTAGCTATTGATCCTACCAATCCATTAATTATGTATTTGGCTACAGGAGATGCTGATGGTAAAAATTGTAGATCTGTAGGCGTATTAAAATCTATTGATGGTGGTAATACATGGAATGACACAGGTTTTAAACCCGCTTTGGATGAAAATATTTATATCTACCGGATTATAATTAACCCCCAAAATACCAATATTATTTTAGCTGCTACTACTGTTGGTATTCAGCGTACTTCAGATGGAGGAGTGTCATGGACATTGGTGGATAATGCAATTAGTGATGACCTTGAATTTAAACCAGGGGATGCAAATATCGTTTATTCGGGAGGTAAATCATTCAAACTATCTATTGATGGTGGTGTAACATGGAAACAAATTAGTTCTATTACTTCTGCCGGAATACAACGTATCGCTGTTGCGGTAACCAAAGCAGATCCTACGATTGTATATGCTATTGCAGCATATGATAAAACATCAACGACTAACAAATATGGATTTGAAGGATTCTACAGATCAACTGATAGTGGAAATAATTTTACTAAAATGGCCACTTCCCCCAACCTATTAGGATGGGCTGCTGCTGGTAATGACACTGGCGGACAGGGTTTTTATACATTGAGTCTAGGAGCCTCTCCAATTAAAAAAGACGAAGTAATTGTTGGTGGCGTAAATACTTGGACTTCCTCCGATGGTGGAAAAACATGGAGAATAAATAGTCACTGGTCTGGTTCAGGAGCTGTGTTTGTACACGCCGATCATCATAAAACAGATTATGACAATAGTGGAAATCTTTACTCTGCAAATGACGGTACTCTTTTTAGAACACCTGCTGGAAGTCTAACTTCCTGGAGAGAAATTTCTGGAAAAATGAACATCTCGCAAATTTATAAAATCGGTACTTCTTCTTTAACTGCTAACAAATGGGTAACAGGTCATCAGGATAACGGAAGCGCATTATTTTCAGGAACTTATTCTGCTGTTTATGGTGGGGATGGAATGGATTGTTTTATTGACAGAACAAGTGATAATAACGTATTTGTATCTTATGTCTATGGCGAGTTTAAAAAATCAACCAATGGTGGTGCTTCTGTTGCTCCCTGTACCTCCGGCTTGAGCGGTAAAGGCGATTGGCTTTCTCCTTGGAAACAGGATCCTGTATCATCGCAACGACTTTACGCTGGGTATACCGCCATGTACGTTTCCAATAATCTGGCTGGATCTTGGAGCTCTCTAGGAAACCCTGGTGGAGATGCAACTAAATTTATCACTGAATTTGCCATTTCAAAATCCAATAATAAAGTATTGTATGTTTTAAAATCAACGGGTGTTTACAAAACAATTAATGGTGGTACCTCTTGGACAGATATTACTGGCAATTTACCAATCAGTGCTACTTTACCCAATGCTTGCTTACCTACATTTGTTACCATCAATCCAAAAGATGAGAAGATGGCATGGGTAACTTTCAGTGGTTATGCAGCAGGTAATAAGGTATTTGTAACCAAAGACGGAGGCTCTAACTGGATTAATATAACAGGTAATTTGCCAAACATACCCGCTAATTGTTCGGTTTATCAAGACGTTGCAACTAGTAGACTTTTCGTTGGAATGGATGTGGGAGTTTATTATTCAGAAAAAAATTCAACAGATTGGACTCTTTATAATACTAGTTTACCTAACACTCCCGTACGTGATATGGAAATATCACCAGCTGCACCCGATAAAATACGTGCTGCAACATTTGGCAGAGGTGTTTGGGAAGTGGATATCAGTTCTATTATCACTTCTGCAGATCAAGTAAAAGCAGAAAAAATTCTGTTTAATATTTATCCTAATCCAGCATCAACTAATTTAAATATTAATATTCATTTAGCCGATAAATCAGATATTGCTGTTGATGTAATTGATATGCTGGGTAGAACTATTTTGAAAGTAAGTGAAGAAAAAAATGTTGCTCAGGGTTTATATATTCAATCAGTCAATACCAGTTTACTTTCAAACGGTGTTTATTCAGTAAGGGTTGTTGCAAATGGTAAAGCAAGTGTGAAATTATTGAACGTCATTCATGATTAGATTTTGTGTGTGACGACTTTTACGAAATAGAAAAGTAAACATCTTACTTTTTCTGTTTCGTAAAAAGGCTTATATCAAGTTTTACATAGTTAAATGCACGCTATAGTTTGTTTAAATCATTAATGATATTTTTTATTGTTTTCTTTTTAACACAATAAACAACATTATTATATGAAAGTAAAAGATTTCCTTTGATATCCTTGCTTGCGGTAGTTATATATTTTGTATCTAAATTTTTATTTAAAAGTAGTTGCTGATTTGTTAACAAATACATTTTTTGTTCAGGGCCAGCTTTAACTTCATGACTCTCCTGATGATTATCACTAGGTGAATTTGGCATTAAAAAAATACCTTTGGAAGTAACAATCATATACTGATTATTGGTTATTTCTGTAATAAATTTTAATTCAAAATCTTGAGCAACTACATTTCTAAAACCAGGAATATGACCATCGTAATTTTGTGAACTAATAAAAGCAAATTCGTCAGGCATGATTACCCACATGTTGTTATGCAGATCGCAAAATAAATTTTCTACAATATTATCTGGAATTTCATATCCGCTGTATCCCTCTTCTGCGTAGCGTTGCCAACTATTTGTTCTTCTATTTAGTTTATACAAACCAATATTACTACCCGCCCAAACTGCTGTGTCACTTGATACTTCTAGTGAATAAATAGGACTAACATCTAATAGTTTATCAGCTTTATTTTTTTTTAATCGCCACAAACCATTATTAATGCTTGCAATCCAAAAAGAACCTTCCGCATCAACTTTTACTTTACTGATGTTTAAATTATCAGATACGGCGGAAGATTTTTGAAGAATTGCGTTTTTAATATCATAAGTATATAATCCTTTTGTTGTTCCAATCCATAAACTATCTCTATACTCAATCACATCTTTTATTTCACTCTCAATAGTGGATAAAAAAAGAGGTTTGCCTTTTTTTATTACGGAAATAGTATGCTTTGTAAAAACATATTCTTTGTTATGAGAAGGGAGAATTTTTATAATAGCAGTTGAATCAACCAGTGTTTGTGATGCATAAATAAACGATTGGTTAAAAAATAGATATGCTATTATTCCGGTGTTTTTAATAATTTTTAAATAATTCATAGTCATTTGATAAATGAGGATTGTTAATGGGAAAGTTTCTTTTGTAAATGTCTTAATTTATTGTGATGTATGCTTTAACACAATGTTAATTTAAAGTTTAGCAAGTAATTTTTTAACAGGATTATTTAACTCATAATTAATTTATCAATAACGTAATTTCTCAATTTTCATATCATATTTGTTTAGTTAAAATTCTTAAAAAAAAATCTTTAAAATCTATTAGAATGAAAAGGAAAATTTTACAAATTACATTGACAGTTTTATGCAGCCATTTCAGTTTTGCACAAGCTCCACGTAACGTTATCATGTATATTGGCGATGGTTTTGGAATAGCACCAAAAACTGCTGCACGCATGGCGATGGGGCAAGGAACTACAGGCAAAAAATATCCAGACGATGCAGGCTTTCAGACATTAGCACTCGACAAACTTAAATACAGCAATATGGTTACGACCCATTCCCGTAATTCATGGATTACAGATTCGGGTCCGGGAGCCTCTGTATATGCCTGTGGTAAAGATGGGAAAATTGATAACGAGGCAATCTCCTTTGATGTATCAAGTGCTCAACCTATTGAAACAATTTTAGAAGCTGCTAAAAAACAAGGATATGCTGTTGGTATTGTAACCACAACCCGTGTAACACATGCAACACCCGCTGCGTTCGGCAGTCATATCTGGTTCCGAGATCTAGAAGATTATATTGCAGCACAATTTCTTTCAAGTACACAAACCGCATACGCATCTATTTATAATAATCCAGCTTCTACTATTAAACCGTATGATGTAAAAAGAGATTGGGCATTGCCCAACCCAAAGAGAGGGGTAGAGATAGATGTTATTCTTGGAGGTGGTCTCCGTCATTTCTATCCAAACAATGCAAAGGATACAATAAGAGATCAATACGGAATGCCTATTTCGCCAGTTAAAACCATGACAGGTAAACGTATAGATAGCGTAGACCTTGTTAAATTTGCTAGGAACGAAGGATATAAATATGTAAACTCACGGGATGCCTTATTAAATATGGATTACTCTCAATTTACTCCTGAAAATGATAAAAAGCTAATTGGATTATTCAATGCATCTCATATGAACTACGAGCAGGATCGCCAGTTGACTGCTGAATGGGAACCTTCTTTGTTTGAAATGACACAGGTAGCAATTGAGATTCTAAAAAGAAAAGGTGGTAAAAAAGGATTTTTCTTAATTGTAGAAGGCGGACGTATTGATCATTTAAATCACGCCAATGAAGGAGGTATTTCTGTTGTAAGCGGAAGCGGGGGAAATGTTTATACCGTGGATGCGGACAAAGAAGTATATGTTGGCGGTGGTGACGGAAACTATGCAGCCTCACCAAGTACCGCACGCGCATCGGGATTGTATGGTTCTGATTATTTAATAAAAGAAGTGTTGGCGTATGATTATGCTGTAGAACAAGGCAGAAAATTATTGGCGAATCAAAAAGGCAAAACATTAATTTTTACTTCTTCCGATCATGAATGTGGTGGTGTTGCCGTAGTTGGCTTGCATGACGAAGGAGATGCTCAAGCAAATGGTTCAAAAATTCGTACCTATGCAATGGCACCTAAACAAAATGGAATAAGTGCGTCTTCCAGTGGATCAGCCACTTCTACTACAAATGCAAATCCAGCAAATGTTACCAGAGGAGATATTGATTTTGGAGCAACTTCATCTGAAGGGTGGTATCCGAATTACACCACTTATCAATTTCAAGGTCGTTCTGAGTTATGGCCTCAAGTGGCACCTAATGGTCGTAGAATAGTAATTGCTTTTGGATCTAATCCATTAACGAACGGTAATGGAACCAAAGGAGGTGGTACTCCTGGAAATCATACACCGCAGGATGTACTTGTATGTGCTGATGATAATGAGGGAGGAAAATGGGCTTCCCGAATCACTGGACATGGACTCTTGGATAATACTTCGCTTACACAAATCATGTCTGACTTTTTGAAATTGCACGATTTTGGAATACTTTCTTCCATTTCTGGGAAGGAAGACATCGAAAGTCCTATTTCGAGAAGTAGCACTGCAGTGTATCCTAATCCATTTAATTTAGGGGCAGGAACTTTAATAGCGGTTAATATAGATCAAAAATCTTCGGTTTTAGTTCAAATATTTAATAATTCAGGCGAATTGGTAAGAGAAATTACCAAAGGTAATTTTGATGCTGGTAAATATTCATTTAATTGGGATGGAAAAAACGGTAAAGGTGCAGCAGTTGTTCCTGGTATATATTACTCTGTTGTTAAAACTAATAATGACCAAAATACCAAAAAGATAATCTGCATAAAATAACACCGATCACATCAAGATTTTTATAAGCTAAAGAGCACCTACTTGTTAAAAGTGGGTGCTCTTTTATTTAGCTTAGTATATATAAATAACTATATTTTACCTCTCTAAATCAGTAGTAGTTTATTAAATTCTATTATTAACTTTGTTTAATTAACATAGACTAATAAATGGAGCCGATACTTTCTGCAAAAAATATAGTAAAAAAATATGCGAATCACATTGCCTTAAATAATGTATCGATTGATATACCTGCACAAAGTATTTTTGGGTTACTAGGCCCGAATGGAGCTGGTAAAACATCGCTTATACGCATTATAAATCAGATTACAGGCCCTGATAGTGGGCAACTTTTTTTTGAAGGAGCATTGTTAGCACCTAAACACATTGAACAAATTGGTTATTTACCAGAAGAGCGGGGTTTGTACAAAAAAATGGGAGTGGGAGAGCAGGCCTTGTATTTGGCACAATTAAAGGGAATGACTAAAGCCGATGCAAAAAAAAAATTAAAATATTGGTTTGAAAAATTTGAAATTGATGCTTGGTGGGATAAAAAAGTAGAAGAACTTTCAAAGGGTATGCAACAAAAAGTACAATTTATAGTAACGGTGTTGCATGAACCTAAATTATTAATATTAGATGAACCTTTCAGTGGCTTTGATCCTATTAATGCGAATATTGTTAAGAATGAAATATTGCAATTAAAAAAAAATGGTGCTACTATTTTATTTTCTACTCATAATATGGGTTCTGTAGAAGAACTATGTGATTACATTGCATTGATTAATAAATCAGAAAAAATAATAGATGGCTCAGTAAAAGAAATACGAAAACAATATAAACCGAACGTATTTGAAATAATTTTTACTGGTCAAATGCTTGGTTTTACAAATGCAATGTGGGCAGGAGCGGAGTTAATAGATCATGTTTTTGATGGAGAGCACAACAAGGTACAAGTAAAATTAGCAAGCAATACTACTGCTAATGATTTATTAAAGGTGGTTTTATCGACTGTGGATATTAGTTCGTTCAAAGAAATTATTCCAAGTATGAACGATATATTTATTTCAACTGTAAGGGAAGGGAACCCATTGGGAACACAGAGTAACTTTACAGAATAATAGACCGATCAATTAAATTTTTCTAAAACGAATTGAATATAATGCAATGAATAAAATTCTTTTAATCATATCCCGCGAATACTTATCAAGAGTGAAGAAAAAGTCATTTATTATTATGACTATTTTAGGTCCATTATTATTAGCTGCTATAATGATAATACCTGTTTGGCTATCGATGAAACAGCCCGACAAACAAAAGATTGAAGTAATTGATCAAAGTTATTTATTCAAAGGTTTAATTCCTGAACGAAAATTCGTTCATTTTGATTACCCGGAAATATCATTTGAAATGGCGCAAGCCACTTTTTATGATACAGATTACGATGCCATTTTATGGATTGCACCCAATATTTTAGAAGGAAAAGGAATAGCAAAAATATTCTATAAAAAACAAATAGGGATAGCTACAGAAGAATACATTAGAACCACTTTAAATAAAATGATGTACGATGTTATACTTGTGAAAAATAAAGTAAATGTAGATATTATTAAATCGGCAGAAGTAAGCTCAAGGTTCGAAGTAGTTACAGAAGAGTTAACACCAACAGGCGCAAGTAAAAAAACGAATACAGGTCTTTACATGTCTTTAGGTCTAGGGGCTGGCATTTTAATTTATATGTTTATTTTCTTATACGGATTGCAAGTAATGCGTGGCGTAATGGAAGAAAAAACAAGTAGAATAGTAGAAGTAATTTTATCTTCTGTAAAACCTTTTCAATTAATGATGGGTAAAATTATAGGAATAGCTTTAGTTGGGTTAACCCAATTTTTGTTATGGGTAGCATTAACCACTACACTCTATAGCGTTGCAAGTGTTACAATACTCAAAGATGTTGCTATTAAACAAATTCAACAAAAAGAAGAAGTAATAAAAATAGGAGCGGATTTAAATTATAAAAAAATGAAAAAAATTCAACAACCTGGTGCTATTACTCGGATAATGGATGATTTTAAAAGTGTAGACGTCGGTGCAATATTCATGTGTTTTATATTTTATTTTTTAGGAGGTTATTTATTATATAGCGCTTTATTTGCTGCTGCTGGAGCCGCAGTAGATAGCGAATCGGACACACAACAATTTTTGTTGCCCATTACGGTACCACTTATACTATCATTTGCAGTTGCCCAATATGTTATTCAAGATCCCTCGAGCACATTATCATTTTGGTTCTCAATTATACCAATTACATCACCAATAATAATGATGGTACGTTTACCATTTGGTGTACCACCATGGGAGCTTGCATTATCAATGTGCTTGTTGATTATAGGATTTGTACTAACAACAGCACTTGCTGCCCGAATTTATAGAACAGGAATACTGATGTATGGAAAAAAAGCAAGTTGGAAAGAGCTAGGGAAGTGGTTGTTTTATAAAGGATAATTGTTGAAGTCGTATTGTTTAAATAACTAAAATTAAAAGTTATAATTAATAATATAAAAGTTATTTATATTGCATTGTTAAAAAATTCAATTGTTTATATATGAGTAATGTTGCCATTATTGACTTAGGTACAAATACTTTTAATTTACTCATAGTAAAAATAGATCCCGAAAAAAGTTATAAAACTTTATTTCAATCAAAAATTTCTGTAAAGCTAGGTGAAGGAGGTATTAACAACGCGGTTATAATAGAGAGTGCTTTTAAACGCGGTATTAATGCATTAAAAGAGCATTTAATTTCAATTACAAAATACGAAGCACATACTGTAATTGCTTATGCTACATCTGCTATAAGAGAGGCATGCAATGGCGTAGCATTTATTACAAAAGCTAAATTAGAAACAGGCATTGATGTTAAAATAATTTCAGGTGATAAAGAGGCCGAATTAATTTATTATGGTGTAAGACAGGCTGTGAAAATGAGCCGAGAACAATCGCTTATAATAGATATTGGTGGTGGTAGTACAGAATTTAGTATTGGAAACAAGGACGGTATTTTATGGAAACAAAGTTTTTTACTTGGTGCTGCACGGTTATTAGAAATGTTCACTCCTTCAGACCCTATTACAATTAAAGAAATAAAAACAATAACTAATTTTTTAGAGCAAGAGTTAGAACCCCTTTTTATAGCACTTAAAGAATATCCAGTTATAGAATTAATTGGTTCTTCTGGCTCATTTGATTCATTAGCAGAAATGATTGCTAATAAATTCTATACCCCACAAATATTAGAAAATATTACAGAATATACTTATAATTTACCAGATTGTGCAGCAATTTACGGCATCTTAATTAAATCAACTAAAAAGGAGAGAACGGAGATGAAAGGTTTAGTATCTATGAGAGTAGATATGATGGTCGTATCTAGTATTTTGGTGCATTTTATTTTAATAAGATGCGATATTCATAAGATGCGTTTATCTACTTTTTCTTTAAAAGAAGGGATGTTGTTTGAACTAATGAATAAATAAAATAGTTATTTTAATATACAATTATTAAACCTCTATATAATGGCAAAAATATTAATTATTGATGATGAGAAAAGTATTCGTAAAACATTGAGAGAAATTTTAGAATATGAAAAGTATCAGGTAGATGAAGCTGTTGATGGAAATGAAGGGTTAGCGATGTTGCAAAAAGAAAAATATGATGTTGTTCTTTGCGATATTAAAATGCCGAAAATGGATGGAATAGAAATGTTAGAAAAAGCAATGGAAGTATCGGTTGATACATGTGTGGTTATGATTTCGGGACATGGAACTATTGAAACCGCCGTAGAGGCAGTTAAAAAAGGAGCATTTGATTTTATAGCAAAACCGCTCGATTTAAATAGATTGCTAGTAACCATTCGCAATGCGATGGATAAATCGAGTTTGGTAAAGGAAACCAAAGTATTAAAGAAAAAGATAAACAAGACGTTTGATATGATTGGCAATTCAAAGGCAATTGTACAAATACAAGAAATGATAGAGCGAGTTGCACCAACAGATGCACGTGTACTGATAACAGGAGGAAATGGAAGCGGAAAAGAATTAGTTGCTCGTTGGCTGCATGAAAAAAGTTCGCGGTCAAATGCTCCTCTTATAGAAGTGAATTGCGCAGCCATCCCTGCAGAGTTAATTGAAAGCGAATTATTTGGCCATGAAAAAGGAGCTTTTACTTCTGCCGTAAATCAACGTAAAGGTAAATTTGAATTGGCAGATGGTAGTACTCTTTTTTTAGATGAGATAGGAGACATGAGCCTTTCAGCTCAAGCGAAGGTGTTGCGTGCGTTGCAAGAAAATAAAATAACCCGTGTGGGGGGAGAAAAAGAAATTAAAGTAAATGTTAGAGTAGTAGCCGCTACCAATAAAAATTTACAAAAAGAAATAGCTGCGGGTAACTTTCGTGAAGACTTATACCATCGTTTAAGCGTAATATTAATTCATGTACCTTCTTTAAATGATCGCACGGAAGATATACCCATGCTGGCAGAACATTTTATAAAACTAATTTGTGAGGAGCACGGTATGCCTTTAAAAACATTTACGAAGGAAGCTATTAATGCACTTCAAAAAATTAAATGGACAGGCAATATACGTGAGTTTAGAAATGTGGTAGAGCGATTGATTATACTTTGTGATAAAACTATTACTGAAAAAGAAATAGAGTTATATGCACAGCCATTAAAAGGATAATGTTAAAACGGAAATTCTAATTTACTTAATAACGCTACTTTATTCGTTACAATTACTTTGTCAAATAAATTTCGCATGTGTGTTTTAACGGTCTTGTCGGATATAAATAAAGAGTCGGCAATTTCTTTCTGAGATTGCCCTTTCGCTATCAAGCGTACAATTTTTTTCTCCTGAGGCGTTAAACTAAATTTTATGCAGTTTTCTTCAAATCGATCTGGAATAGGTGGGAGTGGTTGTTCCTGTTCCTTCTTGCTCACAATCGACTGGTGAATGGTATCAATAATAACTCTTCTTTGCTCCGACAAATTATTCAGTACCGATTCAATTTTCTCAATGAATTCAGCTATTAAAAACGGTTTGAAAATATAATCAATTGCATGGAAGGATAAGCCCTGTAATTTGTCTTCTGTTTTTTGCTGTTAAAAAAATAAAAGGAATATGCTTGAATCTTTTCTGCTGAAAAGCATTTTTATAAAGTTCAAAGCCATCACCGTTATCCATGATTACATCAGATATAATAATAATAATAATAATAATGTATACTTACAAAAAATAAGACTAATGTTATTAAGAAAATAATTAATAAATTCACACGTTTTTTAATAAAAAGTAAATGATATTAAATAAGCATATACTTCATAAATTACTTTTACTTTTTCTGATGTTTAATGGAATAGCAGTATTTGCTCAATCCCCAACACTTTCTGAGCGGCAAAAAGTACGTTACCTAAAAAAGGTAGAAAAGAAAAACAACCGTTATGTAAAGCAACAGGAGAAAAAGACGAATAAGCTACTTGCTAAATTAAGTGCAAAAGAGACAGCCATTTACCAAGGATGGGATTCAACCAAATTAGATTCAACCTTGACAAAAAACAGTTTTTCAAAAATTAAGGAAAAACTGCTAATTGCAT
>JBDTFR010000069.1:0-5611 GCA_039937835.1 Bacteroidia bacterium | reverse complement strand
ATGCAATTAGCAGTTTTTCCTTAATTTTTGAAAAACTGTTTTTTGTCAAGGTTGAATCTAATTTGGTTGAATCCCATCCTTGGTAAATGGCTGTCTCTTTTGCACTTAATTTAGCAAGTAGCTTATTGGTTTTTCTATCCTGCTGTTTTATATAATGGTCGTTTTTCTTTTCTATCTTTTTTAGGTAACGAATTTTTTGTCGTTCGGAGATCGATGCTGGTTGAGAAAACACTATAGTTCCAACAAACATCAAGAAAAGGAAAAGTAATCGATGAATTATATAACTATTACATGGCATTTGAATTTTTTTTAAAACGTGTGAATTTATTAATTTTTTTCGACTAGCAAGTAGGTTTATTTTTGTGAAGTTAAAATAATAGGGTTCCTATAATTATATAACTATCTACGACTCATAAAAACCAACCTAATAAAAAGATGTATATCTTTACAGCCTGTTATACTACTATCAACTATATTATCTGAGTCTTTATTAAAAGACTAGCTCGACAAATCGAGATCTTAACGCATTAAAATCAGCTGATTTTTGATGTGCAGATAATTAGTATCCCACCATTTAAATACGATTTATAAATAACAACCAATTGATTATCCCATCAGTTGCTTGATCGGTTTGCAATGCATTCAACATTTCAAAATCATGATCATCTTAAAACGAATTCAAAAATGAATAATAGAAATTTAATCAGTAGAGAGATAGAAGTATTTTATAATAAAGCGTCTGAAGAAACAAGACTCGAAAAAGGAATTGGTGTATTTGAATTTGAAAGAATTAAATCACTTATAGAAAAATACATTTCCTCTCCATCTTCAAAAATAATTGATGTGGGTGGTGGTACCGGAAAGTATTCAGAATGGCTTGCTAAAAAAGGGCATCAAGTCCATTTGGTAGATCCCGTTTTAAAACACATAAAAATAGCGCAAATCAGAGCGAATAAACTAAAAAATAAATATGCTGTTCATTTAGGCGAGTCACGAAATTTGAAATTCCCTAATAATTTTGCAGACATAATAATTTTACATGGCCCCCTATATCATCTTCAGCAAAGGGAAGACAGAGCATTAACTATTATTGAAGCAAAACGAGTTTTAAAAAATGGTGGAATTATTTTAGGTTTTGCCATTAACTATACAGCATCTACTTTAGTTGGTCTCTTAAATGGTCTACTTCATAAAAAAACATTTTTTGAAATGTGTAAAAACGAATTAACAACGGGAATGCATAACCCACCATCTGATTTCCCTTGGCTTTTAGCCGAAGCTTATTATCATAAACCAGAAGAATTTAAAAGTGAATTCATTGAACATGAATTAATTTATATAAACACTTATGCGGTTGAAGGCATGGCTTGGCTGGATAAAGACTACTTTGCAAATATGCAGAATGATAAAAAGAAAAACACATTAATGGAGCTTATTCAACTTACCCAAAATGATCCTTTTCTTTTATCGTTAAGCCCTCATATGATGATAGCGGTAAAAAAATAATGAGTGACTTAAAGCATTTATTTTAAAAATGCTTAATGAAAACATATACTAAAATTAAGAAATCTTATTGCACGATGGTAACTTTACCAGTGTAAGAATAGCTCTTACCGCTCAAACATTTTACTTTCATCGCATATACAAATACCTGAGCACCTTGTATTTTATTCCCTTTAAATGTACCGTCCCAACCATAAGTTGGATCATTTAAAGGGAATTGTTTTTGTTCAAACACTAACTCACCCCATCTATTAAAAATTAATAATGATTGTACTAGCCCATATCCTTTCGATTGTGGATAAAATACATCATTTAAACCATCTCCATTAGGGGTAAACGCATTGGGAACGAAAATACCATCTTCACAAAAAAGATGTATGTTAATTGTATCTGTTGCTATACAACCTTCTTCGCTTTTTACGGTAATGAAATAAATACTGTTTTCAGAGCCTGTAAATAAGGGGTTAGGACATTTTACACAACTAAGATAATTAGAAGGTGTCCATAAATAACTCATAGGTATTAGATTGTTTACAATTGCATTTAATTGAATGGGCACACCAATAATTATAGTTGTATCTGCTGTTAATTCAATTTTTGGTAATTCATTAACTCTTACAAGCACTTTAGCGGTATCATCAGGGCAACTGTTTGCACTATATCCTATTACATGATAAGTGATAGGTTTTGGAGGCGAAGCAACTGGATTAGCAATGTTTGCATCATTTAAATCAGCATTTGGTATCCATTTAAATTTATTTGTATTGCCGTAAGCGTTAAGCTGCACACTTTCACCGCTACAAATTGCCGCTACTTCTTTTGCGGTTATTTCCACACGCTCATCTACTTTTATATTAACAGTATCTTTTGCTTCACAAGTAAATTGATTGGTAACCGTTACAATGTATTCGGTATTTTTTATTGGGCTTGCTAAAGGGTTCGCTATTGAAGCATTTGTTAACGCTATAACAGGCAACCAACTATATTTTATACCATCGTGTGCAAGTAATTGTACGCTTTCATCTACGCAAATTACAGTGTCATTGCTTACAGCAGGTATGGGTGATGGATGTATGGTTACAGAAATCGTGGTATCGCCTTTGCAATTATGAATACTGGTAGCGTAAAGTTTAACTTGGTAATTACCTGCCATCGAAAAATAATGAGATAAACTTTCTTTAGTACTTAATGTATCATTATTAATAACCCATTGATAAGTCTTTATGGAATCAACTAAGTTTTTAATTGCTTTAAATAACAATGTATTTTTTACACAAGTTTCTTTTACTCCATTAATTGCTACCGCTAAACTTTTATCGTGTTGTATGATTGCTTTTTTATAAACAGTATCAGCACAGCCAAACACACTATTTATAATTAAAGAAACATCATACGATTTTGGTGGGTTTGTATAAATGTGAATTGAGTCTTTTCCTGTTGCAGTTGTATTATCACCATAATTCCATAAATAACTTTTAATACCACTCCAAGCAACTGATTGATTTTTAAATTTTGCAGTATCACTTGGTCCACATAAATTAGGAGTAAGCACATCAAAATTTGTTACTAATGAATCTACCTTGATATTTCTTTTAATCGTATCTACACAACCTTTATCTGTTTTAATGTTTAAACTTATTTCATAATTTCCAGCATTAAAAAATTTATTCAAACTATCTTTATTACCCACTACAAGACCATTTACACTCCAATTATAAGTTACAATAGAATCATGAGGAGCTCCTACAGTGCTTTTAAATAGTTGAAATGACGGCGTACATGCTAACGAAGTATCTTTGATGAATAGTAGCGGTTTTTTAAATATTTTTACCGTATCTGCTACTGTATCTTTACAACCATATTGGGACGTAGCATATAAATTAACTACATAATTACCTGCTTGGTTGTAAATAATACTAGTATCCTTTCCATTAAAAGTTATTCCATTACCAAAATTCCAGTTGTATTTTTCTAAAGAGAAAGCACTAGCGGTTTGGTTCTTAAATGCAACAATCCCTTTTCCACAGAAGAGAGAAGTATCTGAAGTAAACTGAGCTTTTATCGAATCGATAACTATTTTTTTGGTTGCTATGGCACTGCAGGTATTATTTGTTGTTACGAGTAGTTGAATTTCATGTACGCCCGGTACACGATAATTAAGTTCGAGAACAGAATCTGTTGAATCAACTTTTCCATCTACACTCCATTGATAAGTAGCAATAGTATCTAAGCTTGTTTTTAAATTTTTTATTAGTGGTTTATATTTTAGTTTTGAAAGTGGTGTTAAACAAATAATACTATCTCCTATTATTTCTATTTTAGGGCTTTCTCCTATGGTTATTGATTTTATTGCGGTATCCTTGCATCCATATCTTGATGAATCAATCATTTTTATGTAATACGTTCCTGGTGATGAATACACATGTGAAGGAATAGGATTGCCGCTTGCAATAGTACCATCACCAAATAACCATTTAGTAGATACCACAGAAGAAAAATTAGGAACTACTGATGTAGTGGTAAATTGTATATTGGCGGTGTCGCAGTGTTTAAAAGGAAAAGGATTGATTACAAAATCTGATTTTAAGGCATCTACAATAACCTCTGGGAAATCAAGTTTTAAATCACAAGTCGTCTTACTCCCAGGACACGTTTCTGGACTAATAAGTATTACCGTTGGTATGTACTTACCCGGTTCTGTATAGGTATATTCTACAAAAGGTACAGGAGTTGATATTCCATTACCATCACCAAAAGTCCAATTGTATTTCTCAATATTACTGCCCGTTACTGACAATTTAATTTTAAATGGAGCGCAGCCCTGCGTATCAATTACATCCACTTTAGCAATAGGGCCTTTAATATGAATTATTTGAGTAGTATCATGTACACAACCATCGGGGCCTACCACTACTAATTTTACAGTATCATAACCAGCAGTAAATTGGTAAAGCGCTATTGTATCTGTACCAGCATCTGCACGATTTATATACCACTGCTGTTTTATTGCATACTTTGATTTACTAATAAACGTAACTGAAACAGGTGAACATTGACAAGTATCGCTCGCTTTAAAACTAAAGTCTGCCAATGGTTTAACTATTTTTATATGGTTTGGAATTACCAAAGAATCTACACAATTATTTTCATCAATTACTTTTAGTTTAATAGTATATGAACCATCTTTTAAATAAGTATGTGTTGAATTAGCTGTATTAAATGTGTCTGGCTTACTAGCGTCTCCATAATCCCAAATGTACTGAGCAGGGTCTTTAACATTGGAGGCGTCTGCATGTAAATCTATATCATATACTTTACACTTAGTAACACTAGAAGTATCGAAACTTGCTGTTGGCTTATATATTTTAATTACCTTTTCAGCAGGAGCTGTGCAACCAATAGCGTCTTCTATGGTTAGTGTTGCCGTATATTCACTATAATAAGTATTATTATGATACGTATGATTAATAGGTGCATTTGTAATAGCGGTATCTATTTTGCTATTATCACCAAAATTCCAGAACCATTTTTTTATCGGCGTGGTTCCGTTTTGAAAAGAGCTGTCATTAAAAGTAACCGCTAGTGAATCCCCGCATATTTTTAAAGGATTCGCCGTAATGCCTGCAACAGGGCCTTTTACAATAATGCTCTTAAATATCAGTGAATCTAAACAATCGAATTTATCTTTAATTATTAGCTTCACATCAAAAACGCCATTTTTAAAATAGGTATGTGAAGTATTGCCATTATTATAAGGGCCAGAAAGTGATAAGTTATTTTCTATTATTCCAAAAGCAGTAGAGTCTCCAAAATCCCAAGTGTATGTTTTTATTTTTGTAGAATCAATTCCTATTGTTGTAAAGTTTGCCGTTTTACCTTTACATAAATTAATAATATCTGTTGTGAAATTTGCTTTCTCATCAATAATTACAATAACCTTTTCAGTTACTGAATCTTTACCCGTAATATTATTTTTCCGTTTTACTTTTACTAGAAATCGTTTTTCAGGTGGAGTAAAACGGTGATCAAGTGAATCTAATCTGCCTGTATTTACTATTGTTTTATCAAAGACCCATTCTATTACAGTTGAATTGGCAACTGTATCTTT
>JBDTFR010000068.1:0-43306 GCA_039937835.1 Bacteroidia bacterium | reverse complement strand
TGTCTCGTCCTGAAATAGGTTTACACTTGTAAAGTGTAAATTAAATGAAAAAAAGCGGAAAAACAATTCAGGAAAAAGAGGCTATTATAGCTGAGTATTTGATGGGAAGTACGACCTATCGAAAGCTAGAAAAAAAGCACAATATTGATTTTAGAATGATACATTCGTGGGTACAAAAATTTCAAGGTAAATCTGTGAGTAAAGAAAAATCAACAAAGCCATCGAAGGAATCTGTTCAGCAAGACCAACTACCAACTGATGTAAAAATATTACAGGAAGAACTTCGTAAAGCCAAACTGCATAATAAATTGTTAAATGCAATAATAGATATTGCGGAAGAACAACTAAAAATTGATATTAGAAAAAAGTCTGGTACCAAGCAGTAGAAACAGTAGAACAAAGTGAGCCACGTTGTGTAAATGCGCTTTGTTTACTTCTTGGTTATAGTAGGCAGTCCTATTATCAAGGCCTAAAATATATTCAAAAAAAGGCATTTGAATCTGATATAATTATTGAAGAGGTCTTGCGTTATCGTAAGGTTCAAAAGCGTATTGGTACTCGTAAATTGTTGGAAGAAATGCAGGGATTTATATCTTCTCATTGTTTTAAAATAGGTCGAGATGCGATGTTTGATTTATTATCTAAACGAGGATTGTTGGTTAAAAAGCGAAAGCGCCGAGGTTGTATTACAACGCTTTCAAGGCATCGATTTAAAAAGTACCCAAACATCATTCGTGATTTTATTCCAATAGCACCAAACCAGCTGTGGGTTTGCGACATAACGTATATTCATCTTGCTGAAGGGTTTGCCTATTTATCGCTTATCACGGATGCGTATAGTAGAAAAATAGTAGGCTTTTATTTGAGTAAAGACTTATCAGCACAAGGTTCATTAAAAGCCCTAAAAATGGCTTTAGCAAATAATCCTAATCGCAAAGGATTAACCCATCACAGTGATAGAGGAGTACAGTATTGTTGCGATGAATATGTAAAGTTATTACAGGATAAGAAAATACAAATAAGCATGACCGAAAATGGCGACCCACTTGAGAATGCTATTGCAGAGAGGGTAAATGGTATATTGAAGCAAGAACTATTGGAAGAAGTATTTCCGTTTTTTGAAACAGCACAAAAAGAAGTAGCCATTGCATGCAGCACCTACAATCACTTGAGACCACACGGTAGTATTGATAATCTCAAACCTTCTGAAGCTCATGAAAAAAGTGGAGCATTAACAAAGCGGTGGAAAAACTATTGGCAACTAAAAAAAGGAAGAGAGGTAATAATGGTGTAGGTTTTTTTAGGAATGGCAGAATGCATAATAAAAAAATCCGTTACAAAGTGTAAACCTCATAACGGATTATTTTGCTATCTGACCAGATTATTCCTAGCGAGTTGCTCCTCAGCATTGCTCGTTGTCGCTTCATCTGGTTAAACAAATGTAAAGTGTATTTAGGATTAAAAAAAATATGTAAACTTGTAACAGGATTATTAACCAAAAAGTGTAAACTTTTTTCAGGACGATACATTATTATAATAATAAAAAAGAGTATTTGGGTAATGACGGTATAGACGACAATAAAGTATACACCGTTAACACTAACGTTCAATCTTCTGGTAAGGCACCTTTAGTGTTTTTAGAGTCTCAAATTAAGTTTGAAGGCACTGTAAGCGAAGTTAAAATGACTTTTACAGGAAATGCTAATAGTGAGAATTCAAAGCAGGCTGATGGAAAACTAAACGTCATTCAGGAATTAAATAATGGCAAGCAATTTACAAGAATGAGTATTGATGCTGTTGGAGGTCCTTATGGAAATGGAGCGCCACCCAATGGAAATTATACTGTAGATGGACCGCGACAAAGAACTGAATCTGGATATAAGAGAGGCGGCTTTGGTTTTAGTTTCAATGTTAATCCTTTATTTGAAACAAAACGTGCAGACTTACGCATTCACCCTGATGGGAATAGTCTTGGAACTTTAGGATGTATAGGGCTACAATGCAATAAGTCGCAAGGAAAGTCATTCTATAATCTTTTGAGTAATGAAATAAAGCAAAATGGTGCATTGAACCTGAATATTAATATTAACGGTAATTTAAACAATCAAGGTGGCGGAGTTGTGCCATTAATAAATGAATAGAAAAATAATTATGAAAAACTTAATATTAACTTCGATAATTTCTGGTGTAATATTTTTTACTTCCTGTCATGAAAGACCCACGGAATCAAGAGATAAAAATATCGTTCAAATTAAAGACAGCACCCTTCAGAAAGATTCATTGAAGCCAGATATATCCATTAATAAACAACTATTTCTACAGAATCCAGAATCTGTGGAGAAAGTATTTATTGATATTATGCCATTATTAAACAAGGAAGCTGAGTTTCCAGATCTTTATATGTTCAACAATAACAAAAAGGAATATTTGCGTATGGTTCTATTCCCTGGAAGTAGTAAAAATAGTATCAGTCAGTTTGAAGTTGGTTACTATTCAGATTTGCCAGCTAATACGAAAACTACTTCCTCTAAATTAGATTCTTTTTACACGGAAAGCCAAATAAAGTTAGGAATAGCCAAAGAGCATTTAATAATGGAAAAAGGAAAAAATTTCAAAGAAGAGAATGCAAAGGATAATCAATCCATCATTCGATACACTTTAAGTGATTTTAATAAATCCGATTTTTTAAAGAGATACAACATGCCCGTTTATTTTGCGGAATATTGGTTTAAAAGTAATAAGCTAATAAAATACCGCTTTGGATTTGAGTATCCATAAATAGTTGAATATAATTACCCACTGCCTAAGCATTTAGCTTGGCGTTTGTATTTTATAACATCGCAACAATGTAGGGTTTTTATAGACGGACAATATCCTTGAGTAAGAGAAAAGGGTAAGTCTCAACCAAAAGTAACAGCATTTATTTTGATAAAAAATGCAATACTCTGAAAATTCATTAAAACAAATTTCATACAAGTAAACATAAACTTAATTATATACAATTAAATAATCATTAAAATATATGAATTCAATTTTAAAATCAAAATCATTTTCAATTCTTTGTATACTCTTAGAGGCTGTTTAAATTTTATTCAATAATAATTTTATAGCAGATAACTTAACCATTTCTTCAGAAGTTTCAAGAAGCAGCTCATAATTTCTACATAATCTTCTATCGTTATCAAACCAAGACAATGTTCTTTCAATTACCCATCTTTTATGGATGGGTTTAAACTCTTTGTTGCAATCACTCCTCATTACTATTTGAATAATGTAGCCAAAAGCAGTTTTAACTTTATCTGCTAACTCTCCTCTGTAGCCACCATCAGCCACTATAACCTTTACACGAGATAAAAATTCTTTAAGAATTCTCATCAATAATAGAGCTGCTTTACTATCGTGTATATTGGCTACCGTTACCATAACGGATATTAAAAATCCATTCTTATCTACAATTGCATGTCGCTTAATTCCTTTTACTCCTTTGCCACCATCAAAGCCATTTAACGCTCTGTTATTGCCCCAACGAACACTTTGACTATCCATTATTCCTAAACTAGGTTCTGCTTTTTGACCCATTTTTATTCTAACCTTTTCTCTTATTTTTTCTAGTAATAAATCAAACATACATAGTGATGACCATTTTTTATAGTAATAGTATACTAGTTGCCATTTTGGAAAATTAGCTGGTAACATTCGCCATTGACAACCTGTTTTTACCAGATAATTAATGCTATTCCATATTTCTCGTAAATCATATTTCCGTTTTCTATCGTCTATATGTATAGTTTTTTTTATAAATTGCCATTGGGTATTACTTAAATCGGTTGGATACATTATTTGTAGTTTTGGTCGACAACAAATAAATTAGATTATTCAATCGGTTTGTTTTACCCCTAATATTATTTTCAACATAAATTTAAACAGGCTCTATAATATCAGAATTATTAAATTTAAAAATATTCGCAAATAAGTTTATAATACTCGTAGAAAATATTCTACAAAAAAATAAAAAAAAGTTTATAAAATGTGTATCTAATTTTATAGCGACAATAAAAAATGATTACATTGAATTTTGACAAAAAAGACTTATTTTTACTTACCAAAAATTAAATAGCAACACCACATAAAATTTGTTGATGGATAAAGGAGAATGCATACCAAAAAACATATACTTAGCAGATGATGATGAAGATGATCGATCCTTTTTTCAAGATGCATTGAAAGAGGTATGTAAAGACGTTCAACTTACAATGGCTATAAATGGTTCTGAATTAATGACTATTTTGTATAAACAACCTGTGCCACTTCCAGATGTGCTTTTCCTTGATTTAAATATGCCTATAAAAAACGGCTTTGAGTGTCTTGCAGAGATTCGCGCTAACCAACTTCTTAATCAACTTCCCGTTATTATTTTCTCCACCACTTCTCAAGAAGAAGCAGTAAACATGGTGTATAATATTGGAGCGAATTTATACGTCCGTAAACCTGACAGTTTTGTTCATTTAAAAAAGATTCTTAAGCAAGTGCTTTCAATTGACTGGGTAAACAACAGAACGCAATTTCCCAAAGAACAATTTTTAGTTTCAATGGGATAAAATAGAAAATAAATAATGGATGTATTGAAACTGGATTTTCAGCAGGCAAAAGTTCGTCATCTTCTTTTTAAAAACAATCTAAGATCTATTATAAATGGAATTGAGGTGGATGAAAAAACGATCCTGTCTGCTTATGATTGTGAACTGGGTAAATGGATTTATGATCATTCTTTAAAAAAATATGGTCATATACCCGAAATGCATGATTTGGAAAAAGTACATACCGCTATTCACAAATCAGCACGTGAAATAATTACTCTTTTTAAAAATGGAAATGTAGAAGATGCGAGAGAAGGACTTTCTAACATCGAGCAAATTGCTGATCAGCTAATTACATTACTCAACATTATCGAAGTGAAATTAAAAGAGTCGACCTATGCGTCAGAAGAAATGAAAGAGGACAAACTTCTGAACGTAAATTACAAAGAAATGGTAGAACTTTACTCCGTTATTACTTCTTTGGAGATTAAAATAAAACAACAATCTGAAGAAATTAACGCTTCCAGAAAAAAAACAGAATTTGGACTACTTAATAGTTTTGCTCAAGCCCCTATTGCTATTTGTGTACTTCGAGGAAACGAATTTAACGTGGAATTAGCCAACGATTTATATCTTCAATTAGTTGATAAAAAAAGCGATTTTATTGGTAAGCCACTTTTTGAATCACTTCCAGAACTTGAAGGACAAGGCATCCGAGAAATGCTCGAAGGAGTGCTAACGAATGGAATTGCTTTTAATGGAAAAGATATCAACGTGATTTTAAATCGCAACGGTCACTCCGAACAAACATTTTTTAATTTTACCTATCAACCACTGAAAGAGGAAGAGGGAGTAACAAAGGGTGTTATGGTGGTTTGTAACGAAGTGACATCAGAAGTACTTGCAAAAAAAAAGATAGAAGAAAATGAACGGCTTTTGCAAGTAGCAGTTGATTCAGCTAAGCTTGGAACATTTGAATTTGATGTAAAAACAAAAGCATTAAAAATGAGCAAACGCTACCTTGCTCTTTTCGGTTTTGATAGTACAGATAATCCCACGCATGAGGAAATTCTTAAACGGATTCATCCCGATGATCTTAAGGCACGAGATGCCGCTATGAAAATATCAGCTCAAACTGGAGTTTTGGATTATTATGCCAGAATCATTTTGATCAATGGAGATATTCGATATCTATCCATGAAAGCACAAGTGTTTTACGATGCATCAAATTTACCGGATATGATAGTTGGGACGGTAATGGATATTACAGAAAGCAAGGAAGATCAAGAGAAAATTATAAAAGCGAATCGTACCCTCTCCATTGCTTTAAAAGCAGGACACCTCGGCACCTTTCAGTTGGAGATAGAAAGTGGTCAATCAAACTTAAATGACACCGGAAAGGAAAATTATGATTTTCCACTCGATAGCGATGTAACACATGACATGATTATGAATCGTATTCATTCGGAGGATAAAAGCTATGTTCAAGATGCTTTGAATACTGCAATTAAAAGTAAAAAAAATTACAATGTTGAATATAGAATTATCATAAATAATGGTACTGTTAGATGGATATCTTCATCTGGACAATATGTGTACAATGAAAATGATAAAGCCATTCGTCTTGTTGGTATAAATGCAAATATTACCGACAGAAAATTGAATGAAGAGAAATTGAGTATCAGTATTGGAAGATTTCAATTACTCGCTGATTCTATGCCTCAATTTATATGGACTGGCGATGCAAGCGGAAATCTTGATTATTTTAATCAATCTGTTTATGATTTTTCAGGATTATCGACAAAAGAAATTGCAGCGAATGGTTGGTTACAAATTGTTCACCCAGATGATCGTGAGGCAAACACAACCGCTTGGATTAATTCAATTGCAAAGGGTACCGATTTTATTTTTCAACATCGATTCAAAAAATTTAATGGGGAATATAGATGGCAGCTAAGTAGAGCTGTTCCCCAAAAAAATAAAAAGGGAGAAATTGTAATGTGGGTAGGAACAAGTACTGATATCCACGATCAAAAAGAATTTGAGCAACAGCTTGAGAAGCGAATTGATGAGCGAACAATGGAATTGAAAATAGCAAATATTGATCTTAAAAACATGAATGAGGAGTTAAGCGCATTTGCCTACGTTTCCAGTCATGATCTTCAAGAGCCTTTAAGAAAAATTCAAACATTCATCAGCCGTATAAAAGAATCGGATGATCCAACTATTTCAGAATCTTCAAAAAACTATATCAATAAAATAGAAGATTCCTCCGCCAGAATGAAAAACTTGATTAACGATTTGCTTACTTATTCGAGAACAGGTGCAACGGAGAACTTCTTTGAACCAACTGATCTGTCTAAAATTTTTATTGAGTTAAACAAAGATTTTTCGGAAGCGTTAGAGGATACAAATGGAATTATTGAATTAGGAGATATGCCTATCATCAATGCAATTCCATTTCAAATCAGACAACTTTTCTTCAACCTCATTTCAAACGCCATTAAATTTGCGCAACCAGATGTATCATTAATTATTAAAATAGATTGTAAATTGATAAATGGAGATATTTTAGATCATCCTAGCGCACATAATGGAAATAGGTATCATGAACTATCTGTAAGCGATAATGGGATAGGATTTAACAACCGTTTCGGAAATAAAGTATTTGAAGTTTTTCAGAAACTACATAACAAAGACATTTATGAAGGAACAGGAATAGGTCTTTCCATTTGTAAAAAAATAGCATTGAATCACGGCGGTTTTATCACCGTTGATTCTCAGGAAAATGTGGGTACAACATTTAAAATTTACATTCCATTTTCCCTAAGTGAATAACCCATATGCAAGGACAGTTGATGAAAAGGAAAAGATTCATAAACCAACATGCTGAGGAACCCTTTATTAACACTTTACCAGTATTAAGTGCTTAGATTTATTTAGTAAATTTTCTATACCAAATCGGGTAAATACACCCGAAAACACGTCGTAAACTAATTTATTAAATTAGGCTCATTAGTGTTTTTTACCTCTACTAGGGTGTACTATAAATTAAACTCCAGCCCATTTTATTTTTAATCTATCGGCTATAATTAGGAGCCTCACTAGTAATGGATACACCATGAGGATGGCTTTCTCGAATACCCGAATTAGTTATTCGAATGAATTTTGCGTTTTGCAAGGCCTTCATATCTTTAGCACCGCAATATCCCATCCCTGCCTTTAATCCTCCAACAAATTGGTAAACTACTTCTGCTAAGCTACCTTTAACAGGCACACGCCCAGAGATTCCTTCTGGAACTAATTTTTTTATATCCTCTTCTGCATCTTGAAAGTAACGATCTTTGGAGCCTTTTTGCATGGCTTCTATTGACCCCATGCCTCTATACAATTTATATTTTCTTCCTTCATAGATGATTGTTTCACCAGGTGATTCCTCAACACCAGCAAACATGGAACCCATCATCACCGAACTTGCTCCTGCAGCCAATGCCTTTACAATGTCTCCTGTAAAACGAATACCTCCATCAGCAATAACTGGTATACCTTTGCTTTTAAGTGCTTTGGCTACTTCCATAACTGCCGTAAATTGAGGAACACCAACCCCTGCAATAATTCGGGTTGTACAAATAGAGCCAGGACCTATACCTACTTTAACCGCATCTGCTCCTGCTTTTACTAATGCCAAGGCAGCGGCAGCTGTGGCTACATTACCTACTACGACTTGTAATTTAGGGTACGCTTTTTTAACTTTTTTTAATGCTTCAACAACATAAATAGAATGCCCGTGTGCTGTATCAATTACCACAGCATCTACATTTGCTTTTACCAATGCCCCTACTCTATCCAAAACATCTTCTGTAATACCAACCGCAGCGGCTACTCTTAGTCTTCCGAGTTCATCTTTGTTAGCATTGGGTCTTACTTTTACTTTTATAATATCTCTATAGGTAATTAACCCAACCAATTTGCCCGCCTTATCTACTACTGGAAGTTTTTCAATTTTATGATTCTGTAAAATTTCTTCTGCCTTCGTTAGGTTAGTGCCTTCTTTTGCTACAATTAAATTTAAGCTAGTCATTACTTCTTTTACGGAACGTTTATGATTTTTTTCAAAACGTAAATCGCGATTAGTGACAATTCCTATTAATAATTTCTTATCGTTAACTACCGGTATCCCTCCAATTTTATGCTCTTTCATTAAGTTAAGCGCATCTTTTACTGTAGCGGTTTCCAGCATGGTTACAGGATCTAAGATCATTCCGCTTTCTGATCTTTTTACTTTACGCACCTGCTCTGCTTGTTCTGTAATACTCATATTTTTATGCAATACGCCAATACCACCTTCTTGCGCAATTGCTATTGCCAACTGATATTCTGTTACTGTATCCATCGCAGCAGATACAATTGGTGTATTAAGTTTTATTTTTTTTGTGAAGAAAGAAGCGGTATTCACTTCTCGAGGTAGTATTTCTGAATAGGCGGGTACTAAAAGAACATCATCGTAGGTTAAGCCTTCACCTACAAACTTGCTTGAATCTAATGACATGTGAAAAGGAATTTGAATTTTAAATCTATGGTTAAAATTCTCACAAAGATAGTTTTTTTTTTGAAATTTAAATTATCTCAATAAGGTAACCGTTCCTTTATAGTCTTTATATTCCCCTCTGGCACTTTTTAAACGTATTAAATAAACATATACCCCCAGTTCACATTTTATACCATGAAATGTGCCATCCCAGCCTTCTTCTACATTGGTAGTAGTAAAAACTTTTTTACCCCAACGATTGTAAATATCAAACTGATATTCATCTAACTCTACAAATGTAGTAACGGGAACAAAAATAGTATTAATTCCTCCTGGTATAAAAGCATTAGGAATGTATACAATAGGTTCCTGATATGCCTCCGCAATATTTGATAAACTTGTTTCATTAAAACCAAATATATTTCCCATCCCTTCTACCGCTTCAATGTAATAATTAAAAACTCCTTGTCCGTTTAGTATTGCACTCACATCATCTTCATAATTATTTATGCCCGCATTGCTAAAAGGTATATTTGCTATGGGTGAAGTATCCATTTTACCATCAATACCTCTATATATATTATATGACTTTACAGTTCCTGACCAGTCTTCATAATCATTCCACCTCAATGAATTTGACATGGTACGCTTATTTCCACTGATTGTTAATAGCATGGTACGCCCTATATTCGTTTCTAATCCATCAAAACCACAGCTATCTACATTTATTACTTTATAATAATAACTTTTCTTATCGGTAAGGGCTTTGCTATCAGTATATAAAATAGGAGCAGATTTACTGGCAGGTACTGCACCTATTTGCACATAACTTGCCACAGCATTTGTTAACGAGCGCATAATTTTATACTTTAAAGCAGCAGATGTAGTATCGATATGACACGTTACATTTACATGATTAGGAGCGACTACGCTTACTTTTCTTAAATAGATATATTTTGGTGGTAAAGGGATGGCTGAATAACTTGCTAATCTGTTGGAAGAAGCGGTGTGTAAGACTGCCCCATCAAATGCTTCTACTTTATAGTAATAAGCGGTACTTGGGTTTAAACCTGTTACCGTATAGGTTAAAGCAGTAGAAGGCACGGTTGCTAAAAACGAATAAGGTCCTGCTATACCTGTTTTAGATTGATATATTTTATACCCCGCTAAACCATTACCAATAATTGGATAAGCCGACCAGTTTAAAGTAACACTCCTTTTGCAAACATCTGGTACAGCTTTTAAAAAAATGGTACTGTATATCTCGCTCATGGGGCTAATGTTACCGCACGTATCGTAGGCTGCTACACGAAACTGTTCGCTACCAGCAGCGGCAGTTGATAAACCATAATTATAACTTATGTTAGTAATTCCTTTAACGGTATCAATAGGGATCCATGCAGAAGAAATAAATTTATACACAACATACCCCCCCACATCTTTTGATGGGTTTACATTCCAACTCATTAAGGCTTTGTTATTATTATCAACACTTAAGGTATCAAATACGGGAATGATAGGCACCACAATATTTTTGAATGTACCGCCAGCTATTGATGAAACAGAGGTACAACCTGATGTATCTGCAACTTCCACTCGATAATTTATAAGAGCATTACAAACCTGTATCGAATCTATATATTTATTTTGTTTTGTTTGTCCTATTAATGACCATACACCTGCTGGGTATTCCTGATATATTTTATAAATACCAGTTGAGCTTTTGATGTTAAGTGTGGCAATATTATTCCATGTTAATACAGCAGTACCATTACCAGGATTAATCGCTGTTAAACGAATTGTATTTACAGTATCTATCGGGGACGCATATTCTCTCCCTTCACAGCCTGATCGCGTTTGAATATAATAATACAATGGTGTTTTTTGACCGTTTGCACCCAAATGGGTATAGGAATTTTGACTGTAAACAAAAATACTATCTAATAAATTAAAAGGCCCTTTTGTCGAATTAGAAGTATAAATATGATAACTATTAAATGTACCTTTCTTATCAATTGGTAAAGACCAATTGATAGTTACATCACCATTGGCTAACACACTTACGCAGCGAGGCTGAGGCGAAGGAACAACAGGAACTGCTAACACAGTAATAGATACCGTTGAAATATTTTGAGCTGGAGCAGGACAAAAATCATCTTGTACTTTAAATATAAATGTATACGTATTAGGTTTTGATATGCACGCTGTATTTTGTGAAATATGATTACAACTCGTTTGCCAATTAAAAGTAGTTGATGCCGTTGTTGCTGCAGACACAGGCACTACAGGACTTAAAGTAGCGCAAGGTGGATGAGGGCAGCCTGCTGTTGAATTAGTAAACCCAGTACCAAATTGATTGCCACTTGCGTTAATAATAACGTTTTGAGGTTTTCCATTTGTAAGTAGATCAGAATCGTTACCAGTTAGTGTAAAATTTATTAATTCTCCCGCTAAAACGGTGTCTTTATATGTTGTAAATGTTGTTACAGGTTTGTTATTAGTAGCACAAGCCATTAAAATAATTTGTACTTCGCGATAAACTTCAGATACGAGCTGCCCACATTTCCATGATTCTACCTTTATTGCTGTCTCAAAATTACCTTGTGTATAGGAAGTAAAAGCAATAGCCCCTGTGGCAGCATTTAGTGTTACTGGAATATTAGCAGGGTTTTGTAATTTACCTGGTAAGGGATTATCAAAACTATATCCGTTCATAAAAGTCCATTCAACAGGATCCACTGGAGGATTGTAGGTGGTTTTAATTTCATGAAATGGTTTTGCCCAAGAGTAAGAAAGAGAATCTAAATCAGGGTCAGAAGCATTGTGATTATAAGTAAAAGGGGCTCCTACACAAATAACTGCGCTAGGACTCTCAGTAAATTCAGGTGAAGAATCAAAACAAGAACTAGCGTCTTGCCCCCTGTAACCATACATTACAGCGCGTAAGGTAAAGCCATGTGCGCTGGGGTTTAGTAAATTATTAACACTACCATTTCTACAACAATCAGCATAGGTAAATATCCAACCGTTTTTGGGCGGAACACCATTTAATGTTATTGGTAGCGACTTAAAAACTGTTTCTTGCACCGCCCCTTGAATAGAGGAAGTAGAGGATGGCCAACCTGGTTGCGTCTCCGCCTTTGTACAAGAAATGCTTGGTCCTGCACTATTACAAGTAGGTGAAATGTCTTTTTTTGAAAAAAATGAAAGAGGAATGCTATCAAGCGCAGGGTTATTAAAAACGGATAACATAGCAAAATGAGTAAAATCTTCGCCGTTACAATCGCGATAAAGTTTCATGGTAAAAACATACTGGCCGTTGCCTTGGCATTTCCATGTAATCTCCCCGCCCATTAAATGAGATGCTTGAGCTTTTATAAAAAGCAAAACAAATATTGCTAAAAATGCTATTCTTTTATGCACATTTATTATTGTTTAAAATGTGGTTATTCTTTTTTTCCCACCACTAATTCTACCATACTTTCCTTATTCAAATAATTATTAGCTAATTCACGTAATTTAGATGCTGAAATGGCTTTAATGGTTGCAACGTAACTGTTAAAATAATCGTAATTTAAATTATACTCCAAAATGCCTTTAAACCGATCTGCCATCGCAAAAGGCCCGTCCACACTTCGCAAAAAAGTACCCAATAAATAATTTTTCACCAATTGCAATTCATTATCTGGTACTAGCTCTTCTCTTAAACGATCCATTTCAAAATAAATTTCATGAATTGCTTTTTTACAAACTTCTGCACCTACTTCTGTACTAATAAAAAAATAACCTCCGTTTTGTAAGGATACAATTCCAGAACCTATACCATATGTATAGCCTTTATCTTCACGAATATTGGACATTAAACGAGAGCCAAAATACCCTCCGAATACGGTATTTAAAACTTGTAATGATTGAAAATCAGGGTGTGTTTTATTAAACAATAGTTTACCTATACGAATAGCCGATTGTAATGCTTCTTGTTTGTAAATTAACTGTTCTGGTTCAGTAGTTGTTCTTGCTTCGCATAAATTAGTAACATTATTCATATTTATGCTCCAATCTTTATTTCCAAAATGGTCATTTAATAATTTATACAAATCATCTGTTACTTTACCTGCTAGAATAATTTTACAATTATTAGAAACATATGCTTTTTTGTAAAAATCAACTAAAAGTGTTCGTTTAATACGATCAAAATCTTGTTCTTTTACATTTATTCCATAAGGGTGTTTTTCACCAAAAAGTAATTCTGTAAAGCGTTTTCGAGCAACATTTGCCACTTTTTGATTGTTAACGAAAAAACGTTGTTTCTTATTAACTAAATGAGTTTCGAGCTCAGCCTGAGGGAAAGTGGCATCTTTTATTACCTGTTCTACAATTGGTAAAGTAACTTTTAAATGTTTATTAAGGGTGTAAAGCACTACCGAAGCATTGTCTTGAGAAACACTTGTTTCTAAGAATGCACCATAATAATCCACAGCGTCTGCAATCTGCGCTGCAGAGAGCTTTGAAGTACCTTCTTCCAACATGGTATTTACCGTTGCGGCCTGCAAGGGTATGTCTTGCTGGTACATGCCTGCAGAAAATAAAAACTCTATTTTAATGAGGTCTTGTGTGCCAGCATTTATAGCGTATACAGGTATGTTATTTTGCAATCTTTTTTCAGTTGCCTGTATAAGTTCTATTTTTTCTACGACTTTAAATGCTGGAGCTAATTTTCTATCAAGAGATTGTGTAGGGGTTTTCAATGGCATCTGTTTTAATTTTAAGATTGAATCTTTTTGGCTTTATAATATAAAGTAGAACAGTTTTGAGGTTTAAAAATAATATTCGCTTGTATTTTTATTTCTTCAGCGGTTACTGCTAAATATTTAGTTACTTCTTCGTTAATAATATTCGCATTACCCAGCAATTCGGAAACAGCAAGGTTGGTAGCTTTTGATAATACTTCTACTTCTCCAAAAACATGAGTCGCTTCCACTTTATTTTTTACTTTGGTAAGCTCGTCGTTTAGAACTAAGTGATTTTTTATTTTTTCTAATTCTTCATTAATGCCCTTTTCTGCTTTCTCCATGGAAATGCCTACCGCTAACTTACCTGAAATTACAAATAGTCCTTTATCAAAATCGCCCATTACATAAGCATGTATATCACTAAATAATTTTTTTTCTTTGATCAGTGCGTTGTGTATTCGAGAAGAGTTTCCTTGCGATAAAATATCTGAAATCAAATCAATCGCATAGTATTCTTTATCATAACGGGAACACATGTGGTATGCTTTATAAATAGCATCGGCGGGAACATCACGCTCTACCGTTAAACTGCGAGCTTCTGTCTGTTCAGGCTCTACAGGCAAATTACGTTTATTTTCGGGTCCTTTGGGTATCGGTGCAAACCATTTTTCTGAAAGTCTTTTTACTTCTTCTAAAGATACACTACCCGCCACAACCATTATGGCATTATTTGGATTATAAAATTTCTTGAAAAAATTTTTTACATCTCCTATTTTAGCATTTTCAATATGCCCTATTTCTTTACCAATGGTATCCCAAGAATAAGGGTGTATTTTATAAGCCATTGGGCGTAATAATAACCAAACATCACCATAAGGTTGGTTAAGATAACGCTGTTTAAATTCTTCAATTACCACGCTACGTTGAACTTCTAAACTTTTATCTGAAAAGGCAAGGCTAAGCATTCTATCACTCTCTAGCCAAAAGCCTGTTTCTAAATTTTCAGCGGGAAGGGTTAAATAATAATTTGTAATATCATTAGTGGTAAAAGCATTATTTTCACCACCAACCAATTGTAAAGGTTCATCGTAATTTTCAATATTGGCTGAGCCACCAAACATCAAATGCTCAAATAAATGAGCAAAACCCGTTTGTTCTGGCTGCTCATCTCTAGCGCCTACATCATACAATATATTTATACATGCAAGAGGGGTAGCGCTATCTTTATGAACAATAACACGTAAACCATTTTCTAATTGAAATTTTTCAAAATTTATCATTGTGTATTATATGTTGTGTGCACGTTAAGATGGTGCTATTAATATTTTTTATTGAATTATTAAGTAATTTAAAAATTCATTTTTAATAACTCTGTTTTTGCAGCTGTAAATTCAGTAAGAATTTCATGCATTATTTCTGTTACTGGTTGTATTTTTTGAATGGCTGCCGCTATTTGTCCAATTTCTAATTCGCCATCATCCAAATTTCCTTCAAACATCCCTTTTTTAGCACGTCCTTTACTTAATAAGATCGTTAATTCTTCTACTGAAGCACCTCTTTTTTCCGCTACTTCTAATTCTTCAAAAAATTTATTTTTTAGTAATCGAACAGGGGTTAATTGTTTTAACATTAATTTTGTATCTCCCTCTTTGGCATTTACTACTCTGATTTTGAATAACTCATTTGCTGAAGATTCTTCTGTTGCTACAAATCTGCTGCCTATTTGAACGCCATCAGCTCCTAAAGCCATCGCAGCTAGCATCCCTCTCCCAGTCCCTATTCCACCTGCAGCAATAACAGGAATGTTAACAGCTTGTTTTACTAGTGGTATTAAACAAAGGGTAGTTGTTTCTTCTCTTCCATTATGCCCGCCTGCTTCAAATCCTTCTGCAATAATAGCATTTACTCCAGCTGCTTCCGCTTTTTTAGCAAACGTGCTGTTAGATACCACATGAATTACAGTAATGCCATTGTCTTTTAATTGTTGAGTCCAAATTTTAGGATTGCCTGCAGAAGTGATTACAATCTTTACTTTTTCCTCCAAAATCACCTGCATGTGTTTATCAATATCTGGATATAGTAGTGGAACATTTACCCCAAATGGTGAATTAGTTGCTTGTTTGCATTTTTGAATATGTTCCCGTAAAACGGCTGGGTACATGCTTCCACTTCCAATAACTCCTAGTCCACCAACATTACTGACAGCGCTTGCTAACCTCCAACCGCTACACCATATCATTCCCGCTTGAATAATTGGATATTTAATATTTAAAAGTGGTATGATTTTGCTCATGGGATGATTAATCAATAAAAAGCTAATTTTAACTTTATGGAAACCAACTTTGTAGTAACTATTAGTTATAAAATTTCGTAAGTAAATACAAAAGACGAAGATAAATATTTTATTTGGGGAATTTTATGATGTAATTATATATATTTGCAATCAATCTTAGTATGTTCTTTCACTATCAAGTTATTGTTTTGTAAATTCATTTTTAAATAGGGTGTATGCGTAAACCATTATTTTTATTAGTATTTATAATGACTTCAACATTTGTATATTCTCAATATGCATTTGATTATGGAGCAAGTGCTGGTTTTTCTAACTATCTCGGAGAAATTGGCGGCGGAAGTGGAATAGGTAAAAAATTCATCAGCGATATGAAGATAAAAAAAACTCAACTTGCTTTGGGTGGTTTTGTTCGCTATCGTATTTTACCAATTGTTTCTATAAAAGCTGGATTAAACTTAATTCGTATAGAGGGAGCAGATCGCTACTCTACCAACCCGGCAAGAGTTGCTCGTAACTTATCTTTTCGCAATGATCTTATTGAACTTGAATTAACGGCTCAAGTACCTTTTTACGAAATTGCAGATTTAGGACATACTTACCGCTATCGTAACGATTTTAAAGCATACGCATTTGCAGGCATTTCTGGTTTCTATAATAATCCAAAAGGATTTTATAATGGTGAGTGGGTAGCCCTGCGGCCTTTAAGAACAGAAAATGTAGATTACAGTCCAATCGCATTTGCCATCCCAGCAGGTTTAGGATTTTATTTTACCTTAGAAAAAAGACATCGTTTAGGTTTTGAATTTTCATGGAGAACAACTTTTACCGATTATATAGATGATATTAGTACGGTATACACCGACCCAAAAAACCTTAAAAGTAAAGAAGCGAAAGCACTTGCTAATAGAAACGGTGAATTACGCGATATGGAAGGATTGCCTTCCCCATTAAATTACGCACCTGGTAACAAACGTGGTGACCCAACCACTAACGATTCTTATCTTACTGCTACTTTAAATTACAGTTATGTAATGAGAGGAACGAGTGCTTTTTATCGTCAACAACATGGAAGCCTATTTAAACAAAATTCGTTTAAAAAACGTAAAATACGTGCTAAATTCTAAAGCAGTTTATTGTTAATTTTAATTGAATCGATTATTCTTCTTTAGAAAAGAATTGTTTGAGCTTTGATAGTGGTTTTAGAATTAATGTAAACAACTCGGGTTTTAAATCATTTAATAACCACGCTTTTTTATCTTCTCTATTTGCTTTTATCCGATTCATTATGGTAACATTGCTTTTACCGCCCACTCGCATTTTTACAAGCACTTTTGGTAAGTAATACGTGGAACAATTATGTTTATATAATAGTCGTAACATCAATTCATAATCTGCTGATGAGTTTAAACTCGTATTAAAAACACCAAATTGTTTATAACAAGTATTCTTTACAAAAAAAGCAGGATGAGGAGGCATCCATCCTTTGAGAAATAGGTGTTTCTGGTACTTCCCAGACTTCCAGTTACGAAGTACCTTCGAAGTATCTTGCCTATCCACATATTGCAAATCTCCATAAATCGTATCTACCTTTTCTGTTTCAAATAAATGTACCAATGTCGAAATTACTTGGGTATCGATGTAAAAATCATCTGCATGTAGTATTGCAATAACATCTCCTGTGGCCGCCACTATACCTTTATTCAATGCAAAATAAATTCCTTCATCTTTTTCTGAAAAAATTTTGGTAATTGAATCTTTATAATTAGCAATTATTTGAAGGGTAGTATCGCTTGACTTACCATCCACAATAATATATTCAATATTATTGTAATCTTGTGAAATCACCGATTTAATTGTATCCTCAATGGTTTCAGCGCTATTGTAGCAAGCTGTAATAATAGAAAATTTAAGCATTATTCAATAATTCGTTCACGTATTTTAATAGCTGGATTCCCTTGATAAATAGTATACTTTTCTAACGTTTTTGTAGCAACGGAATTAACCGCCAGTACTGCATGAGACTTGCAAATAACACCTGGACACACAACTGCTTTTGCACCAATCCATACACCTCCTTCTAAAACAATTTCTTCCACTATTAAATCAAAAGTAGACTTCTTATAATTATGATTACCACATAATAATAAAGCTCCCTGAGAAATACACACATTGTCACCAATGGTTATTTTTGCTAAATTATCTATCCAAACCTTTTCCCCTATCCAAACATTATTTCCAATTATTAATTTCCAAGGATATTTAATATTAATATGCGGTTTTAAAATTACACCTACTCCTACTTTAGCACCAAATAATTTAATCATTCCTATTTTTATACTATTAATTGGAAATGCGGAATTGAAAAAAATGGCATTCGTAAAATACCATATCAACTTCTTTATAGCATTCGCATCAGTATCATACCATGAATTATTAAATGAAGCTAAGCTTGTTTTTTTCATGACACGAAGGTATTAATAAACATTCTTTTTGTAAGATCAATAGAAGCTTCATTTAAACATTTTTCCTTCCCGTAGCTAATAGCAGCATCACTGTATTTTAAATATGTGGCATTGTCCATAGTTAAACACTCTTCTATTATTCGAATAAAATCTTTGCTTTTATTTAAGGGAACATCCCAACCGGCATTTTGTAAACTTAAATCATTCCAAGGTGTTTGATCACTTATGATAACGGGTTTCCCATTTATAAAAGATTCTACAATTGCATGTCCATAATTTTCATTAAGAGTGGGTAAGAATAAAAAATGAAATGGAGAAATTTTTTCTGCAACTTCTGCATTTATTACTGTTCCTTCATAAAAAACAAGAATATGACTGGGAAGCTTTTTAATTAATTCCGTACATTTTGCCCAATACATTAAATCTTCAATGGGGCCTATAATATAGTACTCAACATGGCCAATGTTACTTTTTATTTCAGTTAATAATTGTAATGCAAATAATAAATTTTTTACAGGAGAAATGCGCGATAAATAAAACAGTTTCAGTTTGCCTTTTTCCTTATGAGAAGTATTAAAAGATATGCTTGTATCATTATATTGCATATTTGGAGCTAGGGCTATTTTTGCCTTTTTTCCAAATACATATGTTATCTCCTTTTTCTCTTGTTCTGAGGTTGCTTGCCAATAAATATCATTATGTAACTTTATAAACCTAATAATCGAAATAAATTTTTTTTTCTTATTCGATTTTAAGCCCAAGGCCCCTACCCCTAACATGCCTCTAGGAGCTAGCAATACTGGCACTTTGATTACCTTAATTTTGTAAAAAAGAAGTGGCAAAATAGAAAAATAAAAAGAAAAAAAACTATTTAAATAAACTAAATCGAAGTTAATTGTTTTAATTAATTTAAAAATATTACTTATTGTTAGAAATTGTTTTGACGCGTAAAACACACTTAAATGATCTGAATTTCTTACCCATTGATTTGCTTCAATTTGATCGTATGGTTTCTCCTCTCGAAAATCAGTATTAGTGGTAATAATTAAAAAATTAAAATCATCTTTTAATAAGTTTACAATGGAAGAAATAGATTTTATAGGCCCGCCTGCTTTGTACCCTGGAAGGTACCAATCTGCAAAAATTAAAATGATTTTTTTATGATTAATCCACTCCATTTTCCTGCATCCAATTTTCTAATACCACTAATATCCATATTTTTGACCAATTTATTCTAACATCATTCTTTAAAAATTGATTCCAAAGATCTAGTACTCCTTGCTTCTTAAAATAATCTCGTTTGGATAATGCTATTATTTTTTGCTCACAAAATAATTTTAATTCATTTTGCATCCAGCTTTTCCAAGGAAATGTAAAACCCATCTTAGGTCGATTTACGATTTCTGATGGCAATAAATCGCCCATTGCATCTACTAATAATTTTTTGGGAGATAAGGTACTTTTATACCTATCAGGTACGCCTAAAACATATTCTACTAACTGATGATCCATAAAAGGCACTCTTAACTCTAATGCATGCGCCATGCTCATTTGATCAGTATCTCTTAATAATACATTTTGCATATAGGTTGTTATTTCTGCAATACTTGTATTTGTTATTTGATAATTACTAGCTGTTAATAATTGATTGTTACGCTTTGTTGAATGCGATGTAAGAATTTGCGAGATGCTATTAGCTGGCAATTGTTTTATATTAATTATGGAGAGTAGTTGAACATCCATTAACAGTTGCCGAGATAAAGGATAAAAAGTATTAAAATCTATCTCATTTAATTTTAACAGTGCAGCCATTTTATCCGTTGCAATACTTGGTTTTAAAAATTGCAAGCTTGTACCTACAAATTTGCGAATAAAAAGGGGAATATTATTAAGCCATCTTTTATTGTTCAAGTCCAATGTTCTTTTAAATATATCGTATCCAGCAAATAATTCATCGCCGCCGAGCCCCGATAATGCCATGGTAATGTTCGCCGCTTTCGTGGCTTTAGAAACGATATACGTATTTGGTCCATCTCCGCTCGGGTGATCCATTGCTTTTAATGCAAGTGGTAACTGTTCTAGAAAATCAATAGGTTTTAAAATAATCTCGTGGTGATCCGTATCAAATTTTTTAGCAATCAATTTTGCATACTGTGCTTCACTAAATTCGCTTTCATCAAATGTAATGGTAAACGTTTTAATTTTTTCTGTAGATACTTTACTCATAAGCCCTACAATAGCACTTGAATCGATACCGCCAGATAGAAATGCACCAAAAGGTACATCCGCTACTAAGCGTTTTTCAACAGCTTTACTTAATAGCTCATTTACATCTTTACAAATAGCTTCATAACTTTTATCTTGTGAAGCTGACTCATTTATTTTTTTATTAATATCCCAATAGGTATAAATACTTGGCGTGTTATTTACAATTTTTATATAATTACCTGGCATCAACATTTTTATTCCCTTTATAATGGTATTGGGAGCGTGAACTGTTTGATAGCGCAGGTAGTCTATTAAATTAACCGAATCTATTTTTTTAGGAATTAATTCCGTAGCTAGTAAAGATCTTACTTCCGAAGAAAAGGCAAATACTTCGCTGGTAAAGAAATAATATAAAGGTTTTATTCCCAAGCGATCTCTTGCAATAATTAATTCATTTGTCTGCGTATCCCAAATTGCAAAGGCAAACATCCCATTAAAATAGTTTAGGCAAGCTGTACCCCAACGAATATAGGCAGCTAAAATGACTTCAGTATCGGAATTTGTTTTAAAAAAATAGGGATTATCAGATGAGCCTGACGTTACTCTTTGCAGTTCAAATTTTAGTTCTTTAAAATTATACAATTCGCCATTATATATAATTTGGTAGCGGCCATCATACGATGCCATAGGTTGGTGGCCAGCTGTAGAAAGATCAATAATAGAAAGTCGTCGGTGACCCAATGCAATTTTATCTTCTACAAAAATACCTTCGTCATCGGGGCCACGATGCTGCATGCAACGATTCATTGCATTTATTTTTTGTGTTGCAATAGCTGTATCAGCTAACCCCAGTATTCCATTTATTCCGCACATAAAAAAACGATCCCTTATTAATTGAGTTTAAAATTACGGTATTATTTCCATCAATTGACTTGCCCAAATGTCTGGTGTAATTTGTTTGGCTTTTTCAACACTTTTTTCAGCCATTTTAAAAAGCTGATCATTGTTTAAATTTATTATTTTTTTTAATTGTTCTTTTAATTCATCAATAGCACCTGCTTTATAAATGAAACCATTTACTTGATGTTCAACAAAGGCCGTTCTTGCACCAACTTCATCGGTACATATTATAGGGAAGCCTGCCGCTGCAAACTCATGAACCACCACTCCCCAAGGTTCAAAATGACTCGGCAATATAAATACACCTGTATCTTTTATGTACTTTTTTAATTCATTGGGTTGTATAAAACCAAGGTGTTTAATTTTAGGGTGAATTATAGGTTTTAGATCGCCATTACCTATGCACCACAACTCCCATTCGGTAGTTTTTTCTTTTTCTAACGCCATAAATGCTTGCCATAAATCTTCAATGCCTTTATGTTTTACATACCTACCTACATATATAAAACGTTTAGGAAAGTGTTGTTTTTTTTCTTCTTTATTTGCTAAATATTCATCATGAAATAAGGTGTAATTACAGGTATAGAAACCTTGTAAAATATTCGTTTTTTTAAAACCTAATTTTAACGCATAGCCAAATTGCAACGTACCAGGTACCCAACATTTGGTAAACCGTGTATGCAAATAAAAGGGACTAATCAGAGTAGCTATTCGTTGTTTAAGATCTCCTCGCCAATGATTGTCCAATGTTAATATCGTAACTGCCTTTTTTTTAAACTGTTTACAAACTTGCAAATACCCTTTATCTAACCAGCCACTACATACAATAATATCTGGGGCTATTTTTTTTGTTAAGTTAAGTAAGTCTTGAGTAGAATAATTATCACGTTCATAAACAGTTAAACGTTCTGGAAACAAAAATTGAAAAGGAGCTTCAGAATTTATTTTCCACCTCACAACATGTACTTCTACATTTTTATTAATTAATGCAATACATCCCGATAAAAAATAATCTGCTATTTCAGTATAAAGGAATAAAATTTTCATTCGCTGCGGTTAATGCTTTATTTTTATTTTTCGAAATTCGACTATCTAAGGCTTTCAATTTGATAATAATTAATGCTTTCAACTAGCTTTTTACTTTCTTTTGATTCTCCAAAAAGAAAGTAAACAAAGAAAAGGCGACCACGAAAACCAACCTCCAGCTTTCGTTTTACCCGCAAAAGCCATACCCCATATCGCCACGAACTTCAGGTTCGCACTTTTCGTGGACGTCAACCGCACCAATACTAAAATTTAATCGAATCAGCAAAAACAGTCTCAATGCTACTTGCTTCATTTTTTTATGTTAATCGAACTCATTTATAATTATCATTCTTTTATAAAAAGATATGTCAACTTATATATAAAAGATAAAACTATTGTTCCTACGCATTCAATCAAAAGAGTTGCAAAAGTAGGATTATAAAAACACAAATTCTTGATTATTATCTGTAAATAAGAATGGAGGCTTTATTCTTATATTTTTTTCTATCATATTTAATGGTGTTCAATAATTTTTTTTGAATAAATTTACAAATCAATTGTTTAAACTTCCTAACATGGCACACATTACTTCTTTTGAAAACTATACTGAACAATATCAACTTAGCATTGAAAACCCTGAACGATTTTGGGAGTTACAAGCAGAAACATTCTTGTGGAAAAAGAAATGGGATAGTGTATTAAAATGGGATTTTACCACACCAAAAACAGAATGGTTTATTGGAGGGAAATTAAATATTACTGAAAATTGTTTAGATAGGCATTTACCAAAACGTGCCAACCAAGTTGCATTTTATTGGGAGCCGAATAATTCAGCAGAAAAAGCCGTACAACTCACTTATCAGCAATTACACGAACAAGTATGTAAATTCGCAAATGTGCTAAAAAATAATGGCGCAAAAAAAGGAGATCGAGTTTGTATCTACATGCCCATGGTACCGGAATTGACCATCGCATTATTAGCATGTGCTCGCATAGGTGCTGTTCATACGGTTGTCTTTGGAGGATTTTCAGCAAACGCATTAGCAGACCGAATACAAGATTGTGATTGTACTATCGTAGTTACTACCGACGGAGCCTATCGCGGTGCAAAAATAATTGCTATGAAATCAGTAGTAGATGAAGCATTAGAAACCTGTGCTTCCGTTAAAAAAGTAATTGTATTGGCTCGTACCCATACACCTATTGAACTTCAAAAAGATAGAGATGTTTTATGGAACGATGAAATAAAAATTGCATCAGCTGATTGCGTTGCTGAAACAATGGATGCAGAAGATTTGTTATTTATACTTTATACGTCCGGCTCAACTGGCAAGCCGAAAGGTGTTGTACACACTTGCGGAGGTTACATGGTGTATACACATTATACTTTTGAAACTGTTTTTCAATACGACAATACCAAATCGGAGCCAGATGTGTTTTGGTGTACTGCTGATATTGGCTGGGTTACAGGCCACTCTTACATTGTGTATGCTCCACTGTTAGCAGGTGCCACGTCAGTCATGTTTGAAGGTACTCCTACTTATCCTGATGCGAGTAGGTTTTGGCAAATAATTGATAAATATAAAGTAGCTATTTTTTATACCGCACCAACTGCTATTCGTTCCTTACAAGCATCTGGATTGGATTTTGTAAAACCTTATAAATTAGATTCATTACGTGTTTTAGGAAGTGTTGGAGAGCCTATTAATGAAGAAGCTTGGAATTGGTATAATTCTGCTATTGGTAAAGATAAGTGTCCAATCGTTGATACCTGGTGGCAAACAGAAACAGCTGGAATCATGATTTCTCCTATAGCAGGTATTACAAAAACAAAACCGGGTTATGCTACTTTACCTTTACCTGGCATTCAACCTGTTTTAGTAGACGAAAAAGGAAATGAGATTTTAGATAATAACGTAGAAGGCAATCTATGTATTAAATTTCCATGGCCAGGTATTGCAAGAGCTACCTATGGCGATGTAAACCGCTATAAACAAGCTTATTTTTCTACCTATAAAGGTTTGTACTTTAGTGGTGATGGTTGTAAGCGCGACAAAGATGGCTATTACCGAATTACTGGTCGCGTAGATGATGTAATGAATATTAGTGGGCATCGTATCGGGACTGCCGAAGTAGAGAGTGCAATCAACCTACATGTAGATATTGTAGAATCTGCGGTAGTGAGCTATCCGCATGATATTAAAGGACAAGGAATTTATGCCTACGTAATTTGTACCAACAGTAATAAGAACATAGAAATTTTACGAAAAGAAATTTTAGCAGAAGTAACCAAAACAATTGGTCCTATTGCAAAACCCGATAAGATTCAAGTAGTAAGCGGCTTACCAAAAACAAGGAGTGGAAAAATTATGCGTAGAATTTTACGTAAAATTGCGGAAGGAGATGTGAGTAATTTAGGAGACACGTCCACCTTACTGGAACCAGCTATTGTAGATGAAATAATAACAGGTGCAATTAGATAATATTAACTCTTTCTGTGTAGCACTAGCAGTGAACTGTAATTTTTTTAACGAAATAAATCTATAGGTGTATGCTTGTTATAGATTGTGTTTTTGAATAAATTCGAGAAAGATAAAATACGCTTTATTCTAATTTAAGTGCTTCGTCCGTTAATGCTTGTTTTTCTACTGCGGTCGCAGTCATGGCTTCTTTTTTTACAAAATAATACATCCACATAAAAAACATAAAACCGCTATACGTGTAATTTCCTTGCCTAAATAGTTGCAACAAAATGAGGACTAATACAGCATTCGAGATTAACCATAATTCTGTATCACTATGATCGTTTTTTCTAAGGAGGAAAAACTTGATGATAAATAAAATCATAAATAGTATACCAAACAAACCTGTTTCCGACATTAATCTCAAAAACATAGAATTGGCATCTTGACTATTAAAATCATTGATTCCACCATATTGTTTAACAAGTGAATATTTACCATAGGCTATTTGATGGGAACCTAAGCCCGTACCAAATAATGGGTTTTTTATAAAATTTTGAGTAGCGATGTGTGTATTGTTAAACTGCACAAAACTAGAACCGTGTACTTCAAATGCAGACTTTGCTTTGTTTTCATACAAGGCATCCATTCCATCAATACGCTCCCTAAATTCGTTTACATTATAATATAAATAAAGATAACCGCCTATTATAATAGGTACAAATATGATGACGTATCGTACAAAACCGAAATTCATTAACATTAAAACAAGAATAATAAATAAACCCATATAAGCAACGGAAGAGAAAGTAAGAAGATACGTGATTATTATAATTAACGACTGAATTTTAGACAGATAATGATGTTGATTTTTTAGAATATTATACAAAGAAATAAAAACGGCAGGAGCAATCGTTGCTCCGAAATAAGAAGGTTCGGAAAATATGGAATTAATTCTTATTCCCATGCTGCCGCCCCTAGCAACACCCCATTTATTTAAGCCATACAATTTTAAATTGTATCCATACTCAAAACCTATTTTAAATGAAATAAACTGTATAAGACCTATTACCGCAACAATTAATGCTCCCTTCATATAAAAAGAAAAAAGCAACTTAACATCCATATTATAGGCTTCGAAAACGTAATAATAAAATAGTATGGATATGAATAAATTAATATAAATCTTTAAAAAAAAAGGATAAGTGTTTTCACCTGACCATATGTTTACCAAGCCGAAAAGGAGAAGGAAAGCTAATAGTGGTAGTATTTGTCGAGGGAAAGGATATTTTAACGTAAAGAAAGGAAGCAATATGACAATGAATAAATAAGGCAAATAAAACTCAAAAGGTTCTTTGAATAAAACTAATGAGCTGAGAAAAATAGTTGAAAAAATGGCAATGGTTATAATTCTATTTAACATGGCTTAATTACCAGAATTAACTTTAGTAAATTTCTTCTTTAATTTTATAAATGGCTTTTCGTAACCATAATAGGATAGGGAAGATACTAAAACGGTTAAAATAAATACTGATGTATAAATTATTAAATTTTCGAGTACGTCATTTGTAATTTTATTATAATTTTTATAGATTACTAATACAATCGGAATAATCATTAAATGATACATGTAAATACCGTATGATATATTTCCTAAATAATTAAAAATACGGTTATCTAAAAAATTATACCTTTTACTTGTTATTATATTAATAATAATTATTAAAAAAATAAAAGAGTAAATAATGTGTATGCCATCTTGAATTACTTCAGGCGTAAAATATATTAATAATGGAATTGATACAACACAAGCAATTAGTATGTAACGATTAGATGCCCATTGAAAAAAAGTGGTTTTATTAAAAAATAGAAAATAGGCTCCTAAACCACCAATTGCCATAGACTCTAGCTTACTCATGGCAAGAAATCGCTTTACTGGTTCGTACCAATCTGGCACTTTCATAAATGTTGGCATTAATACAACAAATGCTTTTATTAAAAAAAGTATTAGAATAAAATAAATAAGTGTCTTTAAAATATTTTTAGACTTTTTTATTAACCAAGGCCAAAAAATATAAAATTGTTCTTCTACACCGATTGACCATAATTGACCGATGTGTGGAACTGCCGAGAATATTGAAAATGCCAAATTAGGCATGATCAATAAATACATCCATAAATTTGTGTTAAAATATTGATTAAAATTTGCTTCCAAGTACCCAATATGTATACTTTGAAAGTGGGGCAAAACAAAAAAACCTGTTAAAACAATTAAATAATATAAAGGCCATATTCGTAATATTCTTCTATAATAGAAATTTTTTATAGATATATTATTTGAGATTTTATTTTCTTGCAAAAGTAAGTAGGTAATTAAGAAGCCACTTAATACAAAAAAAAAATAAACACCAAGACCACCTAAATTAAATATAATAGGATTTTGCCAATAACTCTTGTAACCAAAAGAACTTTTCAGTAATTCTACATGTGTTATTATTACACCGAAAGCTGCAAAAAACCGCAATGAATTTAATCCTTTGAAATATACTTTTGATGTACTATTCATTAATTATTAGAAGCTTTATCATTAACAGAGGATGAAATTACATTTTTAATAACATTATCCCATAAAAATAATAGGTTAACATTATCTATAGAAGTTTGTTTGTAACTAAGTAACTCTTCATCTGTAATACTTATCATTTCCATCAAGGCAAAAGATAGGTTATCTTTTAGGTTTGTAGCATTTATTAATCTGCCATTTTTATTATTAACCATTTTTGCTACCGCGCCCACATCTGTGGCAATAATTGCCAACCCACTTGCCATACCCTCCATAATTACGTTGGGCATTCCTTCTGAATGGCTGGGGCAAACTAGCACATCTGCTTTTTGCAAAATAACTTTAATCTGCTCTGCATTGCGCATCTCACCGTGATAAATAAGTTTTTTAGATTTAAGTTGCCTAATAAGTGGAATATTTCCAATAAATTCAAAAATAAAATTATCTGTTTTCAACAATTCTTTTAAAACTGTATTGAGCTCCTCAATGCCTTTTCTCCGTTCATACCTACCAATAAAAATAAAGCGCTTGGGTTTGTTTACTACTAATTTATTTTTATTAATCCAACTTTCTTGTATACCCGTCGGTATTTCAATAATCTTCTGATGTTTTATCCCTAAGCTCGCTATTATTTCTGTTATTTTTCCACCATATGAAAATACTACATCAGCATGTTTAGAAATCCATTTTACAGGTTTCCTTAATATCAGGTGTTGTAATTTCACTTTGAAGCTAGGCGCTGGTTGAAACATTTCATAACCATGAAAATTAACACCAATGCGGGGGCAACTTAGGCCATTCATTTTACTTTCTATTAACTTCCATCCTGTAAAGCCTTTTGTATATATAAAGTCATACTGATGTAAATTAGGTTTTATTTTTTCAAAAATAATTTCTGAATATCGATAGGATTCCTTCACGTAATGACCCGGTAAAGTGCTTAACTTAGGAAATTCCAGTACAATGGAGTTAATGTATTTTTTTTCTTCTTCTTCAAATACCCCTAGTTCCTCTATATTTAATAAGCTTTGATTAAAATGGAAAAGATCGACTTGTATTTTATTTTTTGCTAAATATTTAGCTAAGTAATAAGAATGCTTTTGCATTCCTCCCATTACATAGGGGTAAATACCATCCGTTAATAACGCTATTTTCAATTTCTATTTATTTCTGCTAGTAGTTGTTTGTATGCATTATCATTTAAAACTGCATCCTTTCTAAAATATTTCTGAGATAACTCAAAGCTCTTTATTTTCTCTTCAAGATCCATTTTTTTCATAAAAGAAGGGTCCCCTATCTTTTTATTAATAACATAACCGCAATTATGTTCACGAACGAACTGACTAAAATCCCCTAAATTTTCAGATATCAATACCTTCAATCCACCATATAAGTATTCAGCAAATTTAACGGGTGATGCTACCACATTCGTATCTGATTGTTCCCTTAAAAGAAGACCATAATCGCAACATTGTAAATGGGCTAAGACATCTTTATGTTCTACCCATTTTACAAATACTTGATGCGGATATTTCTCTTTCATCCGCTTATTATCTTCATTATTTTTGGAGAGAAATAGAATTTTAAAGTGCGCCTGAGTATGTAAAATAGGTGATAAAAAATTTTCCAACAATGCAAATGATTGCCAAGGTGCAGTGGATCCTGCATATACAAGAATTATATCTTCGGCCATAAAGCCTAATTCTTTCTTAATTTGAACCGTTTCTTCCAACAATGAAAATTCATTCCTACTAAAATGTTTCCCATCCAATGTACAAGGTATTACCACCTGTTTATTAGCGGAATAGTTGTAATTATTTTGCCAATAGCTAATTAATTTTTGGGAAACGGCCATTCGATAATCCGAATTAGTCACTGCTTCCATTTCAATTCTTTTTAAATTGTGTCTTAAATAATCAACGGGAAAAACATCATACTCTTTCATTTCTGCAAAAAGGGCACTTCGGCCATCCATAATTACTTTTTTTAACATCCCCCATTTCCGTACCTTTAATGCGGTTGTTGTAGCGAAAGCACTTCTACAGATTGCGACCCGTTCTCCAGTAAACAAACACACAAAGAATAATAAAAAAGATGTTAATTGAAAATTTTTTATCCCAGGAAAGGCTGGAAGAACAATAGCTGATGGCGACAACTCCTTTAATCTCTTCTTGGCATCGGTATTATAAATTTCTCTTATCGATAAAAATGCTACGATCCTTATCCGTGCTTTAAAACGTTTATTCAAATAATCACAAACATCAATTACTTGACTTGAATAAATACCCGGATGAAACTGATCTAATAAGGTAACATAAATCATTTGATAAGAACACCCTCCAATATTTTAAAAATACGTTCAGTGGCTAAACCATCCCACAAAGGTGGAACACTCCCTTTTTTATAACTACCATTTTCGATGGTCGAAATGGTTTCTATAATTAATTCCATATCAAAAGGTAATAAGGTATTGGATCCAATGGTTATCGTACTCGGTCTCTCTGTATTGGGCCTTAACGTAATGCAAGGCTTTCCTCTATAAGTACTTTCTTCTTGAATGCCACCGCTATCCGTCAAAATAAATTTACATTCACTAATTAATTTTTGAAATGCGAAATAATCTATTGGCTCAGAAATAATAATATTTTTAATTTTTTCGAACTTAGTATAGAGATTAAATTTTTTTAAACTATTAATGGTTCGCGGGTGAATTGGAAAAACAACTTTATAAAAATTAGTCACGTATTCAATCAGACTTAATAATTTCCCTAACTCTTCTTTATCATCCACTGTTGCAGGCCTATGAATGGTCATTAAAACAAACTCTTGAGGTGTTATCTTTAACGTTTGTAAAATGGGATTATTCATGATCATGGGTTCAAAAGCAATCATGGTATCAATCATTGTATTTCCTACAAAAAATAATTGACTTTCTTTTTTACCTTCATGAAGCAGGTGATCAAGACCGCTTTGTTCGGTAACAAAAAAATAATCCGTTATTTCATCTGTTAGTAATCGATTTATTTCTTCTGGCATTGTTCTATCAAAACTTCTTAACCCACTTTCTAAATGAGCAATTTTAACATCTAATTTATTAGCTGCTAGGGCCGCTGCAAAAGTAGAATTAACATCTCCTACCACCATAATAAGGTCAGGTGCATACTCTTTACATATCTTTTCTATACCAAGCATTATCTCAGCCATTTGGGTATTCGCAGAAGTGTTTGAAATGTTCAGAAAAAAATCTGGAACGGTATCAAATTGTTTAAAGAATACATTCGCCATTTTTTCATCGTAATGTTGACCAGTATGTACAATTTTAATATCTATGGCAGGATATTTCTTGGCAACCTTTTTAAATTGGGTAACCTTTATAAAGTTGGGTCGAGTACCGACAACAATTAAAACATTCATATTATATTCTTTCAAATTTACTTTCATTAAAGATATATTCTCTCGGTTTCTAAATACTTATTTAAAGCTATTTAAGATATTTTAGCAAATCATCTGTAAGCGATTTAAATGAATATGATTTAACCGAAAAGGTGCTGGTTCTAAAATTATTATTATCATAGGATATTATCATCCCGAGATGATCCAAAATATTATCAGGAGTAAAATGTAAACCAAGTTTATTTTCAATAATAAACTCAGATAGTTTCCCAGTTTTAGAAATTAATAATATAGGGGTTTCTGAAAATATTATTTCATATATTTTTGTTGTAATAAAGTCTTTTGCATAATCTGGCTGAATAATGAGAACATAGTCATAAAATTTAATTTTGTAAAATAATTCCTTTGGCAAAAGGGGAGCATAATATTGTACAAGGTCACTAGTATATTCCTTTTCTACAAATAAATTTTTATAAGTATTTTCGTTAGAATATATATCTAGTGATATGCCTTTATTTTTATCAGAAAGAACTGTTGCTATTTTACTAAATATACTATTCATACCTGCGTATAATGTGCCATAATATAATAACTTTATTGTTGTATTGGGTATTTTTTTTCTGCGGACAATTTCATCCTCATCGAAACCGTGACTTAATAAATAAATCTTATGCGAAAGTGATTTGTATTTTTGTGATAAATAGATTTTCATCTCTATATCAGGAACCAAAACAGTATTAAAATTTTTAATTACTTGCTGCTCCATTCTTTCTTCAAATTCTTTTCTTTTACCCTTTATCGTTGAAAAGCCATAACCACTCCCCCAAGTCCAAGGATCCCTGAAATCTACTATCAAATTTAAATTTTTAAATTTCTTTTTTAATGACAATGCATAATATGCAGTACTAAATGGAGCGCAATTAACAATAACATTCGTTATATCATACTTTTTTATTAAAGTAGTTGATGTATTTAACATTTTTTGACGCCAAAATATCCCTTTATCGTATAGTGTTCCTTTAGATAAAAGACGAACTATTAAAAGAGAGATTTTATAATTCAATTTTTGAAGAATTGATTTAGGTTGCGTGAGCAGCACTTTTGGATACAAACTATTCAATTCATATTTTTTTATATTTTTTTCATTTTCAATATCTTCTACCCATAGCGATTGTTCTTTAAAAGGGTTTTTAGCATGAATAACATGGACAGTATAACCCAAACGACTTAAATATTTAGAGAATTTTGCCCAACGCCTCCCTCCAATACCTGGATACGGTGGAAAAGTATAGGAGATTAATAGAATATGCTTTGAATCTTGACTACTTATTTTTTCCAAAACCGAATCGCTTTTATGAGCTTAAAATATTTTTCCCAGTTTTCTTTTTCTGTTTTAAAATCGGTGTGTAACCGTGCAGGTTCTTTCATTAAACCATCGAATTCATTTGCTGACATTCCTATTTTTTTAAGAACATAATTTAAATCTTCTTGAAGTTCAATATTTGTGTACAAAGGATTTTCTAATTCTTTTAAAGCTTCTTGTTTAGTAATTTGACCAGAACAGATAAGATTCGACAAGTGTGCCTTTCTTTTATCAACTTTAAACTTTGTAGGTAAAATATAAATTTGATAAAATTTAGTAAAAGCAGATTCAAAGTGTTTACCTCCATAATCCTTCCAGCCTAATTTATCGGTGATAATTTGTTTTGCATTGTCTTTATTATAATCGATATAATTTAAAACTTGAATACTTTCTAATTTTAAAAACCAATGGTAAAATAATTTCTGATAAAAATTAAGGTGTGGGTATGATTTAATTAATTTCCCATTCCCATATTTGTTATAAATATCATTAATGTTTTCCCAATCCTTTTTATCAAATACCCATCCTTTTGGCATAACTGCCTCTGTTGCAAAATTAAAGCCATTCAAGGTATATTTAATCTTATACTTTTTTGCAACCTTTAATATTGATGCATAAATTGCATGGTCAGTCAACACTTCTATATCAATTACTCCTGCCCTTAAATAGGCTAATTGCAATTCTTTAAACTCTTCCCAATTTATAACTATTGTATGAAGTTCGAATTGTAGTTTACTACAAATATTTTCTATGTTTTTAACCGCTAACTCACTATTCCATCCATTATCACAATGTGTAATTAAGGGTCTCAATCCTTGTTCTTTTGCCCAATAAGCCATATATGAGCTATCAGTTCCGCCACTTACACCCAATATACAATCATATGGTTTGTTTTTGCCAGCTTCCTTTATTTCGTTAACTTTATTTTCTAACCATTTTTTCCGTTCGTTAATGTTGCCCAATGACAAAATAGATGTTGAATAATAGTTGCAATAATTGCAAATATTATTTTCATCTAACGAAAAAACCGGCGATACTGAACTGTCTAGAAGGCATTTGCTACATTTAATCATATAAGCTATTTCCGTGTTATTATTGTAATCTATTTTACTCTTTAAATAAAAACTACTTCGTTTCCAAAAAAATATTCATAAACATCTTTTTGTTAAATGCAGTGTAAAAATCATTCTGTACATTATCTTTAGTAGTTAGGGCTATCTCCTCATATACGTTAACAGGATCATCATCAAAGTTTAGAGGATATGCTGCTTTTGACGCTATTATGCCGTTCACGTAATCAGCAAATATCGGAAAATACAAAGCAAATGCAGGTTTCCCCAACCTTACTGCATCAAAGATAGTTGTTGAAAAAATAGAAATTAAAAATTCACAATTATTTATTAACATATTTAAGTTACCCTGTACAATAGATACGTTGTGCAATTCTTCCAGATCCATATAAATTTTTTCATCTTCTACTGGATGAGGCTTTATGATTATTTGCCATTCATCAGTTAACAGTGGGCTTATTTTTTTTACATAATCTATATAATACTTTTCGGCAGAATATTGTGTGGTAATTAAAATCTGCTTTTTTGTAGCACAATCTGTTGTTTTAATATTCCGTATTGTCGCACTTTCATAATGGTAAAAACCTAGCTCCTTAATTTGTTTCTCTTTAAACTCACATCCTTTTAATAACATATTTTTCCAATAGATTCCATAGACAAAAATATTATCTGGGAACAATGCCTTAGAAATTACCTCTGAAACTTGCTGAGGCATTACATAAAATATATCTTCTTCTGCAATTAAACCATGTTGCAATTCATTTACAATAATTCCTCTTTTTTTACATGCCAATATAAAGCCTTCTCTATGATAATGCTGTTCTATTATTGCAACGGAGATTTTTTTATGTGTAAAAAAATATTCCCATTTTAAATAATTAATATAAAATAGAAAACACGCTATCTGTATATCTAAAAATTCTATTTGTGTCCATTTATGTTTTATATCTTTAAGTAGTTTTCTAATTTTAAAATATAAAGTGATATTTCTTAGAGAAAGAAAGTTAAATCCAACTGTTAAATCGTTAAAATCAAAATCAGCACTAACTTTACTTTTACCCTCAGTTACGTAGCAAAAATTCTCACGTCCAAATTCATTAAATATTTTCTGAAAATATAATGGATAATTTTTGAAATTTTCTTCTACATATCTATTACTAAAACCAATTAGTACATTTGACTTTTTACTTTTTATTATTTTTTTCTTTAAAGCTCGTCGTTTAAAAAAATCAAAAATGATGTTTCTAAATAAATACACATACATGACAATAAAATGTTTGTCAAAAAAGTGCGAAACTTTTCCACGGGATGAATACCTAATTTTTAATCCATCTAAAATTACTTTTAGTAAATTAATATCTAGCACGTTTAAACAAGTACCGTCGCCAATAGTGGAGTAAAATCGGTCCTTAAACTCTTTAAAAGTACCTGTGAAACCTTGGTGTGACATTATATTATAATACCCTTTTTAATTAAGAGGTTTATTTCCTCTTCTAAGTCAATAATTGATAGATTATATTTTTCACAAAAATCCAACAAATTATGCTCCCCGTCCATATAATTTATTAATCTCATTCTTGTTGATAATTTTTCTGGCATCGTAATGGCTCCGCTTAAATCTTCATACAGTTCTCTTTTACCCATATTGGGTTCACAAAACTGAATTGTATTCTTATAGTAGTCATTTATTTCTAGTGCCTTGATAAATGAATAATACATGTTTATAGTTTCGTTTAATGCATCGAATGAAATTAATTTTTTGTTATCAAACGATGAATGATATTCGTCATATTCATGATATTTAGAACGCATTAATGAACCCACGGGTAAATTAAAACCAGGCGAGCAATATTGTCGCTCATCACTTCCTAATGGATCGAAATTAATGACAGAATATTTTTTATTGGAGTGCTTCAATACATTTAATGCTGCTGCATCTGCAATTGAATTTCCCTGCCTACTTTTTTTAAAAACAAATGGTTTATTTGTACCACAACATGTAATTACATAACCTGCCTTCACGTTTTCTATGAGTTTATTTTTATTGTTATACAAAAATGCAATTGTCCCAATCGTTTCAGGAACTACAACAAAACGATACGTATACTTCCTATTGGGTATCTGTTTTATCAATTTATATAGAAAAGCTAATGTAAGAGGTCCACTTAATTCATTGTTGGCCATACTTGGATGACATAAGTAGGTAGATAAAAGAATTTCATCCGTAGTTGAACCTTTTAAAATATACTCTCCATAGGTTAGGCTACCCGGTTTTAGTTCAGCGTCAATAAAGACTTTATAAACTCCTTCTTTTGGTAACTTATCAAATTCATTCTGACTGATGCAAAATCCCCATTTTTCCTTATAGTAAGAGGTCACATATGGAATTGCTTCCGGCAGTCTTGGCAATGTGTATAAATGCTGAATTAACTCATCATAACCTATTTCTTTATTAATAGGAAGCGAATAATTTACTATGTGTAAATTGTTTATTGAAAAATCAGCTATTTTGTCTCCAGCGGGAGTGATTATATATGCCTCTTTTATATTCCATTCATTTGGAATTTCCCAATCAAATACTTTTGTACCTGTGCTAACTTCCGTTAATTTTAGAGGAATAATCTCTGAAAGAATATTAAAACTCTTTCTTAAACCATTACCAGTAATGCTCCTGCATATAGGCCATAATTTATCAAAATAATCTTCTATTTGTTTAATTTCACTTTGATTCATTATTCTGTAAAATTACATGATCTCTTTCTAATTGCTCGATAAGTACTTTGTTAAACACTTCAACCCCTTTCTGGTTTAAATGGGAATCATCATAAAAATGATTTAATGTATTAATGCCATTACACTTACTAAAATCATAAAAATGGTCGTTGTAGCTTTTCATAATCGGAATAATCATTTTAATAAATGGAGCATGCACTGAGTAGTCGTAAAAATAAGATATAGGAGAATATACAAACACTACCTTTATTTTTTTTAACGCGCATAATTCAACAATTTTTTTAAAATAATCAAGCTGCTCTTTATCTATTTCAAACTTTTCATGTATTACTTTTTCGTTTTTTATAACTATTTGTCGCTTTGCGGGGCTTAAACTATCATTGGTTACAGAATAACCTTTTCCTATATAATCTGTTTTATTAAAATAAGGTAAATCATTATTTGTCAAATATCTAAGTGTTAACATATTGATTGCTCTAATATCTTTATTATTTACAGCTATATCATATGCCGCCTTTGAATTATTTAAATTTTCAATCAAGTCTGAAGATGACTCTAATTGACTCTGTTTAAAACTTCCAGCAAAAACGTCCACTACTAATACTTTACAGTTACTTTTATTGATATAATTTTTTATAACAAAATAGGTATTTTTTATTGATTGTGCAGACGTTCCTAAATTAAAGCTTTTATAACCGCTCGACTCAAATATAAAAGGAGAATAACCTCGATATGCCCGCGATGAACCTACAAACACTATATCATAACTTTTGCTATTAAAAAATTCGATGAACTTCTCGTAAGTGTCGCCGCCTTTCCAACCATAATAATTATTGGTAATATATGTTATTGGCCTTCCGTTATATTTAATATGCTTTAAAAAATACATCAACCCTACGTACAAAATAATTATTGTTAGCAGTGCGATAAAAATATGACGAATTATTTTCATTAAAATTGGAAGTAAATAAAATCAACTTTTCCAAAAGTACCAAACAGCAAAATTATAACAATAAGCACTGAAGAAAGTATGTTTAACGTATATTGATTTTTATTTTGTTGATGGATCGTATTTACGAAAAATTTATCAAGTACTATAAATAAGCAAACAAGAATTAGCGAGAATATAAATCGACTACCCTCCGCGGCTATTATAAAATTCTTCAGCGCCTTCATGTCATAAAAAGAGGTAAATTGCTTTTGTAATAACATAAATGCATCAGCTGTATTTTCTGCTCTAAAAAAAACAAATGAAACAAGGGTAAAAGTAAAAGTTAAAACCCAGCTGGAAAAATTATAGAAATATGAATTAATTTTTTTTCGCCAAATTTGTCTTTGGTCTCGAGTAAACATTTCATAAGCTAATGCCAGTCCTTGAAGAACACCAAAAATTACAAATGTAAATTTTGCCCCATGCCATAATCCGCAAATAACAAATGTTAAAAACAGTGCATAAATGGTTGCCCACTTTTTCCATTTCTTTTTGCTAAACTGCAATGGTACAAACAAATAATCTCTTAGCCATGTTGAAAGCGATATATGCCACCTGCGCCAAAACTCAGTTACATTTTTACTTATAAAAGGAAAATTAAAATTCTCTGAAAGTTTATACCCAAAAAAGCGTGCAATACCTATAGCCATATCTGTATAACCTGAAAAGTCAGCGTATAATTGAAAGGCATATAGAATTGTTCCCAACCATAAAACTGATCCCTGGTAATCAGCTATATTGCCGTAAATATCATTTACATATACAGCTAACCGATCAGCAATAACTACTTTTTTAAACAACCCCCAAATGAACCGTTGAAGGCCATATCCAATGTTAGTCCATGAGAAAACAGCGGGGTTGTGAAACTGAGGTAATAATTCAGTAGAGCGACCGATAGGACCAGCTAAAATCTGAGGGAAAAAGCTGACAAATAATGCAAAATATCCTAGATGTTTTTCTGATTTCCTTACTCCATAATAAACATCCAAACTATAACCTATACTTTGAAATGTATAAAATGAAATTCCAATCGGAAGTATTAATTTTAAAGGTGAGAATTGGGTATTAAATGCGAATAACCCTGTAATTTGTGAAATAATTTCCGTAAAAAAGCCTAAATATTTAAAGATTATTAGTATGCCTAAATTTGTACCTATAGCCAAGTAAAGAAATATTTTCTTTTTAACGTGACCTTTTTTAAATAGGTCCATTTTAATTCCAGAATAGTAGGTAATTAAAATAGTGAGAATTAGTAGTATTACATAAACTGGCTTTTCCCAACCATAGAAAAACAAACTTGCTGCAAGCAAAATAACCCATCTGTATCGGATTGGACTTACTATCCAGCTAAAAAAAACAACAATAAAAAAAAGAAAAAAAGTTAACGAATTAAATAACATTAATTTTGTTCCTCTAACTTGCGTTGAATTAAATTTAAAAGATCACCAACGTTTTTTAATCCCATCACATCAAACCCATTTATTTCAATATTAAATGCTTCTTCAGTAGCTGTTATTAAATCCAAATGGGTAATTGAATCCCATTGATCAATATCAGCCGCTGTTGTTATAGGTGAAATTGTAATGGTATCATTTTTAAATACCTCTCTAAATACCTGAACTAATTTTTCGTGATTGTTATCCATAAAATTATATAATTTTTGTCATTAATATTTTGCCATTTTCACTATGTGTATTGCTTATTGCTTGTTTGCAAATTTTGAATCCATATTTTTCATAAATACTAACCGCCAAATTGTTTTTTTTCCAAACCTGTATTTGCATCTCTGGTATTTGTAATTCTGCGGCACTTTTCTCGGCCTCGCTCATTAATTTTTTTAATAGCCCTAAACCTCTATACTCCGGTAACGTTGCAACACAATCTATTTGAAAAGTGTTATTCTTTTTAGTAATAGTTATTTCCGAATGATTTTTCAAAAAACTAAAAGCCAATGCAATATCCTTTCTATTAAACCCCGTCATTAACGCACCAGTCATTAAGTGAGTAGAATCTCCAAACGCTCCTTCATTATATACAGAAATGGCTGAAGCAGGAATATCGTCTACACAAGCTATAAGATAGGACTTATAGGTAAGCGGATGGCCTTCGGTTTCGTTATCTATTATCTTTTCGAAAATAGGCAAAAGTGACTCGTTTGTTTTATCAAACATTTTATTATAAGATGTAATTTCAAATCCAGTTGATTCTGCTAACAGAATAATAGTGGCTATAAAATGGCAATCTGTTTGCTGTGCTTTTCTAATAGAAATCATTAATTTAAATACGTTTTGTGCAACAACAGTTTATCTATTTTTCCATTTGTATTTACAGGAAGTAATTTAACTGCTACAAAATGCTTTGGCAACATGTAAGATGGAAGTAATTTTTTTAATTTGTCCATAACAATATTTTGTTCAAACTCACCTTCAATGAACGCATACAACGCTGTATAATCATCTGTGCTTTTTGCTAATACAACAACGCTATCAAGCCCACTTGCCTTTTTAACAGCATGTTCTACTTCCCCTAATTCTACTCTAAATCCATTTACTTGTACTTGGTTATCTTTGCGGTTTATATAAACAATATTATTATACTTGTTTTTAACCACGATATCTCCCGTTTTATACCACTCAATATCATCAGAAGTAACATCAAAAGCCTCGGATGTTTTTTCTAAATTTTTCCAATAGCCTTTAAATATCTGATTTCCTTCCACAAGTAATTCACCTCTTTCTCCATCACTTACCTCTTCCATTTTTTCATTTACAATTTTACAATTAATCCCGGGTAGTCCTTCACCAATTGGGCATAATCCATTAATGGTTTGCTTTTCAGTCTCCTTATCTAATTTATAAAATAAGCACCAAACAGTTGTTTCAGTTGGTCCATAAGCATTCTCAACGATAGAATTTTCAGCTGATGTTTTCCATTCAGCTACTAACTTATAAGGTAAAGCTTCACCAGTGAATAAAGTGGTATGCACACTTGGGATTTTTATAGCGCCTAACATCTTTAATTTCTTTAAATAAAAAATAGCAGAGGGGGGAATCGTTACAAATGTGGCATTATGCTCATAAATGGCTTTAAAAGAATTTACCGCAACAATTCCATCCATATCAGGTATTATAAGTGCAGCCCCACATTCCCATGCCATAAACGTACAAGCAATTGATACATCAAAAGATAATTCAAACGCTTGTAAAACTTTATCTGAATCATTTAAAAGATACCTTTTTTTTAGCGCATTTATTAATGATCGAAAATTTTTATTTGTAATAGGAATTCCTTTGGGTATACCTGTGCTTCCAGAAGTAAATAGGATATACACTATTTGATCTGATGCTGGCAAATAACGATAGTCTTCTTTACTTTCTAAATTATTTACCGACAAAGAAGCGTTTATTTTTAATTTCTCAATTCTTTCAATGGATGCATCGCAATGTAAAATAGTTTTTATATCGGCATCGTAAATAATTTTTTCTAGCCGTTCATCCGGAAATTTATGGTTAAGCGGAACAAATCCTTTATTCGCTAATAAAATAGCAATTAAAGATGCGTAAGTATATTCCGTATTATCGGTATACAATCCAACCAACTTTTCGTCGCCTCTTTGAGACAATGTGTTCGAAATAGAAATGGCCTTATTCAATAACCATTGATAAGTGAATGATTTTCCATTAATTGTTATCGCAGTGTTACTAGGAAATTGTTCTGCCGATTTTAAAAAACCTGAAAGCATCTTATTTTTTATAATGATTTAATACCATGTTCATTGCTTGGTCGAAAGTACCTGTTCTTTTTAATAACTCTTCAACAAACTCCCTGAAAGCTCCTTCGCCTCCTTTTAATACGGTTACATAATTAACCAAATTTTTAATATAACTCGGCGCGTTCGCTGGAGCGCAGGAGAATCCCACCGCTTCTAATAACTCAACATCGCCAAAATCATCACCGATGTATGCCGTGTCTTTTAAGCTAATATTTAAAGTCTTACAAAGTTCTGTTGCTATTAACAACTTATTAGATATTCCTTGGTAAAGATGTTCTATATTTAACTTTTGTGCTCTACGTGATACAATCTCTGTATTTTCCCCGGTAATAATACAGACTGGAATATTCAGCTTTTTGCAGAATAACACACCCGCACTATCTGAGGTATTAAATTTTTTCCATTCATTCCCTGTTTGGTCATAAAACATGCCTCCGTCTGTCCAAACACCATCAATATCTGTTATAACTAATTTTGGTAATATTTTCATTTTAATATAATAATGTGAATGATTGCATTTCAGCGAATGGATTTTTATAACGTTTATAATCTCTTATTTTTTAAAACCACTTTAAATGCGATTGTTATTTTCGAAGACTAACCGCAAGATGTATTTCTCAATTCATTTTTAGAAGCGATCGTATCTATTTCATTCATTCGTTTACCATTTTTAAATAGATAATTTCATTTTCAGGAATATCCATTTCGGCTACTTTACCGACAATCAAATCTTTTTGTACCCATTTAAGTCCATCCCCTGGAGAAAGTAAATGTAAATTCTTTTCCTCAATTTTCTCTCCTTTTTTAATTGCTGTTTTTGAAGCAATGGATCTTTCCAATTTTTCTTTTGCCACCGCCACACTAGGATCAATAAATATTTCTTCTTTACCCAATGCGATATCCAACGCTCTTATATCTCTAACCATTCTGTTAACCCCATCAGGGCCTAATGATCCCGCCTGATCGGTACCTTTCATTCTTCGGTCTAAGGTAATGTGCTTTTCAATAATTTTGGCTCCCATGGCAACAGCAGCAACAGGGGTTGCAATTCCAATGGTGTGATCTGAATATCCAATGGTATAATTTGAATAATTGCGCTGAAGATATTTAATGGAATTCAAGTTGGTATTTTTGGGCTCTGTAGGATATTGCGAAACACAATGTAAAATGGAAATATCATTATGATATTTTGCTATCACAGCCAATGCGTCATCTAATTCCTTTTTACCAGCCATACCAGTAGATAATATTATTGGAATTTTAGTTTCTGCCATTACTTCCAATAAAGGTAAATTGGTTAAATCTCTGCTGGCAACTTTTAAATAGTTTGGTGTAAATAACTTTAATAATGACAAACATCCTCTGCTGCAAAGTGTTTCAACAAAATCAAGGCCTTTTAACTTTGCATATTTATAAATTTCAAAATGTGCTTCGTCATTCAATTCCAAAAATGCCCTGTGTTCACCGTATGTTTTGCCGAATGAATGAATAGAATCATAGGGACGTTCCATTTGTGATTTTGTAAGTTCTTCTTTTAAATCACGCTTGGTTAATTTAACGGCATCCATATTGGAGAATTTTAAATTAAAGTCAGTCTCTACAATAGGTAATGATACTAAATCTATTATCAATTTTGCTAAATCAACGGAACCATTGTGGTTTTGACCAATTTCGCCAATTATATATGTTTTGTTATTTACTGTTTTTTCTGATTTCATCGGCCATTATTGTTAAAATATTCTGATTAATATTAATATAAGAAATAATATCATCACTTGAGATATGGTAATTTTTATCGGTTACTAATTTTCCAAATATATCTTTCAATAAATTAAAATCTTCAAGTGTATCAATGGTCATTCTTAAATCTTTTCTACTTTTTAAATTATCGGGTAAGCCTATTAAGGAAACATTAAATTTATTCGAATTAGCATAGATATAATTGGTTACATGCTCATGAAAAAAATTATCTTCCGTATATAGTGCCACCTTTTTTAGTGCTACTAATGTAGTTACTTCTGCAAAAAGTCCCAAATGAGATTTAATAACCGGTGTTTTATCAGGAAAAGCAAAAGAAAAATAATCAACGGGTACTGGCAATTTCGCGTATTCATTATATAATCGTTTAACTTCTGTAGCCTGCAAAAAGGGATTATCTGCACATATTCTAATAATGGTAGAAATACCGAAGTATTCAGCAGCATCAATGAATCGTTTTAATACATCATTTTC
>JBDTFR010000067.1:0-10818 GCA_039937835.1 Bacteroidia bacterium | reverse complement strand
AGCTTTCGATAGGTCGTACTTCCCATCAAATACTCAGCTATAATAGCCTCTTTTTCCTGAATTGTTTTTCCGCTTTTTTTCATTTAATTTACACTTTACAAGTGTAAACCTATTTCAGGACGAGACACATCCTTATTTACTGATATCTGTTTAAAGTCAGGTTTAAAATCATTTGTAATTGAAGGGTATACAAAACAAAATGGTGTTACCGATTATGTTCCACACGCATGGAGTGGGGCACTTATTGATAGCACTTGGTTTCTATTCGACCCAACTTGGGGTTCTGGTTTTGTAAATGAGGGAAAATTTTTTAAAAAAATAAATAATGATTATTTTAAGGTAAATCCATCAACACTAATTAAATCTCATATTCCGTTCGACTATTTGTGGCAGTTCTTAAATTATCCAATAACAAATCAAGAGTTTTATCAAGGTAAGACCCAACAGATTAAGACCAAACCCTTTTTTAGTTTCAAAGACACCATTCAAGTATATGAAAAACAAAACCAAATTGATCAGTTAATCTCATCAGCATATCGTGTAGAAAAAAATGGAGTAAAAAACTCGTTAGTATTTGATAGGCTTCAGCATTTAAAATTAGCGATTGAAAATGATCGACAAGCTAAAACCGTTGGATTATATAATTTAGCGATTGTTGATTATAATGACGGTATAAATGGATCAAATGATTTCATTAATTACAGAAATAAACAATTTACACCTAAGAAAAATGACCCTGAAATACAAGCAATGATTGACATTGTAGATGATAAAATAAAAGCCGCCATAAGCAAATTAATACAAATTACTAACCCCGATGCAAATACAGCGAATATGATTTTGCAATTAACAAAATCAATTAACGATGTTTCAACTCAAACGAAAGAACAACAAAATTGGCTGAAATTATATTTTAGTAAAAGCAAACCAGGAAGAAAATCTATGTTTTATAAAGTATCTTGGTTTGGTATTCCTCTGAATTAGCTAAACGGCATTAGCTATCAACAGAATAATAGTAAATTGTAACCAAATTTGCTAAAAAGGCTAGGATCTAGCCCCAAAATTTCTAAAAAATTTAATTGTTCCGAATTATATTAAATATAGTTTCAATTTTAATAATCACAACAAAATAACGTTTAGGAGCTATGAAAACACTTAAAAAAGCACTAGTAGTGCTAACTCTGATATTAACAACGCTAACTTGTTTTTCTCAGCAAACAGAAATAAATAAGCAGAATAAATGGAAGATAGGAATGACGTTTTCTCCAGATGTGTATTTAAATCCAATTACGGTCGCAATAGGAGAGAATACAGGACATCATATAGGTTCAGAAGGATTTAATTATACGCATGGTCTTACTTTAGAATTAATGGTAAGCCCAAAAATTGGAATGGGAACAGGAATTGTAGCTTCTAAAAAGGATTATTCAGAGAAATATTATTGTAATAATTGTGACTTTATGGTCAATTCTGGCGATGAATCAATTACTCAACGATTTATTGAAATTCCATTATTGGTGCGTTATAATATTATAGATAAAAGGTTTGGTTTACACATTGAAACTGGTGTTACGAATAGTTTTTTAACAACAGAAAGAAATAAAACGGGGTATAAAGGTAAACTTATTACAAATAAATTTTTAATGAGCTGACAAGTAGGCTTTGGTTTTAATTATAAATTAAACGAGAGAATTAATTTAGGTATGACGCCTACTTACAAACATTCGTTTACGAATATTTGGAAATATAATGATTACAAATTAAATTCTATTGGTTTTGTAGTTGGTGTAAGTTATAGATTAATGAAAAATAAGCAATAATAATCTTATTATCGCATTATTTCGAATCGATGTGAATCGAGTTTAATAAAAATAAACAATAAGATAGTAAAGGACCATAAAGAAGACCCACCATAGCTAAAAAATGGAAGAGGGATACCAATTACTGGTGCAAGGCCAATCGTCATCCCTACGTTTACCATTAAGTGGAAAAACAATACGGAGGCTACCCCGTAGCCGTATATTCTACTAAAAGAAGAACGTTGTCGTTCTGCCATAAAAAGTACCCGAATAATAAGGCTTAGCAGCAGTATAATAACGATGGTACTACCCACAAACCCCCATTCTTCGCCTACGGTACAGAAAATAAAGTCGGTATCTTGTTCTGGCACAAAATCGTATTTTGTTTGTGTACCTTGCAAATATCCTTTGCCCCAAAACCCGCCAGAGCCAATTGCAATTTTAGCTTGATTTACATTATAGCCCTCTTTTTTTAAATTAACAGTACCTCTTCCAAGCAATACATCAATTCTAACTTTTTGATGCAACTCCATTTTATCGTATACATGGCTAGTTCCCGTTACCATAGTACAAGCAATGATACCAATTACTGCAATGGTAAATAGGTTTTTGGCATTGCGCTTTACAAATAATACAGCAATAAGGCAGAGGGCAGCAATAAATATTAAAAGGTATAAGTTATTAATAAGTAAGGCCAAAATAAAGAGCACAATGGCTAAAAAGCCCAGTAATAAATAGTTTACGGATAATCCTTCGCGATAAAGAGAAAATATAAAGGCTACAAAAACGATGGCTAAACCCGTTTCATCTTGTAATACTTTTATAATAAACATTGGAACTAAAAGAAAAGTAAGCGCAATGATGGTATTTTTATAATTCGAAATTTTAACTTCTTGGTTACTTAAAAATTTAGCTAAAGCAAGGTTGGTGGCAAACTTCATGAATTCGGCAGGCTGCATACCAAAGTCTCCAAATCGAAACCAAGAGCGGCTTCCTTTTACTTCCCTTCCTAAAAACGGAACAAGAATATTCGCAACTAGAAAGGCACCAAAAATAAAATAAGCAAATGCGGTATAAAAATTTTCATCAATAATTAAAATAATCAACGCTAGAATTAGCGCGGTGGCAATCCATAACATTTGTTTACCATATTTTTGGCTAATGTCGGTGATGATATAATGTTCTTCGTTATAAACTGCAGCATAAATATTCATCCAGCCCATGGTAATTAACACCAGGTATAATAATACCGTTATCCAATCAACATTATAAAAAATATTAGTGTTGTTTTTTTCTCTCAATGGGTTTGGTTTTATTAATAAGGTCACCCTCAAACATTTTTTTTTCTAATGCTTCTCGAGCTATCGTTCCATTTAAATATTTTTCCATCATTAACGTGGCGATGGGGCCTGCCCATGTGGCTCCAAACCCAGCATTTTCAACAATAACAGCAATCGCTATTTTAGGGTTGTACTTAGGTGCAAACGCCACAAAAACAGAATGATCTTTACCATGTGGGTTTTCGGCGGTACCTGTTTTTGCGCAATAATCAACGCCTTTAATTTTCAAAGCAGCAGCAGTTCCACTGGTCGTGGCATCGCTCATTCCTTCTATTACGTTTTCGTAGATGTTGGTATCAGTAACCATGGTATACTGTTTTACTTTAAAACGGTCTAGCAAGGTATCATTGGGGTTATTGCCAACAGCTTTTATAATGTGCGGTATATAGTACCATCCCCGATTGGCAATAATAGCAACAACATTAGCATTTTGCAGCGGCGTTACGAGTAATTCAGACTGCCCTATACCTAGTGAAATAACGGTACTTGCCTTCCATGAACCTTTGCCAAATATTTTATCGTAATATTTTATGGAAGGTACATTTCCTCTTAACTCATTTGCTAAATCAGACCCGGTGCGTTTACCAATGCAAAAACTCATCGAATAATTACGCCAAGCATCATAAGCATCATATATATTGCTGTATTTTTTATTTTCAATTACACTTTTAAAAACATAAGAAAAATAAGAATTACAGGAATGTCCAATGCCATTAATTAAATCTAATGGAGAAGAATGCGCATGACATTTGGGGCGACCACCTAAAGGGGCATAACCTCTTGAACAAGGATAATAGGTATTGCGCGTTAGTACCCCTTCTTGCTGCCCTATTAAGGCCATTATTAATTTAAAAGTAGAACCGGGTGGGTAAGATGCCATGGTAGCACGGTTATACAAAGGCACTCGTAATGTATCTAAAAAAAGTTTGGCAAAATTTTTAGTTCTCACTCTACCTACTAATAAGTTAGGGTCATAAGCCGGACTGGTAACCAAAGCTAAAATTTCACCAGTACTGGGTTCTATAGCCACTATGCTGCCTCTTTTATTTTGCATTAATTCCTCTCCGTATTGTTGCAAATCAGCATCGATGGTAGAAGTAAGTGATTTTCCAGCAATGGCGAGGGTATCATAGATGCCATTCATATAACTACCTTTATCGCGATTATTTACGTCTACCATCATAATGTGCATTCCCTTTTTACCACGCAACATTTTTTCATATGTTTTCTCTATACCACTAATACCAATATAATCACCCTCATTGTAATAGGGGTCTTTGGTGGTAATTGCTTTATTAGCTTCACCGATGTAACCTAACATGTGAGCAGCAATTTTTTGCGGATATTTTCTTAATGTACGAGATTGTACATAAAAGCCAGGAAATTGATAGAGCCGTTCCTGCAAAAAGGCATAATCACGGGGAGAGAGTTGTTTCTCAAATATAGATTCCTTACGGGGAGAGTTGGGCGGATTAACCGCTTTAAACATTTTTTTAATAAATTGTTCTTTTGTAATTCCCAATAAGATACAAAAACTGACAGTATCTAATTTTTTTACGTTTCTGGGTAAAACCAATAAATCATAAGCTGCTTCATTGTAAACTAATAATTTTCTATTTCTGTCATAGATATGACCTCGCAAAGGAAACTCTGTTTGGTATCTGAAAGCCTGATTACGAGCATCTAATTTATAAGTATCATCAATTACTTGAATGTAAAACAACCGTGTAATAAAAGCTAAACCTACTAATAAAAACACGCCAATTATTATATATTTTCGTTCTGACAACTGATTCATCTGCTTTCTTCTTTTTTAGATTGAAACAGATATTGGCTGAAGATTACTAGTAATAGGGTGAAGAATGAACTTATTAGTACTCTCAAAAGTGTAGAAAAGAATTCGTTAAAGCGAAATACTTCGATATAAAACAATACCAAATGATGGGCTAAAATTAACATACCAGCATATGATACAAACCAAGGAATACCTAGGTATTGAATGGTGGGTTTAGCACCAAATTCATAACCATCGCGAGGGGAAGAAATTTTTAGAACGGTGGGTCGTATATACGCCATAAATACACAGGCAGCTGCATGCATTCCCGCGGTATCAGAAAAAAGGTCTATTGTAATGCCAATTAAAAAAGCACATAATAATAATACTCCTTTTGGTGTTTCAAAGGGCAACGTAATAATGAATAATACATATATAAATGGGTTTATGAATCTGCCCAGCTCTATATTATTAATTACAAGCACTTGTACAGCAACAAGAATAATAAATCGAATAAAATGGGTAAAAATTTCGTTAAGCACTAGAATTTATTCTTTATCAATTTGTGACTTCATTTCCAACGTTTCTTGTTCGTCTTTTTGTATGTTTTTTACAATATATACATACGTTAATCTTTTAAAATCAGTTAATAATTTAACTTTTATTGTGTAAAAATATTTTCCATTTTCTTTCTCAAAACTCTCAACAGTACCAATGAGCATATTTTCAGGGAAAGTGAGTGAATATGCACTGGTAACGATAGTATCACCTTGTTTTAGTAACACATGAGTAGGAATATCATTTAAGGTAGCATATCGAAAATCTTCTCCATTCCAACTAAGTGGACCATATGATCCATCTTTTTTTATTTTTGAGCTTATGGTACTTTTACTATGTAATAACGACATCACACTACAAAAATTTTCTGACACCTCTTTTACTTGACCAATAACACCTGTACTCGTTATCACTGCCATATTTTTTTGTATCCCCTGATTGGAACCCTTATTAAGAGTAAGAAAATTATTACGTCTATTGGTTGAGTTGTTTACTACTTTAGCACTGGTGTATATGTATTTTTGATGATACGTTGTATCGTTAACCACATGTTCATCATCTACCGTTGAAGAAAACGAAGCTTTTGAACGGCTTCTTAACGAAGCATTCTCAGCAGCTAAAATTTCATTTTCATTTTTTAAATAAAAATATTCTTCTACCCCTGAAGATGTTTTTAGCACATTTGCAGATAAAGCATTTGCTGAATTAATAATACTAGCTCGCTGGTAATAATTATTTTGAACAATTAAATAAAAGCAAAAAACTTCTAAGAGAAGAAACAAAAAAAAGAAATAATGCTTCCAAATAAATAGGACAAGATTACGCATACAAAAAATGTAGGGTTACGTTTGATCAATTAATTGTTAGCCATAATTTTCCATCATCCTAATAATTAAGCGATCACTTTAAAATTATTTCATTAAGAATGGGAATTTATGTACGTTTTTAAGTGCAATACCTGTTCCTCTCGCCACAGCTCTTAAAGGGTCTTCAGCAATATGTACCGGTAATTTTGTTTTAATTGAAATACGTTTATCTAAACCACGAAGCATAGATCCTCCACCAGCAAGATAAATCCCTGTACGATAAATATCTGCCGATAATTCGGGAGGAGTCATTTCTAGTGCATTTAAAATAGCTTCTTCTATTTTTGAAATTGATTTATCTAAAGCGTGTGCAATCTCAATATATGAAACGTAAATTTCTTTAGGTATGCCCGTCATTAAGTCTCTTCCATGCACCGCATAATCTGCTGGGGGGTTATCAATTTCGGTCATTGCTGCACCTACTTCAATTTTTACACGTTCTGCCGAACGCTCACCGATTAATATATTGTGTTGTCTGCGCATGTATTCTTCAATGTTTGAAGTAAACTCATCACCGGCAATACGAATAGATTTATCGCAAACAATACCTCCCAATGCAATTACGGCAATTTCACTTGTACCGCCGCCAATATCAATAATCATATTACCCATTGGTTCTTCTACATCAATACCAATACCAATTGCTGCTGCCATGGGTTCATGAATAAGGTATACTTCTTTACCGCCAGCATGTTCTGCACTATCACGTACTGCACGTTTTTCTACCTCTGTAATTCCGGAAGGAATACAAATAACCATCTTTAAAGAGGGCGTAAATAAGCGCTTACCCGGGTTTATCATTTTTATCATGCCTCGAATCATGTGCTCGGCAGCATGAAAATCAGCAATAACACCGTCTTTTAAAGGACGAATTGTTTTTATGCTTTCATGTGTTTTACCATGCATTTGCATAGCTTGTTTACCAACTGCAATTACTCTGCCCGTCATTCTATCAACAGCTACAATTGAAGGTTCATCAACAACTACCTTATCATTATAAATAATAAGAGTATTAGCTGTTCCTAAATCAATGGCAATTTCTTGTGTCAGAAAATTAAATAACCCCATATAGCTTTACATTTGATAATTTGATAATTAACAAGTTATAATATTACTATTTTTTCTTTTTATTCTTATTTTAAACGGAACTTATTTTAAAAAGTTTAACTTATGTTTTAAAAAGTTTAACTTAATTAATGTTTAAAATGTCTTGTCCCTGTAAGCACCATTGCCATTGAATGTGAATCGCAATAGGCAATTGATTCTTTGTCTTTTATAGAGCCACCTGGTTGTATCACTGCTTTAATCCCTGCATGATCTGCAATTTCAACACAATCAGGAAAAGGGAAAAAAGCATCAGATGCCATTACGGCTCCTGTTAAATCAAATCCAAAAGCATTTGCTTTTATAATCGCTTGTTTTAGCGCATCTACTCGCGATGTCTGACCCACTCCACTGGCTAATAACTGTTTGTTTTTAGCAAGTACGATGGTATTTGATTTAGTATGTTTTACTAACTTATTTGCAAAAATTAAATCGCCGATTTCATCGGTAGTTGCGGCAATTTTTGTTACTTGTTGCATATCGTTTTCTGTCTCCATCTTAACATCTTTATCTTGTTCAATTGCTCCGTTTAACAAGGTACGGAATGATTTTGAGGGAAGTGTAATTTTTTTCTGTTGTAGAATAATTCGATTTGGTTTTGACTTTAATAATTCAATTGCTTTTGAATCATAGGCAGGAGCAATAATTATTTCAAAAAACAATTTATGCATTTCTTCTGCAGTTACTAAATCAATAATTGTGTTGGTAATCAGTACACCTCCAAAAGCACTTATAGGATCCCCGGCTAATGCGCCTTTCCAAGCCTCTGTTAAGTTTTTATTAGAAGCAATTCCACAGGCATTATTATGTTTTAAAATAGCAAATGTAGTATCTGTAAATTCTGCCATTAAATGGATGGCGGCATCCAGATCCAACAAATTATTATAAGATAATTCTTTTCCATTTAATTGTGTAAACACCTCTTCTAAATTACCATAAAACACCCCTTTTTGATGAGGGTTTTCACCATATCGTAATACTTTCGCCGATTGTATACTTTGCTTAAAAGCAATATTGTTTTCAGCATTAAAGTAATTAAAAATGGCTGTATCGTAATGGGAGGAAATATTAAAAGCAGCAGCAGCCAAATAGCGACGATCATCTAATGTAGAAGCACCTTTGTTTTCTAATAATATTTTTAATAAAAATGAATATTCATTTTTGGATGGAATAATTACCACATCTGTAAAATTTTTGGCTGCAGCTCGTATCAATGAAATACCACCAATATCTATCTTTTCTATAATATCGTCTTCTGAAGCCTTTGATTTTACTGTATCTTCAAATGGGTAGAGATCAACAACAACTAAATCTATTTCAGGAATTTCATACTCCTCTAATTGACTTGAATCATTTTTTAAGGTGCGTCTACTTAAAATACCACCGAATATTTTTGGATGCAATGTTTTTACGCGACCCCCTAATATAGAAGGGTAAGAAGTTAACGACTCTACAGGAGTTACTGATATACCAAGAGTTTCAATAAATTCTTGTGTACCACCTGTACTGTATATTTTTATTCCTAATGTATTTAATTGATGTATTAGTGGCGCTAAGCCCTCTTTATCATAAACCGAAATAAGTGCATTTTTAATGGGTGTCAATTTGCTCATAGTTGATATTAATTTTCCATTTACAAATGTATTAATTTTTATGCGCTTTCCTTTGTCAAATCAACATTGTTGATAAATGAATTTTTTGTTAATACACCCGTGCTTTTTAAAATGTAAAAAATTCAAAAAATAAGGACGTAAAATGATATGGGTTTAAAATATTTTTGCTTTTTTTGCAACTGCATTATGTATTTTATATCCATTAATATTTTAATTAATAATTAATGAAAAAGCCATTCAACATTCAATAAATGGTTATTTCGGCTTTTTTAACTATCTTTGATTTAACTGAAACCGATGAAACAAAAAATAAAATTCTTAAATAAAGGTAAGACCCAATTTTTTAACACATTAAAAGAACGGGTAGACCAATATTTTATTGAAAATAATATTTCTCCATATGCAAATACAACAATGGTTTTCAAAACGATTGTTATGCTTTGCCTGTATTTTGTTCCCTATATTTTAATAATGACACAGGGCTACAGTCTTTTAGGAATGTGGTTTTGTAGTTTAGTAATGGGTTTAGGCCTTGCTGGTATTGGTATGAGCGTAATGCACGATGCTAATCACGGGGCTTATTCCAAACACCAGTCTATAAATAAATTGTTAAGCCTGTCACTAAGCATTGTGGGGGGAGATAATAAAAATTGGAAAACGCAACACAATATACTTCATCATACTTACACGAATATACACAGTCATGATAGAGATATAGACAATAAATTGATCATGCGTTTTTCTCCTGAAGGAAAATATCATGCAGTACAACGTTTTCAAATCGTGTATGTATTCTTTTTCTATTCCATCATGTCTTTGTATTGGACAACAATCAAAGATTTTATTCAATACTTTGAATTTATTAAGCAAGGTCATAATAAGGAAGGTAAAGGTGATCAAGTTAAAACTTTTCTAAACATTCTCTTTTGGAAAATCATCTATTACACCTACATTTTTGTATTGCCAATAATGTTTTTAGATTTAACTTTTTTACAAGTATTTATAGGATTTATATCATTACACATGGTAGCAGGAATTATTCTCAGCGTTATCTTTCAGCTGGCGCATGTGATTGAAGAAACGCAATTTCCAGTGCCTGATGAAAAAGGAAATATTCAAAATGATTGGGCCATTCATCAATTAGAAACAACAGCAGATTTTAGTAAAAATAATCCTTTAATTACCTTTTATGTAGGGGGTTTAAATTACCAAGCTATACATCATTTATTTCCCCGTATTTGTCATGTGCATTATCCTAAAATAGCACCTATAATAGAACAAACAGCAAAAGAATTTGGAGTGCCTTATTTGCACCACGAATCATTTGGAAAAGCTTTTTTATCCCACTTACGTGTTATTTCAAAATTAGGTAAAAAAGAGGCTAGTTTTGCAGCGATTGCAAACAGTATGGGGTAAGCGAATTTCGCAATGGATTATTTAAGAAATGCTTCTCATTAAACTAAATCTTGAAGTCTTTTTACACATTGCTGTTAATACAATTCAACAGCGACTTAACCCAATTTCAAAATGCGCATAACGTTATGATGCCAACAATTTAGGTTAAGATGCAATAAAAGCGGCTAAATAATAAACATCGATTTTTTGATATTTGTTGTTAAATAAATAATGCTAGCATTTTTCGGTAATGGTGCAAAAAATAGTTGGTGGATTTGATAAAAAATTGTTGTATAATTCAGCCGTAAATCAGAAGAGAAGTTGGCTCTGCTGGAGAGCAACCCACTAGCAATATGATTTACCACGAAA
>JBDTFR010000066.1:0-20848 GCA_039937835.1 Bacteroidia bacterium | reverse complement strand
ATCATTCAACTCTAAAATAAAAGGTTTTAGAGCTAATTTAAGGGGCGTTACTGACGTTAATTTTTTCCTTTTTAGACTTCAAAAATTATTTGCATAAATTTACTCCCCAGAAATAATGACTGACCCCAAATATCACTAAACCGCTTTGTTGTGGACCAGTCAAAATATAAACTTTTTTTTCAATTCCGTAAATTATAGGAATAAAATTCAAGTTCGTATTCTTGTAAGTCTTAAATAAGGTGTCAGTGTTTGCTTCTGATAAGGCAATTTCCCTAATTAAATAAAGGTCATTTTCATTCGTAGCAAATTCTCTTTCTACTAATTAGATCCTTGCCGTTTTAACATTGTAGGTGCTGTCAAATGAAATTGCCCCGATAACTCTTGGATTCACTAACTTTGAAAAAAAATACATTTAGCAATGCCATTGTCAACATACGAAAAATAACCACCAATATTATCTTTATTTTTGTAGCTTTCTAAAAACAAGTCGGTTCCATACCAAGAAGGCATCTCAGACTTGTAAAGTAATTTTCCTTCTTCGACAATTGGTTGTGCTTCTTCAGTTGGATTTTTTTGACCAAATACACTAAGCGTTATTAGCGTCAAAATTATTGTCAATGTATTATTCATATTACTGTTTTAATATTTATGATTATTGCTAACGGTTAGTATATATAAAAAGCGGGCGATTAAGAAGCACGAAATTTTCGGATCATCATAAAGTTAACCGCGAGCCAAGAGCCTTTATTTTAAAATTATTTCGCCTATTTTTTTATGCATAATTGTGCGTTCTTTATTATCTTTTTTATTTTAATTTTTGAGTTAAAATCCATTTTCTAGTTGGTTCAATCCAAACATCTAAAGGCTTATAAACAAACCCGTGACCTAAATGAGTTTTTATTTCTAATTGCTCAAATTTTGTAGTGTAATTTTCATTATTCTTCCAGTAATCATAATTTCTCCCAGCAATAGTATCCGAGAGGTCATATATACACAACACTTGCCCGTGAAATTTCCAATTATTGTGTGTTTCTTGATATTTGTTATTTCCTGCAAGAAATACATAATTAATTGGGTTAACATTAATATTTGAAATATGACTCGCAATAATTGCTCCTTTAGAAGCACCAATAACAGTTATGTCTATTGGCTTTACGCCTAATTTTACAATACTGTCAATCTCCTTAGAAACTATTTTTGCATATTCTAAATAGTCAACATTTTCAGTTCTGACTTCCGCAGAAACACTATTTTTTGAACCGCTTAAAGCATTAACAATACTGTCAAACTCATATTTTCCATACTCTTCACTCACTGCATTTTTTCCTTGTATTTCAATTATTCTACCATGTAGATAATAAATATGCTTTTTTTGATTTTGGGCGGATGTATTACTCGCTATTAAAAACATAAATAGTGACCCAATAAATAAAGAAATTAGTTTCATCTTCTAAGTTTTGTGTGCTTGTTATAGTTTATCAAATCTTATGTATTGACTATATAAATCGAAACCATTTCAAATTAGCTACCTTTAAATTAAAAGTCTTTTTCAAAGCAAATGCTGTTTGCAACATTTACATATTGCCCATAATTTGATATTATCTTATATCCGCTTTTTAAATACAAAGATATAGCTTCAGAATTTTTCTTTCCTGTTTCCAACACACATTTTTTATATTCTAATTCTTTAGCCCAATTTTCCAAATCTGCTAAGATCATTTTTGAAATCCCTTTTCCTCGTTTCGGTATCTGTACAAACATTCGCTTTACTTCCATTGATTCAATTGAATATTCTTTTATTGCACCACATCCAACTGGTTCGTTATTTTCATAAGCAATCACTGAATGTTTTATCATGTCAATTTTGTTGAATTGCAAATAAAAATTTTGTTCAACTCCATCACGAATAAGTAAACCTTCGTTTAACTGTTTTACTAATTCCTGAAAATCTTTGTCGTCAGAGTTTACTCTTTTAATAATAATCATAATTCTATTTGAACATTTAAAGTTAATTCTTAGTAGTCATTCAATTTTTATTTGCAAAATATTTTGCAAATAAAAATGCCTTAAGCAATTAATGGCTCAAGGCACCCTATTTTACTGTGACTCCGCGGAGGATCGAACTCCGGACCCGCTGATTAAGAGTCAGCTGCTCTACCAGCTGAGCTACGAAGTCAATTTTTTCAGTGCACGAAGCTAAATAAAAATAAAATATAAAATTTATTTTTTTATTGAAATCTTTAATTAAAAACAGGAATACCTCGTTGATAATTTAATCCGAAATTTTTAATGGCCATTACCCGCCAGCGTTGAGCCGCCTCTGCATTCAATACATCGAGTATAGGATATTCATCTGTTAAGCATACGGCATCGCTTAAATCAATCTTTTTCATATCTATAAAATCAACATTTGGTTTTATTTCTTTTAAAGAGGCATAAAACAAAAGGTTTCGCTGATTAGGGTCTGGATCTGTTGAAAGCACCTCTACATGATAACCTGTGTCTTCAAAGGTTTTGTAAATGGAACGCATGGCTTTACCAATGCTACCTTCAATATAACCGAGGCTATTTACAAAAATAATTCCATCTGCGGCAAGTAGTTGTTTGGTTTCTTCTAATGATTCCCTGGTAAATACATGGTTGGGTGGGTCTTCTCCTTTAAAGGTATCGAATATAATTACATCGTATTTTTTTTTACACGTTCTAATATAATGCCGTGCATCGTCTTCCGTAACATTTACTTGATCGCTCAAATAAAAATATCTTTTGGCTACTTCCGTAATGCGTTTATCTAATTCACACACATCAACAGAAAAACCTTGTTGTGTTAATTTGTTAGCAATACTACCTCCTCCTAGTCCTAATAATAAAACCTTTGTATTTTTAGGAAATGATTTTAAATAATCCGAAATACAATATACATAGGTAAAATATGCGTTTTCCTTTTTAGATTTATTAGCCAAGGAATCATACATGGTTTGAGAAATACGATTAACAAATAACCAACGACTATGCCCAGGTAATATAGTATCTTTATTATATCGAGCATAATCCACTACCAACAATTGTCCTAATAATCCCTCGGCAGAATAAACCACCTTCACTGTAGAATTTAAATTTTTGTAGTTAGCAGTAGATGCTGAAATAGCCCATATACAAAGAAGAACAAAGCCAATTGTCTCACTTATTTTTTTTTGTTGTAATAGCACTATTAAAGGGATAACACCCAATAAAATGCCTATAAAAATACAAGGTAAGGTAAGACCGAAATTAGGAATGATGTAAAAGCCAAAAATAAATGTAGCTAGTATGCCTCCTACCGTAGAAATGGCATAAATAGCACCTGCAGCTTTACCTGCATGATCAACACTGGTGGTAACGGCTCTGATGATTAAGGGAGAAACCATGCCCATTAAAAAAACAGGGGGAAATAAAATAACTATTGCAGATGCTATTACAGCAGGTATTAACCGATGCATCCCTACTGCCCATAAAATTAACTTGGAAGTAAAGGGCATTAGTACCGTAAAGGCTGCTGCTATTAATAAGACAAAAAATAAGGTAAAATAATTTTTACTTTTATAAGAAAGGATACCTCCCGCAAAATATCCGCAGGCTAACCCCCCCAAGGTAATGGCTAATACAGTTGCCCATACATATAAAGAAGAACCAAAATAAGGAGCAAGCATTTTTGCACCTAATAATTCGGCGGCCATTACGGTACCGCCTTCAATAAAAGAAAGTAAAAAGTAGAAATTTTTATTCTTAAAAAAATTCATAAAACAATTTAACAATAATTTATCTGTAAAAATACAATTAAATTAATACTTTAATTTTGAAAACAGGGTAGCCATTCAATTACTAAATTCAGTTAGGTGTATTATTTTATATTCCCCTATACTACCTGCTTTTACTTGCTTATGCTTAATAACAATCTACTTATTACACACTATTTTTCTTAAATAACCAAACCTTTAACCACTTCTATAAAAAAACTGTACTTTTGTTTTTTTATAATTAATTACAAAAAATAATGTTAAAAGTAAACAACCCTTCATTAAAATCTTGGATTGAAGTTGCTCCTCAAAGCGATTTTCCAATACAGAATTTACCATTTGGTATTTTTAAAACACAAAGCTCTAGCCCTCGCATAGGTGTTGCCATTGGCGACCAAGTGTTAGATCTTGCGATATTAAACAAATTAGGTTTTTTAGATAATTTAAAAATTGAAAATTCTATTTTCACCAATCAATACCTAAATGATTTTATAGCGTTGGGTAAACAGACTACCAGAACTGTACGTGAACGGATTTCAAATCTACTAAATAAAGAAAATTCCGAATTACGTGATAATAAAGAAGTACACGCAAAAGTGTTACAAAAAATTAGCAACGTGCAAATGCAAATGCCTGTAAGAGTGGGCGATTATACCGACTTTTACTCCAGCCTTGACCATGCAACCAATTTTGGTAAGATGGTACGCGACCCTGAAAATGCATTACTCCCAAATTGGAAACATATACCTGTAGCTTATCATGGGCGTGCATCCTCTATTATGGTATCCGGTACTAATTTTCATCGCCCGAAAGGGCAAACCAAACCTGCCGATGCTGAACTACCTACTTTCGGTGCTTGTAAAATGTTAGATTTTGAGTTAGAAACGGCTTTTATAATTGGTAAACAAACACATTCGGGCGAACACATTACTACTAATAATGCCGATGAATATATTTTTGGGTTGGTTTTATTTAATGATTGGAGTGCGAGAGATATCCAAAATTGGGAATACGTACCGCTTGGCCCTTTTCTTGCTAAAAACTTTGCTTCTACTGTTTCACCTTGGATAGTTACCTTAGATGCATTGGAACCTTTTTATGTAAAAGGGTATGATCAGGAGCCAAAAGTATTACCTTACTTGCAATACAAAGGAGATAAAAATATTGATATTAAATTAGAAGTTGCCATACAACCTGAAAATGCAGAAGAAACTATTGTTTCTAAATCAAATTATAAGTATATGTATTGGACCATGCAACAACAATTGGCTCACCATACGGTAAATGGTTGTAATATGAATATCGGTGATATGTTAGGCTCGGGAACTATTAGTGGACCAACCCCCGAAACTTTTGGATCGATGATGGAGCTATCTTGGCGAGGTACAAAGCCTATTAAGCTAAACGATGGTAGCGAACGTAAATTCATTAATGACAATGATACGGTGATATTACGAGGCTTCTCAGAAAAAGATGGCATAAGAATTGGTTTCGGTGAATGCAAAGCGAAAGTTTTACCAGCAAATTAAATTTTTACTAATAAATTATATAATTAAATTTAAAATAATAAAAAATAATGAAAAATCTGATCATATTAATTTTATTTTGCTCATGTGGTGCTTTACGTACACAGACTAATAGTGATGTTAAAAAGATTGAATTTAAATCTTCCACGAGAGGGTTTCAGAAACACATTACTTTCACGAAAGATAGTATTTTTATAAAAGTTAATAGTGCAACTGATTCTTCCTTGACTAGAAATTATGCAGCAAAATTCTCAGCACCAGAATGGGCTGAATTAACGAAGACTATAAAAGACGTGGATGTATCTAAGTTATATTCTTTAGCAGGGCCTACTAATAAAAGAGCCGTAGATGCTGCATTAGCATCAACCATTATTATTACTGATAAATCAGGAATGGATCATACGACACCAGATTTTGATGATTATAACCCCAATGCAGAATTAAGAAAACTGCTTGATGCTATTCAACAGCTAGAACTCAATAAAGCAGAAACTAAAAAATTAGATTAGCTTTTTATTATAAGATCACTAACTCTTTTTATTTTTAAATGCAATACCGCTATTAATTTTTAAAAAAATTAATAGCGGTATTTCGAATTTCATATCTATTTATAGAATTTAATTATATGAAAATTTAACACTCATTTTAAAAAGCTTAAGGTAGTTAAAGCGTCTTTAGCTCGCTAATAGTTAGTAATGGATCTGCAGAAGAAAAAACAGTATTACCCGCTACTAAAACGGTTGCCCCAACCTCAATAAGTTTCTTATAATTAACTAAATCTACTCCTCCATCAATCTCTATAAGCGCATTTGACTTTTTAGCAATAATCATTTCCTTCAATTCATTAATTTTAGAATAGGTATTCGTAATAAATTTTTGTCCTCCAAACCCAGGATTCACGCTCATTACACAAACTAAGTCAATATCTGCAATTATTTCACTTAATAACGTTATAGGTGTATGCGGATTGATAGCCACTCCTGCTTTCATACCCAACCCTTTAATGCCTTGTATGGTTCGGTGTAAATGAGTGCAAGCTTCTAGATGAACTGATAAAACGTCTGCACCAGCTTCTTTAAATAAAGACAAATAACGATCAGGATCATTAATCATTAAGTGTACATCTAAAGGTTTAGTAGCATGTTTTTTAATCGCTTTAATTACAGGAAACCCAAATGAAATATTGGGTACAAACATTCCATCCATTACATCTACATGAAACCAATCAGCGTTACTTTTGTTAATCATTTCTATATCACGTTGAAGATTGGCAAAATCTGCTGACAGAATGGAAGGGGCAACTAGGTGTTTCATAAATAAAATTAAATTACCTAACAAAAATAGGTAAAACAAATTTACGGTTTTTGTTTTTCTTACTTTGTATATAAGAAAATTTTTATGATTATACTTAACGGATAGCGTTTTTATGAAAACTAGCTTGAGATTACTAATAAAAATAAGACGAATTGAAATTAATATCGTTTAAGGAAATAAAAAAAAAGAAATAGTTAAACTATTTCTTTAAGCAGGTTGCAATCTATTTATTAATCTTTAATTATTAACCTAAGTATGTTTTTAAAATTTTACTTCTAGCAGTATGTTTTAATCTTCTAATGGCCTTTTCTTTAATTTGCCTAACCCGTTCGCGTGTTAAATCAAAGCGTTCACCAATTTCTTCCAACGTCATAGAATGTTCTCCATTTAATCCAAAGTACAAACGAATAACATCTCCCTCTCGTATGGTAAGTGTATGTAATGCTCTTTCTATTTCTCTTCTTAACGATTCATTTAATAAACCTTGTTCAGGACTTGGATTATCTTTACCTTCCATTACATCATACATACTTCCACCCGCTTCCTCATTTGAAGCAAGCGGCGCATCCATGGAAACATGTCGTCCACTATTTTTCATTGATTCTTTTACTTCATTTTCAGAAATTTCAAGTATATCGGCTATTTCAGAAGCACTTGGCTCTCGTTCATATTCTTGTTCTAATAATGAAAACGTTTTATTTATTTTATTAATAGAGCCAATTTTATTTAATGGTAATCGCACAATTCTAGATTGTTCTGCTAACGCTTGCAAGATAGATTGACGAATCCACCAAACGGCATACGATATGAACTTAAAACCTCTTGTCTCATCAAATCGTTGTGCCGCTTTAATTAATCCTAAGTTGCCTTCATTTATAAGATCGGGTAAGCTTAACCCTTGATTTTGATATTGCTTAGATACAGATACCACAAACCGCAAATTAGATTTTGTTAATCGTTCCAGCGCATTCTGATCGCCCGCTCTAATCTTTATTGCTAACTCCACCTCTTCATCTGCACTGATTAATTCTACTTTACCAATTTCTTGTAAGTATTTATCTAATGATGCAGTCTCTCTGTTGGTAACCTGTTTCGAAATCTTTAGCTGTCTCATAAAGGTTGTATTTTAATTTACCTAGCTATACGCTTTGAGTTTTAAAATGTTTCAAAACAGATCATTTCCTTACGTTACACCGATTTACTTTTACACCTTATAATAAAGAATAGTATATAGTAATTTAAAAAAAACAAAAGCTATAGAAAAAGGCTGTTGGTAGGATATTTTAATAGCTTTAAAATAAAAAATGCAGTTATTTTATAACTGGATTTTTTATTTTTTATACTTTAAAAACTTAAGCGTTTGCTTGCTCTGGTTTTGGCAACAATGCCTTACGAGATAATTTAAATTTACCAGTCTTAGGATCAAGTCCTATTAATTTAACTTGTATTTTATCACCTTCTTTTAATACACCATCCATATTTTCTAAACGACGGTGTTCCACTTCAGAAATATGTAATAGACCATCTTTGCCAGGCATAAATTCAACAAAAGCACCAAATGCCATAATTGACTTTACTTTCCCATCATATACTTCCCCTACTTCTGGTTGAGCAACAATCCCTTTTATTTTTGCTAGCACAGCATTAATAGCTTCTGCATTTGTTGCTACAATATCAATGTGTCCCATATTATTGATTTCTTCAATAACAATGATAGCACCAGTTTCACGCTGCATTTCTTGAATAATTTTTCCTCCTGGCCCAATTATAGCACCAATAAACTCTTTAGGAATAGTCATCTTAACAATACGTGGCGCATGAGATTTATAATCTTCACGAGATGTAGTTATGGTTTTAGCCATTTCAGCTAGTATATGTAAACGCCCTTGTTTAGCTTGCTCTAGTGCTTCTGCCATTACTTCATAAGGTAATCCATCCACTTTTAAATCCATTTGGCATGCTGTAATTCCATCTTTTGTTCCGCATACTTTAAAATCCATATCTCCTAAATGATCTTCATCACCTAATATATCTGATAAAATTGCATACTTCCCTTTATCATCTGTAATCAGTCCCATAGCAATACCAGATACTGGTTTGTTAATTTTAACACCTGCATCCATTAATGCCAATGTGCCGGCACAAACAGTTGCCATTGATGAAGATCCATTTGATTCTAAAATATCAGAAACAACACGAACGGTATACGGGTTTTCACTCGAAATAACTTGTCTTAAAGCGCGTTCAGCCAAATTACCATGACCTACCTCTCTTCTTCCTGGACCACGATTTGGTTTTACTTCTCCAGTTGAAAATGCTGGGAAATTGTAATGTAACATAAAATTATTTTGACCTTGATACAAAGCTCTATCAATAGATTGAAGATCTAATTTAGTACCTAACGTTACCGAAGTAAGCGATTGTGTTTCACCACGAGTAAAAATAGCAGAACCATGTGCAGAAGGTAAATATCCAATTTCACTCCAAATAGGGCGAATTTGGTTGGTCTTACGTCCATCTAAACGAGCCTTTTCATCTAACACAAATCTACGAACGGCATCGTATTCTACTTCATGATAATATTTTTTAATTAATGATTCCTTTTGAGTTTTCACTTCCGCAGGTAATGCGTCAATATACTCGGTAACTACTGCTTTAAATGATGCGCTACGTTTCCTTTTATCAGGGTTCTGTGTTTTAGCAACGGCATATACTTTATCATATAATGCTTTGTACACTTCTTCTTTTATGGCAGCATCATTTGTTTCGTGACAATATTCACGCTTAACAATTTTACCTTTTGCTGCTTCTACTTTAGCAACAAAATCATTAATGCCTTTAATTTGAACACGAATTACTTCGTGAGCAAATTTAATCGCTTCTAGCATTTCGGCTTCCGAAATTTCTTTCATTTCGCCTTCAACCATCATAATATCTTTTTGAGAAGCGGCAATAATCATATCTAAAGATGATTTTGCAATTTCTTCTACTGTTGGATTAGCAATTAATTTACCATCAATTTTACCTACACGCACTTCAGATACTGGACCATTGAAGGGAATATCAGAAACACTAATAGCAGCACAAGCAGCTAAACAAGCCAACGCATCAGGCATTGTATTTTTATCACCTGATATTAATGAAATTAATACCTGCGTATCTGCATGATAATCATCTGGAAATAATGGACGTAAGGCGCGATCAACCAAACGGCTTATTAATATTTCATAGTCGGATAAACGAGCTTCACGTTTAAAAAAGCCTCCTGGAAAACGACCTGCTGAAGCAAATTTTTCTTGATAATCAACAGATAATGGTAAAAAATCGGTGCCTTCTTTTGCTTCTTCTTTTGAAACAACAGTTGCAAGCAACATCGTATCTCCCATTTTAACAACAACAGCACCATTGGCTTGTTTTGCCAATTTACCTGTTTCAAGTGTTATGGTGCGGCCATCCGCTAAAGTAATTGTGTGTGTAATTCCTATTTGTGACATGTTTTTTTATTTATTATTTTCTTTACCTCTTTATATATACATTATTTTATTGCTACATTTTTTAACAGAATGAGTGCAACATTTAGATGCTCAAAAAGGCATTCTACCTAAAGTAGAATGCCTTTTTGAGATTTATTTGAGAATATCAATTTACTTTCTTAAATCAAGTTTTTTAACAATAGCACGGTATCTTTCAATATCATTTGCTTTTAAATAATCTAACAAGCCACGTCTTTTCGCAACCAAAGCAATAAGTGATTTTTGAGTTCCAAAATCCTTTCTGTTTGCTTTTAGATGTTCAGTAAGATGCAAAATTCTATGTGAAAACAAAGCAATTTGTCCTTCAGAAGTACCGGTATCTTTTGCTGACTTACCGTGATTTTTAAATATTTCTTGTTTTATTTCTGTTGTTAAATACATTTTTAGCTACTGTTTTATAATTTTAGATCGCAAATGTAACCAACTTTTTTTAAAAGAACAATTTTTATGTAAAAAATTGAACGAGATAAGTTAGTTTTTAAATATTCTAAGTAATTGAGCAATTTTGGTTTTCATTTCTTTACGATTAATAATTAAATCGAGAAAGCCATGCTCTAAAACAAATTCAGAGGTTTGAAACCCCTTTGGTAAGTCTTTTCCAATCGTTTCTTTTACAATACGAGGGCCTGCAAACCCAATTAAGGCACCAGGTTCTGCAATATTTAAATCGCCCAGCATAGCATAAGAAGCAGTAACGCCACCCGTTGTAGGGTCTGTTAGAAGAGAAATATAGGGGATTTTCGCCTCATTTAATAAGGATAGTTTAGCTGCTGTTTTTGCCATTTGCATTAATGAAAATGCAGCTTCCATCATCCGGGCTCCGCCAGATTTAGAGATAATTAACAAAGGCATGCGTTTTTCTAAACAAAAATCAATGGATCGTGCAATTTTTTCGCCCACTACTGCCCCCATTGATCCCCCAATAAATGCAAAATCCATGCAAGCAATCATTATTTCTTCACCTTCTATCTTTCCATATCCCGTGCGAATAGCATCTTTTAAATGTGTTTTTTTTACTGTTTCTATTAGCCGATCTGTATATTTTTTAGTATCCGTAAAATCAAGAGGATCTCCCGCTGTAAGATTTTCATTTATCTCGGTAAATAAATTACCATCAAATAAAATTTCAAAATATTCAGCAGAACCTATCTTTTCGTGATAATCACATTCTGCACAAACATGTTTGTTTAAGGCATGTTCAGTTGAGGAGATGAGTTTTTTACAAGAGGGGCACTTGTACCACAACCCTTCTGGGGTTTCTTTTTTTTCTTTTGTGGAGGTCGTGATCCCTTCTTTTATTCGTTTAAACCAACTCATTTTTGTTATGTTAAATTAGTGTTATGCATCAAGAATCAGGCTCATGTTGGTAGGGATGGTGATACCTGTACTTTTACTTTTTTAAGCGATCGTAATTTGTTTATCCAAATAAACATCTTGTATGGCATTCAACAATTCTACTCCTTCTTTTAAGGGTTTTTGAAATGCTTTACGACCAGAGATCAACCCGTGTCCACCTGCTCTTTTATTTATTACCGCAGTAGTTACTGCTTCTGCTAGATCTGAGGCGCCTTTCGACTCTCCTCCTGAATTTATTAAACCGAATCTTCCCATATAACAATTGGCCACTTGGTAGCGACACAAATCAATTAAATTTTCAGATGTTAATTCAGAATAAACTTTTGCATGTGTTTTACCGTAATTTAAAGCGGTGTATCCTCCATTTTTATCAGATAATTTTTGTTTTATTATATCTGCTTGAATCGTTACCCCTAAGTGATTTGCTTGTGAGGATAAGTCGGCTGCAGTACTATAATCAACACCGTCTTTTTTAAATGCATTGTTACGTGTATAACACCATAAAACGGTTGCCATACCCAATTCATGTGCTCGTTCAAAAGCCTGTGCCACTTCCACAATTTGACGTGATGATTCAGCAGAACCAAAATAGATAGTAGCCCCTACCGCTACAGCACCCATTCGCCAAGCTTCTTCCACAGAACCAAACATAATTTGATCAAATTTATTCGGGTATGACAAAAATTCATTATGATTAATCTTAACGATGAACGGTATTTTATGGGCATATTTTCTTGCTACGGAAGCCAATACACCGTATGTGGAAGCCACTGCATTACAACCACCCTCTATTGCTAATTTTATAATATTCTCCGAATCAAAATAAATTGGATTCGGCGCAAAAGACGCCCCAGCACTATGTTCAATCCCTTGATCTACAGGTAAAATACTCATGTATCCCGTATTTGCAAGGTGCCCCGTTCCATAAAGTTGTTGCAAACTTCTTAAAACTTGAGGATTACGATTGGTTTGCACAAAAATACGGTCTACAAAATCCTTTCCAGGCAGATGTATTTGATCTTTTAAAATTGTTTTACACGTATGGTTTAATAGCGTGCTAGCACTAGTGCCTAATAGTTCTTCTGTTTTTTTAGTTGCCATACTTAATTGATAAATTGGTGATACTGTGTTATTAATTACTTCATCTTAATTATTATCTAATAAAAATTAAAATTTGAGAAAATTGGAAGGCAAAGCTACTAAATTTTAATTATTAGCTAAAAAACTGAATTAGTAAAATATAATTTGGCGCTATTTTCTTATTAAAACGGATATCCTATACCAATATTAAATGCAACGAAATTATATTTACTAGTATGTGTGCTTTTATAATCATTCTTCCATTTTGTATCGAACCAATGTTGAATTACCCAGCGTTTTTTTTCGTCAAATTGTGGGTCACGCGTTTTAATACCTATATCTAAACGAAGTACAAAAAAATTAAAATCGCCACGTGCACCCACACCTGAGCCCAATGCTATTTCTTTATAAAAGCGGTTCAATTTAAATTCACCTCCCACACGACCAGGGTCTGGTTTCCTTAACCAACTGTTGCCAGCGTCTAAAAAAACAGCTCCATGTAACATTTTAAATAATTTAAATCGGTATTCCACATTTCCTTCTAACTGGCAATCGCCAAACTGATCAAAATTAGATAATCCCTTGTTAGAGTATGAGCCAGGACCCAATGTACGTGATTGCCATGCACGTATGCCATTAGAGCCTCCGCTAAAAAAAAGTCGTTCGAGCGGCAAGGATGGTAAATTTATAAAGGGCACCCCTATACCAGCAGCAATACGCAACACTACTTTATTAATTTCATTGGTATTAAAATAATACCGATAATCCACATCTGTTCTTACATATTGAGAGTAAGGTATTCCCAATATGTGATATCTACCCAAAGAATCTTTTTTAAATGTATTGGGTTGTATTTCGTTTGCAAGGTTATAAAGCCCTCTTAAGATATTGCCAGATGATTCTACATTAAATTTTAAAAAAGAAAAATTTCTTAAACGCTGTACATCTTGTCCATTATAGATAAAAGTATAACGACTAGTAGTAGATAAGTGGTTGATAAAACTATTTAATAAATATTTATCATTGATGTTTTGAGTAATACTATCGAATGTACTGCGTAAATCAATTTTAACAAAATTCAACACTAAAGGATTAATAGTGTGCTGTTTCGTTTCTGATTCTTTCCAAGTATACCCCATTGAAAAGTTAGTTGTATAACGTGTATAAAAAGGTCTCCGTTGGTATATAAATGAGCTAGTAAAAATGGTTTTTGGATTCGATTGTTTTGAAAACTTAAAATTACCAGGTATTAAAAAACGAGGGATGTATAAATTAGCTTCTGGCCCTATTTCAACTGTATTAAATTGTTTAACAGGGTTACTCAAATTGCCTATATTATTTGAGTTGGAAGAATTCGCTGTTTGTTGTGCCTCCACTCCTGCCTTTAATTTTAATTCAAATACCTCCGCGCCTCTTAGTAAATTTCTGTTTTGGTAAATCATGCTTCCTTCTACCCCTAAATTTCCAGAAGTATTTTTACCCTGTGTTTCAATGGTAAATGACTGTTTTAAGATAGGACTTAGCTGTATATAACAATTTAATTTATTGCCGCCTATTTGGTCAAAATAAATATTAATAGATTTAAAAGCCTTTAATTCGGCAAGTCGCTTATAGGTATCTTCTGTTTTTTTTGCTTGATAAAGCTCTCCTTTTCTAATAAAAATAGCATTTAGCAAGACTCTCTTTTTATACCTTAAATTTTTTGTATGTAATATAAAATAATCATTTGTAATGGTAGTATCTTTTGGAGTGGTATCAAATTTTTTAGAAATATAATCAGGCTGAATGTAAACGTTGTTAATATAAAATCGCTGATGTGGTGTTGAAACAATAGAGTCAGTAGAGTCAGTAACTTTTTGTGCAAAATCCTTTATTTCTAAAGTAATATTTACCTGATTGTTATTTAATGTTGTATCAATATTGTACTGAATGTAATCTTTCGTAAATAAATAATAACCGTTATTATTTAATTCATCTGTTATGCGCTCTCTTTCTTTTTGTAATTCATCTACATCATAGTTATTCCCTTTTTTAATCAATGTATTGGAAGTATCCGCAAAAACATAATATTTAACTAATTCATCGTTTATTTTATAATCCATACTATAAATCGTATAAGGTGGGGCGGCATGTATGGTATAAAAGACTTCTGCTTTTTTATTCTTTTTAAAATGAACTGAATCGTTTACAGTACTTATAAAATAGCCTTTATTATTCAAATACATTTTTAATTGTTCTGCAGATTTTTTAGCCAGAATGGAATCATAAATTACAGGAGGTTCACCAATTTCCAATAGCCATTCTCTAAACAATTGACGGTTATTTGTTTTTTCTCTTTTACCTTTTGCTACTCTTTTTAAATTACGTTTTTCTATCTTTTTATTATATTGAATTCGCTTAGCGGCTAATTTCTTTTCATCCACTAAATTATGCAGCCATAAGTGGAACCTAAACACTCTAAATATCTTTCGGTTGGGTTTTTGTTTTAAAAGGCCTTCCATATTGGTTTTATCTAACTTCGTATCTTTATCAACGATATAGTTGTTTACAAGCAAGTATTCTCCTTCTTTTAATTTACGAGTGGAGTTGCAAGACGAAAATAATAATAATGACAATGCAATTATTAAAAAGGGCTGTATATAGAAACGGTATAACTCCACACGGTTTTATTAGAAACGAATAAGGGAGCAAAAATACTCAATTATTCTAAAACTAGAATGATCATTATTTTTAAATACCTATTTTAGAGCCTGTTTAAAATTTATTTAAACAGGCTCTAAATTTTAAGCAAATTACAGTATTAACTAATAATATCATTTTTGAACAATGCTTTCAAAAAATCAAATTAAATTTTTAAATTCTTTAAAACAAAAAAAGGGTAGAGAAGACGAACAATTGTTTATAGTAGAAGGTGTTAAGATGGTTGCTGAGTTGCTAAATTCAAAAATAAACGTAACACAATTATATGCTACTTCTACTTATCTTGAAAGAGAAAAAATTAGAGGTACGTTAGAAATTATTGAAATAAAAGAAAGTGAATTAGAACGTATATCAGCACTTAGCACTCCTAATGAAGTGTTAGTACTATGTAAAATACCTAAACTAATTTTTGACATAAATCAGTTGAAGGATAAACTAACATTAGTATTAGATAATATTAAAGACCCCGGTAATTTAGGTACCATTATTCGTATAGCAGATTGGTTTGGTATTGAAAACATTGTTTGTAGTAAAGAAACGGTAGATGTTTATAATCCAAAAGTGGTGCAAGCAACGATGGGTTCCATAGCCAGAGTAAATGTAAATTACATCGCTTTAAATGATTTACTAAACGCTAATAAAATTAAGTTAAACTATTCTGTTTTTGGTACATTACTAAATGGAGAAAATATTTATTCCAAACCATTACCCAACAAAGGTTTTATTATTGTTGGTAATGAATCGAAAGGCATTTCAAATACTCTCTTTCCTTTTATTACGGACAAAGTGCGAATTCCATCCTTTTCTCAATTTAATTCAAATGGTGGAGAAGCAGAATCATTAAATGCAGCTATTGCTACTGCAATTATTTGTTCAGAATTTAGAAGACGTTAACATCAAAAATTATCTGAGGTGCGAAAGCAAAATATCTTTTTTTTAATAAAAGGCAACTATTTAAACAAAAGGTCTTAACTAAGTATTGCAAAAAATAAAATTTAATTTAATCGATTACTTTTCCATTTCGATAGAGAGAGGTTAGTCTCCGGCTCATTAAATTTTGAAGTAGCGGTAGATCGTGCAATTAATTTAGCACCTATTAAAGCGGCAATAATTGCTTCCTCTTCATTTTCAAAATGCAGCATTTCAGGTCTAAAATGTTGTTTTATAAAATGGGTATCAAAATTACCAGAAATAAAAGCAGGATGTAGCATTACGAATTTACAAAAAGCTAATGTTGTCTCCACTCCTATTATTATATAATCATCAATTGCGCGTACCATTCGGCTAATAGCTTCCTCCCTATCTTTGCCAAAGGTTATTAATTTTGCAATCATCGGGTCGTAGTATATTGGAATATCCATCCCTTCCTCAAAACCATCATCAACACGTACCCCCAAACCTTGAGGGGTTTGGTAAGTTATCAGTTTTCCGATGTCTGGTAAAAAGTTATTTGTTGGGTCTTCTGCATATACCCTCACTTCGATACTATGACCAATAATTTTTAAATCATTCTGAGTAAATGATAGTTTTTCTCCACGTGCTATTTTTATTTGCTCTTTTACCAAATCAATTCCTGTTATCATTTCTGTAACAGGGTGCTCTACTTGCAAACGGGTATTCATTTCTAAGAAGTAAAAATTTTTATTTGCATCCAATAAAAATTCAACAGTACCAGCGCCTTCATAGTTGCAAGCTTTCCCTACGTTTACAGCACAAGCTCCCATCGCTTTGCGTATTTCTTCTGTTAAAACCGAAGAAGGTGCTTCCTCTATTACCTTTTGATGGCGTCGTTGAACGGAACATTCACGTTCAAACAAATATACCATGTTACCAAAGCTATCACCCAATATTTGTATTTCTATGTGTCGAGGTCCTGTAACGTATCGTTCAATAAACACCGATCCATCACCAAAAGCCGATTTTGCCTCACTTACAGCCAACTTCATTTGCTCTTCAAACTCATTGATGTTTTCAACGATCCGCATTCCCTTTCCGCCGCCGCCGGCACTTGCCTTTATTAAAAGAGGAAATCCTGTTTCCAATGCTATTTTTTTACCTTCTTGCACATCTTGAATAGCTCCTTCTGAACCAGGTACCATTGGTATTTTGTATTTTCTAGCAGCTTCTTTTGCTGAAAGTTTATCACCCATCATGTTCATGGCTTTTGCTGAGGGTCCAATAAATTTGATACCTGATTCCTGCACTTTACTTGCAAAAGCAGCATTTTCAGATAAAAACCCATAACCTGGATGAATGCCATCTACTTTTAATTGTTTACCGACCTCAATTATTTTATCGCCCATTAAATAGGATTGAGAAGAAGGTGCAGGGCCAATACATACTGCTTCATCGGCATATTTTACAAATGGCGAATTTCTATCGGCTTCTGAAAATACAGCAACCGTTTTAATTCCCATTTCTTTACAGGTGCGCATTATACGCAATGCAATTTCGCCTCGATTTGCAATAAGTATTTTATTCATAATAATTAGCTAATAAATTGTTAATTTAGATCCTCAAAAAAAATTGATTCAAAGGAGTAAATAATTACTCATGATACAAACCTAATAAAAAACAACATTATACGTTACACTTATCTTTCATTATTAAAATAAAATCAACTATGCTTTTGACTAAAAAAAACATCCCCACTTTCTTACTATTACTTATTACAATTAGTTCTTTTGCACAAAAGAAAGGCAGTTCTAAAAAATCAGGTAGCGATTTTAAAATTGAAGATGCTCAACGAGCTTTAATAAATGAATTAAATAAAATAAGGATAGAAAATCAATTAGATACCGTAGAATATAATGAAATGCTTGGCAAAGCAAGTGAAATACAGGCCACTGACATGGCAAAATTAGGTAAAGCAGATTTAGAAAACAGCAGAGGCAAATATAAAACTACTGAGAAACGTGTAATTGCTGTTGGAGGAACCAATAAAGCAGAAGAGCTCGTATTGAGCACAGGCATTGTAAAAGGGAAAGAATCCATGAGTGCGAAAGAATTTGCTGAATCGGTCTTTTATAAATGGCGAACTGGAAAAAGACAACAAGCAATTATTAAAAATCCTAATTATATATATGCTAGTCCTACTGTTGTGCTTGATGAAAATGGTAAAAAGGCTTACGTTTCTATTGTGTTTGGGAGCTTTAACACGTTTAATAGCGGTGCAGATAAAAAAAAGGAGTTGACCGTACCTTTCACTTCTAAAAATAAAAAATTAAAAGCACCCGAAGAACGGACGTGTAACGCATGCAAAAAATTTAAAGATTATGATGGGTTGGCAAACGGCTTATATGTTGAAGGTGGAAAAATATTTCTTAAATATGACGATTTAAAATCGTTGAGTAAATTTATCAGAAATTCGAAAGATGGGTTAGCTGTGGATGTAATTCAACGCGCACAATTTGATAAACCAGAGTATAACATATTAGACAATAATTTACAAAGCAAAGGCATTCTGCTAAAAACAGTTACTAAAAGTAAATTATATAGCAAAAATAGAATACCCACCGTAAAAAAAGGTAACCGTAAAATAAAACCCAAAAAATTAGATGTACAGTTAGGTGTTTTACCACCTAAAATAGGAGATGATTATGAATTAAATTTATTAATAGTACAAGATGGCAAACTGTGTAAAACTGTTGCTAAATCGAATGTTGAGCAAGGTGACCAAGAATCAAACACGCCTCTTATGATGTTACTAATGCCAGATAGTGCGGCCTATATACCTTCCGCTTTTGAGCCGAAAGCAGAAACTTCTATCTTAAGTTTTAATATTCCATTTCAGAAAAATAAATCTGATTACAAAGAAGAAGATTTACAACCCTTTTTAAATGCCTTACAAGAACCCGACTTTTTAATTGAAGGCCTTTATATTACCGCATTTTCTTCTATTGAAGGGAATGCAACAGACAATGAAAAGCTACAAAAAAAGCGGGCGGAAAGTATTATTAAAGCATTATCCAAAATACAAAAAAGCAATGTGTCTACCAATGTAAAAACAAGTGATTCTTGGGAGTTATTTAAACTTGAAATGGAAGGTGGCAAATACGATAACCTAACACAAATGACGAAAGAGAATGCAATTAAAGAAATTAATTCGAAAGCCTTAGCAAATGAATTAGAGCCTTACCTTGCTAAAGAACGTTTTGCGCAAATTGTGATGGATATTACGTATGATATTTCAGGCGATAAAGAAGAAAAATTTTCAATAGCAAAATTTAATCAAGCAGTAAAAAAAGGAGATATTGAACTAGCACATCGCATTCAATATTACATCAGTACACAAATACGCAATAAAAAATATGCGGAAGCTGCTGCTTCAAAAATGATTATTCCTTATGAAGCTAAATATTCTGGGTTGCTTAATAATCAAGTGGTATTAAATTATGTTAAAAATAACTACGTGGCAGATGATAGTGATTGTATAAACCTTAAAAAAATTGCTACTATTGATCCTTCTAATCACTATGTAGAATTTAATAATTTATTTTGTAAAGTTACAATAGATAGTACCATTGGTGATTCTAAAAATCAAAGCGAAACTCAAAAAAGAATTGATGCTTTATATAAAACAGATCTCCCAAAAAAATATGTAAATGCATTAAATATAGAATGGCAATTTAAAATAATTGAAGCCATGGATACTGTTCAAGGAGGTGAATTAATAATTAACGCTTGTATTGAAAAAATTAAATCTTTTTATAATTTAAAAGATGCCTCTTGGCAAAATAACCTAAAATTATCTTATGTATTTGCAAGATTTAAAGATTACAAATATGCGTCCAACTTATTATTACCTTTTATAAAAGAAGCGAAACCAAATGAACAAGTGATTTTTGCGTATGTTTCTTATTGTGCAAAAATGCCTGAGTTATACAAATCGAGACCATTTATAGATGCTATGAAAAAAGCCGAGAAGTTAGATCATGATCGTTATTGTAAATTATTTGGAGCTCCCCACTTAACATTTCAGATTTTAGAAAACCCTATTGTTAAAGCAGATTATAATAAAGTAAAATGTAAATAATCGCTAAAGGGTAATAAATATATTTATTTGTTGTGTGAAAATTTGACAAATTACTTATGAATAGGTTTATGAATATTGAAATAACTGGAGAAAAGGTTAGTCTTATAAATACGGTATCATCTGATATTGATAGAATTATTGAATTTGAGATAAATAATAATCAATTTGTTCATCAGTATTCAAAGGACAAGCATAAAACACTTCTCACCGATGATGATTGTTTGCATTTATCAATTAAGTGTATAGGTAATAATCATTTAATTGGCTACATGATAATTTTTGGAATATACAATCATAACAAAGTCCTTGAATTTAGACGAATTACTATAAATGAAAAGGGATTTGGGTTTGGTCGAGAAGCCATTAGATTATTGAAACAATTATGTTTTGAAAAACTAAAATTTCGGTAATGGTGCAAAAAATAGTTGGTGGATTTGATAAAAAATTGTTGTATAATTCAGCCGTAAATCAGAAGAGAAGTTGGCTCTGCTGGAGAGCAACCCACTAGCAATATGATTTACCACGAAA
>JBDTFR010000065.1:0-29961 GCA_039937835.1 Bacteroidia bacterium | reverse complement strand
CTGCAGAGTGTTTCAAAGTTGGTTATTGTAAAATAATCCATTAACTCTGAGGGAAATAGTTCCTGTAATAATTTGTGGTCGGTGGCTTCGATAACTTTTTTTTCTCAAAAGTATTCATTTCTATCCTTCTCCCCCATTTTTGTCCCTGACTCCTGTTTTACCATCTACAATAAAGTTATAGAAATAAAAACCGGTATGTAAATCAGCTACATTAATTTTTACTGCACCTTGTTGATTTGCTATTGCAGTTTCTTTCACCATTTTACCTAACCTATTGTAAAATACAATTTTGGCATTTTTCGGTATGTTGTTTAAGCTGTAATCAATTGTTATCAAACCATTACCTGGATTAGGGTAGGCTGGTGAAATGTATCCTAAATTATAGTCTTTTATAGCAGTTGCACAAGTATAATTAATGGATACTTCTGCAAAATCAGTTGGGTTTTCAACATCCCAAATTTTATACGAAACTACGTGATCTTCGCAAGCGCCAGGGCCTGCATAAAAAAGTGCCAAAATGCCAAAACTAGAGGAATCTCCAGGAGGCGGTATAACTACCCCTGCTTTTAAAGCAAAAGTATCTGATATAAAAACAATAGAATCACTAGGAAAATAAATTACAGGGCCAGTGGCAAAAAAAATATGATACCCTTCCCCTACTTTTGCCGGACTAATTAAGGTCCTCGTTACTCGATAGTGCTTATCTAAATTATTTTTATTTGTAACTCCAAATGGCATTTTAGTTTCAGCATCTGGCGCTATTTTTTCTGTAATACTCGTGCCTGAAACATCTATTCCTTTTAGGGTAATTTGAAAACTTTGCGCAAACCCAAATGAAGCAATGGCTAATCATGATAGTGTAAAAAAAAATTTCATGGGTTGATATTAACTAGACTACTAATTTAAACTAATTTTTTAACGGAAACTTATTATATTTTTTTTCAAAATGAATCTAAAATTTCCATAAAAAAAGAGCTATTTTTTCAAACAGCTCTTTTTAAAATAGGGTATTAAAAACTAATTAATTAGCGCTAATAATTAATTTACGTGCATTACTTGTTTTACCATCTACAATAAAATTATAGAAATAAAACCCTGTATGTAAATCAGCTACATTAATTTTTACTGCACCTTGTTGATTTGCTATGGGAGTTTCTTTCACCATTTTACCTAACATATCATAAAACACAACCTTCGCATTTTTAGGTGCATTTTTTAAATTGTAGTCAATAGTTATTAATCCTTTTGCAGGGTTAGGGTAACCTGGAGAAATATCTCCTAAATCATACTCTTTTATTCCTGTTGAACAAGTATAATTAACTGTTACTTCTGCAAAATCTGTAGGTTTAGCCACATCCCAAATTCTATAAACAATAGTATGATCTTCACAAGCATTATCACATACATTAAAATGGACGCTCATACCATATCCTCCTGTTGTACCTGGTTTAGGTAATGTAGAATTTGCTGGAAATGGAAAACTTTCTTTTAAAGTGTCTACAACATTACCATTTGTATTATAACAAAGTTTACCCGCACAAATTTGAATGGTGTAGCAATCTCCTAATAGTGAAGGACTTTTTACGGTTCTGGATACTTTATAATTCTTATCATCATTGCTTGTGTTTTGAAGATCAAAATCAATTATACTAAAGTCGCCAGATGCAACTTTTTTATTATATACCGTTCCTGTAACATCTTTACCTTCGAATTTAATTTTAAAACTTTGAGCAAAACTAAGTGAGGCAATGGCTAATAATAATAGTGTAAGTTTGTTTTTCATGGCTATAATATTAATTTTTATTTGGTGTTTATGTTAATTATCTAGATTACTAACTTAAGCTAATTTTTTAAAACTAGATTTTTTTAATGTAAGATATTAAACTCATCTTTCATACACAAAAAAATAATTTATGGAATGAAAAACAAACAACAGTACTGTTATACTTGAATAAAATACTTTTAGGAACGGAAAGTCTTGCACGAAAGTGCATAGTTTTGAACTAACGAGCTGAAAGAAATAGTTCATAAAAAAAGAGCTATTTTTTCAAACAGCTCTTTTTAAAATAGGGTATTAAAAACTAATTAATTAGCGCTAATAATTAATTTACGTGCATTATTTGTTTTACCATCTACAATAAAATTATAGAAATAAAACCCTGTATGTAAATCAGCTACATTAATTTTTACTGCACCTTGTTGATTTACTATGGGAGTTTCTTTCACCATTTTACCTAACATATCATAAAACACAACCTTCGCATTTTTAGGTGCATTTTTTAAGTTGTAGTCAATAGTTATTAATCCTTTTGCAGGGTTAGGGTAACCTGGAGAAATATCTCCTAAATCATAACCTTTAATACCAGTTGAACAAGTATAGTTAATTTTTACTTCTGCAAAATCGGTAGGTTTTTCAATATCCCAAATTTTATAGGAAACAACGTGGTCTACACAAGCACCAGGACCTGCATTAAAATGTGTTAAAATCCCATAACTATTACCATCACCAGGGATTGGTAAAACCGCTCCTGCTTCAATGCCAATTGTATCTGAAACAAATACAACAGTATCGTTAGGGCCGTAGCATCGGTTCCCAGTACAAAAATAAATATCGTACCCATCCCCTACTTTTGCTGGGCTTATTAGCGTTCTCGTTACTTTATATTGTTTAGCTACATTGCTTTTATTTGTAATTCCGAAATCGATTATAGTCTTAGCGTCTGGGTATATTTTTTGTGTAATGGTAGTTCCAGAAACAACTTTTTTATCTAATGTAATTTGAAAACTTTGAGCAAAACTCAGAGAAGCAATAGCTAATAATGATAATGTAAAAATTTTTTTCATGGTTTTAAATTTTTAAAGTGCAATTTTAATTTTTTTATATTGTAAGTTACAAATACAAATACAAATACAAATATAAGTTATTTTTTTTATAAAAAGAAATTATAATAACTATGTTTTAAATACAAATATTTCATAATTTGAAAATGTTTTAAGTGATACAAAAAGAAACCATCAAAATCAATCTAAAAGTTAGTTTTTATATCAAAATCAGTTCGGAATTTCGATACGAAATTTGAAATCTAGTTGTTGATTATTTTTTAATCTTCAACACAACTAGTTAATATAAAGCTTTTTATGCGTTTACTGTAAAACACAGAAACACAAATTCTTAATTGATTTCAAAAGATTAAAATGCTTTTTTAAACATAAACCTCTTTGGAAAAAATGTTGTGAAAAATGAGGCGAATAAAATTTAATTTCTTAAATTTGATATAATTTTAATATTAACACTAACTAATTAACAGCTGCTTGTGCAAATTGTGATCAATCATGCTGTTGATTTTATTTTTAAATCAATTTAATAATTTTATTTTATGAAAAAAGTACTGATTGGATTTTTTACAGTTTGCGCATTGGTAACCGTTAGTGTGGCTCAAACTGATGCCGGAAGACTATTGCCAGCTGTTGATGTGAAAGGCATGGATGCAAAAACATTTAATACCAGTAAATTATCAAATAATGGTAAGCCTATGATTATCAGTTTTTGGGCTACTTGGTGTAAACCTTGTAAAAAAGAATTGGATGCTATTGCTGAACATTATGAAGATTGGCAAGATGAAACAGGGGTAAAATTAGTGGCTGTTTCAACGGATGATTCTCGTAGTTCTGGTAAAGTAAGTGCTGAAGTAAAAGCAAAAGGTTGGGATTACGAAGTATTTTTAGATGAAAATGGTGATTTTAAAAGAGCGATGAATGTGAATGACATTCCCCACACCTTTTTGATTAATGGTAAAGGTGAAATTGTATGGCAACATACTTCTTATGCAGATGGAGATGAAATGCACTTATATGAAGCGCTTAAAAAAGTGGCAAAAGGAGAAAAGCCTTAATAGTTTTACAGCTAATGTATTGTTAACAATACATTAGCTGTTTTATTCTACCTCTTGTTTAATATCATCATTAACAAATTACTGTAATTTAATTAATATCTCAATATTAAAAAATTGTGAAATATAACTACCTATTTAAAAGTATCTCTTTAAGTGTTTTTTGCTTGTTTAGCAGTACTATTTTTGCCCAATTAAATTTAAGTGATAATTTAAATAATCTTAATTTAGGAGAAGTGCACGGTAATTTCCAGGCAAATGCACAATATTACATACCCGATTCGTCTATTGGTGCTAATAAAGTACCTGAAAAAATGCTAATGAATGGTTTCACTAACATTATTTTCACTAAAGGTAAATTTACGGCTGGTGTTCGTTATGAAAGTTACTTAAACGCCTTGCAAGGTTACCCTTCAGGATATTTTGGAAACAGTATTCCCTATCGTTTTATAACCTACCGTGCTGATGAATTAGAAGTAACTGCGGGTAGTTTTTACGAACAATTTGGTAATGGCTTAACATTAAGAACCTACGAAGAACGCAATTTAGGGCTTGATAATGCTTTGGATGGAATTCGTTTAAAATACCAACCTGTAAAAGGTATTTATTTAAAAGGTTTAATTGGAAAACAACGCAATGGCTATATATCAGGAAATGGTATTGTACGCGGTTTTGATGGCGAAATTCAATTTAACGAATTATTCGCCAATTTAAGAGAAAAAAAGACGATTGTAAGCTTAGGTGGTAGCTTTGTAAGTAAATATGAAGCCGACAATAACCCTTTTTATTTTTTACCTGAAAACGTAGGTAATTCTGCTGCTAGATTTAGTGTAATTCGAAATAATTTTAGAATTAATGGCGAATATGCATATAAAATAAATGACCCTTCTGCTGATAATGGTATGATTTATAAATATGGTGATGGGATGTTGTTGCAAACCAGCTATGCCGTTAAAGGTTTTGCCATCATTCTTTCTGGTTCCCGAATAGATAACATGAGCTTTCGTTCAGAAAGAAGTGCTGGGTTAACTAGTTTATTAATTAATTATATTCCTGCATTAGCCAAACAACATACCTATAGTTTATTAGCCTTTTATCCTTATGCATCTCAAGCAAAGGGGGAAATGGAATTTTCTACAGAGTTAAACTATAAAATTAAAAAAGGTACTGCCTTGGGTGGTAAATACGGTACCGAATTATTATTTAACTTTTCTGGAGCAAACAGTTTAGATACCACCAATTTAGACCCTAAAAAAGATTCTAAAAGATTAGGATATACTTCTGATTATATTTTAATTGGTAATGAGGTATATTTTAGAGATTATTATTTTGAGATGACCAAAAAAATTAGTAAAAAATGGAAACTCTCCCTTATTTATTCTTACCAAATTTATAATAAAGGTATTATTCAAAAGCCAGGCTACCCAACCATTTATTCACAGATAGGTGTAGCAGATATTACTTTTAATTTTAAACCTACTAGTTCTTTACGTTTGGAATTACAGCACCTAGCTACTCAACAAGATCATAAAGATTGGGCCTATGCTTTATTAGAATACCGAATCAACTCCGAATGGTTTATTGCCGCTGGCGATCAATATAATTATGCGAATCCAGAAGTGTCACAACGTTTCCACTATTATATGGGTAACATTGGTTATACAAGAAAAGCAAACAGTATTACCTTAAGTTATGGTAAACAACGAGAAGGAATATTTTGTGTAGGTGGGGTTTGCCGTGCTGTACCTGCTTCAAATGGTATAACATTAATGGTTACCAGTAGTTTTTAACTTTTAATTTAACGATCATGAAAAATAAAAATTTATTACCGATTGTGTTTTTTATTATATTAATATTCAGTGCTTGTGATTTTATAACAGATGTATATAAACCACAACCACCACCTCCACCACCATCAGATTCAACTAGAAGAGTATTGTTAGAAGATTACACTGGCCATGAATGCGTTGCTTGTCCATCAGCAGCAGTTGAAGCAAAAAAATTAAAAGATATATATAAAGAAGGTTTGATTGTTATAGGGGTACATGCTGGCTCTTTTGCAAAACCTGATGACAAAACCGAATTTAAGGCAGATTTTAGAACATCAGCTGGTGATGTGTATGACAGTAAATCAATTTTTAATATATCAGGACCTAATGGGAATCCCAATGGATTAATTAACAGAAAAAATTACAAAGGAGGAGCGGGTAAAGGTCATATTTTTAGTTATGGCAAGTGGGCAAATGAAGTTAAGCTAGAAATCGAAAAAAAGGCTATTGTTATGATAAATATTGATAATAAATATTCTGAAAGCGATAGGTCATTAACTTGTACCGTAGAATCAACTTTTTTTTACGATACCATAAAAAGTAGCGCATATAATTTAGTGTTATGCATAATAGAAGATAGCATTACTGCTCCACAGCTAAATTCGAGTACTGTAATTCAAGACTATGTTCATAATCATGTATTGAGAGATAATATAAATGATACATGGGGAGATGAATTAGTAACAAAAGGAGAAATTAAAAAAAGTGAGAAAATTACTAAAAAATTAACTTATAAGTTTCCAGCTGCGTATCCTAAAAATGCCGCTATAATTAATCAAACTCCATGTGATGTGAAAAATTGTCACATTGTAGCCTATATTTATAACAAAGATACGAAAGAAGTAGTGCAGGTGGCAGAAGAAAAAGTAATTAAGTAAAAAAATAAGGTTGGTATAAATAAATAATTGATATTATTTATAAAAAAGGTTGCTTTAAAAGCAGCCTTTTTTAATTGTGTTTTTGCAAAGACTTTCCAGTCAATTTATAAAAGGCTATTCTGTATCAAGAATTAGCTCGACCTATTCAAAAGGCAAGGGTATTTTCTAACCTTATACATTTCTATATTTGAAACGACTTCCAGCTTGGAAATTTAATCCAAGTATTGAATAAATTATTTTTACTACCGTCTATTTCCATGAAATTTTGATGTTAAAAAAAAATCAAGTACTTTTAAAAATATCTACAAGACAAACACATATTATTTTTAATCAAAATTAAATCATGAAACGAATTTTATCTATTATTTTAATTTTAACACAAGCCACTGCTGTTTTTGCTCAATTACCGGTAAGTACAGCACCAGAAAAAAAGAATGTTGTTATTGAAGAATACACCGGAATACATTGTGGTAATTGTCCGCTTGGTCATAAAATGGTTAATCAGCTTGAAAAAGACCACCCTGGTGATGTATTTGGAATAAATATACATACTGGAAGTTTTGCTACCGGAAAACCAGATTTAAGAACACCTTTTGGTGACGGTATTACTAGCATTGCATCTGTAACGGGATACCCTGCTGCTAGTGTAAACAGAATAGGACCAAGCACCACCATAGGATCAAATGTGGGTAATCCTACTAGAGACATTATTACAAAAGATTCATATGTAAACATTGCTTTTCAATCAAATGTAAACTCAACCACCCGAGAAATGACTATTGATGTTGAGATTTATTTTACCGCTAAGGGTGCTAACTCAGTAAATTTAAATATTGCAGTATTACAAGATAATATAGAAGGTTATCAAGAGGGCAAAAGTGGTAACCCTGATCAAGTTTTACCAAATGGCATGTACAATCACCTGCATGTTTTTAGAGATTTAGTCACTGGACAATGGGGAGAAGCAATTACGACCACCAATAAAGGTGAATTAGTAAAAAAACAATACAAATATACCATACCAGCAGACATAAGAACAATACCGCTTGTAATAAAAGATATACATCTAGTAGCTTTTATAGCAGAAGGAAAAACAAATATTATTACTGCTAGTACGGGGCCTATTACCATTGATGGCACAACAAACATAAATGAAGTAAATAAATTGATAAATCAAGTAATTGTTTACCCAAACCCTTCAAACAGTATTTCAAATGTAGACTTTACTCTAAAATCTACTGAAAACATGGCTTTAAAAGTAAGCAATGTAATAGGTGAGGTGGTTTATTCAACCAAAGTAGATAATTTAAGTGCAGGGAAACATATTTTCCCCATTGATGTAACTAAATTAAATACGGGAATTTATTTCGTTAACTTATCAATTGGTAACGAACAAATAACAAGAAAAATTAATGTGGTAAAATAAATCGAATTATTTACTACTCTAATAATTAAAAAATCCTTCAAAATAAAAAGTTGATGGATTTTTTAATTTTTCTATTATAAATTAAGCATAAAAGACAAATTAAAGCTTTTGATGGTAATTAAAAAGATATTAATCTACATTTTTTAGAGTTTAGTAGAATACCTTGAAATACAGTAGTTTAATGTAATAATAAATTAATTTTATCCGTACCTTTATGCTAAACAAAACTAGAAATCATGTTTGAAATTTTAAAAAGCTTCGAGACAAAGTATGGTCATTTAAAAAAAATTGGCTTAACCATTGAAGGATTAGCAATGGTAGATGTAAAAAAGAAGAAACATGTAATTAAAATAAGTAGACCTTTAATTTTTGATAATCGCTTGTTACCAAAAAAATTCGAAGGCTTAGATGTTAAAACAAATATTAAGTTAAATGAGGATATGCCTACTGAGTTTAAGGTTGACCGTACTGAACCAGACTGGCATAAAAAACAATATATATGGGCGCCCGAGCGTTTCGAAAAATACGTTAACCGTTGTGAAAAGGAAATTAAATCGCAATTAAACAACCCACTAATGAGCAGACAAGAAGTGTTGGATGCTTTGTGTTTTGGTAACTTTGAAGAGCATAAACAAAAAAGTATGCAATTAATACAAGAAGGTAAATTACCCGCTTATATTGAAAACTAAGGTTTATAAAGGTTAAACAATTTAATAAAGAAGCCGTTTCAAAATAAATTTGGAACGGCTTTTTTATTATAAAGTAAATTTAAAAGTATTTGCATCACTAATAACCTGAATTCAATCTTAAAACACCTTTCAATTAGCCAATAAATAAGGGTTTCGATATCATCATACTTTCTTTTGATTCTCCAAAAAAAGTATGCAAAGAAAAAGCGACCACGAAAACCCACCTCCAGCTTTCATTTTTCACGCAAAAGTCCTTCGCCTCATTGCCACGAAACTGGCGGTTCACTCTTTTCGTGGACTTCAGCCGCACCAATACTAACGGTTAATCCAAATGAGAAAAATCATGCTGAATTTTTAGATTTAAATTTTACCATTATTAATCGAACTCCTATGTTAATTATATTCGATTTCCGACGCAAAATCTACAATCTCTCTATTTACCCCTTCTTTACAAACTTTGCAAGTATTATAATTACCTGATCGTTTATCTTACCTTCTATTTAGTCGGGGTTATCAGTTACAAGTTTAATTCGCTTTACAACCGTACCTTTTGAAGCAGTAAAATTTGTTCCTTTAACATTGAGGGCCTGCGTAAGTACAACATTATCTCCATTTTCAAGTATGTTTCCAAACGCATCTTTATGCACCTCTGCTTTTTCATACACACTGATTGCCCATTGAATTATATCATCACTAAAATCAACTGAATTAATTAATTTATTTGCCCAATCTTCATTCTTTAAATCAAATAAAATTCGATAGCTTAATGCTTGTACGCTGGGCTCTGAGCTCCAAATGCTTCCTTCTAAACAACGCCAATGAAAACTCTGATCTTTATTACCCATGGAAGATAAACAAGTAGCACATAATGCCACTTTATTTTCAATTAATCCATCACTCTTAGGGCTAACCATATATTCAATCGTTGCATTTTCGGTGTTGCATAATTCACACAAACTTTGATTTCGGCTTTTTAGTTCTTGACTGATAGACATAAAATATATTTAAAAAATGTAATGATTGAATAACTTAAAATAATTAAAAATGAAATTATTTTCAATGCAAAATTAAATGTTATTTTATATTAAACCATTAAAATATATTTTAGCAATAAGCAGAACGGGACAACACTTAAATAAAAAAACGTTCTCTAACCGGAGAACGTTTTTTTATTTAAGCATTGGGGGTGTATTATCTATCTAACAATTAATTTTTTAGTAGTAACTGTTTCATTTGTTGTTAGCACAACTATCTAAATGCCTTTTGATAAATTTTCACTAAATTTTAATTTTTGTATTTTTTTTTTCATTCGTAATACTTTTTAATTTAATTTGTTTACCAGTAGATTTCTTTTTTACAAGATTAATAATGTAATATTATCTAGTTATTAAAATTACATTATTATCAAAATATTTTCGTGTTCTGGCATATTTTGAGCAATATTAATTTTCTATACGTTTGAGTGGAATTTAAAATACATTCAATTTGTAAGCTATTTATTTTTACATCGTATTAAAATTTTATCAACTGAAATAATATATTACAAAAGAGGCTGCCTCAAAATGGAGGACAGCCTCTGTAAAAATTATTCTAACTATTTATGATGTTATTTAATAATTAACCTTTCTGTAAATACCTTTTTACTGGTAATAAAATTAATAATATAAATTCCTTGTATTAGTTCATGAGGGAAATGAATAGACTTAGTCACCAGGTTATTTTCAATAAGAACTGGTTGGTTTAATAATAACTTGCCAACCATATCTGTAATTATAATTTGAGCATTCTCATTCGCAATATTTAAGAGTTTAATATTAACTAAAGAGATGTTACTGGTTGGGTTAGGGTAAACGCTAATAGCAGTTTCATTGTTGTCGAGTTTCTCATTTTCATGTACGTTAAGTGTATTAGGTTTTAGGTTTAAACCTACTATAATAGGGTCATGGTCAGAACTACGAAAAGCATCAGCACGATATACGTAGGCAGGATTAAACTCTTGATTATAATCTTTTATTCTTGGCTCATCCGCATTTACGTGCCATTTTTCTGCTCCAGTAACCCTAGCTGCAAGTTCAGGAGTAACCAAAGCGTGGTCAAGTGAACCAGCATTACCATTGAACACAAAAGAATAATTATCAGCTATAAGATTAGTTAACCCTCCAGCACGTAGTATATCAATAGGGTCTTCTTGTTCATAAGCATTAAAATCTCCCAATAAAATAACATCATTATCTGCTGATGTAGTTTTAACTTGAGCAAGAAAATTTAAAAGCTGTGCAGCCTGTTTTTTTCTGCTATCATTATAACATGCCTGTCCATCATTTTGATCGAGATCAACACCTGTAGCATTGCCACATGATTTAGATTTAAAATGATTAACAATGATGGAAAACTTTTCTCCATTTTCAATCAAAGTAAATGTTTGTGACAAAGGGTGACGTGCATAACCATTAACGTTATAAGCAGAGCTTGTATCAGCAACAGATGCACGATAAGGATTTAAGGTTGCAATTTTATAAATGATTGCTTGTTTAATAGCATCTGTGCTTATGTTGCCATTTGGAGCTACAGGGTCAAGAATATAATTATAAGTTACTTTACCTAATGCAGTGTTAAGTCCGTTAACAAGGTCTGCTATGGCTGAATTTGCACCATCTCCATCATTTTCCATTTCCATAAGTCCTACCACATCTACATTCATTTGTTTTAGCGCTTCAATAATTTTTGTTCGCTGGCGTGTAAATTCGGCCATTGTATTTGCACCTCTTTCGGTAGGAAAGCCAGCCCCTGATCCATCACCATTAAAATAGTTAAGCACGTTAAAGCTTGCTACTTTTATATTAGCACTCCCCACTGCTGGAACAGTTGGACGTAATGCATAATTAAATGAAGGGGTAATAGTAGGTTGTATTCTATAGGTGCCAAAAGCAAAATCTAGAATCCCTACTAAATTACTAACCGTGGTGCCTGCTCTCAATGTCTTATTAATAGAATCAATATAAGGCACAATTGGTGGGTTTTGTATAGTGCTTCCATCATCAAGCAAAATTGATCTGTTAAGGTTTATCTTTTGCTGGGCTATAATAGCAGCTACATTGCTTGTTCCATTGCTGTTATTTCCTGATGCAGGATTATCGTTAGGATCAATAGAATTTGTAGGGTTAATAATTCTCCCTTGCGAGGATAGGGTTAATTCACCCAATCTACCTAAATTATAATTTTCAGTTACGGTAAGAGTATCTACAAAATTAACCAACATCCCTTCGTACTTTTCAAAATCTTCTAGTTGAAAAATGGGTAATTTTATAGCAGTTGATGGAATTGTTTTCCTTGTGAGTATAGTAGTAAGTGATGTAACATTTTTTATTTCAGTGAGCTTATTAAATTCAGCAACCTCTCCTGTAAGGCTAACATAATCACCAATATTAACAGTAAAAGTAGCGTTATATATAAAAATACCATCTGAACTAGAAGGGTTTGCATCACCAATTGTATCTTGAATATAAAAACCTTTTAACTGATTTGCTTCTTGAAAATCCCCCACAACAAGCCCTTCGGTGGTTACAGTTAATCCCTCATAGGCACTGGCTGCACCCGTACCTTGTATCGTATAGATTGGAATAGTAGTGTTTATTATATCATTCGTTCCCTGTAAAGAAACTATTGCGGAAACCGTATCACTGCTATGAGAAATATTTCCTAAATGAGACCCCACTACTAAAGGAATATATCTAACGTAAATTAACTTACCAATAACAGCATCTGCTTTAGGAATGGTTAAGATGTTACTAAATTGTCCTGTTGCATTTATTGATACTTCAAAATTATCCGAACTAATAACGGTTACATCTGCTGTTAAAGATTTGCCTTGTAATGTATATGACTGAACTAAAGATGGCACCCCTACAGTAGTAGAAAAATTTAATGAGGTAACACTACCCTTGAGTGGAGAAACGGCAGAACATGAATTATGACTTCCTAGGCCACTAAAATCATTAGTAGAAAAACCATCCCATTCAATAGATGGATCAAAAACATTAAAACAATTAGTATCTCCCAGACAAAAATTATTTTTTCTACGAAGCGTATTATCAGCGGTAGACACTAATCCCACTCCCCATTCCGTTCCAGGATCAAAACCTATTTGTCCAATTACATCAAGCACGGTTGTACCTCTTTTTAACATAATGGCATCATCTCCATTAAACCAATTTGCATTACTTGTTTGATTAGGATTAATAGGTAGTACAGCGGAAGCATGCGCTAATACAAACACTCCATTATTAACTATTGTACCTATAAGAGGAATTGTTAAACCTACTGTAGTACTACCATTAAAATACATTTCAATTTTATAGTCAGCAGCAGCAAGATCAATAGCTACGCCCGTTGAATTATATATTTCAATTGCTTTATTATTACTTGATCCTTCTACATACTCCGAAATAAAAAGATCATTAGCCGATACTTTTCCTATTAAAAAAAATAGAAAACTGATGTATAGAAAAATTATTTTTTTTGTAAAAGTTATTTTTTTCATTTAGGATAGTATTTATGAAAATTTTTTAGGATAATTTTCAGTTGTAAAACTAGCTTCAAAATGTATTAATAGTATTAACGAGTAATTAATAATACATTACCATTTATTAGAGCCTGTTTAAATTTTATTTATTTGTAATGTTATGATGTATTTTTTAGCCAAACGAGTTACTTTTTGAAGACCATAGCAGCGCTCTACGGACAAAAAAAGTAAAGAAGTATGGCAAAAAGACGCATAACAAACATTTTAAATAAATTTTAAACGGGCTCTTAGTTTAAAAATTTTCATTACTTCTACTTATAATTTATTCAGAAAGCTTTTATATTGAATGAGGTTAAGTAATCATTAATTTTTTCGTATCGGAGAAATAAAAAAAGAGTTGAATATCGATTTCAGCTCTTTTTTTTATATTGGAAGGGTATTATAAGAAAAAATAGACAGCAAAACTGAATATTAGTTCTGAACGACTAATTTTTTTGTTAGCATTTTATCACTTGTTTTAAGAGAAATAATGTAAACACCATTTGTTAAATTACTTGTGGTTATGTTGTATTGGTATTCACCTGCTTTTAATTTTTCGTTAATAATCACATTGTTAACATCACTTATGGGATTATAAATACTTAATTGTGTTGTAGTTTCTAAAGGTAATGAGTAACAAACAGTAACCGATTCTTGCGCTGGATTAGGGAAAGCCTCTAGTGCTACTTTTTGTTGCTGAGAAGATACATTGTCAATAGCTAAAGCAACTGGTTCAGCAAGCGTGGCGATGGCAGCCAAACTTAACTTTGATAATTCATAAAAATAGGGTAAATTAAATTTACTTATTCTATCGGTAGCTTTATGATAAGTAGGGTTATCATCTCCGCTAAAAAAAGCTTCTCCAAAACAAATTGCTCCAAAATTATTTGTCCAAAAAGATCCGTGATCGCTACGATCTGTACCTGGATTCTTAATATTAGTTTTTAATTTAAACTTATAAGTTGTATTTATTTCTTTCAATTTTGTTGAAAGGGCAATAGAGTTAGCCACATCTTTTGTATGTATATCCATTAAAAAATCATTGTCACTATCGTAGCCTAACATTTCTATATTCAGCACACCTGCTATATTTTCTTTATTTTTCTTTGCTTCATTCGCATAGTATTTACTACCTACAAGCCCTATTTCTTCTTCATCCCAAAAGGCATATACAATAGTATTTTTAAATTCATGTTTAGATAATAGTTTTGCTGCTTCTAAAATAGCAGAACAACCACTAACATTATCATCTGCACAATAATCTGCCACGGCATCGTAATGTGCACAAATAATGTATTTTTTATCGGGGTAGAGCGTCCCTTTTTGTTCAGCAATAATGTTTCTACCGCCCGTACTGTATTTTTGATCAGTAACTGTTAAACCTAATGCTTGCAAATGTTCTTTTAAATATTCGGCAGCAACATCGTTACCTGTTTTGCTAACTCTATTTTTTATGGTGGTAACTTTACCATTTACAAAACAAGTATTTTCACCCGATAAATCATTGACTTTAGCAGTAAGACTATCTAGATTTAGCTCTTTTAGTAAATCTATAATTACGGGGTGTGGTGTTTGTGAATTTACTGTAAAACTAGTAAAAACAACTAAAATAAAAGAGTAGATTAATTTCATAATTAAGGGATGTAATGTAAATTAAAGACTGTATTCGTTGATTGTTATTTAATGATTTATTATTAAATTAATTTCACTAAGATAATATTTTAAAAATAAGTCCTTTCATTATTTTTATTTACTTATAAATGTGCATAAATAAAAATAATATTCTAATTTGATATATTAATTGTTGAATAAAAGTTTTTTTCAGATAAACGGTGTTATATGATAGCGTGAATTATTTATTGCTAATAAAGAAAGCTAAACTTATTAAAGATAGATAATTTTATAATACGCTATTTTATATGTTGTTTACCAAGTGGTTAATAAGCATCGAATTTGCATGATGATTTCTTATTTAAATATAAATATTCCGTTCTCTTAAATAGGATAAAATAAGTATTAAGCAATACCGAATTTGTCTTTTATTAAAAAACTAAATTCTATTGTAATTTTATAGCGGAAAGAATTATATCAGCAGCGCCTGTTTTTTCTACAACATATTTTCTTGCAACATCAGCAGCTATTTGCAATTTATTATTATTCATTAATAATTGTATGGTTTCATTAAACTGTTTACTACTGGCTACAGAAAATGCCCCTCCAAATTGAATCAATTGTTTGGCCTCTGTAAATTTTTTATAATTAGGTCCAAAAATTACAGGCAGACCAAATGTAGCTGCCTCTAAAATATTGTGTATCCCTTTACCAAAGCCTCCCCCAATAAAAGCAAAAGAACCGTATTGATATAGATGTGAAAGTGTTCCTATATTATCAATGATTAGCAAATCGGCAATTTTCACATTTTGCTCGTTCGCTTTTGAAAATCTCAAACAATTGTATTTCGCAAAATTAGTTTCTAACTGCGCCAATCGGTGTTCGTGTATCTCATGTGGTGCAATAATAATTTTAAAGCCTAACTCTTTAAAATTTTGAGTTGAAATAATTTGTTCGTCTTCATTCCACGTACTGCCAGCAATAAATACTTTTTTATTAGTTATAAATTCTTGAACAACTTTAATTGGTTTTACATTCTTAGTAATTTCGGCTACCCTATCGAAACGAGTATCTCCACTAATCGTTGCATTGGTATATTTAATTGATTTTAGCAACTTCGCTGACTCTTCATCCTGTATAAAAAAATGGGTGAAACAGCTTAATTGTTTTCGAAACCAAAAACCATAGGGTTTAAAAAAATATTGATTTTCTCTAAAAATTCCACTAATTAAATACGTTGCTATTTTATTTTTTTTCAGTTCATTTAAATAATTAAACCAAAACTCATATTTCACAAAAAACACCACTTTAGGTTTTACTATTTCAATTATTTTTTTAGCATTCGCAATGGTATCTAATGGTAAATAAAATATATAATCAGCACCCCCATAATCATTTCTAATTTCATACCCCGATGGAGAAAAAAACGTGAGTAATATTTTATAGGCAGGATGCTGAGCTTTTATTTTTTCAATTACGGGCCTTCCTTGCTCAAACTCTCCTAATGAAGCACAATGGAACCAAATTACAGGAGCATTTTTAAAATCCTGAGTCTGCCATTTTACTTGTTGTGCTTTTCTTCCAGTTATCCACTGTTTTGCTTTGGGGTTAAATAAAGCTCCAATGCGTATAATCAATAAAAATATATAAATGGAGAGATTATATAATAAGCGCATTAATGGCATAAATTAGCTGTTTCGTTTGCGAAGATACCATTTTTAAATTCCTTTAAATGACTAAAAATGTCTCCTAAATATATGAAATTTGAGTATCTTCGCGTACTTAAATCGTATAAAAAATGGGAACATCCGTAAAAAAAATTCAAATGGTTGACTTAAAAAGTCAATATGAAAAAATTAAAACAGAAGTAGATGCTGCAATACAAAATGTATTGAATACTACTGCATTTATTAATGGTTCTGATGTAAAATCTTTTCAATCTGAGTTAGAACAATACTTGGGTGTAAAACATGTAATACCATGTGCCAACGGCACCGATGCATTACAAATTGCAATGATGGCTCTTGATTTAAAACCAGGTGATGAAGTAATTACAGCTGATTTTACTTACGTAGCGACTGCTGAAGTAATCGGTTTATTAGGTTTAAAACCAGTGTTGGTAGATGTAAACCCCGACACCTTTGATATCAATGTAGAAGCCATAGAAAAAGCAATTACTCCAAAAACAAAGGCAATTGTACCGGTTCATTTATTTGGTCAATGCGCCAATATGGAAGCAATCATGAAATTGGCTAAAAAACATAATTTATTTGTAATTGAAGATACTGCACAAGCGATTGGTGCAGATTATACTTTCACCGATGGTAAAAAACAAAAAGCAGGCACGATTGGTACAGTGGGTTGTACTTCTTTTTTTCCTTCAAAAAACTTAGGCTGTTATGGCGATGGTGGCGCCATGTATACGAATGATGATACTTTGGCCGCGAAATTAAAAATGATTTCTAACCACGGGCAATCCGTTCAATATGTGCACGACTCTATTGGTGTAAACTCTCGCTTAGATACTATACAAGCTGCTATATTGCGAATTAAACTACGTCACCTCGACTCCTATGCCGCAGCACGTAACAGAGCAGCTGCTTATTATGATAAGGCATTTGAAAATCATCCAAAATTAAAAGCTCCTATAAGAGTGAAATTTTCAAATCATGTATTTCATCAATACACATTGCAATTAAATGGGGTAGATAGAACTGCTTTACGTGAATTCTTAGCAACCAAAGATATTCCTGCAATGATTTATTATCCTATTCCTTTACATTTGCAAAAAGCATACCTCGATCCTCGCAATAAGGCAGGCGATTTTCCAGTAACTGAAAAATTATGCGCCTCAGTACTTTCATTACCAATACATACAGAATTAGATGAAGAGACGTTAGAATACATTACAAAAAGTGTATTAGAATTTTGCAAATAATTATTATTGCTTTTAAAAAGAGTAAAAGACAAACAAATAATATCTGTTTTTAAATAATGTTATCCTAAAACTGGAGTTTTAAATTAATTAGATTTATATTATAACAATTAATTATTAATTATGAATATAGCAGTAATAGGAACAGGTTATGTAGGTTTAGTAACTGGTACCTGCCTTGCAGAAACAGGTAACCATGTAATTTGTGTTGATATCAACAAAGAAAAAGTAAAACAAATGCAAGCTGGGGAAATACCAATATACGAACCCCATTTAGATCTTCTTTTTGAACGTAACATAAAACAAGGTCGCTTACTATTTACTACTAATTTATTAGAAGCCGTTGAAAACGCTAGCATTATATTTCTTGCTTTGCCCACCCCTCCTGGTGAAGACGGTTCAGCTGATTTAAGTTATATTCTTGGTGTTGCCAATGATTTAGGAAAATTAATTAAAGATTATAAAGTAATTGTTGATAAGAGTACCGTGCCCGTAGGTACAGCTGATAAAGTTCGTACGGCAATTAGTAAAAATGCAAAAGTGGCATTTGATGTAGTTTCTAATCCTGAATTTTTAAGAGAGGGTTATGCTGTTGATGATTTCATGAAACCAGATAGAGTTGTAATAGGTGCTAGTTCAGCAAAAGCTCGTAAAGTAATGGAAGAACTTTACAAACCTTATGTTCGTCAAGGTAACCCCATTATTTTTATGGATGAGAAATCAGCAGAATTAACAAAATATGCTGCCAATGCTTTTTTAGCCACTAAAATTACATTCATGAATGAAATAGCTAACCTTTGCGAAAAAATAGGTGCTGATGTAGATGCTGTACGCATTGGTATTGGTAGCGACGATCGTATTGGTAAACGCTTTTTATTTCCTGGCATTGGTTATGGAGGTAGTTGTTTTCCTAAAGATGTACAAGCATTAGCTAAATCTGCATCTGAAGTGAACTATGATTTTAAAATTTTAGAATCCGTAATGGATGTAAATGAAAAACAAAAAACCATTATTATTCCAAAAATTAAAAATTATTTTAAAGGTAATTTAAAAAATAAAAAAATTGCCGTTTGGGGTCTTGCCTTTAAACCAGATACAGATGATATTCGCGAAGCGCCGGCATTATACGTTATTGATGAATTAATTAAAGAAGGTGCATCTGTTACTGCTTACGATCCAGAAGCCATGAAAAATGTAAAAAATTTAATTAGTGATAAAATTCAATATGCAAACGATGAATACGAAGCGTTAAAAGATGCTGACGCTTTAATAATTGCTACTGAATGGAGTTCTTTCCGTACTCCTAATTTTGATAAGATGGGCAGCCTATTAAAAAATAAAGTAATTTTTGACGGTAGAAATTTATACGGTATTCAACAAATGAAAGATCTTGGGTTTTATTATTCAAGCATTGGAAGAGAAGTGGTAACAAGCCCAACAAGCTCTCCAAAAAAAGGAAAAGTATATTCTGAGTAAGACACATTGCACTAGTTCCTAATTAATTTTAAAGCATCACCTTTTTATATGAATACAAAAAAACAACCTCGAATATTAATTACTGGTGCCGCTGGTTTTTTAGGCTCTCATCTTTGCGATCGATTTATTAAAGAAGGATACTTTGTAATTGGTATGGATAACTTAATTACGGGTGATCTTAAAAATATTGAACATTTGATGAAGCATAAAAATTTTGAATTTTATCATCACGATGTTTCTAAATTTGTGTATGTACCTGGCGATTTAGATTTTATACTTCATTTTGCTTCTCCCGCCAGCCCTATTGATTACTTAAAGATTCCGATACAAACTTTAAAAGTAAGTTCTTTAGGAACTCATAATTTATTAGGATTAGCGCGTGTAAAAAAAGCTCGCATCCTAGTTGCTTCCACTTCTGAAGTCTATGGAGATCCTTTGGTCCATCCACAAACAGAAGAATATTGGGGAAATGTAAATCCAGTAGGCCCACGTGGTGTATATGATGAGGCTAAACGTTTTATGGAAGCAATTACAATGGCTTATCACACCTATCATGGATTAGATACCCGCATCATTCGTATTTTTAATACTTATGGTCCTCGTATGCGTTTAAATGATGGCCGTGTACTGCCTGCATTTATTGGTCAAGCATTAAGAGGAGAAGATCTTACGATGTTTGGTGATGGTTCGCAAACACGCTCTTTTTGTTATGTCGATGATCTAGTAGAAGGTATTTACCGCTTATTAAAGAGTGATTATGTATATCCTATGAATATTGGTAACCCAAGTGAAATTAGCATCAAAGAATTTGGTGAGGAAATTATAAAACTTACTGGTACATCACAAAAATTAATTTCAAAACCATTACCAAAAGATGATCCTAAACAGCGCAAACCAGATATTACAAAGGCTAAAGAAATTTTAGGTTGGCTACCAAAAGTTAATCGTGCTGAAGGATTAAAAATTACTTATGAATATTTTAAATCATTATCAGCAGAAGAATTAAATAAAACAGAGCATCGGCATTTTGCATAAGCATTTTAAAATAATTGTTACGGGAAAGGTACAAGGTGTATCTTACCGTATTTCTACTCAAGCAAAAGCAGAATAAATTGGCATTAATGGGTTTGTTCGTAATGAACCAAATAAAAGGTTTATATAGAAGCGGAAGGAGAGGAAAGTTTATTGGAAGATTTTATATCGTGGTGTAAAATTGGTCCTCCCAAAGCCCATGTGAATGAATTAGAAATTAAAGAAGGCACATTAAAAGAGTTCTCAAGTTTTATTATTGAGCGAATTGAAAGATAAAGGAAACACTATTTATTTTTTAATTTTATTTACTAGTTTATATTGATAATCAACTCAATTTAGCTTATTATTAACGTTCTAACTTCTCTTCCAAAATGAAGTACAAACGAATGCCAATCGAAATTGAATCGCCTGAACAGATAGGTTATGATACAATTGAATGTAATTTAGCAGAAAGCTCCGTTCAAGATGCTGTATTTGGAAGGTTAAATTTAAACTTAAATCATTTAGTACTAGGCTATGGCCATCATTTAGGCAAACTGGAATTGCGAAAATTGATTGCTCTCGATCATCCCCCGATCAAAGCGGATGATGTATTGATAACAACTGGAGCAGCCTCTGCCCTTTTTATGGTTGCTACTTCTTTATTAACCAAAAAAAATCATCTTATTGTAGTAAGGCCTAATTATGCAACCAATATTGAAACTCCAAAAGCAATTGGTTGCGAAATTGATTATGTTGATTTAGCGTTTGAAAACAACTTTCAATTAGATACTAAATTAATAAAATCCTTAATTAAGCCAAACACTGCTTACATCAGCATCACCAATCCTCATAACCCAACAGGCACTGTTATTTCTAAAGAAACACTGGAGGAATTGATATCCTTAGTAGAAAAAAACAATTGTTTTTTATTAGTCGATGAAACTTATCGTGATTTAACATTTACCAATCAATTGCCCTTAGCTGCATCGCTATCAGCAAATGTAATTAGTGTATCTTCTGTTTCTAAAGCGTATGGTTTACCTGGCATACGTATTGGTTGGCTCATTACTCAAAATAAGAAATTACAAGAGTTATTTTTAGCCGCAAAAGAACAAATATTCTTATGCAACTCTGTAGTAGATGAAGAAATAGCCTTTCAATATTTACGAAACAAAAAAGAATTTTTACCCGTTATACAGCTTCAAATAGAATCTAATTTTAAAATCTTAAATTCATGGATAAATAGCCAAGATGTGCTAGAGTGGGTAGAGCCCAAAGCAGGAGTGGTCTGTTTCCCAAGAATAAAACAAATTTATACAATACAACTGGATTTATTTTATGATATACTGTGTAATAAATACAAAACACTTGTTGGATCAGGGCATTGGTTTGAAATGGATAAACGTTTCATGCGAATTGGATATGGATGGCCAAATGAAGAAGAACTCAAAAAAGGGCTCCGCTTTATTTCTCTTGCACTACACGAAGCCATTTTATAACAATTTAATGCCTTTAGCTTAATAAAATCAATTAAATTCCTACTTTTGTTCATCCAATTAATATATTTATATGCAACAAGATTTTTTTGCACACCCCACAGCCCTAGTTGACGAAGGCTCAATAATAGGAAAAGGTACAAAAATATGGCATTTTTCGCACATCATGTCCAATTGTAAACTAGGAGAGAACTGTAACATTGGTCAAAATGTGGTTATTTCCCCTGAAGTAGTTTTAGGTAAAAATGTAAAGATTCAAAATAATGTTTCCATCTACACGGGAGTAACGTGTGATGATGATGTTTTTTTAGGTCCATCTATGGTTTTTACTAATGTTATTAACCCTCGTAGCGCTATCAATCGCCGCGGCGAATATTCTAAAACGCATGTAGGTAAGGGGGTTTCCATTGGCGCCAATGCTACTATTGTTTGCGGCCATGATATTGGCGAGTATGCCTTTATTGGTGCGGGTGCAGTGGTAACAAAAAATGTTCCTCCATACTCTCTTTGGGTAGGAAACCCTGCTAAACAAATGGGTTGGATAAGCGAATATGGTCATCGCTTACAATTTGATAAAGAAAATATTGCTATTTGTTCCGAAAGCAAACAAAAATATAAATTAGAAAATAACAAAATCACTAAACTTTAATACCAACATGAGCAACTCAAAAATAAAATTTGGTGTAATAGGACAAGGTCATATTGGTAAACGCCATGCAGAAATGATTCGCAGAAACCCAGAATCAGAACTTATTGCAGTATGCGATGTGTTGTCAAAAGAAAAATTAGGACTTACTGATTTTAAAGAAAAATTTTATACAACACCTGAAGAATTACTTAAATCACACCCAGAAATAGAAGTAATAAATATTTGTACTCCCAATGGTTTACATGCTCAGCATTCTTTATCAGCCCTTGAATCTGGCAAAAACATTGTTTGCGAAAAACCAATGGCACTTACCAAAGCCGATTGTGAAGCGATAATATTTAAGGCATTACAAAAACACAAAACGGTTTTTTGTGTTATGCAAAATCGCTTTTCTCCTCCATCTGAATGGTTAAAAAAAATAGTAGAAGAAAAAATAATTGGAGAGATTTATATGGTACAATTAAATTGTTACTGGAACAGAGATGATCGATACTATTATAAAGGCGGCTGGAAGGGAGTTCAAAAATTAGATGGAGGTACATTGTTTACACAATTCTCTCACTTTATTGATATTATGTATTGGTTGTTTGGAGATATAAAAAATATTCAAGCAAAATTTAACGATTTTAATCATGCTACACTTACTGAGTTTGAAGATAGTGGTTTTGTAAATTTTGATTTTACAAATGGAGGTATGGGAAGCATTAATTATTCTACTTCTGTTTGGAATACCAATTTGGAAAGTAGCATCACCATTATTGGAAGTAAGGGTAGTGTAAAAGTGGGTGGACAATATATGGACAAAGTAGAATGTTGTAATATTAAAGATTATACCCTGCCTGAATTAGCACCTACTAATCCAGCAAATGATTATGGTAGTTACAAAGGTTCTGCTAATAACCACCACTATATTATAGAAAATGTAATTGATACATTAAAAGGAAGAAATAGCATTACAACTAATGCTTTAGAGGGGTTAAAAGTAGTAGATATAATAGAACGTATTTACGCATTAAGAAAAAAGAACAGAAAAAGTTAATAAAAAACGTTATTTATTTACCAGCAATTTCTTTATAAAAAATATAAGTACATGATAGAAAAAATTAAGAACAAAGAAGCTAAAATTGCATTAATAGGTCTTGGATATGTAGGTTTACCAATTGCCTTAGCATTTGCCAAAAAAGTAAAAGTGATTGGCTTTGATATTAATGAGGAGCGAGTAAAAATGATGCAAAACAAAATTGACCCTTCTCACGAATTAGAGAAAAAAGATTTTGAAGGTTGCGATATTGAATTTACTACCTCTATTGATGTTTTAAGACAAGCTAACTTTTTTATAATTGCAGTACCCACTCCCATTGACGAACATAATCATCCCGATTTAAAACCACTAATTAGCGCATCTACCACTGTTGGTAAAGCCTTAAAAAAAGGTGATTATGTAGTTTATGAATCTACGGTATATCCTGGTTGTACAGAAGATGATTGCGTTCCTGTACTTGAAAAATTATCAGGTTTAAAATTTAAAACTGATTTTAAAGTGGGCTATTCACCTGAGCGTATTAACCCAGGAGATAAAGAACATACCATTACAAAAATATTAAAAGTAGTTTCTGGTTGTAGTGAAGAATCCTGTAACGTAATTGCAGAAACCTATAAAATAATTGTAGAACCTGGAGTTCATAAAGCATCTTGTATTAAGGTAGCTGAGGCAGCGAAAATTATTGAAAATACACAACGCGATGTAAATATCGCATTAATGAATGAATTGTCTATTATATTTAATAGAATTGGAATAAATACATTCGATGTTTTAGAAGCAGCTGGAACGAAATGGAACTTTTTAAAATTTGCTCCTGGTTTAGTAGGTGGTCATTGCATTGGAGTAGATCCTTATTATTTAACGCACAAAGCCGAACAACTCGGTTATCATGCAAGAGTCATTAACTCTGGTCGCTATGTGAACGATTCTATGGGATTTTATGTAGCCAAACAAACGGTTAAGAAAATTATTGCTGCTAAAAAAAACCTAACAGAATCACGTGTATTAGTGATGGGTGCAACTTTTAAAGAAAATGTAAGCGATATACGTAATTCAAAAGTTTGGGATGTAATTAAAGAATTTAAATCGTTTAGTGTACATGTGGATGTAGTAGATCCCTACGCTTCATCAAAAGAACTAAAACACGAATACGGTTTTGAACTCGTAGAAAAAGCAGGCAAAGGCTATGATGCCGTTGTTGTTTGTGTAAATCATAAAGAATATCTTAACCTTGATGAAGCATATTTTAAATCGCTTTTATCTGAAGGAGGAATATTGGTAGATGTTAAAGGTATTTATAAAGGAAAAATTAAAAATTTAAACTATTGGAGTCTTTAGGTAATTAATATCTAAAGATTTATAATAAAACGAATGAAGAAAATATTAATAACTGGAGGTGCTGGATTTATTGGATCACATGTTGTACGATTATTTGTAAATAAATATCCCCACTATCAAATTTTTAATCTAGATAAACTTACCTATGCTGGTAATCTAGCTAATTTAAAAGATATAGAAAAAAAGGGAAATTATACTTTTATAAAAGGTGATATTGTTGATAATGAATTTATAACTGAATTATTCAACCTTCATAAATTTGATAGTGTAATTCATCTCGCTGCTGAAAGCCATGTAGACAGAAGCATAAGCAACCCTTTAGAATTTGTAATGACCAATGTAATAGGTACCGTAAATTTATTAAATGCAGCTAAAGATCAATGGAAGGAAAACTATTCTTCTCATCGTTTTTATCATGTTTCTACAGATGAAGTATATGGTACCTTAGGTGAAGTTGGCTTATTTACTGAAACAACTGCTTATGATCCACATAGCCCCTACTCTGCTTCAAAAGCAAGTTCAGATCATTTTGTAAGAGCGTATCATGATACTTACGGAATGGATGTAGTTATTTCTAACTGTTCTAATAATTATGGTAGTCATCACTTTCCTGAAAAATTAATTCCGCTTTCTATTTATAATATTAAAAATAATAAATCAATACCTATCTATGGTAAAGGTGAGAACATACGCGATTGGTTGTTTGTAGAAGATCATGCAAGAGCTATTGATGTGATTTTCCATAATTCGAAAACGGGTATCACCTATAATATTGGTGGACATAATGAATGGAGTAACATTGACTTAATTCGCTTGCTTTGTTCTATCATGGATAAGAAGTTAAATCGTAAAGCTGGTGAATCTGCTAAGCTAATTACATTTGTAAAAGATCGTGCAGGGCATGACTTACGATATGCTATCGATTCATCAAAATTACAAAAGGAATTAGGTTGGAAACCTTCCCTACAATTTGAAGAGGGCTTAGAAAAGACAGTGGATTGGTATCTCTCAAATGAAACATGGTTGAATGAAGTAACCTCTGGTGATTATAAAAATTATTATCAGCAACAATATACTAAACGATAGGAGTAGCTCATAATTATAAAATTAAAAGCTAACTTATCTTTTATAACTACCAAATTTAGCTTTTAATATGTATACAAATTCATTTTATAAACTAGATATCTCCGCTAAAACGTTTTTAGTAACAGGCGGTGCAGGATTTATTGGATCTAACATTGTGGAATATTTAATTAACCACAATGCAAAGAAAATTATCATTTTAGATAATTTATCAACAGGCTTTCAAGAAAACATCGATGTCATTTATCGCCCTTTAAAACAAAAAACAATTGTGGAGTTTATTGAAGGAGATATTTGTGATATTGAAGATTGTCATACCGCTTGCAATGGAGTGGATTATGTCTTTCATCAAGCGGCACTAGGTTCTGTGCCTCGCTCCATAAAAAATCCAATAGATACGCATACCGTAAATTCCACGGGTTTTATCAATATTTTAATTGCTGCCAGAGAAGCAAAGGTTAAAAGAGTAGTATATGCTAGTTCTTCTTCTGTATATGGCGATAGTAAAGTTCTTCCAAAAATAGAATCTCAAATTGGTGATCAACTTTCTCCTTATGGTGTTTCTAAATATACCAACGAATTGTATGGAGCAATTTTTGCTAAGACATATAATATGGAAATTATTGGATTACGATATTTTAATGTATTTGGACCTCGTCAAAATCCTAAAGGAGAATATGCTGCCGCAATTCCTTTATTTTTGAACGCACTTTTAAATAATACCTCACCAATAATTTATGGCGATGGAAATCAAACGAGAGATTTTACGTTCATCACTAATGCCGTACAAGCCAATATTAAAGCAATGTTTATAGAGAACATAAATACACAAGGTGATGTTTTTAATATTGCTGTAGGAGAGCGAATTACGCTTAATGAACTGATTGAAATTTTGAAAAAATTAATTAGTAAAAATATACAACCGAAATATAATCCTGAACGATCGGGAGATATTCGTGATTCATTAGCTGATATAACAAAAGCAAAAACTATTTTAAATTACGAACCTACCGTAAAAGTAGAAGCTGGGATAAAACAAACACTCGATTGGTTTAAAAAAAATAAAATGTCAAACTCTACGTTGTAATTTACACAAATAAAAAATCACAACAACAAACCAACAAACTATTGTAAATTGGGGCTTTTTGATCTATTTAAAAATAACAAAACATTAAAAAATCCAGTAGACTTATCTGTTTTAGTTACTGATGTGCATTCGCACTTTATTCCTGGTATTGACGATGGTGCTAAAACATTAGAAGATAGCATTAAGTTAATAAACGAACTGCATCAATTAGGATATAAAAAAATAATTACTACGCCTCACACCATGAGCGATTTTTATAAAAACACCTCTAAAGATATTTTAAGTGGTTTGGAATTAGTAAGAAAAGAAATTAAAGAAAAAAATATACCCATTCAACTGGAAGCAGCATCTGAATATTATTTAGATTATGATTTTGAGCGTAAAATAGATGATGAAGAACTTTTAACATTTGGTAATAAATGCGTTTTATTTGAAGTCTCTTATTTAAATCCTCCTGACAATATCTATCACGTAATTTTTAAAATGCAAACAAAAGGCTATCAGCCAGTATTAGCACATCCTGAACGATATAATTTTTGGCATAATCAATTTAATAAATATCAAGAATTTGTTGAAAAGGGTGTTTTATTACAATTAAACATTAACTCCTTAACAGGATATTACTCTGAAGCTACAAAAAAAATAGCCGAGCTTTTGATTGAAAATAACATGATTTCGCTTTTAGGAACGGACTGCCATCACATGGGACATATCCAATTAATTAAAAAAGCCGTTTACAAAAAACACTTATTACAACTCGTTGAAAGCGGAAAACTATTAAATGCAAGCCTGTAAACGCTCAGCCCTTATCATAAATTAATTCCGATTTACACTTACCGCAAAAATTTTATACTATTGCTTTTTAGTTGATTGTCATTAAAATAAATCTTATTTTTAATGACTTTAATTAAATTTACACATGGCAGTTATAAAACCTTTCCGTTCTCTTCCCCCAATAGTTAGAAAAGAGTTTAATCATGATTTTGTAGATTACATGTGGTTTAAAGGTTTATTTGATAACAATGACGTAGAAAAAATAAGAGCTTTATGGAATAAAGAATTTGTTATAGATGCGCAAGTAGATTCAGCCGGTAAAAATATTGTAAAAGATAATTTACGAAAATCAGAGATCATGTTTATTCCACCTACCAGTAATGAATGGATTTACGATAAGCTATCAACCGCATGTATTCAAGCAAATACCAATCGCTATAAATTTGATATAACAGGTTTTCAAACGCAGTTGCAATTAGCAAACTATGGCGCCAAAAATTTTTTTGAATGGCATATGGATTTTGGCACGGGAGAATTAAGTAATCGTAAACTAAGTATCACGGTTCAGCTTTCTGATCCAGATGAGTATGAAGGGGGGGAATTACAATTTATGGTTAATCAAAATATATTTACTGCACCGAAAGATAAAGGTACGGCAATCATTTTTCCCTCTTTTGCATTACATCGAGTTACACCAATTACAAAAGGATCTAGAAAATCTATTGTGGGTTGGATTGCTGGAGCGCCTTATAGATAATGCACTATATTATGATTGATAGCCTACGTTACACAAATAAATAGTCTGTTAAAATGTATAATGCGCTAAAAAGTAAAACGTTTTTGAAATTGTTTTTACTGTCTCATAATAAGTTATTCCATTGCCTTGTTCATAACGTAATTCCAAGCCAATTTTTTTATACGTAGCTCCCATTCCCGCAAAAATAGATTGTTCATATTTTTTGTAATCAAGTAAAGGGATTGTTTCGTATTCAACGTCGTAAAAATATCGCTCATAATGACCTACTGCAGAACTCTTTATTGCAAGCCCATTTACCAGCCCAATTTGAATAAAGGTTTTAATATTGCTAAACTTTTTTTGATACCTAAATGCCGTAAAAAGTTTTAAATAGGAGCCTGTTATTTCCGCATACGTTAATTTTTTATAATACGTAGGTGAATTATAAAAAAGATAATAGCTCTCTGATGTATATTTATGCTGTAAATAAGTTAATTCATTATAAACAGCAAACATTTGTTCGGTACCTCTAATAATCGTATTTATTGACAAACCTAAATTAATTGTAGTAGAAGGCTTAAATTTTAACTGGGAATAGTCTGGGTTTACTGAAGAGAACGAAAGATTAGAAACACTTACTCCTGCTGTTGCACCGAAATTTATTTTTAATTTATCAGGCTTGTATTCATAAGTTTGCTCTTCACTTAATTTATTTTCATTACAATTATTGTATTCTTTTATGAGGTTTACAAATACGTTTCTATTAAAATCGATGCCGTTTACTTTTTGAATAGTTATGTTATTACAATCAGACAGTAATTCCAATAGCTGATTTTTATACTTTTGGTTGTAGTCGGTTTGGGTTCTAGCCTCATTTATATAATATCGTTTATTAACTAAATCAGTTGCTATACCGTTTTCTGTTTCAATTAAATAGTGTTCTTTAAATACATACGGGTCAACAAAAAAATATAGATTTTTTTTTCCGTTTATTAATAGTTTTGCAAATACAGAATCTTTAATCAGTTCTATTAATGGTTTATAACTAAGCGTTGAAAGATTTACTTCTGAATAATCTGCATTAATTAATAATTTTTTAAAATATATATTTTGATCTTCCGCCTTTAATTCAAATGCTTTTATATCCGCTACTGTATAGATCACCGTCTGGTTTGTAATATTGTTTTTAAATTTTATTTCTTTAGCTAATTTTGCCGAACTTTTGTATAAAATAAATCCATGTAACGTATCTCCATTATTTTTAATAACATAACCTTCTTTCCATCTATTTTGTGCTTGAATAGTTATACTTGCAAATAATAAGAGCCTGTTTAAATTTATGTTGAAAATAATATTAGGGGTAAAACAAACCGATTGAATAATCTAATTTATTTGTTGTCGACCAAAACTACAAATAATGTATCCAACCGATTTAAGTAATACCCAA
>JBDTFR010000064.1:0-3980 GCA_039937835.1 Bacteroidia bacterium | reverse complement strand
TTAATGTCATACCATCACCTACGGAATCTAAGCCAGTATCTTCAGACAGGTTTTTGTTTAGATCATTATCACCAAAAAATTTTATCAACGGTTTATAGTTGCCGTTATCGATACGATACTCAACATAAATATAATCAGTGGTAGTGCTTGGCGAATTCTTGTAATGCTTATTTTCCCAAGCTTTACTTGTTGAATTTGCAGCAAACAAGCCTTTAAATGTCAAACCTGTTTTTCCTGTAATATCAATTTTTTCAAAATCGATTTGTTGCACTTCTTTTCCTATTCCAAACATACCCGAATGATCTGCCCCAGCCCAGAATTTAGTGCCTTGAAAGGCTGTGTACGCTTTTGTTAGGGAAATTTCTGCATTTGTTGTTCTTACAAAATAACTTTTATATGGTACCGGCGATAAGCCCCCATCGTTTTCAGGATTTCGAGTTCCAGAGCTAGGTGCTCCCGTGTCTTCAAACGTATCAGACCAAAATTGGGATTGCGTTTGAGCCTGTGCCAAACCACTAAATGCCAAGAGCAAGTAGAGGAGTAATTTAATTCTTTTCATTTTTGAGATGTTTTAATGTTGGTTAATCGGAATAGATTTTAAAAATCGCGCAAAATTAAGTACATTATATTGATTTATACTCATTAAAAGCATATAAAGAAAATTAAATCTTAATACTTAACAGCTATGGGCGTGAAATTTGGTTTGTAACCAGCAGGCCAAGGCGCACAGTACGCTCGTAGCGTCCTACCCGTAGATACCCTGTTATAATTAAAGATGTAAAAAAACAATTTTCAATTTTAAAACTAATAAACACGGTGAGACCTATGTTTCTATTGACTCGACCTAAAAAAAGTAAAATAAACTACTCTAAAATTACCCAAAAAAATAAAAGCTTTCTACAAAGCAATTTTATTTTTTCAGCGGCATAAATTTATTTTTATAAAATCGCGGGAAGTTCACTAACATTTAATTCAGTTTATCGGTTAGGGTAGTTTTGCAAATTTAATTCGTACTTTTTTTAGCTCTGTTCTTTACTCGCCGATCAAAAAAACATATAATTTTGAAAGATGAAATATATTATTTTATTATGTGTATTTATAGGTTTAACCGATGAACTGCACTCTCAAGTAAGAAGCGTACAATTTAGTTTAATTGAAAAAAAGGTGATGGGAGGATTTTGGGAACATAAAGAAGTAACTATTACTATACCTAATGCTTTTATAGATGGTAAAACTCAAGTAGAGAACAATATAAATGAGTTTATTGAAGATATATATGCTGAGGAGGAAAATGGTTGGAGATACACAATTGACGAATTTAAAAGTGAGAATATATCCCCCTATCTTTGTAAGCTCTTTTTGAGTATGAATACACTTTTAACACTGCACCAGGTTTATGGACATTTTCTAAAATTCATTATTTTGATCTGCGGAATGGTGAGAACCTAAATCTTTCCTATCTTATAAATATTGATAAACAGTCAGCTTTCGCGAAATTTGCAAACGAGCAGAAAAATAGCTTTGTTACCGAATTTAAAAATAATTTAGATACTACTATTGATGACATTCATGAAGTTAAGGAAATAGTAGATTATACTATAAAAGATAATTTAAGTTTTGCTAAAATTCAAGATGATTACGAAATTGAACTAGATTTTAAAGATGAATTAATTATATTGAATTACGATTGGGAGTATGAATGGGGTTTAGGAAAACATGATTTGCCAACCATTACAATAAGTTTATCATTTAAAGATTTAAAAGAGTATTTAAACGATAATAGTAAAGAACTTTTATTTGCACCATTAATAATACCGCAGAATAAGCTTTTTAAGGGTTATATAGGAGGTAAGTATCCTATCTCTGCATTGGTAAAGCAAGCTAGCGATAGCACCAAAATCACCTATTCGTACGATAATAACAAAATTCCGATAAATTGGAATGGCGTGATAGATAAAAATAAATATTTTTTAAAAGAAAATTTAACAGCAGCGGCTGGTGTAAGAGCCCAAATTGAATTAAGCTTTTTCAGTATAAACGGAAAAATACAAGGAGTAGGTACTTGGAAAGATTTAAAAAATGGGAATATTCTTACAATAGAATTATTTGAAGAATAACGGTAGTTAGAAAGCAGACAAGTAAAGAAAGTTAAAACGATATGCGGTCCTGCACCATATTATCACAACAATTCAAAACTGAACACAACAAAAATGAACATAGGGATTTTTACTTACGGCTCTCGTGGTGATGTGCAACCTTTTATAGCGCTGGCAATCACTTTAAAACAAAGAGGACACACAATCTTGTTGGGTGCACCCGCAAATTTCCAACAAACAATTCAAGATTGCGAAATTGATTATCATAAAATTGACGGCGATTTAGAAAAGTTGATGTATGAGCCAGAAATCCAAAATTTATTAGAAACAGGCAATACCATTGCTTTTATTAAAGGACTTCAAAAAAATGCCGACAAGAATAGTAAGCAGGTGGCGGAAGATTTAATGAATGGGTGTAATAAAGTTGATTTTATCATTACGACTTTTATTCCTCTTTTTTATGTAGCAAGTATTGCAGAAAAACTCAATAAACCTTTTGTAAATATTATACTGAACCCGCCCACTACACCAACAAAAGAATTCCCCTACCCCGAATTTGATTTTTTGAATTTTCCAGCTTACAATTACTTCACTTACAAAGTGCTTAATTTTTTCATTTGGCAAGCATATAAAAAACGAATTAACACTTACAGAAACGAAATAGGATTACCGAATTGTGGAAAGAGTTTGCAGAAAATAATGGAAGAAAACGCTGTACCAACTATTTATGCATTAAGTGAATCTTTAATAACAAAACCCAAAGACTGGGCTTTAAATTACAAAATTACTGGTTTTTTATATTTGAGTCAAGAAGTTAATAAAACGGAGGGAATACTTGAAACCTGGCTGAATAAAGGAGAAAAGCCAATTTACATCGGGTTTGGGAGTATTCCAATTCCGAAAAAATTACTTAAAATTATTCCTGAAATTTTAGCTTCTACAAGCGAACGAATTATCCTTTGCAAAGGTTGGTCAACGATTGACGGATTACCCGAAAATAAAAACCTCTTTATTATTGATAAAGTAGACCACCAATGGTTATTTCCAAAATGCAAAGTGGCTATTTTTCATGGAGGGGCAGGAACATTGGCAGCCGTTATAAAATCTAAATTACCAGTCATTATTATTTCAATTTTTGTTGACCAGCCCATATGGGGTAAAATTATTGAATATAAAAAATTAGGTATTCATATTCCTGCAAAAAAAATAACTACCGAAAAACTAATTTCTGCCATCCAAAAATCTCAAACCGATGAAATAAAAAATAATGTTTCATCTATTGGACAAGCCATTAAAAATGAAAATGGACTTGATAACGCGATACAAGAAATTGAAAAATACTTTAACGATAAACAAAAATATGTTTAGCAACAAGAGTTTTTGGTATCGGTGTTATAGTGCTAAATTTTAACCTAGTGAATTCCTTGAGGCTCTGCTTCGAGGTTATTTTTTTAAAATTCTATTGAATATTTGTGCTAACTTGAATATTTGTACTTCTAATTCTGCAGCTATGTGCAGCCTTAGCGCTACTTACCGCCCCGCATAATGAACCATTGTAATTATAACGGTGGCGTGAAGTAACTGATCGAATCCTAATAACATCCAATGCCATTTATTGGTAGGCGATTGTAATGTTGGAAACCATCCATTCATTCTGCCTTTCCAAACATCAATTAAAAAATGTGTAACAAGTTGAAAAACGATTAACTTCCATAACAGGGGATTTCTTATTCCGAAAATAATAAGTGTGACTCCCATGTTCTAGCCCCCTAATTCTCTGGACATGTTAAGACAAAGTTTTTAACTTTAAAACTTTTAACAACATGGAATCAAAAAAGAAACATTTTACAGTCGAACAGAAAGTTGAGATTGTTAAAGAGGCAG
>JBDTFR010000063.1:0-23478 GCA_039937835.1 Bacteroidia bacterium | reverse complement strand
GAATTACATAAAAGAATTTCTTGATTTAAACGTGAAAGAAATTACTACTCCTATTAGTATTATTTATTCGGTGCCTGAGCAGGTTACAGCCAATAGGTTAAAAAAGGGTGATGTTGTTAACATATTGGAAGAGAAAGCGGATTGGATTAAAGTTGATTATGGTGCAGAAGAACCTGCATGGATAAAAAAAGTTGATGTTCAATAAAATTGTTTTTATAATAATCGATGGTTGGAGTCGAAAGCCGATAATGCTCCTATACATTTCCTAAAATCACACTGCATAAAGCTAGACTAAAATTCTTAATTTTATGAAGCAATGAAAATACAAACTGTTTGCTCGCTGCTTTTTATCTCTTTTTTTTCATACGGACAAAACCCTGAATGTAATCAACTCACCACAGGAGGAAAACGATATGTGCCAAAAGATGTATGTATTCCTATTGGATATAATATAAGAAATGTTTTTAAATGTGGAGATGTTAATCAAGATGGCTTAGATGACTTTGCTATTACTTACACTAAAATAAAACCCCAAGATGGAGATACATCGTATTTAAGTATTTACTATGCAACATCTGATACAACTTTTATATTAAAGAAAGTTTACACAAATTTATATCCAATTATTTTTGGAGATTATGGATATACCAATCGTAATATGAATTTGCCTCTCAAATTACAAGATATATTAGCTAAGTATCACGGTAATTATCCTCTTAACTGGATAAATTTTTTAGATGGTAAAATAAAATTAAGCATTCCTCAAGCCTATAATGAGTCACTGGTTTTTAATTTCAATTATGATAAAGGAAAAGATGATTGGTTACTTACGGAGACAGAGTTTAATATAGAATACGATGAGCAAATAACAACAACAATTACTAAATACACTGGAGACGAGCAAAAATCAATAAATGATTTTAATTATTTTGATTGGTTTTAATCTGTTTGGGCACGAAGCCCCTGACACACAAACCTACTCTTAAATTCGTACTTTCTGTTGCCCTAAGGTGCACTTTACTTGACAATTTATAAAGGCTGAAGATGTCTTGATGATATAAAAAAAGTAGTAAATAGAGTTAATGAAGGGAAACCAGATCGACTAAAGTATTTGAATAACTTGAAAAAAGAGATAAAATGAGATATTTACTATTAATTTGCTGTATATTAAAAGTAATACTTGTCTCAGCACAAGCAACAGGCAAAAGTTTGATTAATACAGTTTGGGAAAATGCAAGCGAAAATTATATTTATTCTGTTTACTATCAAGATAACATATATGAAATTACAGATTATACAAAAACAAACTTTCCGGAAGGCGGTATAACCATAACAATAAAAATATATGGTTTTTACGACAATTGCGACTTACCGAACCTTGACAGCCTAAAACAAGAAGGTACCTATTATTTTGAAGTAGATTCCATTGATTTTGCTGATGAAGCAACAACGAAAGTGAACATGCAAAATATTTGTGGGCAATTAAATGTTTTTAGAGAAGGCACAGATACGGTAATGAATATTTATTACAGTAGCAATCAACAATATGTTACTAAAAAAAAAGTAAATGCGTTACCTGAAAATGTTCGGAATTATCTAAAAAGGAAAGAAATTAAGTTTACTAAATAACACAAGTAGGAGCGAAAACAATGTCATTAAGTTATGGTGTACATTAGTTGTCTTAGGAGATAATGGAATGCCAGATAGAAAGAAGTACATCAAAGCAGCTTCAACAAATATAAAATAATTAAAACATGAAAAATATTTTCTTTCTATTATTGATATTCGTTCAGATAAAATTACAAGCGCAGGTAAAACCAGAGACAGACCTCTCGTTACTTCAGGGCATCTGGGTATGCACGTCTAACCAAGATAGCAGTACTGCTAGTTATAAACTAGTGAAGAATAATGACTGCCTAGAGTTTTATGTATCAAATGATGGAGGTTCTGATACATATGATATGATGGTTGGCTTTCAGAGTTTTGCCAGTAACAGTGCAAAAATTGAGTGGATGTATGTGGATAGTTTAAAAGAGAATGGGCTGTATTATACAGAGATTATTGATAAGAATGATATTAAGGGCGACGGAAGTGTAAGACGTTCATTTTGTGTTATTGCTTCCTATTACGAATGTGATGGAGAGAGGTTGTCAATAAACGGAAACAGCGCATTATATGAGTTTTCTAAAATCAATCAGTTATCTCATGACATACTTACGAAGTTATATGAAAGAGGCAAAAAAGACCAACGTAATTACATAAAAGAATTTCTTGATATAAACGTGAGAGAAATTACCACTCCTATTAGTATTATTTATTCGGTACCTGAGCAGGCTACAGCCAATAGGTTAAAAAAAGGTGATATTGTTAACATATGGGAAGAGAAAGGGGATTGGATTAAAGTTGATTATGGTGTAGAAGAACCTGCTTGGGTAAAAAAAGTAGATGTACAATAGAATTTCTTTTATAATTATCGATGGTTGGAGGCCCCAGTAGTAGCGAAAATCTACACAGGTAAGGCATTCTATAACAAAAAACAAGTAAAAATCATTTTTTTACCTTTAGCTTCGAGTAGCAGGAAGTGAGCCTGCTACATTTTTGTGGACAAAAAAAGTTAAGCCTTACAAGTACTTTCAGATCCTAGTCTATGAAGATTTGCCTTATACTTATAAACGAACAAAAAATAAATTTGCTTTATATTAATTTTATTACATACATTTGCATCGAAATGAAATCAATGGTTCACATACATCATCATCATACTTACGTCAGGTAGGCAGTGATTGTATTGTGCAAATTATAATAGAAATAAATTAACATACATAAATCAAAGGGCTTACCAGAAAGGTGAGCCCTTTTTTTATTTAAAAGCAATAACATTATAAAAAGATAAAATGGAAACGAAACTAAAAATTGCAATTCAAAAATCAGGTAGGTTAAATGAAGGTTCGATAAAACTTTTAAAAGAAGCGGGTATTGAATTTGATAACGGTTTAAATAAATTAAAAGCAACTGCATTTAATTTTCCTTTAGAAGTTTTTTTTTTAAGGGATGACGATATTCCTCAATACGTAGAAGATGGTGTTGCTGATATTGGTGTTGTTGGAGAAAATGTGGTCTTAGAAAAGAATAAAAAAATAAACATTATTGAAAAGCTAGGTTTTGGAAAATGTAGGTTATCTATTGCCATTCCTAAGGAACAAAAATATAAATCACTTCAAGATTTAAATGGGCAACGCATTGCTACTTCTTATTCTGTTATTGTTTCAAAATATTTAAAAAAGAATAAAGTAAATGCAGAAATTCATGAAATAAGCGGTTCAGTAGAAATAGCTCCAGGAATTGGTTTAGCAAATGCTATTTGTGATTTGGTAAGTTCTGGAAGTACATTGTTTGCAAATGGTTTAAAAGAAGTAGAAGTTATTTTACAATCAGAAGCAGTGTTGGTTGCCAACAATAAATTAAAAAAAGAGCAACAAGCTATTTTAAATAAGTTACTATTTAGGATAAATGCAGTTCGCCAAGCCAAACGTAATAAATACATTTTGCTAAATGCACCCAATAATAAAATAGATACCATTTGTAAAATACTACCCGGTATGAAAAGTCCTACTATACTTCCATTGGTAGAAAAAGGCTGGAGTTCGATACATTCTGTAGTAGAAGAGAATCAGTTTTGGGAAATAATTGAAAAGTTAAAAGCAGCTGGTGCACAAGGAATATTAGTAGTGCCAATAGAAAAAATGATACTTTAATTAACACAGCAGTATTATGAAAATTATAAAATATCCATTAAAAAGTGACTGGCAACAACTATTAACGCGCCCAGTAGTGGATGCTCTTTCATTGGAAACAATTGTTAGAAATGTGCTTTTGGATGTGAAAAAAAATGGAGATGATGCTGTAAAGAAATACACTTTGCAATTTGACAAAGTAATTGTTGAAGATACCCTTGTTACAGCGGAAGAGTTTTCAGCAGCAGAAAAGAATGTTTCCACTGAATTAAAACAAGCTATTCAATTGGCAAAAAAAAATATTGAAAAGTTTCATGAAGCACAAAAAGAAGAAGTAAAAATCATAGAAACAGTAAAAGGTGTTACTTGTTGGCGAAAATCAGTAGGGATAGAAAAAGTAGGCTTGTATATTCCAGGAGGCTCCGCTCCATTATTCTCAACCATATTGATGTTAGGTGTTCCTGCAAAATTAGCGGGTTGCCATGAAATAATGTTAGCATCGCCACCTAATAAAGAAGGAAAATTACCAGCGGCGCTTTTATATACTGCTAAGTTAATAGGTATTAATAAAGTTTATAAAATAGGAGGGGTGCAGGCAATTGCTGCAATGGCTTATGGTACAGCAACCATTCCTAAGGTGTATAAAATATTCGGCCCAGGTAATCAGTATGTGACTTGTGCAAAACAATTAATAGCCAAAGAAGGTGTTGCAATTGATATGCCAGCAGGCCCTTCAGAGCTCGCGATTATTGCAGATGATACTTGTGTTCCTGAATTTGTTGCCGCTGATTTATTGTCGCAAGCAGAACATGGGCCAGACTCTCAAGTGATTTTAGTTTCAGCCAACGAAACCGTTATTAATGCTATTAAGGTAGAACTGGAGAAACAACTACCTTTACTTCCCCGTAAGGAAATTGCAGAAAAAGCCATTGCTAATAGTTTGTTTATTTTAGTAAAGGACTTGAAGGAGGGAATGGATTTATTAAATGAATATGCGCCAGAGCATTTAATAATTGCTTGTAAAAATAGCGAAGCGTTAGCGGAGAAAGTTAAAAATGCAGGCTCTGTTTTTTTAGGAAACTATTCTTGTGAAAGTGCTGGTGACTATGCCTCAGGAACTAACCACACGCTGCCTACCAATGGTTACGCAAAAGCATATAGCGGTGTTTCATTAGATAGTTTTGTAAAAAAAATTACCTTTCAGCAACTTACTAAAGAAGGTCTTTCACTGATAGGGAATGCAGTTGAGCTAATGGCAGCCGCGGAAGGATTGGAAGCACATAAAAATGCAGTTACCATACGATTGAAATAAAATATTTACCTTATAAATATAAAGCGATGAGTTTTGATTTAAATAAAATTGTAAGAGAAAACATTAAGGCTTTAGTGCCTTACTCCTCTGCGCGCGATGAATATAAAGCTAAAGAAGGAATCTTTTTAGATGCCAATGAAAATGCATTTGGTAGCCCATTAAAAGAAAATGAAAACATACCTTATAATCGTTATCCTGATCCGCAACAAATTGCGGTAAAAGATAAATTAAGTAAAATAAAAGGTTTACCTATTGAAAACATTTTTATAGGTAATGGAAGCGATGAAGCAATTGATATTTTATATCGTGTTTTTTGCAACCCAGCTATCGACAATGCAATTATTTGTCCGCCTACCTATGGAATGTATGAAGTTTCTGCACATGTTAACAATGTACAAATCATAAAAGTGCCTTTAATTGCAGAAACATTTCAATTAGATACTACTGCTATTTTAAATGCTATAACTGAACATACTAAACTTATATTTATATGCTGCCCTAATAACCCTACTGCTAATGGCGTATCATGGGCTTCCATTAAAACTATTTTAGAAAAATTTAATGGTATTGTATTGGTAGATGAGGCGTATATTGATTTTGCGAGTTATGATAGTTTAATTTCTAAGTTATCACTCTATCCTAATTTAGTAATTATTCAAACGCTTTCAAAAGCATGGGGCATGGCAGGTTTGCGAGTGGGTTTAGCGTTTGCATCAGCAGAAATCATTTCCATTTTTAATAAAGTAAAACCACCTTATAATGTGAATGTAGCCTCTCAGCAATTAGCATTAAAAGCCTTAGACAATACAGAACAAGTAAAAACTTGGGTAAAAGAAATTGTGATACAACGCGAATACGTTGTAAAAGCTATAGCAGCATTACCATTTGTTTTAAAAGTGTACCCTAGTGAAGCAAATTTTATTTTAGTAAAAGTAAATGATGCTAAAAAAATATATACTTATTTAGTAGCTAATTTTATTGTAATTAGAGATAGAAGTAAAATAGAATTATGCGAGGGTTGTTTAAGGATAACCATTGGTACAGCAGCTGAAAATAGTCAACTACTTGAAACATTAAAAAAATATAAAGGTGAAGTCGTTCAACATTAATTAATCATTCTATTAAACAGCTTATGAAAAAAGTATTATTCATTGATAGAGATGGATCCATCATTTGGGAACCACCTGATACATTTCAGATAGATAGTATCGGTAAATTTGTTTTTTTACCTGGTGTTATTACAGAGTTAAGTAAAATTGCAAAAGAGCTAGATTATGAGTTAGTAATGGTTACCAATCAAGATGGTTTGGGAACAGATAGCTATCCCGAAGAAAGTTTTTGGTTGGTGCAAAATTTAATGGTGCAAATATTAGAAGGAGAAGGAATTATATTTTCTGAAGTTTGTATTGATAAAAGTTTTGAAGCAGAAAACAAACCTACCCGCAAGCCAAATACGGGTATGCTTACAAAATACATGACTGGAGAGTATGATTTAACAAACTCTTATGTGATTGGTGATAGGCTTACAGATATAAAGTTGGCAGAAAATCTTGGTTGTAAATCTATTTTGATTGAAAATTATGATAGTGCCAAAAACTATCCCCATAAAATTGATTTAATAGCTACTAATTGGCAAGAGATTTACCAGTTTTTAAGATCACCAGAGCGTAAGATTTTACAAAAAAGAAAAACAAAAGAAACAGATATAACTATTGAATTAAATTTAGATGGTTCAGGAAATTCAACTATTTCAACAGGCTTAGCCTTTTTTGATCACATGTTGGAACAGATTGCTAAACATGGTAATATTGATTTAAACATTAATGCTAAAGGCGATTTACATATTGATGAACATCATACTATTGAAGATGTTGGTATTGCATTAGGGGAGGCGTTTTTAAATGCATTGGGCGATAAACGAGGTATAGAACGCTATGCATTTTGTTTGCCAATGGACGACTGCTTAGCACAAGTTGCTTTAGACTTTGGAGGTAGAAATTGGATTGTTTGGGATGCAACTTTTAAAAGAGAAAAGATTGGTGAAATGCCGACCGAAATGTTTTTCCATTTTTTTAAATCCTTTAGCGATGCTTCAAAATGTAATTTGAATATTAAGGCCGAAGGAGAGAATGAACATCATAAAATTGAAGCAATCTTTAAAGCCTTTGCAAAATGTATTAAGGCGGCCGTAAAACGAGATGTTAACAACATGTCGTTACCAAGCACAAAAGGCGTATTATAACTATTTCAAACAGCCGCAAATTGCTAAAAATTAGAGAGAAAAAATGAAAATAGTTATTATAAAATACAATGCAGGAAATGTTTGTTCTGTAAACTTTGCTTTAGAGCGCTTGGGAATAACTTCCGTATTGTCTGATGATGTGAATGAAATACAAGCAGCTGATAAGGTTATTTTCCCAGGTGTTGGCGAAGCAAGTACTGCTATGCGTTATTTGCAAGAACACCATTTAGATGAGGTGATTATTTCTTTAAAACAACCCGTATTGGGAATTTGCTTGGGCATGCAGCTCATGTGTAATCATTCAGAAGAAGGCAATACTAATTGTTTAGGAATATTTAAACAAGCAATTAAAAAATTTGCTTTTGAAAATCATACTTCAATAAAAATTAATGAAGCAGCACATTTAAAAGTTCCTCAAATGGGGTGGAACACTATTAATAATTTAAAATCGAAATTATTTAAAGATGTTGCTGAAAATGAATATATGTATTTTGTACATAGTTATTATGCAGAGTTAGGGGAAGATACTATTGCCACTACTAATTACGGTCTATCATATAGTTCAGCTTTACAAAGAAATAACTTTTATGCAACACAATTTCATCCAGAAAAATCAGCTGACATTGGTCAGAAAATACTACAAAATTTTATAGCACTATAATTTTAATAATTTTTAAAGAGCTTATGAACACAATGCCAAAAAAAACGTCAGACCATACTCTAAATAATAAAATATCATTTACAATTATTCCAGCAATTGATATTATTGATGGTAAATGTGTACGGCTAACACAAGGCGATTATGCACAAAAAAAAATCTACAATGAAAATCCGTTGGAAGTTGCTCAACAATTTGAAGCTATTGGTATTAAGCGTTTGCATTTAGTTGATTTAGATGGTGCGAAAAAGGGAGCTGTTGTTAATTACAAAGTATTAGAGAAAATAGCTTCACAAACAAAATTAATTATTGATTTTGGTGGAGGTATAAAAACAGATGAAGCGATACAAACTGTTTTTGAGTATGGCGCAAGTATGGCTACTATTGGAAGCATCGCGGTTAAGAATAAAGAATTATTTTTTTCTTGGATACAAAAATTTGGTGCTGATAAAATGCTATTAGGTGCAGATGTAAGAGCTGAAAATATTTTAATTAATGGCTGGAAAGAAGCTACCACCATCTCTGTTTTTGATTTTTTAAATGAAAATATGGAACAAGGTATTACCACTGCTTTTTGTACCGATATTGAAAAGGATGGCTTGTTACAAGGAGTGTCTTTAGACTTATACAAAAAGATCATAAAACAATTTCCAAAATTAAATTTAATAGCAAGTGGAGGAGTTACTGCTGTTGATGATTTAGAGAAATTGAAGCTGGCAGGATGTGCAGGAGTTATTGTGGGTAAAGCAATTTATGAAAACAGAATTTCTATGAATGATTTAAAAAAATATAGCTAATACAACTAACTGCAATTCTAACTAATGTTAACGAAAAGAATAATTCCTTGTTTGGATATAAAAGATGGTAGAACGGTAAAAGGCGTAAATTTTGAAAATATTCGAGATGCTGGAGACCCCATTGAATTAGCTGTAAGTTATTTAGTTCAAGGCGCTGACGAGTTGGTTTTTTTAGATATAACGGCAACCAACGAAAAACGTAAAACGCTCTCTGCACTGGTAACGCGCATAGCAAAACACATTAATATTCCTTTTACTGTAGGTGGTGGAATAAGTTCTGTAGAAGACGTTTCCATATTATTAAATGCAGGTGCTGATAAAATATCAGTAAATACTTCTGCTGTTAAAAATCCAGCCTTAATAAAAGAACTTGCTGATCAATTCGGTAACCAATGCATAGTATTGGCCGTAGATACCAAATTTGAAAACAATAATTGGTATGTATATTTAAATGGTGGTAAAGTAAAAACAGAAATTAAAACAATAGATTGGGTAAAACAAGCGGTTGAATTAGGGGCTGGTGAAATATTACTTACTTCCATGAATAACGATGGAACGAAGGCTGGTTTTGCATTGGATATCACAAAGCTTGTTTCAGAAACAGTAAATGTACCTATTATTGCCAGTGGCGGTGCAGGTAATATGCAACACTTCGAAGAAGTGCTTACTAAAGGGAAAGCAGATGCTGCATTGGCTGCAAGCGTATTTCATTATAAACAAATTGAAATACCTGAATTAAAAAAATATCTCAAAGACCAAAAAATAAACGTGAGATTTTAATAAATTCAACGTGATTGTTTTGATTTTAAAGAATACTAATAGATAATAAAAATTAAATAACTATTAAATGAACCCTGATTTTAAAAAAACTACTGATGGATTGCTTCCTGTTATTATTCAAGATGCAGTGACTAATAAGGTATTAATGCTTGGTTATATGAATGAAGAAGCATTAAAAAAAACAGAAAAAGAAAAACGAGTTACTTTTTTTTCGCGTTCAAAAAAAAGATTGTGGACAAAAGGAGAAGAAAGTGGAAATTTTTTAGAAGTGATTCAACTATTAATTGACTGTGATAATGACACTATCCTTATAAAAGCAATGCCTTTAGGGCCTGTTTGTCACACAGGACAAGATACTTGCTTTAATGAAAAAAATATCAGTACTGATTTTCTCTATAAACTGGAGGAAATTATTCATAATCGTAAAATGAATCCAGATCAAGACTCTTATACCTCGTCACTTTTTGCCAAAGGGATTAACAAAATTGCTCAAAAAGTAGGTGAAGAAGCCGTAGAACTTGTAATTGAAGCAAAAGACAATGATATGAATTTATTTAAAAATGAAGCAGCCGATTTATTGTTTCATTACTTAGTTTTATTACAAGTAAAAAATTGTACTCTAAAAGACATCAATGGGATTTTACAATTAAGAAATATGAAATAATGCATCTTCTTTTCTAGATACAGAAATTACTGCATAAGTACTAAATGTTAAAAAAAAAGTAAAAGTTTGATGCTTAGTAGTATAGAAATTGCACGAATATGAATTATTTTTCTTATAATTGAAGTAAAATTGGAAGAATAGCAAGTAATGGAGGAGTTTTTTGATGATAAACTTTAGTAAAATCGGACCTATTGAAAAAGAAATATTTGCTAAAAAGGTAAAGGGTATCAAAACCTTTTACAAGGGTTCAGGCGAAAAAATGTTTATCGTATCGCATGTAGGTAAGCTAGATCAGAATAAAATTAACACCATTTCAACCTTAATTGAAGCACAGCTTGATTTTCATAATGTAAGTAAACGTACAACAAAAAGAATATTTAATATTGCAATTGAGTCACTTCAAAACAGTTGTTTGCATGGAGAAAAGGAGGAAGATTGTAGACAATTACTTTATTTCTTTATTGGAAAAAATGCAAATGAGTACACCATTTTTTCAGGTAACATAGTTCCTAATCAAATGGTTGAAAATTTAAAAGAACATTTGACGACAATTCAAAAAGACGCTGATTTAAAAAAAACATATTTAAATGCCTTTACACATGGGGAGCTTTCAGAGAAGGGCGGAGCTGGTTTAGGATTTTTAACTATGAAACTGAAAAGTAATTCTTTTAATTTTGATTTTTTAAGTTTGAATAATAAATTTTCATTTTTTTCAATTCAACTAAAAGTTATAGAATAAATGGCAAAGCGATTAGAATACCAAGAAACCAGCAATACACCTCATATTTTATTTGATAGTGAGCAAAATAAATTTGTAATTGAGGGTAAATCATTTCCAGAGGATAGTAAAGAGTTTTACAGACCAATAATTGAATGGATGAATGAACTCAAATTTTTAAAGCCCGCACACATTACATTAGATATTAATTTATTTTATTTAAGTTCGTCTTCCATTATTTCAGTGAAGCAATTATTTCTTAAAATAATTGAATTAAAAAATATGGGAACAAAAGTAACCATTGTTTGGAATTATGATCACGACGATGATGATATCAAAAAAACAGGAGAAGATTATCAACAAATTACTAGCCTAGACTTTGTTTATAAAGTAAATTAAATAATTTAAATTTTTTCAAAACTATCTAAAGGGCAGTTATACGTCTATTTTAGTTAAGTTATACCTATCCTCTTTGAACTATAATTATTGTCTTCCATTCTTCGAATTAATATTTTGGTCAACTAATTTCCACAACGAAAGTAAGCTAGCATTTAACAGTTAATTATTATCATCAAATATCTTCTGATATTTATTATAATATTATCGATTAAGAAATGACGATGAATAAAAAAGCGAAGAGTATTAAATAAAAATAAAATTCTTATCTTATAAATCCTTATAATGGGCACACTAGAAACCATCAACTTTAAAAACCGATTTTATTTATACATATTATCCACTCTGTTATTAATGGTGTGTCTTCCGATTATGATATATATTTATTATTACATTTTAGAGCAATCGTCAATTTTTACTTTTTTAATCATTTTTTTTATTATCGCTAAACTACTTTTATGGCCACTAACTATGAACAGGTATATTGAGGGCGATTTATTTTATTTTGATAAGGATTCTTATACTTATGATGGGATTAAAAATAAGTGGGCGGACGTAGGATCTATTAATATATATTATAGAGGTGATTGGTTTTGGTTTTCAAAATTTAAGTTTTATAGGAAGTATAAGTCTTATATAAGATATTGTAATCTTAATTACTTTACAATAAACGGAGTGAGCGAAAAACTTATTGATAAAATAGTTTTGAATTCGGATAAAATAATTTATATCAAAATTAGAAACTTTAAAGACAAAGCACTCCTTTTTAAAGTAAGAGAGTTTGCTATGCAAAATAAAGTATTAACAACAGAAGTAGATTCAATTGGCGCAATCTTTGAATAAATGTTTTCATAGAGTAAAGCAGTTATGGCTCGGAATTTATAAATATATTTATGAGTTTTTATTAAGAACTCCCGTTGATATATTAAATCGATATTTCATTTTTCGTTAAAAAAAATATAAGAGAAAGATTAATATTTAAATAAACATATGAAACTGAAACATACATATGAAATGTAATTATTGTGCTTTCTTAAGATTAATTTTCCTTTTCTTTTCTATTATGTAAAAAGTATTGAAAAATCCCTCCATTCCTATTTTTAATTCTACTTCAATATTGTTTTGAGCTAAGAAAAATCGTTCGCCCAGTACTTTTTCATCCATTGTTAAAATATATTTTCCAGATGGTACATATAGCAGGTAGCTGCCATTTGCATCGGTAAGTGTGCTTTGCGAATTACCTAATGAATCTGTAACACTTATTCTAATTTTTGAAAGATCTAAAGGGGTTTCTGCATTAAGAGCAAACTTTTCTCTATCAATTGCAATGTTGCCTGCTAATTTTACTCCTTTTACAAAAGGGATATATTGTTTTTGATTATTATCTATTAAAATACTATCCATTTTTAAAGGGAACCAGCCTTTCAGTTCTCCCAATGATATTACCGAGAAGAAGTAATTATCTTGTTTTACATTTAATAGTTTAGCCATTCCCAAATCATTGGTTAATACTTCATAATCGCCTAATCGAATAACTACATTTTCTAATGCTACTTCGTCTTTATCTTTTACTCTATTTCCATTCATATCTAAAAAGACAATGAATGGTACGTCATAAAAACGTTGTTTTGAATATTTTTTGGGAATTGGTATTCCAAATTCTTTTCTAATGCCAGCACCCATTGTAAAGCTATTGCTAACGCTTGGTTTTGTATTTTCATTTTTTGGTAAATTGTTGATGACAGTGTTGTTATATAAATTCGCTTTATTTCTGTTACTAATATTTAAATTATAGCCTACGTTTAATTTGAATCTCCAGCCGTTGTATGAGAAAAAATATAACTCTGGATATATACCGAAATTATGACTGAAGGCCGTATTGGAGAATGAATAGTTTCCGCTTGTTTGCAGCATAAAGCGGGTATCCTTAAATAAATATTGGTGCTGTAAAGACAAATAGATATACTGAGGGTACAGATAGCCCAATGTACTATCAATTATGTTTACACTTTGTGGTCCGTAATTATAACGAACATTTATAGAAATATTTTGATATTGACATAATGTAAAAATTTGAAAGGTGAAATATTCTTTAATTCTAGGATAGTTGATAATATTATTATACCCTCCTTTAATAGAAGTACTAAACCGGAAATTTTTTTCTAAACTAAAGTAATTGTAATCTAAGCCTAGCCCTCGATAGTGAAGTTTTGTGGTAGATATATCTGTAATGTTATAGAAAATACTAGGCATTATTTTTTGAGCGCTACCTCCTTTTACTAAAAATAACTGATTAGTAAAAATAGTGTTACTAATTATTCTAAAGGAGCCTTTGCTATAATATGGGGAGGAATAACGATTGTAATTGTTATATAACATAGTGGTATACTTGTCTGAGATTTTATATACAGAACGATGAGCTAATAACAATCTTTCATCGTAACCTGTACTTTTATTTTTTGGATTGTAACTAGCATTTAAGTTTAATGATAATCTTCTTTTAAAATAATCTCCGTTGTAATTTGCGTTTGATAAGTAACTGTAGGTAGTTAAAGTATTTGCTGGAGCTAAATTACTAACAACACGGGTACCAGTAAAACCAACACCGAATCGATGGTTTTTAGAAATATTAAAACTTAAAAGCTCACCAAAATAATCAGATGTATTTTTTAATTGGTAATTTATAGATTGACCTGCAATGGTTCTTAATTGCCAGTTATTAGGTAAAATATATCGATGTGAGCCACCAAATGCAATATTGGTTGCTTTACCAAGAAACCCTGGAGATCTACTAAAAAATGCGTTTACACTTTGTTTTTCATTGATTATATAATAGCCACTAATCCCTCTGCCTGAAACGGAACTTACCCCTCCCTGTACTGCAACATTACCCACTTGTACACCCCATTTTGTGGTTGAATAGCCTATTAGCCAAGCGTTATTTTTAAAAACTTGATCTGAATAGGAGTAGGCTGAATAATTCACCTGAGTAAAGTAATTTAAGTTTGCTCCATTACTTAAAATAGTATTGCCTTTTAAAACTAAATTCATCATGGGTTGATTGCCCAATATATTATAGATGTTTGCATCGGCTATTAATGGAATAACGGAGCTTCCGTATGGATTCGTTTTTTTTAAATTACTTAATTTTATAAAATCTATTTTTTTACCCATTTTAAAAATACCTTGGGTACCCTGTTTAGATTCTTCACTGCGCATATAAAGGGTATATTTTTCTTCTTCTTCTCCTGATTTTGGAATATAATTTTCATTATCAATCCGTTTATGATTTCTATTTCCATCATAATAACCCATATTAAAGTAATAGGTTGTATCTTTAGAAGGATCTAAGTTTACATCAAAAAAGCGTTTACGAATTATTTTACCGGCAGTATCAGATATTATAGTATTTCTGCCAATTTCGTTTAAGGTTAATAAAATATCTTGATTTTCATTTCCCACATTTAAAAGATTTACAGCAAAGCGGCTACTTTTTTCCCCATTTAAAAAATAAACTCTGTCACGCGGTAAAATGGACATTTCCCATTTTACTACTTTTTTAGTAGCAGCGAAAAAGTAATCACTAGCCATCTGTTTATTATCTTCAGACATTACAAAAATATTTATGAGATACTGCATATTACCTTTAAATTCGGTAGAAGGGATTATTCTAACAGGTATATATAAAGTATCTTTTGGTTTAATTTCATAAGTAAGGTTGTTTTTTAACAAACTTCTCCATCCATATGGGTATGTTAATTCTAAAGAAAAGGAAACGGTCTTATCACCATTATTAACCAACTTAAGAACATTCGATACTATTTCACTCTTTTTTAATTCAACATTTTTTTGAGAAAATTGAACAGTAATAATCTTATTAGGAGAGGTTTGTGTAGTAGTTGTATTTAATGGTAAAGGAGTGGTAGCTGTTGGTGTAGGTGTTTGCGCAATTATAAATACACATTGAATAAAAAACAACGTGAACCATAATGTTTTCTTAACAAAATATTTTCTTATAACATCTATGGAACTGTATTTTCTCATACTCCTAAATGTGTTTATTCTTCAACAAGACAAAATCTGATGTTAAATTGATACATGCCTGGTATATATTTAAAGCCTGGTTTAATTCTATAATCAATTGTAAAACTATATTCATTATAATTAGTTAAATAGTTTCCGGGGCCATTTACATTAGTTATACATGAGCCAGCTGAAATTAGAGCTACATTATTGATAATGTTAATAAATGAGCCTGTTGAAGGAGTAAAATTTTGATAGAGGGCACTGTTGATTGGAGTATTACATCCATTATAAACTTTCACTTGAATTAAATCTAATGTAGGTTTAACACCAGAAACGCCATACGAAGCGGATGTTTCCCATTCATTGATAGGCGTTGGTGCTCCGTTATTATCAATATACATTCGTAATACCCATTTACAGAGTGTATCATTTGGTAGCACTTTTAATCTCAAAAGAGTAGAACCGCTTGCTGTTATGCCTCCATTGTATTTACTGAAATTATCAAATGTAAAATCTACATTACCAGAAGTGCTTCTAATTAATTCACTGCCACCTGCACCTACTCCTTTGCAATGATTTGTGGCTGGTGGGCCGCATTGTGAATATAAATTTGAGTTATATACAACAAGAAATAAACAAAACAGTTTTAAAAAAAGGCTGTTATAATAGCTAATTACAGGTATAAATAATATTGTTAGCGATTTTATGGGCATTAAGTGTTCAATTTAACTTAATAAAATTTATGTTTATTTTATTCGCCACATACAACCTCTCAATGATAAAAAATTTAAATAAGGATTATCACGATTGATAATCCTTATTTAAAAATAAATTAGTATGGATTATTGATTTTCTAATAATACATATTTAACATTCATTGTATATACTCCCGGTTGAGCATATGATCCAGCACCGTTTATAGTAACTAAATCTTTTGCCACTGGCACTAAAGTATTGTCAGCTGCTGTTGGGAAAATTGCAGGCAAGCCTGGTACAATACGATAATCAATTGCATAATAATAAATACTTTGAAGTGAAGCACCTGGTTGTGTTAAATAACTTCCACCTGCTGCATAAGCTGAGCTTGAAAAATGCCCTTGAATATATTTTTGACCAGCTGAAGGTAATACGTAAGGTGCTGAAGAAGCATAAATATTATTTTGCCCTTTCACGTATGGCGCAGGAGCAAATTTTCCCGAATAATCAGGCTTAAAACCTACAGCTCCAGTAATACTAGTATCTGGCTGATTTTGGTGTAGCTCCAATAACTCTAAAGGGAGATTTTTTACTGCTTTAGGATCTGTACCTGCACCATAGGTCATTGGGTTATCCCAAAAAGTTCCTTGTGTAGAAGTTCCTACTGCATACAAATCCCAACTTACGGTTGAACTTACAGTTAAAATGGTTGCACCATACTTGGTAATACCACCATAATAATCAGACATGTCATCAAACACAAAGTTTAATTGATCTGAAGTGTTCATGTTTAATTGCAAAATTGGTTGCAAATCCATCGTAATAGTTACGTTTTTCTCGTCTTGTAATTGCGCAAATCCATTTGCACTAAATAGTAATGCTCCCGCAAAAGCTACTGAATAAATTGACTTTTTCATGGTTTTCTAGATTTAGTTAGTAATTATTTATTTATCGTTTATTTATTTCTAATTATTTTATTTGATCCGATTAATTAGGGAATTGTAAATTCTAATTCAGATGCTTCAATTTGATCTTTGCTTCCAAAATCTAATATACCGATGGCGGAATATTTTCCTGAAGCTAATTTATCTGGTAAGGGATATAAAAAAGTTCTATGAAAGCCAGGTAAAATAGTATACTGCCTAATAGGTAATCGCTCTTGCTTGCCAGTAGTTGTGTTTGTTAATTCTACATACGAAGAGCAAAAGCCTATTCCATCGCCTTTATTTTCAGCTTCCATTTTAAAGTTTCTTTGTCCTTTAATTTCTTCGAATGTAAATTTTTGAATTTCTACACTACTTAATTTAACATTCGGAGGATTTTGATAGATATATACACCAAAACCAAAGCTTGGAATAATACCTAAGGAAATAGCTTTTCCACTTGTTGATGCATCTAAAGGTGCTCTCTCGGTTGATTGGTCAATGGTCATAATTGTCCAGGCTGCAATATTAGCGGTATCATCATTTGGAATATCAATAGTAACAGTAATGGTTTTATTCTCCCCCGGGGGTAATTCAAAAAAAGAGGGAGAAGCAGTGATCCATTTAGATAAGGTGTATTTTGATTCATATGCTTTAATGGACATTGGACTTCCATTAGCAGCCATTTGAAAATCTGAAAATGCTACTTGAAATTTATATGGCTTTTTAGTATCGTTAGTTACTTTAATTTGTTTTGTTGTAATAGAACCAGGTTTAACATTAAATCTTAAAGAAGAAGGAGATACTGATATGCCAGTAGTTGAGGGAGTTTCACCTCCAGTAGAATTTCCTGTAGGTATTTTCTTATTTGTTTGTTGTGCAATTAAGCCAAATGAACTTATTAAAAACAAAAGGACGGAGATACTTTTTTTCATAAACTAAAATATTGCTTTTTAAATTATAGTATGCTTTTAAAGGTTATGTGACGGTATTACGCATTAAGTAAACATTAGGTTTCACTTTATGAAAAGAGACCGCTTATATTTATACTTCTTAAAGATTTCTTATCGGTGTGAGCAGTTATGAATGACCTCTTATAGATTTACTCTAATTAGGTACGATGAATGAAAAAAAGATTAATTGTTGTTTAGGCTATTTTTCTATGTTCTTTTTTCAGATAGGAGATACATTATTAATAGTTAATTTTTTGTAGCCATTAAAAACTGAAATTACGTTAAGTTTATAACCAATGTTTTTTTTAATTACGGGTAGATTTAAATTTCTTTTTTTGAAATAAAAGGCGAGGGCGTAAAAAATTTGTGATGCGCTATCTGCTTTAAAGCCAATAAGAGCAATAAATGCATTAAAGTAAAGTATATAGATAAACAAAAATGATTCAACTTACGTTTTGCTTCGGTTAAATAACATTTTAATGCATAAAAAAATAAATAATACAATTAATTTTTTTTATCAAATGAATTAAACATTCTTTTTTATGATTACCAAAGCGACTCAATAAAATATAATGATGGTGCTCGGGCAATTACCGATACCGTATCTATTTAAACATAAAATAAATGTTCAATTAGTTGGGGAGCAGTATTTTTACTTTTATTGTTGAAAGAGTATATTAAATAGTAGCTGTTTAAACTCAGTAATTGTTTTTTTTTATTTGATAATTAATAGAGGTGTATTTCAATTAAAAAAGATTAAACTGATTTCTTTATAATTATGCTTTTTTATTTTACCTATAACTCTTGTAAGATTACCTATACTTTTTTTTATTTTCATAAATGAAATTTTAGATAAACAAATTCACAATTATACCTTATATAAAAAAACACAAAAAATATTGAATTTTTTTGCATTTTGTAAAGAGATTTCCTAAATTAGCTACAATTATTTAATATTATTAATACTTTATTATCAATTTATATGCTAAAATCTTTTGTTTTTACTTTTATTACTCTTGTTGCTTCAAACGCTATTATTGTTGCACAAGACTTAACAGCTTCACAAATTGTACCTAATACTGTGGCTGCGGGCTCTTCATTTACTGTTGAAATAAAGGTTAATCGAGGTAATGTTTCCGGGTTTATGAAGTTTTATCAAGAATTACCAAAAGGTTTTACTGCTACGGAGATAGATAGTAAGGGCGGGAGTTTTTCGTCGTTAGAAAATGGAGTTAAAATTGTTTGGATAGCTCCCCCCAAAGAAATTAGTTATTCTGTAAGCTACAAGATAACTGTACCAGCAGATGCTTCTGGAGCTAAAAATCTCACAGCAAAATATTCATATATCAAAAATAATGAACGTAGCTTTTTTGATTTAGCCCCGCAAACCATTACGGTTAAAAATGATGGCCAATTAACAAAAACGGAAACTCCAAAAGTATTGGATGCTTCTTTTGATGATAATACTACGATTACTTCTCCAAAATCAGCCGAAAATGCAAATGTAGAAAAAGCAGAATTAGAAAACGGTTCTAAAAGTAAAATTAGTAGTGATAATAAACCAGCTAATACTGAGGTGGAGAGCAATGTTGTAAAAACTTCAAAACCCGAGGCATCTAAAAAATCATATCGTGTTCAAATAGGTGCCTTTTCAGCTAAAAAGGATTTTAAAGATGTAGCTGAAGTTACAACGCTTACTTTAGAAAATGGAATCACCAAATATTTTAGTGGTAATTTTACCTCTAAAGAACAAGCTATTAAAAGACAAGAAAAATTGAGTAAAGAAGGCTATCCAAAATCCTTTATTGCAACGTTCGAAAATGGAAAAATTATTGCAGAATAAATTGGTAATAAGTAGAATTAATAGTTTTCTTAATAAGTAAATTCGTTTACGTCTTCTATCTTGAAGCCAACTTTTTCAAGATCATTCCAAAAATAGGGATATGATTTTTTAACTACATTCGGTTCTTCAATTGATATTGACTTTAGTTTTATAGCTAACGCAGAAAAAGCCATTGCCATTCGATGATCTTCGTATGTTTTAATATAACAAGTGCTTGAAGGTATTACTGGAATTGGAGAGGGGGTGATTTCCACCGATTCGTCATTTAGAATTTCTATATTAACTCCTATTTTTTCTAATTCATTTTTTAAAGCGAGCACCCGATCGGTTTCTTTAATACGCAACGTATGTAATCCTGTAAAAAAAGCAGGCATCTTTAAAAGTCCAACCACTACAGCTACTGTTTGAGCTAAATCTGGGCAATCTGAGAAATCAAACCCAAATTGTTGAATTTCTACTTTTGTTTTTGTTTTTGTAAGATGTATTGTATTTTTTGAATAATTGGTGTGAACATTAAAAAAGTTAAACAATTTCGCTACCATTGCATCACCCTGTAAACTATCTTCTTTTAAACCTTTAATTTTAAAATCTACTTCATCCGCTAAAGCAGCAAATGCATACCAGTAAGAAGCGGCGCTCCAGTCTCCTTCTACATGATAAATATAGTTGGGGTCTTTTGTTTTGTAGCGTTGCTTACTTACTATAATCGAATTGCCGTTCCAAACCCCATATACATCAAACTCTTCCATCATTTTTAATGTCATATTAATATATGGCCGAGAAGTAAGCGTTTGTTTAAAATTTATTACCAGTCCATTTTTAAAAGCAGGTGAAGCAAGCAGAAGTGCAGATATAAACTGACTACTAATGTTCCCGTCCATTTCTATTTCTCCTCCATTTAACAGTTTACCTTCAATTCTTAATGGGGGGAAACCGTCTTCTTCTAAATAATAAATCGTGGCACCCAATTTTCTTAATGCATTTACTAAGGTGTTAATAGGTCGTTGTTTCATTCTATCTGACCCCGTTAAAATTCTAGTGCCTGGTTTTGCTGAAAAATAGGCAGTTAAAAAACGCATGGTGGTACCAGCTGGCCCCACATCATATGTTATTTCAGATTTATTTTTGATGCTTAGTTGTTTTTTATCTGCTAATAAAATCTCCTGTAAGGTTTGTGTATCCTGAGCGGTAGCTAAGTTTTTTATTTCAAAATTATCTTTACATAATGCTTTTATGATCAATGCACGATTGCTCTCGCTTTTAGAAGCGGTGAGTTCAATTGAGCCCTTTATTTTTTTTGTAGGATTTGAAACTCTGTACATCATGTTATGTATTCACTTGAAAAAGGTTAAGGTAGAAATAATTGTTATTCTATTTTATCTTGCATCGAATAATAGGTAAGAGATTCAATAATTAGGTCTATTTCTACAGATTTATTTATTTCACACGAACCGATGGCAGATAACAACGAAAAATTAATACAATTATTTTCATTTTTTTTATCATGTTTCATCAATTCAATTATTTTATCTGTGTCTACATTCGTAATATCTATTAATCCGTAGGTTTTAATGATAAACTGTGTAATTTCTGTCAATGCTTCTTTACTAAGGTTGGTGCTTTTTTGTGAAAGGTAAGCTTCACATATCATACCTATGGCTATTGCCTCGCCATGTAAAAAAGCCTTTTCTATATTTTGTTCTAAAAAAAATGTTTCTAACGCATGACCAATAGTATGACCAAAATTTAATTTTTTTCTAACATTTTTTTCATGAGGATCAGCAGCAACTATATTATTTTTTATAGTGATAGAAGTTTTAATCGTTTCAACTAAAGAATCATTAAACAAATCTATTTTTAAAATAGCTTTCCAGTAATTGAAATCTACAATTAAACCATGTTTAATTATTTCCGCAAATCCTGATAATAATTGTCGTTTATCTAAGGTAGTTAAAAAATTACTGTTTATAAATACAGCCTTAGGATTATTAAATAGACCAATTTCATTTTTTAAATGATTCATATCAATTCCCAGCTTGCCACCTATAGAGGCATCAACTTGCGAAAGTAAAGTAGTTGGTATATTAATAAAATCAATACCACGCTTAAAGGTGGAAGCTACAAATCCACCCATGTCTCCAATTACCCCTCCACCTATATTTATAAATAAGCTTTTTCGGTCGGCGCCACATTCACTTAATGCGCTCCATATATGAGTACAAATAGTAATATTCTTATTTTCTTCACCACTTTCAATTTCAATAAGTTCTGCTTGCTCAAATCGTTGTACTTTTTCAACCAGTTGCGGATAGCAATGCCGAAATGAATTTTCATCAACTAAAATAAATAGCTTGGAGTATTCAGTTTGACTATCTAAAAAACGATTTATTTCTACTGATATATCCTCAGATAAATAAACGGAATAGCCTGTAGATTTAATTTCCATACACAAATTTTAATCTTTGCAAAGATAAGTAAGAGTTTCTTAGAGCGTATTTTTTATTTATTAGTTCTTCCAACAGTAGTTTGTTTAATATCATCCGTCTTTATTTTAAAATATATTTTTTAGTTGAAAGATGAACATGGTTTCCATATAAATTTAACCAATAATTAAATGGAAATTATAAAAAGTAATCAATTGATTTATTAATAATAATGTCGATGAATCACTTAAATAATGCATTAAAGGTATTAAAAATATAGATATAATTAATATTCATTTTTATAACGAAATTTTTTTTCGTTATAATATCTATTGTTAATATCCGTTTCAACATCATGAAAAATCATCAACTACTCTTTTTTTTTATTATAAACTTTGTACTAATAACTGGTTGCACTAAAAAATTAGAATATGATTTTAAGCCCCAAGCCCCAAAATTAGTAATTAGCAGCATATTAGTACCCGATAGCCTTATAAAGGTATATGTTAGTAGCACACAAAGTATTCTATCTAATAAAAATACTACAATTAATAATGCATTAGTATTATTATATGAAGGCAATAAAGTAGCAGATACTTTAGTTTCAAAAGGTAATGGCTTGTATACATACGCAAATAAGCATTTGGCATTAGAAGGTGAATTGTATAAAATAATTGCGTATGCAAATGGTTTCGACTCCATTTTTTCAGAAGTAACAATACCAAACACCGTTATGATTAATTCAGCACATGCAATATGCCCTTATGGGTATACACAAAATAACGAGCCCTATACCCTATTTGAATTAACAATTAACGATGTGCCAAACGAGGAAAATTTTTATGAATTGGTTTTATATCTTAAACAACCAAGACTACCTTACCAATTTGCTACTATGGCTGATTTTAAAACCAATGATAATATTCTTATAAATGAGGGGGATATAGATTATATAAATTATTCGAGTAGTTTATTAATTTCTGATAAATTGTTTAACGGTAAAACAGTTACCATAACTTGTCAATTTTCTAATTACAATACACAAATAGGCGCTGATAAATATTTTGCGTTGCGTTATGTGTCGCAGTCCTATTACAAATACAAAAAATATTTATTGCGGCATCAATACAACCAAAACACGTCCAGTACTTTGGATGATCCTTTACAACTACTCTTCTCTGGTGAACCAAGTAATATGTATAGTAATGTAAAAAATGGCTATGGTGTTTTTGTAGGTTATAATTCAACAATAGAAAAAGTACCTTTTAATTAATGAAAGCAACAAAAAATATTTTAGCACTATTATTTTTTAT
>JBDTFR010000062.1:0-19148 GCA_039937835.1 Bacteroidia bacterium | reverse complement strand
TCAGGATAGATATCAGAAACTAAAAAGGCGCTTCCTATCAAAACCAATACTAGCCAACTTATTTTACGAAATTGATGTTTTACACCAACCGAAATACCAATAACAATTAACAACATTTTCCAACTTATTAACCAGGTTGGTATTTCTGCGCCTAATTCGCGGGCTAATAAAATTACTCCCACAGATACAAGCACTATTCCAGAAAAAATTTTACCTCTTTTTTGCGTTTCGTGAATGTCATTGAAAACGGCTTCATTTTTATTTTCATTTAAATTTTCCATAATTAATTTTTTATTCAAAAGTAGCCACTATAATAATATACCTAAAATGAAATTAGGTAAGCTATAATAATTAATAGGTGAATGGTACCTTAAGTAGGTGAATGGAATAGTTAAATAAAAAAAGCATGTCCGAAGACATGCTTTAACATAACCATAAAATTATTTTATGAATTAAATCGCTTTCACATTTTTAGCATTAAGACCTTTGGGGCCACTTTCTACTTCAAATTCAACTTTATCGTTTTCACGAATTTTACCGTTTAAAGCAGATGAATGAACAAATATGTCCTTTTCACCAGAATCTGGAGTAATGAAACCAAATCCCTTTGTTTCATTAAAAAATTTTACTGTACCTGTTTGCATGTTTTTTAATTATTAAATTATAGACTAAAAGTAATAAGATTTTTATATAATTCAAATTCTTCTGCTAAAAGTAACAAAAAAAGCGTTGATCGGGTTTTTATTTTATTTATTTAAGTAAATTTTAATACTTAAAATCTCGAATTAGAGCCTTGTAATTATTAAAATACACGGTGAAAGAGTATATTTGCAAAAAAAAGTATATGACAAAAATTAAATTTGGAACAGATGGCTGGAGAGCCATTATTGCAAAAGATTTTACAGTAGATAATGTTGCTAGAGTGGCTTCAGCAACTGCGGTATGGGTTAACAATCATTTTAATAAACCCAGTATTGTTGTTGGGCATGACTGCCGCTTTGCAGGCGAATTATTTGCAGAAACAGTCGCTAAAATATTTGCTAATGCAGGTGTTAAAGTATACTTAGCGAAAGATTTTGTATCTACTCCCATGATTTCATTGGGAACAAAAAATAAAAAAGCATCATTGGGGGTTATTATCACCGCTTCTCATAACCCTCCTACTTATAATGGATATAAATTAAAAGGTAGTTTTGGAGGTCCTTTATTACCAGCAGAAGTACAGCAAATTGAAAATATTATACCTAATACGAATACGGTTGATGTCGAAACACTATCCATTGAAGAATTTGTGAGAAAAGGATTGATTGAATACGTTGATTTAGAAACCATGTATGTAGACCATGTTGAGAAAAATTTTGATATGGATGCTATACGTGCTACGAATATGAATTTTGCTTATGATGCAATGTATGGAGCTGGTCAAAATGTAATGCGTCGTTTATTACCTGATATTACCTTTTTACATAGCGATTATAATCCTGGTTTTGATGGACAAGCACCAGAACCTATTCATAAAAATTTACAAGAGTTTTCGGCATTAATTTCAGAAAGCGGAGATATTGACTGCGGTTTAGCTACGGATGGAGATGCTGATAGAATTGGTTTATATGATAATAAAGGTAATTTTATAGATTCCCATCACATTATTTTATTACTAATTAATTATTTGGTAAAAGAAAAAAAGATGAACGGAAAAGTAGTGAATGCTTTTTCGGTAACCCCTCGTGTAAAAAAGATGTGTGAACACTTTGGTTTAGAATACCAAGTGGTACAAATAGGTTTTAAATACATTGCAGGTGTTATGATTGATGAAGATGTATTACTAGGTGGAGAAGAAAGTGGAGGAATTGCTATTAAAGGCCACATTCCAGAGCGAGATGGAATATGGGTGGGTTTAACAATATGGGAATATATGGTTAAATCAGGGAAGTCGTTAGATGATCTTATTCAAGAAGTATATAAAATTGTAGGCGAATTTAAGTTTGAGCGAAGCGATATGCATTTGAAAGAAAATGTGAAAGTAAATATTGTAGAAAACTGTAAAAACAATAAATATTCTTCATTCGGTGCTTACAAAGTAGAAAGGGTAGAAACGATTGATGGTTGGAAATACTTTTTTGACAATGGTGATTGGTTAATGATAAGAGCTTCGGGTACGGAGCCGGTGTTGCGCAATTATGCCGAATCGGCAACTACAGAAAAAGCATTTGCTATTTTAAAAGCCGCGGAAAAAACATTATTGGGTTAAAAGAAAGGGTATAGGTAAATTGTAACCGAATAAGAATGATTATTCGGTTACAATTTATCCATTAATACTTTATAAAGGTCAACCATTGCTTTAATATCTGATTTGTATACTTTTTCATCTGGCGTATGCACATTATCTTCTGGTGCACCTACAAAACACCAATCCCAAGGATTTTCGGACAGCTGTAATTCTTTAGCATCACTACCACCAGTGCCTTCTACTTCTAATTGAAAAGGGATTTTTGATTTTTTAGCAATTGAAATAATTTTATCAACATAAGATTTGCGTGGAATTAAACTATCTCGAAGTGAAATAACAACACCTTTATTGTGATGTACACCTTCAGTAACCCAAGTTATATCAGAAATTAACGCTTGTTTTACTTTGTATTTTTCGTAAATAAATTTCTGTAAATACGATACACTTCCGCCATTATGTTCTTCCCAACAAGAAAAAACAATTATTCCATCTTTTAATGTTTCTGCTACTTGAAGCGCATTCCAAACACCCAATCGATTATCCAAATAACAGCATTGTACATAATCTTTTGTTTCGCGCCAGTTAGGTTTGAATGTAAGTGCTGTACCTCGTTCTATTTCGCGATTATATTTATAAGAAATATTGTTTTTTGAATCTACTTTTAATTTACAATCAATAGCACCTTTAGAATCTTTTCCCGTTAAAACCATTCCTTTCACAGTTCTTGGCCCTCCTATTTTCACAAGTTGTTTATCATAACGTACCGTAAACCCTATACTATCTATATGTGCGAAAATTGCAGTACGAGGTTCGCCGAAAACCAAAACAATGCAATCTTGAAAACCTTCACCTGAAAAAACTTTAGGTTTATTTTTCCAATTTTTTTGATTTTTATCAATATAAGTTAACAAAAATTTAGTCATTGCTGATTCATCCCCTGAAGGTGCGTGGATGGCACACATTTCTTGTAATAGTTTCATATTAAGTATAATTATTTTATTACTCTTGTTTAATAAATTTTATTTCAAGATTACTTATTTTATTCAACATATCAATTACGTTAGCAGATTTACTTTTTCTTACAGAAAAAAGCAGTTGAGGTAATAATTCAAAATTTTGGGAGTGGATATCCAGTTTTTTTTCTTTCATAATACTCATTACATCGTTCATATGAGAATAATTAAATGTTATTTGATACATTTCATTAACCGTTTTCTCTATCAGAGTGGCATTTGATAGTGTATCAGCAGCAGCTAGTTTGTAAGCATTAATTAAGCCACTTACCCCCAGCAACGTTCCACCAAAATAGCGCATCACCACTATTAAAATATTAGTCAACTCTTTTGATTCTATTTGTCCTAAAATAGGTTTACCCGCAGTATTATTAGGTTCTCCACCATCATTCACTCTATATAAATTGTTTTCGACTCTTATACGAAAAGCATAACAATGATGACGGGCGCTAGGATGTAATTTACGTAAAGCGGTAAGGTGGTTCTTTTTTTCTTCTTCTGTTGCAACAGGAAAAGCATATGACAAGAATTTACTGCCTTTGTTTTTAAATAGTCCTTCAGTTGAATCTTTTATTGTTATATAGGTGTCTTCTACAATTATTTGCCTACAAAAATAAATACTTTTTGAATGTTATTAACTTGTTGATATTTTGAGGCAATAATAATAAATGTTTGGAGTTTTAAAAATATACTTTAGCACAAAATACATTCGCTCTATGATTAATTTAATAGATACAGAAGAAGGTGCAAAAAAAATGACATTTGCATCCACCTTACAAAATATTTCAGCAATTGAAACGCTGCTTTGCGAAGTAAAAAAAGAATATTCACTTACAGATGAGCTTTGTGATGATATTTGGATTGCTTTGAATGAAGCAGTTTCGAATGCAATTAAACACGGTAATAATTTTAATTTAACTAAAAATGTACACTTATTTGTACAAACAAAAGAAGATAATTATTTGTGTTTTACAGTAAAAGATGAAGGAGAGGGATTTGATTTCAGCTCAGTACCAGACCCCACCAATGTTGATTTTATTGATAAACCAAATGGTAGGGGCGTGTTCTTAATAAATAAACTATCTGATAAAGTTACCTGGAAGGATAGAGGCACAAGTGTTGAAATGTATTTTGATTTAAAAAAAAGTAATTTTTACTTTTGATAAGATAGTAAACAATCTCCACTAATATTTTCTCTATTTATTGGGTTAGTATTTAAAACAGGGGCATTTACACCTGTATTAACTTTTTTTTCAGAAACAAATACTTTTGCTTCATCCCATAATCCGTTTTTTATAAAGCTATTTAATAATTGTTCTCCTCCCTCTACCAATAATGATCTGATATTTCGTTGATGCAATTCCCTTAATAATTGAGGGATAATTTCATTCTCAAAGTTTAATTTTACATACTCTAAATTGGTTTCAGAAGGTGTATCCTTTGAAGTAAAAATTAGCGTTGGAGTACTTTTATCAAGTAGGTGATAATGTTTCGGAATTTTGAGTTGATTGTCAATTACAATACGTAAAGGGTTTTTACCTTCTTGGTTACGTACTGTTAACTGAGGGTTATCAAGTAGTGCGGTATTAGTTCCTACAATTATTGCTTGTTCTTGGCTACGCCATAAATGAACGAGTTTTTTTGATTCTGCATTGCTAATTTGTAAAGGCATCTCTTTATTTTTATCTAATCGTTTGTTATCGATAAAACCATCAGCGGTTTGTGCCCATTTTAAAATAATATAAGGTCGTTTTTTTTCATGATGAGTAAAAAAACGCTTATTTAAAGCTCTACATTCATTTTCTAAGATACCTACTTCTGTTTTAATACCAGCATTTTGAAGCCTTTGTATGCCCTGGCCTGATATCAATGAATTGGTATCAATGCTGCCAATAACAACATGTGGAATTTTATATTTAATAATAAGATCGGCACAAGGAGGAGTTTTACCAAAGTAAGAGCAAGGTTCTAAATTAACATATAACGTCACTTTTTTTAATAATTCTTTATCAATTACAGCATTAATTGCATTTACTTCTGCATGAGCATAACCATATAACTGATGATATCCCTCTGCAATTATTTCATTTTCATATACTATAACGCATCCTACCATTGGATTCGGGGCAACTTCCCTTAACGCCTTTTCGGCAAGAGCCAAACACCGTTTCATATATTGTTCATGTACATTCATAATTCAAATTTAAATGAAATAAATAGTGATACGTTTATATTTGAGTATTTTTATGCGATTTTTATTGAAACTAACAGATCCTCACTCTTAAATTGAGTAAATGCTAAATATACAAAGTGTATATATCAGTTTAAAAGGAGGGAGAAAAGTATTTCAATTTTTGAAATAATAAACAACAACTATTACTTATTTAGACGTCATTTTTTGTGAGATATATTACTAGAATGTGGAATGAAAAGCCATTGCCATTAATTTTATTTGCTGCATTATTTGTTCGACTTTTTTCTGTTATTTTTTCGAAGGGATACGGAATGCAAGACGATCATTTTTTAGTTATAGAGGCTTCAAAGGCGTGGGTAGACGGTTTTTATAATAATAGCTGGCTTCCGAAAGAAGGTTCCACCATACCAACGCCATCAGGACATAGCTTTTTTTATGTAGGACTGCATTATTTTTTATTCCGTTTTTTAAAATACATAAGTATAACAGACCCTCAGGCGGAGATGTATGTGGTGCGTTTTATTCATGCGTTACTTTCACTAATTATTGTTTATTGTGGTTATAAGATAACATTAAAAAAAGCAGGTGAACAAATTGCAAAAGTAGTTGGGTTATTATTGGCTCTTTTTTGGTTCATGCCGTTTATGAGTGTTCATAACTTAGTAGAATTTGTATGTATTACACCCTTAATTGCAGCTACATGGATTGTTATTAAAAATGAAGATGACAAACGAATGATGCCATTTATTTGGGCTGGTATTTTCTTGGGTATTGCATTCTCTATTCGATTTCAAACAATTATGTTCACGGGAGGGTTTGGACTGGCGCTTTTATTTACAAAACGGATAAAGGAGACATTTGTAGTTGCTTTTTCTTTTTTGCTGATTGCTGGCAGTGTGCAAGGATTAACTGATTTGTATATATGGGGTCAGCCTTTTGTTGAACTTCGAGAATATATTCGGTATAATTTTGAAAATGCTTACGAATATATTGTTTTGCCATGGTATATGTATATAGTTTTGATATTGGGAATTTTAATACCACCTGTAAGTATTTTCCTGTTTTTTGGATTTTTAAGAAGTTCGAAAAAGCATTTATTATTATTTTTACCATCTTTTATTTTTCTCGTTTTCCATTCGTATTTTCCAAATAAACAGGAGCGCTTTATTTTACCAATCATTCCTTTTATTATTATACTAGGTACTATTGGATGGTATGATTTCGTTAACAAATCAAATTATTGGATAGCACATAAAGGGCTGTTGAGTAATTTTTATAAATGGTTTTGGATAATTAATATTTTATTATTATCGGTTATTTCTGTGGCTTACAGTAAGAGAAATAGAGTGGAAGCAATGACTTATATTGCAAGCAAAAAAGATCTAAAGGCTTTAGTAATTGAAGATAGTAATCGAGACAACACAACTATGCTTCCTTTATTTTATCTCGAAAAATGGGGTTATGTTTTTGAAATAACAAAACTAGTACCTACTTCTGCTTTTTATACACAATATACAAATACATTGCCAAATAATAAGCCAAATTACGTGGTATTCATGCAGCAAGAAAATATAGAACAGCGAGTTGCTGATTTGAAAAAATACTTTCCCACTTTAACTTATGAGACTACTATTGAACCAAGTTTTATTGACAAAGTGATGCATTGGCTTAATCCAGTTAATAAAAATCAAACTACCTACGTATACAAAATAAAGTAGTTGAATGAATATTCCGTCCAATAAAATAAAAGATATTATTGATTTTTTTCATAAGGAATTGAAAGGCATTCATGAAAAGGAAGAAGTTGATATTTTCATAGGTTTGTGCTTTGAAGCGTTTTTAAATTTTAATAAAGCACAAATAATAATCAATTCAGATAAGACTATTAGTGAATCTGAATTATTAAAATTTAATTTTGCAATAAATGACCTTAAACTTCAAACACCTATACAATACATTTTAGGAAAAGCAGATTTTTATAAATCAATATTTTTGGTTAACAGTAGTGTGTTAATTCCGAGACCAGAAACTGAAGAACTGGTTGATTTGATTATTAAAGAAAATGATGTAACATATCCCTCTATTATTGATATTGGTACAGGAAGCGGTTGTATTGCTATTTCTTTAAAAAGAAACATTATAAATTCAGCAGTATACGCTATGGATGTTTCAGCAGAAGCAATTACTACAGCAAAAGAAAATGCTCTTTTAAATAATGTGTTTATAGAGTTTATTACCGTTTCTATTTTTGATGATATTAATTTAGAACACATTAGTTCTGCCTCATTGGATATTGTAGTTAGTAATCCTCCTTACGTTTGTATTACAGAAAAACATGATATGCAAAAAAATGTATTAGATTATGAGCCTCATTTAGCCTTGTTTGTTCCCAATAATGATCCTTTGTTGTTTTACAAAACCATAGCCGATTTTGCTCTTAAATACCTTAAACCTGGAGGAAAGTTGTATTTCGAAATAAACCCATTATATGGCGAAGAAATGTTAAAATTTCTGAAAAATAAAGGATTTAAAAACCTAAAATTAGTAAAAGATTTAAATAATAAAAATCGTATCTTGCGAGGCGAAAATCCAACTCTTTAAAATTATTTAAATGGGGTTAAGAGTTTGGTTTAGAACAATCACCAGCTTAAATTTATGCTGATGTAATTATGGATTCGATTAAAAATAAAATAGCCACTTTATCTCAACAATTGGAAGAACATAATTTTAATTATTATGTGCTTTCAAATCCCTCTATTTCTGATTACGAGTTTGATAAAATGTTACAGGAGCTTATTCAACTAGAAAAGGAATACCCTCAATATTTAACACCGGAGTCTCCATCGCAACGAGTGGGAGGACAAATAACCAAACAATTTAAAACAGTTAAGCATAAATACCCTATGCTTTCTTTAGGTAATACCTATTCGGAGGCTGAAATTATTGAATTTGATGATCGGGTAAAAAAAATAGTAAAAGGAGAATATGACTATATATGTGAGTTAAAATATGATGGTGTTGCTATTGGACTTACCTATATTGATGGTAAATTAAAAAAAGCCATTACTCGAGGTGATGGAGTGCAAGGTGACGATGTAACTAATAACGTTAAAACCATAAAAAGTATTCCATTAAAACTAAGAGGAACGTCGTATCCGCAAGAATTTGAAATACGAGGAGAAATATTTATGCCTCGCCCTGTTTTTGATGAAATAAATAAAGAGCGAGAAGAAATTTCCGACCCTTTGTTGGCAAATCCTCGAAATGCAGCATCAGGAACTTTAAAAATGCAAGATTCAACGGTTGTTGCAAAGCGACATTTAGATTGTTTTCTCTATTTTATTTTAGGAGAGAATTTACCTTTTCAAAGTCATTATGAAAATTTACAAGCTGCTAAAAAATGGGGATTTAGCATTCCGAATTTTATTTTAAAAACAAATAATTTAAAAGAGGTTTTTAATTTTATAAATAAATGGAATGTAGAACGCAATACGTTACCCTTTGATATTGATGGAATTGTTTTAAAAATTAACTCCTATGAACAGCAAAAAATGTTAGGCATTACAGCCAAATCACCTCGTTGGGCGATTTCGTATAAATTTAAAGCACAGCAGGTATCTACTTTGTTGCAAAGTATATCCTATCAAGTAGGTAGAACAGGAGCAATTACGCCAGTAGCAAATTTAAAACCTGTTTTATTAGCTGGAACTACAGTTAAACGAGCATCTTTGCATAATTCAGACATTATTGAAAAATTAGATGTACGTATTGGAGATATTGTTTTTGTTGAAAAAGGAGGAGAAATTATTCCAAAGATAATTGGGGTAGATCAATCTAAACGCGACCATGCTTCTGTAAAAACGGAATATATAACAGTTTGTCCCGAATGTGGTACCTCCTTAATTAGGCAGGAAGGAGAAGCAAATCATTATTGCCCAAATGAACAAACTTGCCCGCCTCAAGTAAAAGGACGCATAGAACATTTTGTTAGTAGAAAAGCAATGGATATTGATAGCTTAGGCGGTGAAACAATTGCACAATTATACGATGCAGGGCTTATACACAACATTGCAGATATATACGATTTAAAAAAAGACGACTTATTACAGTTAGATCGCTTGGCCGAAAAAAGTGTATCTAATTTACTTGCTGGAATAGAAACCTCGAAAGAAGTACCTTTTGAACGAGTGTTGTACGGTATAGGCATAAGGCACGTAGGTGAAACAACTGCTAAAAAAGTAGCTTTTTACTTTAAAAATATAAATGCTTTACAACAAGCAACATTAAATCAATTGATGGAAATAGGTGATATAGGGGAGCGAACTGCACAAACCATTATTAATTATTTTGCAGATGAAAAAACCCGTATTTTAATTAATCGCTTAACGGGAAAGGGGTTGCAATTCCAATTATCAGAAGAAGAATTAAACAACCATACTGATAAATTAGAAGCTAAATCATTTGTAGTTTCCGGTGTTTTTAGTAATTTTTCACGAGATGAAATTAAAAAAATGATCGAGAAAAATGGAGGCAAAAATGTAGGTTCTATTTCAAGTAAAACAAGTTATTTGCTAGCAGGCGAAAACATGGGGCCCGAAAAATTAAAAAAAGCAGAAAAATTAGGCATACCAATTATATCCGAAAACGATTTTTTAGAAATGCTTAATTAACATAAATAATCTAATTTTAGAGTAGTAAACTAAAACAATGGGAATATACAAACAAATTAAAAATTCAATAGCTAACCTCTTACTAAAGCGTGAATTAAAATTATTGAATTGTACGCGTGTCGCTAATAAGTTTAATTTTGGGGAAGTAAAAACCATTGGTATTTTATTTGATGCATCTAATGTTGAAGAATTTGAATTGGTAAAACGGTATATCATTTATTTACGAGAATACAATAAAAGAGTAAAAGCTATTGGATTTTATACCGCACGAAAAGTACCACCCACTATGTATTCTAAGCTAGAGTTTGACTTTATTTCCAGAAAAGAACTTTCTTTTACAGGTAAGCCAACTGGAGTAGTGGTTAAAAATTTTATAGAAGAAGAGTACGATTTGTTAATTGACTTGAATATATATAATCATTTCCCTTTAAAATATATAGCTGCTTTATCTAAAGCCAAATTTAAGGTTGGTAAATATGAACAAGAGCATACAGAAATTTACGACATGATGATTAATATTAAAGATTCAAAAACAATAAAATATCTTTTGAGTCAAATAGATACTTATGTGATGATGCTCAACAAAGCAAGCTAGATAGTTCTCCCCAAACAAATTTATTAATTCAATTATTATTTGTTATTTAAATGCTGTTAACTTCCAAAAGACTGAAAAAAATGAATTTTATTTTATTTGATGATAACACCCGTATTAGCTTATTGCCGATTACTTATACGCGCTGTATGGCCGATATACGTATTGGGATTTTAACCATTCGCGAAAAATGGGAGAGAATGCTAAATTCAACCGTTTCTATTCAAACAGACGAATATCTCCTTAAAAAATACGCTCCAATTAATTTCGTTTCTGAAGCGTCCAATGTATGGATTAACGGATCGATTTGTCCAACAAAGAAATTAATAGAAGAGATAAAAAAATTAGAAGTATTTCAAGCGCTCTATTCTTCCTCGGTATTAATAGCTATAAACAGTGGAAATGAAAAAAAAATTAATTTTAATAAAATTGATAATTTTGCTTCTTTGCAATCAAAATCAGAATTTATACAAATTAAAAATACTTGGGATATTTTTTCAAAAAATGAAGCTGCATTAAAATCTGATTTTGAACTTATAACTGTAGGCCGTAAGTCTTGTAAATTAAGTGCTACTAATCACTTAATTAATCCCGAAAATATTTTTATTGAGGAAGGTGTGAAAGCGGAATGCGTTATTTTAAATGCAAGTGCAGGGCCTATATACATTGCAAAAAATGCTGAACTAATGGAAGGGTCTATAATTCGTGGACCATTTTCTCTTGGCGAACATTCCACATTAAAATTAGGAACAAAAATATATGGAGCCACTACCATAGGCCCGCATTGTAAAGTAGGAGGCGAAGTAAATAATTCTGTTATATTTGGATATTCGAATAAAGCGCATGACGGTTTTCTTGGAAATTCCGTAATAGGGGAATGGTGTAACTTAGGTGCGGACACTAATAACTCTAATTTAAAAAATAATTATGGCGAAGTTAAATTGTGGAGTTATGAAAAAAACGATTACATTTTTACAGGCTTAACTTTTTGCGGTTTAATTATGGGAGACCATAGTAAGTGTGGTATCAATACAATGTTTAATACAGGAACAGTAGTTGGAGTTAATGCCAATATATTTGGTTCTGGCTTTCCACCAACTTACGTTCCTTCTTTTTCCTGGGGAGGCGCTTCAGGGTTCACTTCCTATAAAATTAAAAACGCAATTGAGGTAGCTTCGCGTGTCTTTGATCGGAGAGGATTAATCTTTGATGAAAAAGAAAAAGAAATACTCAATTATCTTTACGATAACAATAGCTAAGAATGGAGGATTGTTAGAGTTAGAAATATTTTTTCTCTTTGCATTGTTTTATTGATTTATTTTAAATCCTATAAAAATAATATTAGTTAAATGATAGATATTTACGGAATATGCCATATTGGCTATTGTTGCTTCTTGGCATGGTGATTGAAACTTTACCTCCTGTTTAAATAAATGAATATAAACTTACTATCTATATAAATGGCTGATAATTTTGATTTGAATGGCTTAGGACCGATGTTTCGTGATAATATGATTGATGAAGATGCTGAATTTATTCCGCTACTTTCATCTGAAGATGAAGATCAGATGAATTCTGAAAAAGTACCTGCTGAACTGTCAATTTTACCTTTACGCAATACCGTATTATTTCCAGGAGTCGTAATACCTATCACTGTAGGTCGCGATAAATCTATAAGTTTAATCAAAGAAGCTTATAAAGGTGAAAAAATAATAGGTGTTTTATCTCAAAAAAATGATGCTGTTGAAGACCCAACGGTTGAAGATTTGAATAAAATAGGAACGGTAGCACATATTATAAAAATGCTTCGAATGCCTGATGGCAATACCACTGTTATTATTCAGGGTAAAAGACGTTTTGAATTAGGAGAAATTAAACAAACAGAGCCCTACATTAAAGCTGCTGTTAAGCCATTTACAGAAATTCGCCCCAAAAAAGAAGATCAAGAATTTATAGCGTTAGTATCTTCTTTAAAAGATTTAGCATTGCAAATCGTAAAACACAGCCCTAATATACCTAGTGAAGCTGGATTTGCGTTGCGTAATATAGAAAGCCATTCCTTTTTAATAAATTTTATATCTTCTAACATGAATGCCCCCGTGGCAGAAAAACAAAAAATGTTAGAAGTTTTAGATTTGAAAGAGAGAGCCACATTAGTTTTGGCTAACCTTACCAAAGAACTGCAAATGTTGGAATTAAAAAGTCAAATACAATCTAAAGTAAAGGTTGATATTGATAAACAACAACGTGATTATTTCTTACATCAGCAAATGAAGACAATTCAGGAAGAGTTAGGAGAAAATAACCCTACCCAAGAAATTCAGGATATGAAAGAAAAGGGTAAAAAGAAAATATGGAATAAAGAAGTTGCTGATGCGTTTAATAAAGCAATGGGTAAATTAGAACGGATGAACCCCAATGCTGCTGAATATTCTATACAAACCAATTATTTAGAAGTATTATTAGATTTACCTTGGAGTTACAACACGAAAGATAATTTTAATCTTAAACGTGCTGATAAGATTTTAAATAAAGATCATTTTGGGATGGAAAAGGTAAAGGAACGGATTTTAGAACATTTAGCTGTTTTAAAATTAAAAGGGAATATGAAATCGCCTATACTATGTTTATATGGCCCTCCGGGAGTGGGTAAAACATCATTAGGAAAAAGTATTGCAGAAAGTTTAGGAAGAAAATATGTACGGATGAGTTTAGGTGGTTTGCGCGATGAAGCCGAAATTCGTGGTCACCGCAAAACATATATAGGTGCAATGCCAGGTCGCGTATTGCAAAATATTAAAAAAGCAGGTGCATCTAACCCTGTTTTTATTTTAGATGAAATTGATAAAGTAGGAAATGATTTTCATGGAGATCCATCTTCTGCTTTGTTGGAAGTTTTAGACCCAGAACAAAACAATACTTTTTATGACAATTACGTAGAATTAGATTATGATCTTTCTAATGTTATGTTTATTGCAACAGCAAACTCATTAGGCAATATTCAACCAGCATTGCGTGATCGAATGGAAATTATAGAAATTACCGGTTATACGATTGAAGAAAAAATTGAAATTGCGAAACGTCATTTAATTCCGAAACAACTAGAAGAACAAGGCGTAAATAAAGATCAACTTACTTTAAATAAAGAAGTAATTGAGCATATAATCGAAAATTATACACGTGAATCCGGCGTGCGTGGTTTAGAAAAAGTAATTGCCAAAGTGGTTCGTAATACTGCCAAGTCAATTGCTATGGAACAAAAATATAACGCATTGGTAACAGTAAAAAGCCTAGGTAAAATACTTGGTCCTGCTCATGCTAAAGATCGTTATCAAGGAAATGATGTAGCAGGTGTAGTTACTGGCTTAGCTTGGACAAGTGTAGGTGGAGATATTTTATTTATTGAAGCGAGCATTACTAAAGGAAATGGTAAGTTAACATTAACTGGAAATTTAGGGGAAGTAATGAAGGAGTCTGCTGTAATTGCATTGGAGTATTTAAAATCGCACAGTACTTTTATAGGAATTAAACCTGAAGTATTCGATAATTGGAATTTACATATTCATGTACCAGAAGGAGCAACACCTAAAGACGGTCCTTCTGCAGGTATTACGATGTTAACAGCAATAGCATCGGCCTTTACCCAAAGAAAAGTAAAGAAACACTTAGCCATGACGGGAGAAATTACTCTTCGTGGAAGAGTATTAGCTGTAGGTGGAATAAAAGAAAAAATATTAGCAGCCAAAAGAGCTGGTATTAAAGAGATTATATTATGTGTTGATAATAAAAAAGACATTGACGATATTAAAAAAGAATATATTAAGGACTTGAAATTTCATTATGTAGAACAAATGATTGATGTAGTAAAACTAGCTTTACTAAAAGAAAAGGTTGCTAATCCTATTGATATAAGCATTAAAAAGCCGAATCCAGAAAAAGTAAAAACTGTTTAAAATTACTTCATTTTAATATTTGTATTAAGATTTAATTACAATATATTTATAAAGCTTTCGTTTTACTCGAAACTTTAAATACATATATTTGCATTTAATGAATTGTAAAAAACTACTATTTTGCTTATTAATTGCCCCTCTTTATAGCTATTCGCAACTAGCGGGCAATAACACGTTTGAGTTTTTAAATCTGCCAATATCTGCAAGAGTTTCTGCATTGGGCGGTAATCTTATTTCTACAAGAGATAATGATTTAAATGTTTCCCTTACCAACCCAGCATTACTCACAGATTCAATGAATAATAATGTTGCATTAAGCTATATTAGCTATTTTGCAGATGTTAATTATGGCTATGCTGCTTATGCAAAAAAAATAAAAAATATAGGAGTATTTAGTTTAGGAATACAACATGTTAATTATGGACAATTTATTCGTACTGATGAAATGGGTAATGTTATTGGTGGATTTAATGGAACTGAAACAAGTTATAATCTTTCCTACGCTCATTCGGTAATTGATAGTAATCTTACATTAGGAGTTAATCTTAAAACCATTTATTCACATTTAGATAATTACTCTTCATTAGGTTCTGCAGCTGATATAGGGGTAGTATATGCTCGACCTGCTAGGGATTTTGCTTTCGCAGCAGTTGTGAAGAACATTGGATATCAATGGAAACCATTTGTAGAAGGGAATCGTGAAAAATTACCTTTTGAAATTCAAATTGGCTTTTCTAAAAAACCACAACACGTCCCTTTTCGTTTTTCCGTAACGTATGAAAACTTAGAAAAGTGGGATCTGACTTATACCGATCCCAATAATCCAACACCTACAAAAGATCCACTAACTGGTAAGCCTATAAAAGTAAGCAAGTTCAAAACAGGAGGCGATAAGCTAATGAGGCATATTGTGATAGGTGGTGAATTTATTCTTACTAAAAATTTGTTTTTACGTGCAGGATACAATTATCAACGCAGAAAAGAATTAAAAATATCTGAAAAGCGTGGCTTAGCTGGTGTCTCTTTTGGTTTAGGATTAAAAATTTATAAATTTCACATTAGCTATGCACGTGCTGTATACAGTATAGCAGGTGTTTCTAATAACTTTTCACTCAGTTTTGATATCAATAACTTTTACTCTAAAAAAAGTTAATTAAATAATTACTATTAAACTTCTTTTTCTAGTAATTCTCTTAACCTTTCAGGTGTTAAATTGTATTTTAATTCTCCAGATTGGCAGTAAGATATTTCACCTGTTTGTTCAGAAACAACAATTGCTATGGCATCCGCATTTTCTGTTATACCCACTGCCGCTCTGTGCCTCATACCTAAATGTGCTGGAAAATCTGATTTTTCTGTAACTGGTAAAACACAACGTGCAGCTACGATTAAATTTCCTGAAATAATAACGGCTCCATCATGTAATGGAGAGTTTTTATAAAAAATACTTTCTATCATTCTAACAGATACTTTTGCATTTATAATATCACCTGTATTAGTATAAAATTTTAATTCATTACTTCTTGTTATAATAAGTATGGCTCCTGTTTTACTTTCACTCATATTTTTGCAAGCTTTCACAATAGCATTAATATCAATTCTTTCTGTATCTGCAACGTTCCATTTAAAATCGAATATACCAGTACCTAATTTACCTTTGGTGAAAATTTCTGAGGTACCAATAAATAGTAATAATCGTCTTAATTCTTGCTGAAATACAATTAACAAAGCTATAAAGCCTACATCAATAAATTTACCCAGTATACTACCAAACAATTGCATATTCAAGGCTTTTACGATTAGCCAAAGAATATAAAATAAAATAATACCAATTAATATATTTACAGCAACTGTACCTTTTACCAAATAATAAACTTGATAAATTAAAAGTGCTACCAATACAACATCAACTACATCTACCCAATGTACCGAAATAAAGGCTTGTACAAACAAATTTATCATATTACAAGTATAAAAAAAAAGATTTAATAAAAGGTAAATACGGTTTGTTTTTATGATCTCTTAACAACTGAAATAAAGAACAAAATAAATTCACTTCTCCATATTTAAAAACATTTTCTGGAATTCATATGATGCCAGCAACTATCCATTGTTTCGTAAAACTAAAATATCAATTTTTGCCTATTGGCTCTATTCATTACAATAATAGAATTTATAAAATCATTAAGATTTCATATTTACAAATTGTAAAGGTAATTCGTAATGGTTGTTTTTTAAAAGAGATATAATCCCTTGCAAATCATCAATCTTTTTTGCTGTTACCCTCACTTGATCATCCATTAATTGCGCTTGTACCTTTAGTTTTGAATCTTTAATGTCTTTAATAATTTTTTTTGCAACTTCTTTATCAATCCCCTCACGCACTTTAATATCTTTTTTTAGCATAAACCCCGATGCATATTGATCTTTACCAAAATCTAAACAAAGCGGATCTAGCTTTTGTTTAATCATCCGGTTGCGAATAACATCTGTTATTGAATCCATTCGCATATCGTTTTCGGTAAGGATATGCATAGCCATTGCTTTTTTATCTAAGGTTATTTCTGTTTTAGAACCATTAAAATCGAATCGATTAATGATTTCTTTGCGAGCTACGTTAATTGCATTGTCTAGCAATTGAGCGTCCACTTTATTCACTATATCAAATGAAGCCATTTATTATTAAATTATATTTTAAATTATATTTTAAATTATTGATAATCAATTATTTATATTATTATAACACCTATCAAAGTTAACAAACAATTTTATATTACCCAGCCTAATATTAAATTGATGCTTATCAAGCCGCACCAATTATTTTCACAAAAATATTTTACCCATAACCAGCCTTTTTATAGCATTACACCTAAGTATTATAGGAAAAAGCTGCGAATAGACGATAATAATTTTGATTACTATAAATGTATTCAGTAATTTTGGCTCTCCTAATAAAACACCTTCTTTCGAAGGTATTGAACCGCTAAATTAATGGACAAATTTAAATATATAAACTACACACCATGATTACTAAAGAAATGTTAAAAGTTCACAATTTTAGTGCAGGCCCAGGTATTTTACCTGCAGAGGTATTAAAACAAGCTGCTGCGGCTTGTATTAATTTTGATAATTTAAATCTTTCATTACTTGAAATTTCGCATCGTAGTAAAAATTACGAAGCGGTAATGGATAAATCTCGTGCATTAGTCAAAGAGTTATTGGGTTTAAATGATAATTACAAAGTATTGTTTTTAGGCGGTGGTGCAAGTTTACAGTTTGCAATGGTTCCATACAATTTATTGCGTACTGAAGGTACTGCTGGATACATTAACACAGGAGTATGGGCTAGTAAAGCTATTAAAGAAGCAAAAATAATTGGAAATACTAAAATCATTGCTTCTTCAGAAGATAAAAAATTTAATTACATTCCTAAAGGATATACTATACCATCTGATTTAGATTATTTACACATAACGTCTAACAATACTATTTATGGAACACAAATGAAAGAGTTCCCGAAAAGTAATATTCCGTTGGTTTGTGATATGAGTAGCGATATTTTTAGTCGTAAAGTAAACGGAAACGATTTTGCTTTAATATATGCTGGTGCCCAAAAAAATATGGGACCTGCAGGAGCAACCATGATTGCTGTTGATGAAACAAAATTGGGCAAAACAGGTCGTAAAATGCTTTCTATGTTAGATTATCAAGTACATATAAAAGGAGACAGTATGTATAATACACCACCTGTGTTTCCTATTTATGTTTCTATGTTAACCTTAGAATGGTTAAAAAGCAATGGTGGAATAGCTTGGATTGAAAAAGTAAACCAGCAAAAAGCAGATACACTATACAATGAAATTGATCGTAATAGCTTATTTGTAGGTACTACTGCAAAAGAAGATCGTTCTAATATGAATGTAACTTTTATAATGCACAAGCCTGAATTTGAAGCTGAATTTGATAAACTAACAAAAGAAGCAAACTTAAGTGGCTTGCGCGGTCATCGTGATGTTGGTGGATATAGAGCTTCTTTATATAATGCTTTGCCTTTAGAAAGTGTAAATGCATTAGTAGAGGTAATGCAATCTTTTGAAAAGAAATTTGCATAAGGTATAATCAAGTATAAATAAAATTAATATAAAAACACCCTCAGAACATTTTATTCTGATGGTGTTTTCTATTATATCACTGATATGTTCTCAATCAAAAAAAATACGCACGTTTTCATTCTCAGAATAAATAGTAGGTGTTAGCTTATATACTTTTTTAATATTTTCTGTTGATAATACCACTTGTTTATTTCCTGCTGCCATTATTTTGCCCTGGTCTAATAATAAAATATGATCCGCAAATTTTGCGGCTAGGTTTAAATCATGTACAACACCTATCACTAATATGTTTTCTTTTTCAAGGAGTTGCTTTATTTTATTCATAAAATCAAATTGGTAACGAACATCTAAAAAAGTAAGAGGCTCATCTAAAATTAAGTACCT
>JBDTFR010000061.1:0-4502 GCA_039937835.1 Bacteroidia bacterium | reverse complement strand
GGCGTGTGCAATACGCTGGGTACACCACCTATTACTTCAATACCCACAAAAACAGAAAGAATTACAAAATAAAATGTTTCTTTATTGTTTCCAAAAAATTCTAAAATAGTACTGATTGTTTCCATTTTTATTGGTTAAATTTTAATTAACAATTTTATTTTAAGCGTTTACTTTTTTTAAATTGGCATTCACCACTTCGCCTTTAAAAGTAATTAACGAACCTTTGGTAATGTCTTCTTCCCTGTCCCATTTAAAACCATCTTTATCGGCTAGGTGTAATAATAAAGTGAGAATGTTTTTTGCATACAAATCACTCGCATTCATCGGTAACATGGAAGGAATGTTTCCTTCGCCAATAATGGTTACTCCATCTTTTTGAATGGTTTTATTTAATTCGCTGCCTATTACGTTACCACCTTGTTCTACTGCCATGTCTACTATTACAGAGCCGAAGCGCATACTTTTTACCATTTCTGCAGTAACCAATATAGGCGCTTTACGACCAGGAATTAATGCAGTTGTAATAACAATGTCTGCTTCTTTCACATGTTTAGAAACTAACTCTTGTTGTGCTTTTAAAAACTCTTCTGATAGACCTTTTACATAACCGCCTTCCATTTTAATGGAGTCGTCACTTTTTACAACAATAAATTTCCCTCCTAATGATTCAACTTGCTCTTTTGTTTCTGGTCGTATGTCACTTACTTCTACTACTGCGCCTAAACGCTTAGCTGTAGCAATGGCTTGTAAGCCTGCAACACCAGCTCCAAATATAACTACTTTTGCAGGGCGTATGGTACCAGCAGCGGTGGTCATCATCGGAAAAATTTTACCTAATGTATCGGCAGCAATAATCACGGCTTTGTATCCTGCAAGATTGGCTTGTGAAGAAAGCGCATCCATTTTTTGTGCTCTCGATATACGAGGTACAGCATCCATTGAAAATGAAGAAATGCCTGCTTTGGTGCAGGCATCAATTAGTTCTGGATTAGTGGCAGCCCACATGAATGAAATAAGAATCGCCTCTTTTTTCATTTTTGCAATTTCTTCTCCTGATGGGGCATTTACTTTTAACACCACATCGGCATCGCTATATATTTTTGATGGATCAGTTATGATTTCTGCGCCTACTGCTTTGTAGGCTTCATCCGAAAAAAAAGAATTTAATCCTGCTCCTGTTTCAACCATTACTTCAAACCCTTTTTTTACCAACTCTTTTGCAACATCTGGACTAACCGCAACTCTATTTTCTTTAAATTTTGTTTCTTTTGGTATCGATATTTTCATAGTATTATTTTTGATGGATAAGCATCTTGCATTTAATTTTCAAAGAAAAGATTTTTTGAATTATTCAAAGTGTTTCCACAACGAAAGTAAAGATTTTTTTCTATTTTGGTATGAATTTACAGTCTGTTAATCAAAAAAAGTACACTAGGAATTAGTAATGAATCTATTTTGTAGTGGAGTAATATGTTTAGCTAGACAAAAAATCCCTTTGTTCCAACCTAAAATAGTAGTTCAACTAATTTTGTGTTTTTGAATCGTTATAAATTTACGTTTAATATTAAATAAGAATTTAATTAGCGTATAATAATCAGATTTTCAATAAGCTTCCTACTTTCTTTTTATTCTCCAAAATAAAATAGCAAAGAAAAAGCGACCACGAAAACCACCCTGCAATTTCATTTTTCACGCAAAAATCTTGCGCCTTATCGCCACGAAACAGGAGGTTCGCTGTTTTTGTGGACTACAACCGCACCAATACCAACGTTTAAAAAAATCTATAAAATTAGCCTTCAATTTTCCCTACTTTACTTTTACATTAATAAATGAATTTAGATTTCTAAAATTCAAATACCTATGAAACGTAAATCTTAATAATACTTTTCAGGCACCAAATAATTTTTTACATAATCCTGCACGCCTTCTTCTAATGTAGTGAACGGAGTTGAATAACCAATAGCTTTTAACTTTTGCATATTTGCCTCGGTAAAGTATTGGTATTTTTTGCGAATGTCAATCGGGGTATCTATAAATTCAATAACTGCGGTTTTATTAACCGCTGCAAAAGTATTGTTTACTAAGTTTAAAAAAGTTTGTGCTTTACCCGAACCTAAATTATAGATGCCCGAATTTTTTCGATGGTGTAATAAAAAATAACAAACCTCCACTACATCTTTTACATATACAAAATCACGTAATTGTTCACCATCTTTATAATTAGGATGATGAGAGCGAAATAATTTTACAAGTCCTTTTTCTTTCAATTGATTGTAGGCATGGAAAACAACAGAAGCCATTCTTTTTTTATGATATTCGTTAGGCCCGTAAACGTTAAAGAACTTTAGTCCTACCCAGAAATAAGGTTTTTTAGTTTGTTGAAGTGCCCATTTATCAAAGTCGTTTTTAGAATCACCGTAAGGGTTTAGCGGTTTTAATTGATCAATAAGTTGTTCGTTGTCATCGTATCCAAATTCTCCTAATCCGTAGGTTGCAGCAGAGGATGCATATACCAAGGGTAAGCCAAATTCAACACATATTTTCCATAACGATTTGCTGTAATTTAAGTTTAGCGTATCAAAAACAGTTTTATCCATTTCTGTGGTATCGGTGCGGGCACCCAAGTGAAAAACAAATTGAACTAAGCGTTGGTTTTTTTTAAGCCATTCTAAAAAGTCATCTCGATGTATGGTTTTAGAATATATTTTCCCGTCTAAATTTTTCATCTTTTCTGGATCAGAAAAATCATCTACCAATACAATATCTTTAAAATTTTCTTGATTTAATTTGCTTACCAAACAACTGCCAATAAAGCCTGCCGCTCCTGTTACTATAATCATTTTAGAATAATTTATAGGTTAATGATGTGTTATAAAAAAACAGAATCCTCTATTTTATTAATTATTGATAACGTTTGTGCTTTATCAAATAATAGTTGTATGGCTTTTTTGCCCACTGCACCTAAATCTAATGAATATTTATTTACATATAAGTCAATGTGTTTATACATTACTTCCTCCTCCATTTCTTGTGCATTGGCTTTTATAAAAGGCAAACTCGATTGAGGGTTGGCAAACGCATAGGAAACACTTTTATGGATAAGGTTTTCTACTTTTTGCTTTAATTCAACCGGCAAATTTCTTTGAATAACAATGCCTCCAAGCGGGATCGGCATTCCAGTAAGGGTTTCCCAATATTCGCCCAAATCAACTATTTTTAATAATCCTTTTTGTTCATAGGTAAACCTATTTTCATGAATAATAAGCCCTGCACCTACTGTTCCATTCAATACGGCATCTTCAATATCGGAAAAGAGCATTTCTTTTTTATCAGTAGCTTTCGGGAAAGCCAATGATAGTAATAGATTTGCGGTAGTGTATTTACCCGGTATGGCTATACGTGCCGAATCAATTTTTAAAGGATTGTTTATAAAATCTACATTCTTGGTAATTAATAAAGGGCCACAATTATTACCGAGTGCACTACCTGCATTTAACAACTGATAAAATTTTGTTAAATTAGCAAAGGCATGATAGCTTAATTTAGAAATGGCCAATGCTCCTTTAAATGCTTTTTTATTGAGTGCTTCCACATCTTCCATGATAAATTCAAACGATATTCCTTCGGTGTCAATTTTATGATGAATGAGTGCATCAAAAATAAAACAATCATTCGGACAAGGACTAAAGCCTAATGTTAATTTGGTAGTTGGTTTCATCGGTATTAAAAATAATCAATAATTTCAATTAATTTTTTATTCAAATTATCAATTGCTAATGGAATATTCCATTTGTCTTTATTTCTAACTTCTACAAAATTAGAAACGGTACGTATCTGTGCATACGGAATATTTTCATTTTCGCAAACAAACATAAAAGCAGCACCTTCCATGCTTTCAACCATGGGGTGAAACTTATCAAACACCTTGTTAATGCTTGCTTCATTACCATGTACAGTATTAACCGTAATGCCATTAACCTTCGGTAACAATTCTAGTATCTGATTAATAGCACCGTATTTAAGATTGGTAATTTTTGTAGTGGCCGCTAATGCTAGTTCATCCGTTGATAAAAAATCGGTACCACTTTCTGCACCTAATTCCGAAAAAACATCTTCGTATACATTTACAACAGTACCTAATTCTAAATGCTGATTAAAGCTACCACATATGCCAACATTAAATGCGGCATCGAAGGTATCATCTACTATTTTTCCTGTATAATAAGCCGTAGCAACCATACCCACGCCCGTAATTAAAAAAAACAAGTGTGTATTTTTATATTTACATTCTATTAAATTAGGCATCAAGTAATTAGTGTTCTCACATTGCAGTATAGTAGGATCAATTTCATACTTGGTAGCCGCTACAATTAATATTTTCATACTTCACAAAGTTACTATATTTAAAGATTAGTGGTTTAAACCTATTATATTTGTACTTTATTTTTTAGCCACATGATTTACATTACTCGAAAAGAACATTTTAATGCCGCTCATAAGTT
>JBDTFR010000060.1:0-89116 GCA_039937835.1 Bacteroidia bacterium | reverse complement strand
ATGTACATTGGACCTGCAATTATGTACGTTTTAAATACCATTATTACATTTACATTTACTATTACTGTAATGATTCATGTAAATGTAAAACTTACTTTATATGTGCTATCTCCATTGCCTTTCCTTGCAATTGCAATTTATTATGTTAGTAATACGATTAACAAAAAAAGCACAAAAGTTCAGGAACAACTATCCATTATTACTTCTCAGGCTCAAGAGGCTTTTTCAGGTATACGAGTACTGAAAGCGTATGGCAGAGAGGAGCACTCTGAGAAAGAATTTGAGAAAAAAAGTCTTGAATATCGAACACACACGCTAGGGCTTGTAAAAACGGAAGCCATGTTTCAACCGTTTATGATACTGTTAATTGGCTTAAGTACAATATTCACTATCTACATAGGTGGGCTACAAACAATATCTGGTAAAATAACCTATGGTAATATTGCTGAATTTGTTGTCTATATCAATCGATTAACTTGGCCTATTGCTTCTTTAGGGTGGGTTACTTCATTAATACAGCGAGCTGCTGCTTCACAAACCCGTATTAATGAATTTTTACAAACTTCAACTGAAATTAGAAATACAAATACTGCCAATGAAACAATACAAGGTGAGATTGAATTTAAAAATGTAAGTTTTAAATATCCCGACTCCGGGTTATTAGCACTTAATAATGTATCATTTACAATAAAAAAGGGAGAATCTTTAGCCATTGTAGGTCATACTGGATGTGGAAAATCCACCATTGCTAATTTATTATGCAGGCTGTACGACACATCCGATGGCGAAATTTTAATTGACAAAAAAAATATCATTACCCATAATCTTTTTTCATACAGAGAACAAATAGGATATGTGCCGCAAGAAGTATTTTTATTTTCAGATACCATTGCCCGAAACATTGCATTTAGTATAGATCAGGAAATACAACAACTAAATATTGTTGAACAAGCAGCTAAAGATGCGGTAATTTATGATGATATAACGCAATTTAAAGACGGTTTTAACACGATGGTTGGCGAAAGAGGGATTACGTTATCAGGAGGTCAGAAACAACGTATTTCGATTGCTAGAGCGATTATAAAGAAACCGAAAATTCTTATTTTTGACGATTGTCTTTCTGCTGTTGATACGGAGACCGAGGAAACCATTTTATTTAATTTAAAGAAAATAATGAAAAATAAGACCTCTATTATTATTAGTCATCGCATTTCTTCTGTTAAACATGCGGATAAAATTATTGTACTAGAGCAAGGCAGTATTATTGAACAAGGAAATCATCACGAATTAATAAAAAAAGAGGGTGTGTACTATCAATTGCAGCAAATGCAGCTATTAAATGCTGAAGTTTAATCTATTAACAGGTGGTTTTTAAAATTTTAAAATTAGTAAAGTTATTTTATTTGAAAAAGTTATCAACAATTATTGTTTTTACCCTATTTTTTACAAATATTTGTTAAATTGTATGATTCAAACGATTAATTATAATAATATACCGATGGAAGAAGTATTTGAAAAAAACGTGATAGATAGAGAAGAAATATTCTCAAAAGCTGTTAGAGCAGGAAAGAGAACTTATTTTTTTGATGTAAAAAGCACAAAAGGAAACGATTATTATTTAACCATTACAGAAAGCAAAAAGCGATTTGGTGACGATGGTAAATTCTTTTACGAAAAACATAAATTGTTTTTGTATAAAGAAGATTTTGAAAAATTTTCGGAAGGTTTAATTGAAGCTGTAGCCCATATTAAATCTATTTCTCCAATTGTTGCGGAACATGAAAAACAAGAATCAGTAGATACTGCAAAAGAAAATGATTTAGATAATTTTGCTGATGTAACTTTTGAAGATTTAGATAAATAATATTTTTCAAAAAAACATAAGGCCTGGTTTTATTTAATCAATAAAGCAGGCTTTTTTATTGATTAAAATCAACATTCATGCAGCTTAATATAAGTGATTTTATAGGCTTTTTAGGCGTGTTTATTTTACTTATCGCCTTTTTATTAAACCTAATAAATATACTAGAAAAAGATAGCTTCGCCTATATTATATTAAATATTTTGGGCGCAGGTATTGCCTGCTATGCTTCGATATTAATTAATTATTTACCCTTTATAATTTTAGAAGGAACTTGGGCTATCGTTTCTATTGGAGGACTTATAAATAACTTGCGGTTAAAAAAGTAATACTTAGTGATTACTCCACTTTTAAACCAATTATTAAAATATCATCTACCTGATCTAATTTTCCACGCCAATCTTCAATCGTTTTATTCAATTCATCTTTTTGTTTATCCATCGGTAAAGAATGAATTTTTAAAAGTAATTTTTTAAATACATTTAGCATCAATTTTCTACCTTGCAATCCACCAAATTGATCATAATAGCCATCAGAAAAAATATAAACACAATCTCCCTTTTGTAATTGAAGAGTATGATTTTGGAATTTTCTTTTTTCTCCCCCTAAAAATAATCCTATTGGAAATTTATCGGCAAGAATTTGTATTATTTCATTATTACGAATAACATATAATGGATTGTATGCACCTGCGTACTCTAAAGTTAATGTAACATAATCAATAGTACAAAAAGCTGCGTCCATTCCATCTTTAGCTTCTTCTTCAGAAGGTATTTGTCCGTGATGTAATGTTTCACTTACTCCTTGATTTAAACTATCAAGTAAAAGTGCGGGTTGTATAACGTGATTGGCATTCATCAGTTGCTTTAAAATATTGTATCCTACAATTGACATAAAAGCACCGGGTACACCATGTCCTGTGCAATCAATGGCTGCAAACATTGTCTTTTCATTTTTCTTTTCAATCCAATAAAAATCACCACTAACAATATCTTTAGGTTTAAATAATACAAATGAATTTGGTAATATTTTATCAATTATATTTTGAGGGGGTAGAATAGCGTCTTGAATACGTTTTGCATACCTTATACTATCCGTTACATGGGTAAATAAAATTTGCAGTTTAGTATTCTTAAGTTCAATTTCTTGTTTCTGTTGCACCACTTGTTCTGTGCGTTCAAGCACTTTAGCTTCGAGTATGCGCTCGCTTTCCCGTAAATTTTCTCTCATCTTTAATAAAGCGGCGCCGAGAACATCGTTCTTGCTAAGAAGTTTATAGTGCGAGCTAAAATTACCTTCCCCTACTTGCTTAGCAAATTTCGCAGTTCTAGCCATGCTATCTACCAAATCGCTCAATGCAGAAGTCATTTGTCCCAGCTCATCGCTTCTATCTATTATCCTTCCGTTGGGTAACATTCCTTTACTCATCATTAACAAAATTTTTCTCAATTTATGAATAGGGTTAACGATTGAACGAACTGTTCTATAAGCAATATAACCACCCCCAATAGTTATTAATATACCTAACCAAACAACTACTGCTTTTAAAAAATTAAAAGACAATAACATTTCACTCGAATTGTTAGACGCATTAGAATTTTGTTTATTAATTAATATTTTAAGGTTTTTAGTTACTTCTTCAAATTGAGTATCTATATCTTCAAAAGGCATAAGTACTTCAAATTTTACACTTAAATCCTGATAGCTTTCAAAAGAATTTAACTTTGCCATGACATTATTTTTATAACTAATAAACATTTCATCAATTAATTTCAGTACAAGATCCATCTGCTTTTGTTCTTCTTCATGCCAGTAAAAGGAGTATTTTTTTAGCTTTATTTTTATAGATGGGTATTCCACCATTAACAATGTATTGAGACGAATTTTATCTATATTGTCAATACCCGTTTGAACATAGTACCATTTAGTAATTAATAACTTTGAACGATTTAAAAGATTGTCTAAATCTTTAAGGGAGGATACAGAAGGGTTATATAACTGCGTTATTTGTTCATTCTTCTTTCTGCTATTATTAAGGGTTACATAGGTAAAAACAGAAGATACTAGAAAAAGACAAAGAATAATTCCGAAGCCTAAACCAATTTTTTTAGCTATTGTAAATCTAAATTCCATACTTGTATAAAATAGATATTACTTCTCTTTCATTTCTTCTAGCCGTTGCTTAAACAAATTTGATTTATCCATTTCATTTAAGCTGTAATAAATACCGGATAATCCGTATAACGTTTCTTTACGCTTGGGGTCAAGAGCATAGGCTTTTTCCAAAAATGGAAGAGATTCCTTAAATAATTTTATTGAATTATCCTGAACATCACTAAGCGATCTAATGTCGGTACCATAGTCTAACTGATTTATTAAATTAACCGCCTGATTGTAATATAGAATGCCCATATTGTAATTGGCAAATATATTATTAGGGTCCATCGTTAACACTTTGTTATACGTATTTTTCGCACGGCTTAAAAACTCAACATTTACTTTTTTATCTAAATCAAATAGCTGCGTATATACCGAAGCTAATGCTTGTAAAAATTTTATATCTGTCTGTTTATTATTCACTGCTGAAGTATCTACTAACGAATAATATTTTTTAAAGGTATCAAACACTTCTAAGGCTGTTTTATAATCCATGGAGTCGAGGCTAGCAGCTGCATCATTATATAAAGTAGTTGCTAAATACTTTATATTTTTAATACTTTCCTGAATAGCTTGTTTACTTGTATCGATCTCGTAAGCATGTTTAAACGACTCTAGTGCTTGAATACGAGCGGAGGAATACTTTTGTTCCTTTTCTTGTGTATTATAAATTGATTTATATATAAAACCTCTCAAATACCAAGTGTTTCCTTGCGTACTTGTTTTATTATCTAAAATTGCTTTTTCGATCGCTATTTTTGCACTATCTAAGCTTTTTTGCTGTAAATAACGTGCTGCTGCATTCACTTGTTCTTTTTGCGCAGTTAACGCCAACGTATTAGCAACAAGTAAAAAAAAGACCAAATTCCTTTTTATATATATAAGTAGTTTACCCATGTGAGTTGATAAATATTATTTTACTTGTATGGCTAATTCCACTAGTGTGGCCGATATTTTTAATTTATACTTTTCTATATTCGCCTTATTTATTTCAATAGTTTGTTTATTTTCTATTACTACAAAATTAATTCCAGCACCTTTTAATGCAGCCCCTGCTTTATCTGCAACAATAAGCGTACTCGTATTTTTGCTGTTGTTAATTATTTCTGATAATTGGGCAGCATTCTCAGACAGTAGATAAACAATGTTACATTTTGCAAGTTCATTTGCAGATGTATTTACTATCTCTATTTTTTGGTTTCCTACCATTTTTAAAGACGCCATTTTATTGAGCTCTCTCATTAACGAATTATTTGTTCCAACAACTCCAATCACAAAATTACCTTGTTTATATGCATCGGGCCACTCAATATATTTGGTAAAGTTGTATATATATATTGATTTTATCTTGGCATTTGCTTCTTCCGATTGACTGGAATTATCTGCCGTCCAAGAGATGAAAAAGAGAAGTGAAAATAGAATTATCTGTTTTTTCATTAAAAAAATTGATAATGAATAAATGTATGTTTATTATTCTATTGTAACAACTATTTTTTTAAAATTCATATTACCTGTTTATGCTGTTCTAATTATCGACTGTTTTAAAAGAGAATATTTTAGAGTATTTTTAATGGAAATTTAAAGGAATGGAGTTTGTTAAGCGCTTTTTTGTTTTTTATAGTGTGGGGGGATGTATTCTTTTAATCAGCTTGTATTCATGTGCTTCTAAAAAAAACATTTCAAAAAGTGAACATAACTCCAACAAAGCTGAACTTCTTGCAGAAAAATACAGTACTTTATTAGGAGTAAAATCCAGTGATATTTCAAATATAGCCCTTTATTCTTTTATTGATAAATGGTATGGCACTCCTTATAAATATGGAGGCGAAAGTAAAAATGGTATTGACTGTTCTAGTTTTGTAACACTTCTTTATAAAGAAGTATATAATAAAACTATTTCAGGACCTTCCGGTACTATTTTCAATCAATGTTCAGTAGCCTCTAAAAACAATTTAAAAGAAGGTGATTTAGTTTTTTTTAAAATTGAGAAAAATAAAATTTCGCATGTAGGGGTGTATTTGCAAAACAATCAATTTGTGCATGCCAGTACTAAAAAGGGTGTGAGGATTGATAATTTAAATACGACTTATTACACTACTTATTTTTATAAAGGAGCGTGTTTAAAATAATTCATATAATATAGCAATTATGCTACTCTTCTTGGGTTTTAAATGGGCTCCGCGGGATCCATAAACTAGGCTTCAAATAATCTACAAAAGGCTTAATTATTCGATTTGATAATGGGTTTCGATGTCTTATATAACATTTTAATTCTTGTGCCTCTGCCCCAACAGTACTTTTAATTTCAGAAGCTGTTCTACCCAAATACAACTGATTTTTTTTAGTAAATAGCATTGCTTTTACATAATCATAAAGTATGTTTTGATATAATTCTAATTCTTTATTTAAAGAATAATCTAGGCCTATAAAATGAGCTTCAATAATATTTTTAAGTACAAAGTAAGTTTTAAATCCTACTATTTTATTATTGTAATAATAGGCTGTAAAAATAAAATCAGCTTTTAATAATTTTTTCATTTCCGCAAAATAAGCTACGGATAAAGATGACAAACTAAATTTAGCCTTTAACAATACATTATCATATAATTTTTCAATCACTTCACTATTTTCATAAATATCTTCAACAAAAAAATTACGACGCTCTAGGTGCTCTCCTTTTTTGATAATTGTTTTTGCTCTATTCCGGTATTTTTTACTCATTGAATTTAAATACTCATCAAACGTTTGCCATTGATTAGTAACAATCATATTCGGCTCAGCTAAAAAATCATGATAATCAAACTCTATTAATTCATCTGCTAATAGATTATTTAAATGGAAATCTTTAGCTAGAATAGCTGCAATTTTACCGTTTCCTTTTTCGTCTTTATTAATAGTATAAATAATATCTGCTAAAGCATCGAACAACTTTGTAACATTAGTTTGGGGGAGGTAAGCAAAACCATGCTCTCCGCTTATAAATGAATTTCCACAAATTAATAAGCGGATATCTATATTCCGTATAATGTGATTAGCTATATATTTTTTAATGTATTGTGTGATGATGCACGTTTTTTCTAAGTTCACGCTGCCAACTAGTTGTTGAAATTTTTCTGGTTTAAATTCAATCACTTGAAAATAAGCAATGGCTACTGGTTTATTCAATTCATAAATAATTGCGTAGTAAAAATTCATATTATGCGGATGCGAATTTTCAAGCACCTTTAAATAAGATAGCTGTAAAAATTCGCTTCCGTATTCCACAATACTATTCCAATGCTCCGATTTTACAAGTGTTATTGAATTATATAGTTCAAAAGATAAATTAGATTTTTTTTGTTCTTGTTCAGTCTTTTTTTTATTGGGTATTTTATTACAATAAATAAGCATCTATCCTTCGTCGTTTACCTGATTTTTTCTCAAAAAATTATTTTGAAGTCTTTAATTCTGCTAACATTAACTCTTTAATGTATTTAACAGGTGCGCTTCCGTAGCTTAAAAACTTTTCATGAAATTCCTTTAAATTAAATTTATCACCCATTTGTTTTTTAAGCTCTTCTCTAAAATCGTATATTTCTGTATATCCTGTAAAATAACAACACAATTGAACTTGCGTTACACTTACCCGTTTCCATTTACCTTCTGCTTCGGTCTTTTGTTGAAATGCCTCATTCATCAATAAATTTAATGCTTCGTCTTTACTCATATTTTTTGTGTGTACACTGTAATCTAAAATCATATTGCAAGTACTACGTAAATTCCATTTGTAATACATTAACCACATTTCATCTTCGTTATTCCCATATCCATTCTCCAGCATCATGCGTTCGGTATAAACTGCCCAACCCTCTATCATAGCGCTATTTCCGAATATTGATTTTATTAAACTAGGCGATTGGTTGCTATAAACCAATTGGGTATAATGCCCTGGTATTGCTTCGTGTATATTTAGTATTTGTAAGGTATAGTAATTATATTCTCTAAGATAACTTTCTGCCTTTTCTTTACTCCAGCCCGAAAGGCTGCCTACATTATAATAAGTATTTCCATTTTTATCATAAGGGCCAGGCGCAGAAATGGATGCTCCAGCTATTCCTGCCATGTATGCTGGTTCCTTCCTAACAACAAGCGGTTTAGAAGGATCTATATATATTAAGTTCTTTTCTTTTACAAAGTTGATAAGTTTTGGTATTTGCTCTTCAATTGCCGTTTGAAAAGAATCTGGTTTTACATGGTTAAGAGATATTTTATCAATTACTTGCCTTATTAATGCGAGCTTATCTGTTGGCTTAGTCGCATTGGCCATGTATTTTTGCCACAACTTATCAGCCAATACAAACATTTTTTCATGCAAGTCTTTTTTATGTGCTAATGCTTTTTCATAAACCTGATCTACAGTATAACCAGATTGAATATCAAATTCAAATTTTTTATCATATAAATCTTTTCCTAAACGAAAGTCTCTAGGCGTCTTATTATCTAACTTTTTAAGCCAATTGGCAAAGTCTTTAATTGCAAGTACTGCTTTTTTAGCAACCCCTTGCATTTCTGTTTTTTCTGCAATTGTAAAGTTTGTTTTGGCTAATATTTTTACATAATCGGTTTCAAAAACAGAGATGCCTCCCAAATTCTGATCTATCGCTAATTGAGTGTGAACTACCGTTGGGTTCTTAATATTACTTTTAGCTGCTTCGTAATAAGCAGGAATGTTTTTCATTTTCAGATAAAAATTTTGCAAACGAGTGTTTAAGGAATCGTAAGTGCCATTTAATATTTCAGCAAAGTCTCCCGAAACATTATATTGCGAGGGATTCCATTCGAACATGCGTTGATCTTTAATAGACCAATCAATTGATTTTAATTGATTTTCTATCATGTAATAATCTGTTTTATTATTGTTTGATAGAGCTGCTAAATCATACTTTTTTAGCGAATCGATATTCGATTTTACAAATATTAATTGATTGTTTCTTGATTCCTGATTAGGTATAATAAGTACACTATCATATTTATGATAGCCTTCGCCACTGGCCCAGTTAGGGTATACTTTCCAAAGATTTTCAATGAATTGTGACTTGTAGTTTTCAAATTGTGGGTTCATATCTGCCACTTGTTTATTTTCAACTTTCTGTTGATTACTATTGCACGCAACAAATGCAGTACAAATAAGAGTAAAGGATATCAGTTTTTTCATGGGCTGTGTTTTTGAATGATTATAAAGGTAATTTTTTTTGCAGTTAAATATTAATCTAGTTTATAATTTATTTATTCGAATTGAATTTTAGATAAAAACAGCGACTTTATTAAATTTGCTTTCCATTCATCTTACTATCTTGCCGTTAATCCTAATAATATTTAACTGAATAGGATTCGATTTATTTTTACGATTGTATTTAAATATATGATAAACATTTTAAACCTGAAAAAAGTTTACGGTAGTGCGGTGATACTGGACGTGCCAGCATTAACCCTTGAACCCAATATCTATTATATTAAAGGAGAAAATGGATCGGGAAAATCCACTTTTTTAAAAATTTTGGCTGGGTTACTACCATTTGAAGGCACCATCTCATTTAATAATGAAATTGATTTAATTAAAAATCCGCTAGCATACAGAAAACTGGTTAATTATGGAGCGGCGGAACCCATGTATCCACATTTTTTAATGGGTAATGATTTGATTAAGTTTTTTGAGAAAACAAAAAAGGCGCCTACTTTTCAAGCAAATCGACTGATTGAGCGATTTAACTTTCAAGAATTTTTAAATAACCCTATTGGTACCTATTCAAGTGGAACACTTAAAAAACTTTCTTTAATTCTTGCTTTTATTGGTAGCCCTAAGCTCTTGTTATTAGATGAACCATTAACAACTATTGATGCAGAAACCGTTAGTGCTTTATATACATTAATTAATGAATATTATACAAAAGATATGGTTTTAATTCTTTCCTCACATCACCGTTTTACGGATAAGCTTATAATTAATGGCACGCTGGAAGTTGGTAACCATACTATCTCTTTAAAATAAATGAATATTATTATTAAAATAATAAATCGAGTTTTTGTTTTAGAATACTATAAAGCTAATCTATTCTTTTTTTTAATGATACTGAGTTTGCTTACAGGTTTTGGAACTTTCCCTAAACCCATTCTATTACATTCAGAAATAATGTTAGATATAAGTAAACATGCTTATTTATTAATGATAACACTGTTTTTATTTACACTTTATAATTTTAAATGTTATCATTTTATTATAAAACAATTTACAGCTACTCAAAATAATTTTTTAATGAGCCTAATTCATTTACCAAAAAAAAGATTATTCTCTTATCTGCTCTATATACAAATTGTATTATTATTACCTTTTTTAATCTATCTCTTTATTACAGCATCGATTGCTTTTATTAATGCTCATTTTTTATCTGGAATTTTTACACTTATATATTCATTATTATTAGCTAGTGCAACTGCGTTTTGTTATGGTTATCGTGTGTGGATGCATACCAATAAGGAATATACTGTAATACCCCTAGCATGGACGAGGAGAATAAAAAAAGCTCCTTTTTTATTCTATGTTTTATTTGTATTACAAGAACAAGAAGTGTGTTTAGTAATAACCAAAATATGCTCGGGTATAGTGTTGGTTGGAGTAATTAATGCAGGTGATGCTCCGGACATCAAATTTATTGCATTCGGTATACTTACAAGTATTTTTATACATACTACTCTTATTTTTAGAGTAAAATCTTTCGAAGATCAATTCATGGACTTTTTAAGAATTTTACCACTACCTACTTATAATCGAATAGCCTCTCTTTTATTAGCGTATTCCTTCATTTTAATTCCAGAAATTTTAGTGATTTTTTTTAATTTTATTCAATCACCAGAAACTTTTGCTGCTATCTTATTTGTTATTCCGTTAGCGTTATCAACTATACTTTTTTTTCATAGTATTTTATATACATTAAATGTTGATATAAATAATTACATCACCTACTCTTTTTGTATTTATCTGTTAATTACACTTATTGTATTATTTGGCATTCATCCATTAATATTAGGCTTTGTCTTTTTTTTTATATCTTACTTCCTTTTTCACAGGTATTATTATGCTTATGAAACTAAATCGAATTTAATAAAACGCCAATAAAATAAAATCTCTAAACCTTAATGCAATGTATAAAAAACTTAGCCCAATAATTTTACTTACTGTTTTTGCGGCATGCAGCAGTAGTGAAAAAGACCAAAAGCAAACTGCAATAAGTTATCCCACAACTCATAAAGTTGATACAGTAGATACTTATTTTGGGAACAAAATACCGGATCCTTATCGTTGGCTAGAAAATGATCGTTCCGAAGAAACAGGTAAATGGGTTAAAGCACAAAATGCTACTACTTCCAATTATCTTTCTAAAATTCCATTTCGTGATAAGATTAAAGAGCGCCTAACCAAAATATGGAATTATGAAAAGAAAACAGCTCCTTTTAAAAAAGGAGCTAATTATTTTTTCTATAAAAATGATGGGATACAAAATCAAAGTGTATTGTATGTTCAGGAAGGATTAACGGGGACTGCCCGACTACTATTAGATCCTAATGCATTAGCTTCTGATGGCACCGCTTCGTTAGGTGCAACATCTATCAGTAAAAATGGCGAGATGTTAGCTTATTCAGTTAATCGCGCGGGAAGCGACTGGAGTGAAATATTTGTAATGGAAATTGCTACTGGGAAAAAATTAAGTGATGAAATTAAATGGGTAAAATTTTCAAACATTGCATGGAAGGGTAATGGATTTTATTATGCTGCTTACAGTGCACCAAAAACAAATGAAAGCGAGTTATCAAACAAAAATGAATATCATAAATTATTTTTTCATACCATAGGAAATACGCAAGATAAAGACGAATTGGTTTATGAAGATAAAAAACATCCGTTAAGAACATTCTCAGGACAAACTACTGAAGATGAAAAGCTTCTCATACTATATAGTTCAGAGACAACTAGCGGCAATTCTCTTGCCGTGAAGGATATCACAAAAACTAACTCTTCATTCATAACCTTAGTAGATAATTTTGAAAATAATTATAACGTAATTGATAATGACGATAATAAGTTATATATCATTACCGATAAAAATGCTGCTAAATATCAATTATTGGAAGTCGATTATACCAGCAAAATTAAACCAGATAGCTGGAAAAAAATTATTCCTGAATCAGCAGATCTATTAGTAAGTGTATCTTTTTGTAATAATAAATTAATAGCTAATTATTTAAAAGATGTAAGTACTCGTTTATACGTATTCACAAAAGACGGTAAAAAAGAAAGTGAAATTCAATTGCCGGGGCTTTGTAAAGTGGGATCCATAGAAAGCGATAAAAAAGACAGCCTTGCTTTTTTCTCCATTAATACTTTTATTGCACCACCTGTAATTTACAAATACAATATTATTACTAACCAATTAAGCGTTTGGTTTAAATCTCAAATAGATTTTAAATCGGATGACTATGAAACAAAACAAATTTTTTATACTAGTAAAGACGGAACAAAAATACCGATGTTTATTACCCACAAAAAAGGTATTAAATTAGATGGCACCAACCCTTGTTTTCTTTTTGGTTATGGAGGATTTAATCTTTATTACTCACCTGAATTTAAAATTGATCGCGCTGTGTTTTTAGAAAAAGGTGGTATTTATGCCATTCCTGGAATACGTGGCGGTGGAGAATATGGAGAAGAGTGGCACAAAGCAGGTATTAAATGTTTAAAACAAAATGTATTTGATGATTTTATTGCTGCGGCGGAATATTTAATAAAAGAAAAATACACCTCTTCTTCAAAGCTTGCTATTAATGGCCGTTCTAACGGAGGGTTATTAATTGGAGCAGTAATGACGCAGCGACCAGATTTAGCCAAAGTAGCCATTCCTACTGTAGGCGTAATGGATATGTTACGTTATCATAAATTTACTATTGGTTGGTCATGGGCAAGTGATTATGGAACTAGTGATAGCTTGACCGATTTTAATTGTTTAATTAAATACTCACCATTACAAAACATAAAAGCTGCCGAGTATCCTGCAACACTTGTAACTACTGGCGATCATGATGACCGAGTAGTACCTGCTCATTCGTTTAAATTTATTGCTACTTTACAAGAAAAACAAAAAGGCACCAACCCCGTTTTGATTCGTATTGATACCAATGCGGGACACGGTGCAGGAAAGCCTACTTCAAAACAAATAGAAGAAGATGCAGACATTTGGAGTTTTGTATTTTATAACTTAGGAATGACCTATTAGTTTTAATTAATAAATTTTATTTTTCAGCCCTATTGGAACTTCAATTCACTAAATTGGATATTTCAATCGGGTTGAAATATTTTATCGTTACTAGGGTTTTTATAACGAAAAATTTGAACATTTTATCTCTAGATGAGTATTTTACTACTCAATGTTTTTTATCTTTGCAAAAAAAAATCGAAAAGTTGCTGCTTAAAATCATAACAAACACCTTAATTAAAGTTAAAAAAAGGCACGCTGAAATTTGCATGTTTATTGATTGTATGATATTCTAAATTTAAAATAACCACTATGAAAAAAATACTACTTGTAACTATTTCTTGTATTATGGGGGCAGAAATAACAGTTGCTTCCAATGGAATTGAGAAAAACATCTCTTTTCTAAATCAACCCTCTAACCTCAGCAACTTAAAAAAGACTGCTTTTACCTATTCCGCCAGTGGTAACTGTTTTGATGAAAATACACGTATCATAAATCTAGGAGTAGGTTTAGGAGGTTTTGGAAACAGTTATTATAATTACAAAGGTAGTGGATACAGTTCGGGGAGTACTCCTTTATTTAGTTTATCATATGAACAAGCTATACCAGATCGAGTAGGGCCCGGTTATATTGGTGCTGGAGTTTATTTAGGATTTAGAAATGTATATAGTAAATATGATTATGATTATTTTTACAATAATTATAAAGGGAGATATTACTATCGTAATAATTGGAACGCCTACACAATTGCTGGGCGGGGTGCATATCATTGGGATGAGTTGAGTAGTGATAAAGGTGAATTATATGGCGGTATGATGATTGGAATTCAAATTAGGTCTTATAATTACACTTCTAATGATCCTGATCCTACTCATTATGACAATGGCCGTGTAAATGAAGGGGCTGTATATGGTGCCTTTTCAATTTTTGCTGGAGGTCGTTATTATTTTTCAAATAAAGTAGCTGTTTATGCCGAAGTAGGTTCTGGAATTTCTTTCTTAACAGGCGGGCTTAGTTTTAAATTTTAAAAATTGATACATATAAAAGGAATCGTAAGAAAAAAATTTCTTACGATTCTTTTTAGTTAATGAGTAGGAAAAAATTTACGAATAGAAAATTTTGCATCCGATTGCATAAAAACCCCTTGACTGGTATCTTTTATTTCTTCCACCGAATAAAATGCATTGGGATTATATTTTCTTATTAAACAAACTACCTGCCGTACATTTTTACGTTTAACTATAGTGAACAACATTTTAACAGGTCCAACCGCCCCTTGTGCATCTACCACCGTTATTCCATGATTATCTTTTTTAACTGCTTTAATTAAGTCATCGCAATTTTGATTTGTAATAATTCGTACTACCTGTAAACCTAATGCCAATTTTTCTTCTATTAACAAGCCAACGTATGTACCAATTGCAAAGCCACTTGCAAAAGCAAGATAGCAGGCAATATTGCTTAAGTTTTTCATTACTTGGGCTACAATAATAATCCAAATAAGTACTTCGAAAAAACCAATAAAAGGTACAATCTTTCGAAACCCTTTCGAAATAAAAACATGCCTTAATGTTCCTAAGCTTACGTCTCCAATACGTGCTAAAAAAATTATTAGTGGTAAAATTATCCAATTATAATAATCAAAAGTTCCAAATATAGTAGCAAGCATTTTTTTATTTTTATTAAGGATGTAAATCTATAACATACTTATTTATTTTTTAGTGTATTCATTTTTTTTAACTAACAAACAGCTGTGTATTATAATTAGTGAATACGAAAATGAGGAAAGAATGTTTAAATAAATTAAATATTAAATAAAAAACCCATTCTGTATAAACAGAATGGGTAAAATAAAAAATATTATTATTTTGGAAAGAGAAAGGATATGTAGGCTTTACTTCCTCTTAACATGGAAAAGTAAACATAATTAAACTTATTCGCTTAGTTTTTTGGATCCACATTACCTTCTTTAACAGAAGGTGCTACCGTTTTTTGCTCTTCAGTTGTTTTTACTTCTTTGCTATGAGTTTGTTTAGCATGTACTTCTTTTGCAGGAGCTTCTTTCGCTTCACTGTTTTCTGGATGCCCTTCTTTCACAACTTCTGTTTTAGTAGTTGTTTTGTTAGTCGCTTTTTTTGTTTCTTTAGCACCTGTTTGTGCATTAACAGTAACAGTAAATGTTACAGCTGCAATAATAAAAATGATTTTTTTCATGGGGTTTTTTAGGTTAATTATTAATTGTGGGGACAAATATAATAACTCAATCGTAGGAATGTTAATTTTTTTTACATTTTATTTAAATTACTCCAATTTAAATCCATTAAACACTAAAATAAAAATTAAAACTCTGATATGCAATTAATTATAACTATGTGTAAAATGATTGATTAAATTTTTTAGATAAAATAATTACACATAAAAATATAAAATAGCATTATTTTATAGAATTATAGTACCCAAATTAGTCGATTTTTTATTCGATATGTTGATGATCTCTGTAAAACAAAAGGTTAATAGTTAATTATTCATAAGTTTATAAGAACTACGCTATTTAATGTACCTGCGTTTAAATCATTTATTTATCTTTGATTTTATTAAAAAAGAGTTGCCAAATTTAACATGCTATTTAACGAAATTATAGGGCAAGAATTAGTAAAAGAACAACTAATTCGATCTGTGAAAGAAGGTCGTATTAGTCATGCGCAGCTGTTCTTAGGCCCAGAAGGCGCTGGATCACTCGCAATGGCAACCGCATACGCTCAATACATAGCTTGCAACGAAAAACAAGAGTTTGATTCCTGCGGTACTTGTCCTTCTTGCATTAAACATAACAAATTGGTTCACCCTGATTTGCATTTCTCCTACCCTGTATCTCTTTCAAAAGAAATTAGAACAAGTTCTGATTTAAGTACCGTTTGGCGAAATGCCTTTTTAGATAATCCATACATGAGTCTTTTCCAATGGTTTGAATTGTTAAATGCAGAGAATAAACAAGCAATCATTGGCACAGAAGAGAGTCAAGAAATACTTCGCAAACTCAGCCTCACCACATACGAAGCAGCCTATAAAATAATGATTATTTGGCAGGCAGAAAAAATGAACCCTGCGGCTGCCAATAAATTATTGAAAATTTTAGAAGAGCCGCCCGATAAAACATTGTTTTTGTTAGTTTGTGAAGCAGAGGATCAATTGTTACGTACCATTGTTTCGCGAACTCAACTCATAAAAATAAATAAAATTGCTGATAGCGAGATTGCAAAAGCACTGGTAATGCGCAATGGAATAAATGTTGCAGATGCAGAAAAAATAGCTTACTTGGCCGATGGAAATTATACAAGAGCATTACTTTTAATCAATGAAAATGAAAATACCGCCTATAATTTGGGTGCTTTTCAAAAACTAATGAGGTATAGTTTACGATTTGACTCCAAAGCCGTACTGAATTGGATAGATGAAATTGCAGGAGCAGGAAGAGAACGTCAAAAAAATTTTTTAAATTATTCGCTACATATTTTAAGAGAAAGTTTAATCATAAACTACGGGGCATCGGAACTTACAAAGTTAGCAACGGATGAAAAAGCATTTGTAGAAAAATTTTCGCCTTTTATACATGCCGCTAATTTAGAATTATTTATGGATGAACTAAATAAAGCACATTATCACTTAGAACGAAATGCAAATGCTAAAATTTTATTCATGGATTTAGCGTTTAAGTTTAATGAATTATTAAATTTACCAAAATAGCATAAATTAAATACGTGCTGTAAGGTAGAATGTTTAGAAAAACAGTACTAACTAAATTTAAAAGAAAGAAACTCAATATATGGGATGTAGCGGATGTTCAACTGGCAGAGGATGCAGTACAGCTAGTACTGGTTTACCTGGTGGTTGCAAAAATAATGGATCATGTGGTGCTGGTGGATGCAATAAATTAAATGTATTTGATTGGCTGGCAAACATGGAGTTACCTAGTGGACAAGCACCTTTTGACTGTGTGGAGGTTCGCTTTAAGAATAGCAGAAAAGATTTTTTCAGAAATGTAAATAATCTGCAATTAAACGTAGGAGATGTTGTAGCTGTAGAAGCAGCTTCTGGGCATGATATTGGTGTAATTTCAATTTCTGGAGAATTGGTTCGATTACAGATGAAAAAACGGAACACAAATTCCGCATCTGAAGAAATAAAAAAGATATATCGAAAAGCGAAACCTACGGATATTGAAAAATGGCAAGAAGCACAAGGGCTAGAACATGCTACCATGTATAGAGCACGCACTTTTGCTGTAAAGCTTAATCTACAAATGAAAATTAGTGATGTAGAATATCAAGGCGACAGAACAAAAGCTATTTTTTATTACACTGCTGATGATAGAGTGGATTTTCGGGAATTACTTAAAGTGTTAGCCGATGAGTTTAAGGTTCGTATTGAAATGCGCCAAATTGGAGCACGCCAAGAAGCAAGCCGACTAGGAGCCATCGGTTCTTGTGGTCGCGAGTTATGCTGCTCTACTTGGTTAACCGATTTCAGATCGGTCGCCACAAGCGCAGCCCGCTATCAACAATTATCACTAAATCCTTTAAAATTAGCAGGGCAATGCGGTAAGCTAAAATGTTGCTTAAATTATGAGTTAGATAGTTATATGGATGCGTTAAAAGATTTTCCAGAAGTACACAATGTTAAACTGGAAACAGAACGAGGAAAAGCGTTTCATCAAAAGACAGATATATTTAGGCGCACCATGTTTTTCTCTTATACCAGTGAACCAGATACTTTTATAGCTTTACCTATAGATCGTGTAAAAGAGGTAATGGAAATGAATAAAAATGGAGTAAAACCAGAAGACTTATCTCTTAAAGTAATTGCTAAACCTACTGAAAAGAAACATGATTATGAAAATGTGGTGGGACAAGATAGTCTTACGCGTTTTGATCAAACTAAAAAAAGAAAATTTAAAAATAATAAAAAACAAACTACAGATAAAACTGCTAATCCGAATTCTAATCCTAATCCTCCAATAAGAAATAAGCCAAAACCAATTAACCCTAATTTAAATAAATCAACTATCCCTAAAGCAGGTAATAATAGAGCAAGGCCAAACAGACCAAGACCTAATAATAAAAACACTCTTTAGTTAGTATTCATTTAATAATCGCTAATGAGATATTAAAAACAAATAGCTTAGAAAGAAATGAAAAGATTTAAACTATTGCCTGCTAACAAAGCATTTCCATTAATTTTTACGTTAATGTATGTGGTGATGTTTTCTTCATGCGATGATAAGCGTATCTTTGAAAAAAATAAAAGCATACCCGAAACAGGGTGGGAAAGTGAAACTGTAATTCAATTTGAAGTACCCATTAAAGATCCTTCTACACCTGCTAATTTTTATGTAAATGTTCGAAATGCAGACGGATATCCTTACAGTAATTTATTTTTATTTTTAAAAACAACTTTTCCTAATGGTAAAATTTCAAACGACACATTAGAATGTATTTTAGCGGATGAAAAAGGAAAATGGTTGGGTAGTGGAATGGGTGATATTTATGACAATCAAATTGCATTTAAAAAAAATGTGCGCTTTCCTTTAGCAGGAACTTATGTATTTGAAATAAAACACGGAATGAGAAATCACAACATCCCATTAATTATGGATATTGGATTACGAATTGAAAAGGCTGAATAAAAAATGTGCGGAAAAAAAACAACTAAAACAAATTTTAAAAAATACGTCGTTTGGTTTTGGATACTCTTTGCAGGGCCAATACTTGCACTATTTATATATATTATAAGTGTAGGGCTTATAGCTGATTTACCAAAAACCGAAGTTTTACAAAATCCCAATACTAGTTTAGCAACAGAAGTGTTTTCCAGTGACATGAAAGTGTTAGGTAAGTATTATGCAGAAAATAGAACCAATGTAAAGTTTAAAGAAATAGCACCAAGTGTAATTAATGCACTTATTGCCACAGAAGATGCCCGTTTCTACAGCCATTCGGGTGTAGATATAAAAGCACTTTTTAGAGCAGTAATTGGTGCTGTACTGGGTAAAAGCAGTACAGGCGGGGGAAGTACTATTACACAACAGTTAGCAAAAATGCTTTTCCCTCGTGAAGAGTTAAGTGGTATAAGCTTAGTAAATAGAAAAATTAAAGAATGGATTATTGCTGTAAAATTAGAGCGAGAATACACCAAAGAAGAAATTGTGACCTTGTATTTAAACAAATTTGATTTTGTTAATAATGCGGTAGGAATAAAATCTGCTGCTGAAATTTATTTTAATACCACCCCTGATTCTTTAAAAGTAGAACAAGCTGCTGTATTAGTGGGAATGGCAAAAAATCCATCTTATTATAACCCTAATCGTTTTGCAGAAAGATCGAAAGGAAGAAGGAATACCGTATTAGAACAAATGAATAAATACGAATACATTACAAATGATGAATTAACTACCTACCAAAATAGGCCGCTTAAATTAAATTTTAATCCAGAAAACCATAACGATGGGTTAGCTCCTTATTTCCGTGAATATTTAAGAGATGTGTTTTTAAAAAAATGGTGCAATGATAACCTTAAACCCGATGGAACAAAATATGATATATATAGAGATGGCTTAAAAATATATACCACTATCGATTCACGCATGCAACGTTATGCAGAAGAAGCCGTAGCATCTCACTTAAAAGAATTACAAGCTAGTTTTGATATAGAGTGTAAAAAGAAAAGGAATGCACCATTTGCTTGGAATGTAAACAAAGAGGAGATAAAAAATATTATGACTCAGGCGATGAAACGTTCTGATCGCTACCATACATTAAAAGAAGCAGGAGCAGATTATAAAACAATTGAAAAGAGCTTTAATGAGAAAACGAGTATGACTATTTTTACTTGGAATGGTGAAAAAGATACCATAATGACGCCAATGGATTCTATTCGGTATTACAAGGGTTTTTTACAAACGGGTTTCATGTCCATTGAACCTCAGACTGGTTACATTAAAGCTTGGGTAGGTGGTATTAGTCATAAATTTTTTCAATATGATCACGTACAGATAGGTCATGCTCGTCAAGTAGGCTCTACTTTTAAACCGTTTGTTTATGCACTTGCCATACAAGAAGGCTACTCGCCATGTTATCGACTACCAAATGTAAAAACATGCATTGATATGCCAGCAGGGCAACCCATGTATTGTCCAGAAAATGCAGCGGGTGATAAAAAATTAGATGGAAAAATGCTTACGCTTCAACAAGCGCTTGCAAATTCTATCAATTATATTTCTGCCTATTTAATAAAACAATTTGGCGCAACTGCTGTCGCCAACCTTGCTCATCGAATGGGTGTGGTTAGTAAGATTGACCCTACTCCTTCTATTTGTTTAGGAACTCCCGAAATATCAGTATTTGAAATGGTAGGTGCTAATGCCACCTTTGCAAATAAAGGTACTTGGATAGAGCCTACTTACATTACTCGCATTGAAGATAAAAATGGAAAAGTAATTATGGAATTTAAACCTCGTACCGAAGAGGTAATGAATGAAGAAAAATCATATGTAATGTTGCAACTTTTAAAAGGAGTTGTTGAAATTGGAACAGGAGTTAGGTTAAGATATAAATATAAATTAATGCAGCCCATGGCGGGTAAAACAGGTACTACGCAAAACAATTCAGATGGTTGGTTTATGGGCATTACACCCGATTTAGTTTCTGGCTGTTGGGTAGGGGCGGAAGATAGAGCCGTACATTTTGATAGAACAGATCAAGGACAAGGTGCTACCATGGCTTTGCCGATATTCGCTAAATATATGCAAAAAGTATATGCCGATAAGTCGATTAAAATATCGCAAGCAGATTTTGAAAAACCTCTTAAACCAATCAGTATTGAAACCGATTGTAGTAAATATAATAATCAATTAAAAAATGATGCCGATAACTTTAACGTTGAAACGTTTTAAAATTCAATTTTAAAAAATACATTATAAAATTATTTCACATGAATAAAACAGTAACAAATGCCGACGAGGCAATTAGAGACATTAAAGACGGTGCGGTTATATTGCTAGGAGGCTTTGGACTTTGTGGTATACCCGAAAATTGTATAGCAGCACTTGTGAAAAAAGGGGTTACTAACTTAACTTGCATTTCAAACAATGCAGGAGTAGATGATTTTGGAATTGGCTTGATGTTAAAAAAACATCAAATAAAAAAAATGGTTGCTTCGTATGTTGGTGAAAATGCCGAATTTGAGCGTCAATTATTAAGTGGTGAATTAGAGGTAGAATTAATACCACAAGGTACGCTCGCTACCCGTTGTTTAGCTGCTGGATACGGTATGCCTGCTATATTTACACCCGCAGGAGTTGGCACTGAAGTAGCGGAAGGAAAAGAGAAAAGAAAATTTATGGTAGATGGTGCGGAAAAAGAATTTTTGATGGAAATGGCTTTTGATGCTGATTTTGCAATTGTAAAAGCTTGGAAAGGCGATACAGAAGGCAATTTAATTTTTCGTGCAACAGCACGTAATTTTAACCCTGTTATGGCAATGGCTGGTAAAATAACCATAGCAGAAGTGGAAGAATTAGTACCTGCTGGAGAATTAAATCCTGACCAAATACATACGCCAGGCATTTATGTACACCGAATATTTAAAGGTGGTAATTATGAAAAACGAATTGAACAAGTAACGGTTAGAAAAAAGTAATTTTAATTTTAGAAATTATGTTAGATAAAATAGGAATAGCGAAGCGTATTGCAAAAGAAATTAGAGATGGTTTTTATGTAAATTTAGGGATTGGCATTCCCACATTGGTAGCAAATTATATCCCAAAAAATATAAATGTAGTATTACAATCTGAAAATGGTTTATTAGGAATGGGCCCATTCCCATTCGAAGGAGAAGAAGATCCAGATCTGATCAATGCAGGTAAACAAACCATTACTACTATACCGGGTTCTGTATTTTTCGATTCCGCCATGAGCTTCGGAATGATCCGTTCACGCAAAGTTGATCTTACCATATTAGGTGCTATGGAAGTATCCGAAAATGGAGATATTGCCAACTGGAAAATTCCAGGTAAAATGGTAAAAGGGATGGGCGGCGCAATGGATTTAGTAGCTTCTGCAAAAAATATTATCGTTGCCATGCAACATGTAAATAAAGCAAATGAATCTAAATTACTTACCAAATGTTCATTACCATTAACAGGAGTACATTGTGTAAAAAAGATTGTAACCGAATTAGCCGTACTCGATATAACACCACAAGGATTTAAATTATTAGAACGTGCACCTGGAATTAGTGTTGAACAAATTAAAAATGCAACTGCTGGTCGTTTAATTATTGAAGGAACTATTCCTGAAATGATTATTGATTAAAATAAATTGCTTTTACATTTTAAGCTCACCCTTATCTTATAATTATTCGACTACCTATAAAAGAGATCTAAATTCTAATGATCTTAAAAAATATTTTTAGGTTAGTTAAGGGAAAGATAGCCCGTAACTAATCTGACAATACTCTTTACTTTTCCAAAAATTTTTATCAAAATCTAAACTGCTACTTATAATCGGAATAGATTTTGATGTAATCTTAATACAAGCAATTTTATTTACTTAAAATCTACCCATGAGAATTATATGCTTTTGTTTAATTGTATTGAATTTTATGGCTTGTAGTAGTAATAGCCAAAATTCACAACCTAAAAAGATAACGACTATGAATAATAATGAAAAAACTCTTAAAACAGAAGAAGACTGGAAAAAAGTATTAAGTCCAGAACAGTATAATGTATTACGCCAAAAAGGCACCGAAGCCCCTTATTCTGGAAAGTATTATTTAAATAAAGAAAAGGGAATTTATACCTGTGCAGCATGCGGTGTAGAACTATTTAAATCAGATAATAAATTCGACGCAGGCTGTGGTTGGCCTAGTTTTTCTGATGTCCTCGATTCTAGCAAAGTAGTTTATACAAAGGATATAAGCCATGGCATGATTCGTACAGAAATTACTTGTGCTAATTGTGGAAGCCACCTAGGACATGTATTTGACGATGGTCCTAAACCAACAGGTGTTCGTTATTGTATTAATTCACTCTCTTTAGATTTTAAAAAATAAGTTTTATAATAGTTGCAATATTGTATGTATATACATATATTTGTATCCTAAACTTATAAAATCTAAGATCATGAATAAAATAACAATGAGTATTCTTGCTATTGCTGCAATTACTGCTCTTTCTTTTACCACTGCAAAAAAAGTGTTTAAAGAAAATACTTATAACTTAGATAGTAAGTCAACTAGCGCAATATGGGTAGGTAAAAAAGTAACTGGTGAGCATACAGGAACAATTAATATTTCAAAAGGAATGATAATGGGAAATGGAAAGACCATTACCGGTGGTAATTTTGAATTTGATATGAATTCTATTACCTGCACCGATCTTACAGATCCTGCTTATAACGCTAAATTAATCACTCACTTAAAGTCAGAAGATTTTTTTAGCGTAGAAAAAAATCCATCTGTAAAATTTGTACTTAACAAAGCCACATTAAAATCAGAAAATGATTATGAAGTAAAAGGTAATCTAACTATTAAAGGAATTACTCATGAAATTAGTTTTCCTGCAAAAATAAAAATGGATGAAAAGAAAATAGTAACGATTGCTAAGATTATGGTTGATCGTACCAAATATGATATTAAATATGGTTCTGCTAATTTCTTTAAAAGCATTGGCGATAAAGCAATCAACGACGAATTTGAATTAAACATAAATCTTGTTGCAAATAAAAACTAGCAAAAAACAGAATTAATAACGGTTTTTCTTGATAGTAATATCAAAAGTTGAAGCGGAGGAACGATATATAAATCTGCAAGTTTTATGAATAGCTATTTATTCATAATATTTGCAGATTTTTTTATACTATCAAAAAAATCGAAAATACAATCGGACTTATTTTTTATATTGAACGTCGTATTTAATTTATACGAGCTGCAAACAACCTCGCTGAGTATTAATATTTTCAGCTACAAAAGCCCCTTTATCTACCCGTTATTCTTAAATAAAATACTAAAATAAGAGCGTATTTTAATTCTTTAAATTGGATTTTTTCTGTTGTTTGAAATACTTTTTAAATGGCCAAGAATATCTTAAGGCTTCTATATTTTCATTAAGATTTTCCGATCCCACCTTTAAGTTTCCCATAGTTTGCTTTAGGTTTGATATCAAGGTTGTGTCGTTTAACAAAACACCCATGGTTCCTTTTCCCTGTTTTAATTGATTAACAATATGTGAGATATTTCCTGTAATAATTCCTGCGGTATCACTTATTTTTTCAAGATTCACAACCGTCTGCCTTATTTTTGAAGACAGCAGTGTATCAGTAATGAGCGCCCCAATAGTACCTTTACCTTTCTTCACATCGTCGATGATAATTTTCAAATTGCCAGTAACGGATACGGCTTGATCACTCATTAATTTTAAATTAACAACAGACGATTTTACGTTATGAGACAAAACAGTATCCAATAATAAATTCCATAAATTGTTTTTGCTATTTAATTTTTCTGAAATACTTTTAAAATTGTTTGTAATATCTCTCATGTTTTCGTTAGTAACGCTGAGGGTGCTCATCATTTCATCCATTTCTACTGGTCTTAGGGTTTGTAATATATCTCCATCTTTAACAGCAGGTGAGCTATCATTTATTGAATTAATATTAATAAGTTTATTTCCCATTAACCCGTCGGTTCCAACAATTGCGAGAGCACCTTTTTTAATAAACTGCTGTACATCTGCTTTTATTACCATAACAACATTAACAGCAGAATCACTTACAATTTCAACAGACTCAACAGTTCCCACATTTATACCGCCTACACGTACATTGTTTCCCTTCATTAATCCATTTACATTGCGAAATTGTGCACTGATGCGAAAAGTAGATCCAAATAGATTTTGTTTGCTACCAATAAAATACAATGCGGCGACCAACAAAGTAGTCGCTATTAAAATCACCAATCCAAGCCGCAAATTTCTAGCGTTTTCTCCTGCCATTATTCAAAAAATGTTTTAATTTTTATGTCCGTTGATTGTTTCAATTCCATATAAGTTCCTTCCTTATAACAAGTGCCATCAATAAGCATAATTATTCTATCTGCCACGGCCTTCACACAGTTCATGTCATGAGAAATAATAATGGATGAGGTATTATATTTTTTAGCCAATTCTCGAATAAGGGTGCTAATTTCTTTACTCGTAAATGGGTCGAGACCAGTAGTCGGCTCGTCATATAAAATGATTTCAGGTTTCAGAATAAGGGTTCTTGCTAATGCTATACGTTTTCTCATTCCTCCTGAAAGCTCTGCAGGTCGCATATTAATGGTATGCGCTAAACCAACATTCGTAAGCGCTTCCTTAACCAAATCACTTATTTCTTCTTTAGATTTGTTTATTCCGTGTCGCCTTAAAGGAAATTCAAGATTCTCACTCACTGTCATTGAATCATAAAGTGCATTACTTTGAAAAAGAAACCCAATTTTAACTCTCATTTCATCCAGCTCTTTACGACTCAATGTAGTAATATTTTTACCTAAAATATCGATACTGCCAGCATCTGCCTTTAACAAGCCTATTATGCATTTAATTAATACTGATTTACCTGAACCCGATTTTCCCAGTACAATTAAATTTTCTCCTTTATCCAAGCGCATATTAAAGTTTTTCAACACATGGTTATCTCCAAATGATTTTGATAAACCTGTTATCTCAATAACAGGCTCCCTTTTAGAAGAATTATCGTTAATGGCTGCCATCGTTTTTATCTCTTCACTCATGTCAAGTTTAAAAGATCAGTAATTTGTACTGCAAGTAAATCAAGAATAAATACTAATAAAGAAGAAATCACCACAGCCGAATTCGCTGAATGCCCCACTCCTTCGGTACCCTTGCTTGAATTATATCCTTTATAACACCCGATGATTCCAATTGCAAATCCAAAGAAAAATGTTTTTACAATGGAGGGAATAATATCTCCAAAAGAAAATGTATCGAATACCTGATTCCAGTATAAGTTCCAACTAACTACCCCGCGTATATTCGTACCAAGAAACGCTCCATAAAGTGAAACTGCATCAGCAAGAATTGCAAGAATAGGAATCATTAATGTTGTTGCCATCACCCTTGTTGCAATAAGGTATTTAAAAGGGTTTGTTCCTGAAACTTCCATTGCATCAATCTGTTCGGTTACTTTCATAGAACCTAGCTCAGCACCAATTCCTGATCCTATCTTTCCAGCACAGATAAGAGCTGTAATAACAGGTACTATCTCCCGAATAAGTGAAACAGATACCATTTTTGGCAGCCAAGCTTCTGCCCCAAATTCAACGAGTGTGGGTCGTGATTGAATGGTAATTACTAGACCCATTATAAAGGCTGTTATAACCACCAATGCTACGGACTTATAACCTATGAAGTAACACTGGCGTAACAATTCCGAAAATTCATATCTTGGTGTGAAGGCTTCCACAAAAAATCTACCAGTAAATCGGCCAATATCTCCAATTTCCGTCAAAAACTTCTTTATAGAAAGTGATTTCATATGTTCTTTTTTCTGATTGACTTTGTGTGTAGCATTTAAATGATCGACTCAACTAGCTATTTTAGTATCATAGACAATTGCAAAGATCTTAAAAAATATATCAACGAAACTAACTTGTACGATTTGACTAAGTAACGAAAAAGTTAGTATTTATATGTTGGGGATAATAACTCACAACAAAACGATCGTTCAAAAATCGCACACAATTAATAGATATTGAGAATAAACGAAGTATATGTAGTTTAAGTTAACTTATTAAAAGTAAAAAGCAGAAATTACAACTTTAACTTTTAACCGCCTTCAATCTCTAATAGAGATTATTATTGATAGCTTAAATGGTATCTAATGCCTGTTTCAAATCAGCAATTAAATCATCAATATCTTCAATTCCAACACTTAATCTTAATAGCGATTCTACCACTCCTGCTTTATCTCTTTCTTCTTTTGGAATAGAGGCATGTGTCATGGTAGCGGGATGATTGATTAAAGATTCTACACCACCAAGAGACTCAGCCAATGAAAATACCTTCATGCTCGACGCAACCTTAAAAGCTTCCACTTGCTTATTCCCTTTCAGAGAAAAAGATATCATTCCACCAAAATCACGCATTTGTTTTTTAGCAATAGCATGATTGGGATGATCAGTAAAACCAGGCCAATAAAGTTTATCAATTTTAGGATGTGTTTTTAAGAACTCAGCAATCTTACGTCCATTAAAACAGTGGCGATCCATACGCACGTGTAATGTTTTAATTCCTCGCAATACTAAAAAGCTATCTTGAGGCCCTGGAGTCGCTCCGCAACTATTATGAATAAAAGCTAATTGTTGATATAAGTTATCATCATTCATACATAAAGCACCCATAATTACATCACTATGACCACCTAAATATTTTGTAACCGAATGCATTACAATATCTGCTCCTAATGCCAAAGGTGTTTGTAAATAAGGGGAAGCAAACGTATTATCTACTGCGCAAATAATTTTATTTTCTTTTGCAAGCGTTGCACAAGCTTGTATATCTATTATCTGCATGGTAGGGTTAGTAGGGGTTTCTAACCAAATTAACTTTGTATTTTTAGTAATGTGTTTTTTGATATTATTGATATCTTTCATATCAATAAAGTGAAATTTAATACCATAATTCGCAAACACTTTTGTAAACATACGATAGGTACCGCCATATAAATCATCACCTGTAATTACTTCATCGCCTGGTCGCAATAGTTTGGCAACAGCATCAATAGCACCCATTCCACTAGAAAAACATAAGCAGTGTTTTGCTCCTTCTAATGCTGCAATACATTTTTCAAGTGCCGTACGGGTAGGGTTCTTACCTCTTGCATAGGCATATCCTTTATTTTTACCAGGGCTTTCTTGAGTATACGTGGAGGTTTGATAAATTGGAGTCATAATAGCTCCTGTAGTGGGGTCGGGCTCCTGCCCAGCATGAATGGCTTTGGTACCAAAACCTAATTTTGTGGTATCTTTCATAATATCAGATTTAAGTAACAAATGTAAACGTATTTTGTACCTATACCTAATGAACTTCGTATTTAAAAAACTTACCATTTACGCCACTTTACATCTATACGTATGCAAAATGGCGTAAGTGATGACTATATATTCTATTCCTTAATAAACCTTGCCACACTCGTCTTCTCTCCATTATTTAACATCAAAATATAAATGCCTTTTGTTAGTTGGTTTACGTTAATTTCTGTTTTACTCTGCATGATTGGTTGCTGAATCATCAGCTGCCCTTGGATACTGTAAATTGAAATTATTGAATTTTTATTTGATGTAGTATTTTCAATTGTTAAAATATCTTTTGTAGGATTAGGATATACATTTATCGTTTCTTTTTGTGCAGCTAAATTTTTTATGCTCGTAACAGTATGGAAATAGTAATGTGTACTATCGCCTTTAGTTATTTTTGAACCAGCATTATTCCGATTTTTAACTACTTTACTAGTTAACAAACCATTTGCATCTTCGGTGGTCGCCAACTGAAATTGATTAGCCCATCCTGAACCAGTCCATATTTGAACCAAATAATTTGAAAAGGTTTTATTAGAATTGTTAAAAAGTGTTTGAGAGTTGTTCTTCCATTCACCTCCCCTCCAAACTTGTTCTAAATAATTTATCATGATATTATTAGCATCATAAGTATAAACCACTTTGCTTTTATTTATCCAAGTTAGACCGTCCCAATGATAAGATAAAGAAGATACCAATTTATTAGCAGAATCGTACATATACTCGGATTTGACTGAATTCTCCCATGTGGTGTCCTTTAGAAACTGAAATAAGCTAGTAATCTGGTTATTATTGCCGTCATAAGTATACGTGTCCTTTTCAGTACTTATCCATGCTGTATCTTTCCAGTCTTGACTTAAAAGGCTTGTCCAGTTATTATTGGCATCATAACCATATGTAAATTGATAGGTATTTTCCCAATTCGTACCCTTCCATTCTTGGTAGTAATAGTTTGTTAGGTTATTATTTGCATCGTAATTAGAAATGATTTGATAATTATTCTCCCAAGCAGTTCCGTTCCATTTCTTATTAAATTCAGTCGTTTGGCTATTATTTGCATCGTAGGTATACGTGTATTGAGCCTGATTCACCCAAACCGTTCCATTCCAAGTTTGTTGTAATTTGTTTGTTAAGTTATAGTTAGCATCGTAAGCAATAGGTGCCGTTCTAAGATAAGGGTGGCTATTCCAAGCATTGCTAATGGTGTCCCATTTCCAATTGTAGATACTGTCACGTAACGCTATTAGCGGGCGAACACCACGTAAGGTTATTGGTATTTTTTTCGGTGTTAAAAATTCTGTTTCTGTACCTTCATTGTCGGTAGGTACATTTAAATGTAATAATTTATTGTTGTTGCTGTTGGGGATTGCCTTAATTTCCTTTTTATTTTGTGCGTTTGAACTCAACCCAAAAAGAGTGAGCATAATAAAAGTTGTAATTATCTTTTTCATGAGTTTAATTTTAAGTGCATAAATTATGATTTATTTTTTATAAATATTAATTAATATCTACGGTTAAGCAATTGTTTAAATTTTATTTGATAATAATTTAAAACAATAATACCCCTTTTTTAACAATCTTAACGAAATATTTATTTAACGGAGTGTTTATTTATTTAACGGTAATCTCTAAAAACACGTTTTTCCCTCTCCGTTTTTAAAAATAATAATACAATAATTTTCACTTAGTTTAGTTATCAGGTAAACTACGACAATGACAGCCTGTTTTTAAAACATAAAAGTGTACTTCAAATATTATTCATAAATCATGTTTCCATTTTCGGCAGATTGAAATAACATATTCTTTATAACTTTGCACTAGGATTCGGCTTAGGCTTTACTATTCATATTATTGAAAATTTCATAACCCTAAATAGATTACTATATACTTACTTTTCATTACGCTATACCATTTTTATCAACAGAATTTTAAACAGTTTCTAATAGGTTGATAATAAAAATATTTTCGTAAGAAAAGGAAGTTTTTTGGAAAGATATGTAATTAACAGCAAGAAAATTTTTGTGTAATATATTTTGTAAAACTGCACAGATTGCACTACGTATTAGTGCTACTCCAGCGTATATTATGCTTTCATAAGTTATAAGGAATTTGATTTTGTTGTTTGCAGTAGGAAGGCGAGGGTGCGGTACATTTTTATTTTTATATTTAAAGAGAAAACATTTTTATTTTTGAAATTGTGCCTTATTATAAAACTTATTAGAGAAGCGAATTGTTGGTATAATAAAGATTAAAAAATAGTTGGAAAATAATGTTAATTAAAGAATAAACTTTAACGAACTTTATGCTCACAAATTATATATAAAAATTTAATTTTATTACAACCCACAATAACTATTTGCTTAAAATAGATTTTAAAAATTATACTATTTATGCTTTTACTAATAAGCACCTTTCAGATCTCTAACATTTTATTAATTCTTATTCTATTCTTTTTGTTTTTTAAAATTGCAGAAAGTAAATGGTCTTATAAAATAAGTAAACCTTATTCTTGGGAAGCAGCTATTAAGAATAAAATCATTTCAAAAGAGTTAAAAAGAATAGAACAGCGTTATCACGATAAAGTTAGATTTTATAATTTTTGGTTTCAGGTAGAACGATTAAAAAAGCAGAGAGTAGAAGGCGCGTTTGCGGAGCTAGGTGTATACAAAGGAGAAACCGCAAAAATGCTTCACCTTATGGATAAAAGCAGAAAACTACATTTGTTTGATACCTTTAGCGGCTTTAATGATAGTGATTTAACAAAAGAGAATAACAACGAAGAGAAATATAATGTTAGCAATTTTGCCGATACGAATATTGATGCTGTGAAAAATTTTATAGGTGAAACTGAACAATTATTTTATCATGTGGGTTACTTTCCTGATACAACAAAAGATTTAGTAGAAGATAAATTTGCATTGGTGCATTTAGATGCCGATTTATATCAACCCACAATTACTGCTTTAAATTATTTCTATCCAAAACTTTCATCTGGTGGCGTTATTATTATTCATGACTATAATCATACATGGCCTGGCGTAGTGAAAGCAGTTGATGAGTTTATACTAATCGCTAAAGAGAATATAATACCCATACCTGATTGGCAGGGTAGTGTAATGATTATCAAAAATAATAAATTTTAATGTAGAATTATTTTATTCGTTTTAAGCAAGGTCAAAAAATATTTTAATAGCCGTTGTAAACAAATTCGTTTAATGTTTTCAGATTTTTAAAAGCATCGCCCAGGGTGTTATTAAAATAAGTGAACACCGTTTTCCCTTCTTGCAGCCATTCTTTAATGTAGGTTGAATACTCAGCTAAAAATTCTTCCGAATAACTCCCTCTGTAATTTCCTGTTGGTCCATGAAATCGAACATAAATAAAATCCGACATGTGATCTATCATAGGAGTAATTGATTTCGGTATATCTTGAATAACAAGGCCTGCATTATACTTTTGCAAAAGCTCATACACTTCCTGCTCATACCAAGATTTATTTCTAAACTCTACTGCAATTTTCCATTCATTATTAATATTGTTCTGGGCAATGCATTCTAATAATTTATCTAATTGCATAATCTGAGCATTGCGCAAACTGGGAGGAAATTGGATTAATACGCAACCCTTTTTATAGTTCGCCTTTGAAATGATCTTAAAAAAGGATTCCACATCTGATTGTTTAAAATCCAAGTCTTTCACATGGGTTATTTCGCGCCACAATTTAAACGTAAATTTAAATTCATTAGGAACAGATGCTATCCAATTAGTGATAGTCTTCGCTAAAGGGAGTTTATAAAACGTACTATTAATTTCAATGCTGTTAAAAAACGTGGAGTAATAAGTCAAGCGACTTGAATGCTGGTGAGGCTCTGGAAATAAATATTTTGGAACAGGTAGCTGTAATCCGCTTAAACCAGAATAAAAATTTGGTAATAATTTACTCATCAGATGGATTATTTTTTTGAAAATTTTTAATCACTTTTTCTAAGTTTATTCCCTTACCTAAAACTGGTTTAAAAATATCTCCTACACTTCTTATTCTTTCAATGGAATTATGAATGTTAAAATCAGTCATCTTTAATCCTTTCTTTACCTCATTCCAATGCAAAGGCATAGATACAGTTGCTCCAGGCTTTGGCCGAACAGAATATGGTGCAGATACGGTAGCTTGTTGTCTATTTTGTAAAAAATCAATATACATTTTCCCTTTACGATTTTTCACAATTCGTTCTATCGTAGTGTAGGCTGGCAATTCTTTTGTAACAAGCGTTGCAATAATGCGTGCAAATTCTTTAGATTGGTCATACGTATACTTAGCGCCTAAAGGAATATAAACATGTATACCAGTGGAGCCACTCGTTTTTGCGTACCCTTTAACGCCCAAACTCTCCAAAATATCTTTAGTTACTAATGCTGTTTCAATCACTTGAGCAAATGTATTTTTCTTAGAAGGGTCAAGATCAATGATGCACCAATCTGGTTTATCTTCACTTTTAATAGTACTGCTCCATGGATTCATTTCTATACATCCAAGTGATGCCATGTACAATAAACTGGCTTCATCTGTGGCCACCAAATATTCTTTATCTTCTCCATCCCCATCGCTGTGATAATCAAATGATTTTAACCAATCGGGGCCTTTACCTTTTATATTCTTATAAAAAAAACTTATTCCATTGATACCATCGGGATGCCGTAGCATAGATTGAGGCCGACCTTTTAAATACGGCAATATATACGGTGCTGCCTGATAATAATAGTTAAGTAAATCTCTTTTAGTAATTTTTTCTTTTGTCCAGTAAAGTTTATTAAGGTGGGAGAATGTTAATTCCTTACCATTAATTTTACGCACTTGTGTATCCTCTGTAGGATTTAATAACGACTTTCGATCCGCTTTAGGGTGTGCCGTAACAATTTTAGTTGAATTTTTTTGCTTTACCATTTTTGTAGTCGGTGTTTCTATTTCTTTCACTACTTCCTGAGCATTTTTATCTATTCGCATTCCTTGAAAAGACGGATGCCGCATTATGCCGTCAGCAGTCATTTCAGAAAACTCAACTTCACAAACCAATTGTGGCGCTAACCAAGTTACAACGGCATGTGGCGGATCCGGGCGAAAGCGTGATGGTTTATTAATAGCTGGTAATTTTGTAAAAGGTGATTTCTTCGAAACCAATGGTTTAAATAATTTCAACAGGTTACGTTGTGTTTCATTATTAAAACCCGTACCAATTTTACCGGTATAGATTAACTCTTTTTCTTTATATACGCCTACTAGAAGAGAGCTGAACGCTTTGCTAGTATCATCATTTTTTGTATAACCACCAATTACCATTTCTTGTCGCTTATTTGCTTTTATCTTTAGCCAGTCTTTGGTTCGATCGCCTGCATGATAAACGCTTTCTATTTTTTTAGCGATAATTCCTTCCAGTCCAAGTGATTTTGCCGACTCGAAAAATTTAATTCCAGATTCCAAAAAATACTCACTGAATTTAACGATGGAATTGGCTGGTAGAATTGATTTCAATACAGCCTTACGCTGTATTAATGGAAGTTCCATTAAATTTTTACCTTCATACCATAAGATATCAAATACATAAAACAATAGCTCTCCATCTGCTTCGCTTCGCCAATTCTGTAGCGCACCAAAACTGGAAACACCATCTTCTTTTACCACCACCACTTCTCCATCCACCACAGCATTTATCTTCCATTTAGAAAGCGCTTCTTTTATAGGATAAAATTTATTATTAAACGATTTATCGTTTCTTGATTTCAGTTCTACTTTACCTTTATTAACAAATGCTAACATGCGGTAACCATCCCATTTTACCTCATACATCCACCCCTCTTTATCAAATGGCTGATCTACTAAGGTTGCCAACATGGGTATTAATTTAATAGGCATTTTGGCTTTAGGTGCAGAATCTACTAAACTGTTAATATTAATTTTTGTAGAAATTTTTTTCAATTTAACAGAACGGGTGATCTTCTTATCTTTCAAATTTTTAGCCGACTTGTTTTGAATAACTTTTGATTTAGACGTTTTTTTTGCAGCAGAATTCATCACTATTTTTTTTAAAATTTTAGATTAATTTAATGCTAAAGAATAACCATAACAAGCCATCTATGTTTATTAAAAAACATAAACACATGTGAGACGAACGCCCACATGCATTTAATAAAATTTAATTTCTATACGTATTAATTCTTTGTTGCTTTAACTATCTTCTTCTCTACTACTTTCTTCTCAGCTACAGGCTTCTCAGGAAACTCACTCCATTGTGTTTTTCCTTTAGGAGTTACAGATTTAATTTCTTCGCTTCGCTCTGCAGCTAATTTTTTATTGTGATTAGCTACCGTTTTATCAGTTCGATCGGTGCCTTTTAGCGGAGCATCAACCAAGCCATTTGTTTTATTTACAAAGTCGATAGGGTTATCTATAAATTGCCACTCTTCTTTTAGCTGTGTGCTTTTGCCTTCATTCCATGGGCCTTTTGCTTCCAGTCCTTTTGAAAGATTATAATAAGTATTACTATGTTTAGGGTCACTCTCCAAAATGCCAGGAGGAAAGTTAGGTTGAATAGTTTGAAGCGCTGCTTCGAACATTTGGTAATGCGCCACTTCTCTAGTCATTAGGAATCTTAGCGTTTCTTTAACATAGGCATCATCTGTAAATTGTATCAATTGTTCATATACAATTTTTGCTCTGGATTCTGCACCCATATTTGAACGGAGGTCCACTGTTAAATCGCCATTTGCATTCACATAAGACCCCTGCCATGGGTTTCCATTGCTATCCGTTACGGTTGGCCCTCCCCCACTTAATACAAAAAACTGAGGATTGATCATTGCTTCGTGAATGTAATTTTCTTTTTTGTCCTTACCATCCAATAAAGTAGTGGTAATATCTTCACCATCGGCTATATCTTTTAGCTCGCCGTTAACACCTTTTAATAGCATTTGAATTGTTGCTCCAACAATTTCCAAATGGCTAAATTCTTCTGTTGCAATGTCCATAAGCATATCGTACTTATCAGGATGTGATTGCTTAAAACCAAAAGCCTGAGTGAAATATTGCATCGCCGCTTTCAATTCGCCATTTCCACCACCAAACTGTTCTAGTAGAAGTCGTGCAAAACGTGGATCTGCTTTAGAAACTCTTGCATTAAATTGTAATTCTTTCGTGTGATAATACATAATATAAATTTTAAATGGTTAATTAATTTTATGTAGGCGCTATAATCGGCCACATAATGATTGTTAAATTTTTAAACATCATAATCGGTGTCTTCGTCATCATCACCTGAATAAAAACCTCGAGATATCTTCTCTCGGTGGTGAATTTGCGATAAATTTTAATTTTAGTTAGATATATTTACTTTAAATTTTCTACGTTCAAATAAAAAACAAAAGAGATGCCACTACAAAATTTTATTTATTTAAGAATTTTTAATTACAACTTTCTGTTTATATAATTACCCAATAATTTTTAAACAGCAATTATTTTATTAATAATCAATTATTTATAAACATTCCTATTTATTCAATTTAATATTTTTAATTTTTTAATTGATGATCAATATCGAGCAATAAATTACCAGAACGGGAATATGATTTCGCAAAATAAAATACGATTAGCTAATTAAAGAATACTATTTCTGTAAATTTTATAAATAGGTAAATACACATTAGTTTAAATTAGATACCCCAACATGCGTAAAACATTTCACAAAAAAAGTTCTTATTAGCCATTTACCTTAAGAAAACCGATAGGCACAACAATTGCCAATATCGATAGCATGCTGAAAGCACAATCGGATAGTCGAACTATTACTAAGTCTATATTTTCACCATATCTTAATAAATCTAACTATTTGTATCAATTTATTAATACCGTTAAACTTTTAAGGTTTCCTTTTTCAATTTTCTTACTCCCTGTTTCCTTATTTGCATTTTTTTATATACAACCTACTTTTTCACTTCAATTACTGTTGGTTATATTTATTTGGCATTTTCTGGTGTTCCCAAGTAGTAATGGGTATAACAGTTATAACGATCGTGATGAGGGATCCATCGGCGGGTTGGCTTCCCCTCCTAAACCCACAATTGCGCTTTTATATACGGTAAATCTAATGGATTTTTCAGCGATATTACTGTCGTCCCTTATCAACTATTACTTTGTTATTTTTGTTATTATTTACATTATTAGTTCCCGTTTATACAGCAATCGCCACATTCGACTCAAAAAATATCCTATTATCGGTTTTCTAGTGGTTTTCATTTTTCAAGGGAGTTGGGTATTTTGCGCAGATATTTTTGCTCTTTCCTCGGCTACTTTATTATCAAATAAAGCAGTTATGTATGCGGCGATTGCGTCTTCATTTTTTATAGGCACGGTTTACCCACTAACACAAATTTACCAGCATGATGCAGATCATAAAGATGGAGTTAATACACTAAGTATGTTATTAGGCATAAAAGGAACGTTTATTTTTTCTGCCCTTTTGTTCGCTATTGCAACTTTATTCATCTATTTATCTTTTTCAGTACCCAATAAAATAAATAACTTCTGGCTTTTTAATTTAGTAATGCTTCCTTCTACTATCTATTTTTTAAGTTGGGCATTTAAATCATTTAAAAACATTAAACACATAAATTTTAAAAATACAATGGTTATGCTCATTCTATCATCATTTTTGAATAATGTGTTCTTTATTATTTTACTCTTAAAATAAATTATTATGTCATTTATACTAAATATAACTACTGCCGTTCCGGAATATAAAATGGAGAAAGAAGACCTTGTTGAATGTTACGCTAATGCAGTAGTTACTTCAACGCCTGAACGTTTTAAACAGAAATTAAGTTTTTTAAATCGTAAAACCAAAATAAATACGCGCTATAGTTGTATTCCCGATTTTAAAGGAAGCGAACAAGAATTATTTCTGAATGGCAATTATAATCAGCCTGTTGAAAAAAGGATGGAAATATATCGTAAAAAGGTTATTCCACTTGCTTCAAAAGTCATAGACAAACTATTAGCAGAGAGTGAAATTGAAGCAAAGGAAATTACGCATTTAATAACGGTAAGTTGTACAGGGCTATTTGCACCTGGATTAGAATTTTTAATTGCTGAAAAATATGGCATTCAAAATATTGAAAAAACAGGAATAAATTTTTTAGGTTGTTATGCTGCAATTAAAGGGATAAAACATGCGCACTATATTGCACAAACAGATCCGAATGCCTGTATTTTAATTGTATGTGTGGAATTATGCTCTTTACATTTTTATCCATCTGAGAAGGATGAAGATATTATTTCAAATTTATTATTTGCCGATGGAGCTGCCGCTGTTTTAATGTGTGGAAATAAAAGTAAGCTTGCAGAGAATAAAAAAATGTTAGAAATAGATACTATTGGGTCTACATTTATACCCAACACCGCAGATTTTATGAAATGGGAGCTCAGCTCTTCTGCTTTTAAAATGCATTTGAGTGCGGACGTAGTAAAAGCAATCAAAGAAAATATTTACTCGGTAATACATACATTTTTAGGAGGTGATCAATTACAGACTGATTATTGGGCTGTTCATCCTGGCGGCGTTAAAATCGTAGAGGCTGTTCAACAAAGCCTAAATCTAACGGAAGAAAATGTCGAAGACTCTTTAGCTATATTAAATCAATACGGAAATATGTCATCGCCGACAATACTTTTTATATTGAAAAACATCTTTGATAAAATAAAAAAATCAGAAAAAATTAAATCAGAAAAAGTAGTTGCTTGTGCGTTTGGCCCAGGTTTAAACGTGGAGTTACTAAGCCTAAAATCGGTAGATACAAAAACACCAATGGTATTAAAAAATTTATTCGCAGATTATGCTGTTGAAAATTAGATCATATGAAAAAGAATTTTTAGACTTTGATGATATTAAAACTTGCGATTTAAATAGGAACCTTATTGAACTAGATATTATTAATAATTACCTTGGTGGTTATAAAGCTTCGCTAAATGGATTAAAATATCTCTTAAGAAAGAGAATTAATATTGATACCGTTTTAGATATTGGTTTTGGAGGCGGCGATTCTATTAAGCAACTCGCACAGTATACAAAAAAAAAGAATAAAAATATTTTTTTTTATGGTGTTGATTTAAAAAGGGATTGTGTGTCTTATGCAGAAGCAAATTTAACTTTTATAAATAATAAACAACTAATTTGCGATGATTACAAAAATATATCTACCGAGTTGTTAGACAAAGTGAATTTAATCCATTGTAGTTTATTTTTGCATCATTTAAAAGAGGAAGAAATTGTAGCACTTTTTAAATTTTTTAAAGCTCACCATTGTATTATTTTAGCAAATGATCTGCATCGGCATTGGCTTGCTTATTATAGTATAAAAATTCTTACGCTACTTTTTTCAAAATCATACCTCGTAAAAAATGATGCACCACTTTCAGTAAAGCGCGGATTTAAAAAAAAGGAATTAATTTCATTACTTGAAAGAGCAGGCTATAGAAATTATAAAGTAAAATGGAGTTGGGCTTTCCGATTTATTATAATTGCGGAAAAATGATATATGATGTGGCCATAATTGGTGGCGGTCTTGCTGGTCTTGCCCTATCAATTGATCTAAAGAAAAGAGGATATAATATTCTAGTTATTGAAAAAGGAAGTTACCCGCGTCATAAAGTTTGTGGAGAATATATTTCTTTAGAATCAAAAGCCTACTTATATAAACTTTGTCCTGCTTTAAATTTACTAGCGTTACCGAACATAAAAAACTTTAAACTAACCAGTGGAAATAGTGAATTTACCACTTCGTTGGATCTGGGAGGATTTGGAATAAGCCGTTATTTATTGGAAGAACTACTTTATAACCAAGCATTAAAACAAGGTGTAGTTTTTAGGCTGAATACAAAAGCTTATGATACCCTTCCAGATAATAAAAATTATAAAATTAGTACAAATGGTGAAACGGCAAAAGCGCTATTAGTTTGCAATTCTTCCGGAAGGAAATCAAATTTGGAAACAAAAGAAAAAACGCAAGAAACGACCAACACGAATTATATTGGTATTAAATATCACATTAAAATATCGCGTGATCGTAGCCTTATCGAAATACACAATTTTGAAGGTGGCTATTGTGGTATTTCTAATATAGAAGATGATAAAACGTGCTTATGTTATATTGTTAATTCCAGCTATCTTAAAAATGCAAACAATTCGATCGCAACATTAGAGAAGGAAATTTTATCTAAAAATAAACACCTTGAAAAAATATTTACAAGTGCTGAATTCCTTTTTAAAGAGCCTCTGACAATAAGTGGGATTAATTTCAGAATTAAAAAAACCATAGACGATACTTCATTCTTTCTTGGTGATTCAGCAGGAAGCGTTTCTCCAATAACTGGTAACGGAATGAGTATCGGATTAAAATCTGCTTGGGCATTAGCACAAGAGATAGACTCCTATTTTTCAACTACCAATTCTAAAAAACAATTAGTGGAAAATTATAACAAATTTTGGAGTAATGAATTTTCAACACGTATTAAGTTAAGCAGGTACTTTCAAAAATTAGCAGAATACCCTTCATTAACAAAAATTACAATTTCTGCATTTAATACGTTTCCATTTATAGCAAATAAGTTCATTAAAAAAACGCATGGAAAACCATTTTAAATATAATAGGTTTCTATTTTGGCAAAAGTGGTTGTTTTACACCAGTTTAATTTTTGCTTTGGCAGGAGTAGGTTTTGCATTTTTTGGAAACTGTATTTTATTCCGGCCATACGAAAAAATGCTTGCATCTATTTTTTGGCAAAGAGAAAATTTCCCAATGAATGTTGAACAATTCAGAGCATTTATTTATGGTCCGCTGGGCGGTACTATTGCCTGCTGTTATATGTTACTCGCATTTATTTCTTATTATCCTTTTAAAGAAAAGCGTATTTGGGCTAGAAATGCCATTATCATTGCTTTCGGCATGTGGGTAATTATTGATTCGAGTGTTTCATTTTATTTTGGTGTATACGCTCAAATATACATTATCAATTTTTTTTCCATTTTAGTAAAAGCACTGCCCATCATTTTTACATGGAAAGACTTTAAATAAAATGGATGAAAATTAGTTGTAGAATTTATTACTCGAAGCCATAATCATTTACATTAAATATTTCTTGAATTACCTTTAAATATTGGTTCCATACTATGGCACAGAATTTTATATATATAATTTTCAACCATTAACCATTCACATGAAATCAATATGGACAGGAGCTATTGGCTTTGGCCTAGTAAACATTCCGGTAAAAATGTACAGTGCTACAACATCAAGCAGTCTAGATCTGGATATGCTTGATAAAAAAGATCATGCTCACATAAAGTATCAACGAATCAATGAAAATTCTGGTAAAGAAGTAGCATGGGGTAACATTGTAAAAGGATATAAGATTGGCGAGGATTATATAGTGTTGGACGAAGAAGATTTTGAAGCGGCTGCAGCTAAAAAAATGAAGACTATTGAAATATCTGATTTTGTAAAAGAAGATGAAATTAGTAGTTTGTATTTTGATACTCCCTACTATCTTGAGCCAGATAAATCGGGAATGCGTCCATATAAATTATTGGTAGCTGCTTTAAAAAAGACGAAGAAGGTGGGGGTTGCCACTTATGTGATGCGCAACCGTGAGTCTTTGGCGATACTTCGGGCTGAAGGAGAGGTAATAATATTGAACAAAATTAGGTTTCAGCAGGAAATAAGAGATACGGATGAATTAGTTTTTCCTACAAAAATTCCTGTAAAGCCATCAGAATTAAAAATGGCAATTTCTTTGATAGATCAATTAACAGAGAAATTTGATATTTCGAAATACAAAGATACTTACACGGACCAACTTTTAAAAGTTATCAAAGATAAATCGAAAGGAAAAAAAATAAAAGCATCTGGAATGAAAGTAGTTCACAGTAAATCTAAAGACATCATGGAACAACTAAAAGCAAGTCTTGATTCTAAAAAGAAAAAAGCATCGTGATATGGCATTAACAAAATATAATAATAAAAGAAATTTTGACGATACATCAGAACCGAAGGGAAAAGTAAATAAGTCGGCCTCTAAATTAATATTTGTGGTGCAGCGTCACAAGGCTTCTCATCTTCACTACGACTTTAGACTTGAATTGGATGGAGAATTAAAAAGTTGGGCGGTACCAAAAGGCCCCTCCTTAAATCCGAAAGATAAACGGCTTGCCATGATGGTTGAAGACCACCCATATGATTATAAAGATTTTGCTGGTACTATACCCGAAGGAAATTATGGTGCTGGTATTGTGGAGATATGGGACAAGGGCACCTATTCGGATATCGATAATTCTGAACTGAAAGAAGCAGAAAAAAATTTAAGAAAAGGTTTAAAATCTGGGAATTTAAAATTTCATTTATTTGGAAAAAAATTAAAAGGTGAGTTTGTTTTGGTGAAATTGAAAAAGGATGAGAAGAATAGTAATAGTTGGCTGCTTATTAAGCATCGTGATAATTATGCTGTAGATGAAGGTTATGATAGTGAAGAGGAGACACCAAAGAATTCACCAATCAATAAATGGCTTGCAAAAGATAAAGTTGACAAATAAAGATTTATATTATGCCAGAGGGCCCATCCATCATATTGGTAAAAGAAAACACCAAAAAATTTATTGGTAAAAAAATAGTTTCAGTTTCAGGAGATTCTAAGATTGACCAACAACGCTTAGTCAATCAAAAAATAATTGATATTAAAACCTGTGGAAAGCATTATTTAATTTGCTTTAAAGGTTTTACATTAAAAATTCATTTTTTGATGTTTGGATCTTATCTTGTTAATGAAAAGAAGGACAGACAGGTTCGATTAGGACTTATTTTTAGTAAAGGCGAATTAAATTTTTATACTTGCGCTATTAAATATTTAGAAGGAGACATAAACGATCATTATGATTGGAGTGCAGACGTTATGAATGATGAGTGGGATCCCAAAAAGGCAAAAACTAAATTAAAAAAACAAAATGAAATGTTAGTTTGCGATGCGTTATTAGAACAAGACATTTTTTCTGGCGTGGGTAATATTATAAAAAACGAAGTCTTATATCGAGTACGATTACACCCCGAGGCGGTGGTTAAAGACATACCATCATCTAAATTAAAAACACTGATAGATGAAAGTCGCATATATAGTTTCGAATTTCTAAATTGGAAAAGAAATTTAGACCTAAAAAGGCATTGGCTAGTTTACACAAAAAAAAATTGTTTACGCTGCCACTTACCAATTATAAAAAAATATACGGGTGTAAAAAAACGGCGCAGCTTTTTCTGTGAAAAATGTCAATTGATTTACAATTAAATTTTTTATTACGAATTAAATTTTTTGACAATTAAAAAATATTTTTATTCTATAAAAGCTCTTCATTCGCTTAAAAGATAAAATTCTGCACGTATCTATGCTAATCTCTTCTCTGATAGACAATTTTGGGGGAATAAAAAAGGAGAATCAAAAATAATTTGATTCCCCTTTTTTGAGTGGGCCCACTTGGAATCGAACCAAGCACCCACAGATTATGAGTCTGTTGCTCTAACCGAATGAGCTATAGGCCCTCATTACATTTCTAAATGAAAGAGATGTAATTTTAAGAATGCGAAATTATATATTTGTAATCAATTTACAAAACTCTTTCACGCTTATTATGAAAATAGACATCAATAATTATAAAAATATCATTTTTGATTTGGGTGGTGTAATCTTAAATATTGATTATAACCTCACTGTTAAGGCCTTTGCACAATTAACTACTTCAAATTTCGATTCGCTTTTTTCTAAAGCAAAACAAACTAACCTATTTGATTTGTTTGAAAAAGGTGAAATTACGCCCGTTGAATTTAGAAAAAAACTGCGTAGTCAGCTTAATTGTGAATTAGCTGATGAAGCCGTTGATGACTGTTGGAATGCTTTATTACTTGATTTGCCTATAGAACGCTTGCATTTATTGCAAAAGCTAGCAAGTAAGCATCGCATTTTTTTATTAAGCAATACCAATGAAATACATATTAACCGTTTCAATATTTATTTAAAAGAACGTTTTAATGTGGCTGATTTATCGACGTATTTTGAAAAGGTGTATTTATCCTATGAAGTAGGTATGCGAAAGCCCGATGAAGAAATATTTTATAAAGTACTGAATGACAATAATTTGAAACCAGAAGAAACGTTATTTATTGATGATTCTGAACAACACATACAAGCCGCGAAAAAAATAGGTATCAACACTTATTTACTTGATGTTAAAGAAGAATCGATTTTAGATTTGTTTTAAACCTTTATTTTTTAATCTCTTGGCAAAGTTCTATTAATACCCCATTGGAGTCTTTAGGATGTAAAAAACAAATCAGTTTATTATCAGCACCTGATTTGGGTTCATCAGCAAGAAGCCTAAATCCTTCATTTTTTAATCGTTCCATCTCCTTGTAAATATCATCTACTTCAAAAGCAATGTGATGAATTCCTTCTCCTTTTTTTTCAATAAATTTGGCAATGGCACTTTCAGGGGCTGTTGCCGTTAATAATTCTATTTTGTTATTTCCTACCATAAAAAAAGAAGTTAAAACATTTTCTGATTTTACTTCTTCTGATTTATAGGGTTGTTTGCCAAATAATTTGGTAAATAAGATTATTGATTGCTCCAAGTCTTTAACGGCAATGCCTAAATGTTCTATTTTTAACATGTTTTTTATAAAATTTTTTATAAAAAAATAATCCCGATTAAATCGGGATTATTTTAAAAATGATACGTTTTAAATCTATTTATTTTTTTGTGAATTCAGCCATTGTATTATCAAAATTAAGATAATATGAGCCTTTGGTTAGATTAGACACGTCTACTGATTTAGAATAGCCACGTTTAACTACATTTCCATATTGGTCATAAATTTCAAACATCGTTTCAGTAGGAACATCTTTGGTATAAAAGCTAACTTCTTTAGTTGCTTTAACAGGTGTAAATGTTATTGGCGCTATACCCGATGCAAAATCTACTGTGCGAGATACTTTAGGTTGCCCCGTGTAATCCACTTGTTTTACACGAAATTGATTTTTACCTGAATGTGGGGTTATTTTAAAAGAATAGTTATTCTCTGTCGCTGTTCCTTCGCCCTCTACCTCTCCCACTTTTACCCATTTATTCCAACGAAATTGTTCTACGATATAAGGAAGTTTACCTGTTTCGCCTTTGGTTGCCCATTTAAAAGTAAGGTTTTTATCTACTGATATGGCAGTAATTTCAAAGGTGCTGCGAGGTTTTAATACTTCAGGGTTTAATATTTTTGGTTTACAACCGTCTTTATGTAATATTTTTACTTCTACTTTATCACCAATTTTTAATTGCAAATTTCTAAAATCAATTTCAAAAGCGCTAGATGTAATCTCATCTGTTGTTACAATACCATTCACCCTCACCTCTTGCACACAAAAGCCAACACCAGATGAAGCAAAAGAGTTTTGAACATACAAATTTTTTCCTTGGTAATTGCCTTCTAACACTATCGTGCTAGTAGCAAAATTAGCTGTTGAAATAAATAAACTAATAAGAGCAAGTAGTATTTTCTTCATCATATTTTTTTATGTTATAAAAAATAACAGCAGAACTGCAATTTGTTTACTTTAGAACACAATATTATAATCTTATTTAACAAATTCAAAATAAAATATGCTATTTTAACAATCTATGACAAACTTAATCAAAATTGCGTTATTATGCGATAATAAAATCAAATCAAATTTATACGAAAAATATTATTGGTCTTATTGGCTTTCATTACCTTCGCTTTATATTTTTAAATATTAATATCGCTATCAAATAATTATCTATTATAAATACAAATGTTACAACTTACTCATATACGAGAAAAAACCGAAGAAGTTATTGCACGCTTAGCTATAAGAAATTTTGACGCAAAACCTCTAATTAATCAAGTGTTGAGTTTGGATAACGACCGACGTAAAACTCAAAATGAATTAGATGCTTTATTAAATGAAGCGAATATAATTGCCAAACAAGTGGGTGATTTGTTTAAACAAGGTAAAAAAGAAGATGCAGAAGTGCTTAAAAACAAAAGTGCGATTATAAAAGAAAGCTCTACTAAATTAGCAGAACAACTAAAATCCATTGAAGAAGAGCAGCAGCAGGCGTTGGTTCAATTACCCAATACACCTCACCTAAATGTTCCCAAAGGCAAAACTCCAGAAGAAAACGAAAATATTCATCAAGAAGGAGAATTACCCAAACTCGCAGCCAACGCTAAACCTCACTGGGAATTAACTTCTCAATATGATCTTATTGATTTTGAATTAGGTGTAAAATTAACAGGGGCAGGGTTTCCTGTCTATAAAAAACAAGGAGCTCGTTTACAAAGAGCTTTAATTAACTTCTTTTTAGATAAAGCGATTGCAGCAGGTTATACAGAAATACAACCGCCTATTTTAGTAAATGAAGCGTCCGCATACGCAACTGGACAACTACCCGATAAAGAAGGGCAAATGTACCTGGCCACAGTGGATAATTTATATTTAATACCAACTGCAGAAGTACCTATTACGAATATGTATCGAGATGTTATTTTAAAAAAAGAGCAACTACCTATTAAAAACTGTGGCTATACGCCTTGTTTTAGAAGAGAGGCTGGTAGTTACGGAAAAGATGTTCGTGGACTAAACCGATTACACCAGTTTGATAAAATTGAAATTGTTCAAGTAGTACATCCCGATAAATCTTATGAAGCAATTGAAGAAATGCGTGATCATGTAGCATCTGTATTGCGCGAATTAGAGTTGCCTTTCCGAATTTTAAAGCTTTGTGGAGGCGATATGAGTTTTGCATCTGCATTAACTTATGATTTTGAAACCTATTCTGGAGCACAACAAAAATGGTTAGAGGTAAGTTCCGTATCTAATTTTGAAACATTTCAAAGTAATCGTTTAAAATTACGTTTTAAAGAAGATGGAGGAAAACCTCAACTGCTGCATACCTTAAACGGCAGCGCATTAGCCTTACCACGAATTGTGGCTTCTTTATTAGAAAATAATCAGACATCGGAAGGCATAAAAATTCCAAAATCCCTAATTCCGTACACTGGGTTTTCCATAATTAATTAAATAGTTTAATTTCTAAATAAAATTTAACTTAACTATCCGTATCTAAATCTAATATTCTTCGTAAAAGAGAGTAATTTTATTTATTTTGAAGGCATTATTATTCTTTAAATAATATTCATCCATTTTAACATCCCCAAAAATGAAAAAAATTAGCGTCGTCGTTTTATGTTTCTATATAAATACTTGTTTACTAGTTGCTCAAACTAATTATTATGTAGACGGAACAAATGGCAGTGATGACAGCGTAGGGACGACCCTTGGCAAAGCTTGGAAAACCATTCAAAAGGCTTGTAATACGGCAATACCTAACAGCATCGTTTCTATTAGGGGAGGTGTTTATCACGAAAATATAATCGTAACTATAAGTGGAACAAAAGATAGCGCTATCACCATAAAAAACTTCAAGAATGAAGTAGTTATGATTGACGGTACAGGTACTTCAGGAAATACATTAATAAAAATCATAGATAAAAGTTATTTAAATTTTGAAAACCTTACCATACAAAACCTTATTAAAAATGAGGCCCAAGGTATTTTAGTTGAGTGTACTAAAAATGGAATAGTAACAAACTTACTTTTTAAAAATATAATTATTAAAAATATAAGTTGGACTACCAATTCAAGTGTCATACCTACGGAGTATGACAATGCGCAAGCATTTGTTGCTTATGGAAAAGGCAATAAGCGCTCAAACCCCATCACCAACTTAACAATTGATAGTTGTGAAGTTTATGAAAACATTCTTGGATTTAGTGAAGCCATTTCTTTAGATGGAAACATTGATGGGTTTATTATTAAGAATAATAAAATACATCACAATACCAATATTGGAATTTTGGCTGCCGGTAATTATAAACTATCTAGTATTGCAGATCTTGATCATGCAAGAAACGGAGTGGTAGAAAAAAACGAATTGTTTTTTAATGTCTCTGATTATGCCACTAGTGCTGGTATTTATATGGATGGGGCACAAAATGTATTAATTAAAAATAATCGTTGTTATCGCAATGGATATGGAATTGAAGTAGGTTGTGAAGAAAATGGAACAACAGACAGTATTTTAGTTATAAACAACTTACTATACAACAATGAAACAGCTGGTCTCTCCGTAGGAGGTTATACAACAACAACAACAGGACAAGTATTAAATTGTACATTCAGAAATAATACGTTGTTTCAAAATGATTATAAAAATGATGCGGTAGGTGAATTAAATATTATGAAAGCTTCTAATTGCATTTTCAAAAATAATATAATTTACACCAATACCACCGCTGTTCTATTTAACGTAGAGGCCATTAGCCCACAAGAAAATAATTCATTTGACTATAACTGTTGGTATACTCCACAAAACAATTCCAATGACATTACAGCCAATTGGAAAACTGCCACTTACAGTAAATTTATAGATTTTCAAACTAGTACTACCCAAGATCAACATGGATTTTACAACAACCCCATCTTGGTGGATACCGCTCATTCAACGCTCGATTTTGATTTAAAAGACACTAGCCCCTGCATTGACTCAGGAGATGTAGCAACAATAATTATTGCTGGCGAGCTTGATTTTAAAAATAGAAAACGAATATCAAATAATCGAATTGATATTGGCGCTTATGAAAAAGGCAGTGTTATTTTAAACGTACACAATCAACCAACTCATTCCATTAATTCTATTTATCCAAACCCCACTTCTAAGAATGTGACAATTGAAATGATAGAGCCTTTTTACGAAACACAATTATCTCTCTATGATGCAAAAGGCCAGCAATTGATGAATACGAAAATAAAAAATGGAAAAATGACGCTGAATATGGAATCCTTTTCAGCCGGTGTTTATTTTATTAGGCTGGTTAACAAAAAAACGGTTGAATTAAAAAAAATAATTAAACAGTAAACATCATCTAAAAAATCACCTCTAGATTAATTATAATTTAGCGCCTATTTAAATTTTGCTTAATTGTAATGTTATAATGTGTTTTTACACAGACGAGACAATTTCGGACACCATAGCAGCGCTCTAAGAACAAAAAGATTATCTAAGAATGCAACAAAAAAAACGTATAACAAACATTCTAAATAAATTTAAAAAAGGCTCTTAGTTTGTTTATTTAGCTTTATACTTCTTCATCCAATAGATACATAAGCAAGAAATTTACACCACATTTATCCTAACTATTGGATTGTTGGTGGAAATAATTACTCAATTTTATATTTTCATCACACTTATACTAATTCATTATTTAATATTACATATCGTTTCATTTAAAGGTACATTTGCAAAATTATCTTGATAATATTTATCGCATTTCGATTTAGCATTACTCTTACTATCTTTTACTGTAAAGACGTCTTTGGTTCCTCCAGGGTTAGTACATTGACAAGTATATTCTTTTTTACACGCAACAAATGTTAAAATGGTAATCGCAAAAATTAATTTTTTCATCTTTATAGATTTAAATTATTTATAACTAATACTTCCTTCTTACAAATAAAGTGCCTTTAAAAATTATACTAAATAAAGTATTTGTTTTAAAATTATATTTAAACCTAATTATGTTAAAGGAACAATTATAAAATATGAAGTTTTTACAGTCATTCGGATATAAAAAAAAGAAAAGAGGAGTTTTAAAACTTAACCCTCGAAAAATTAAAGAGACCATTATTCTATTTTATTCAAAATAAGGAACAATAACTTTAATTAATTTTTTAATCCTTTTTCATAACTAACTTCATGTACTCGTTGTATAACAATTCTGCCATATGCATGCGCTACATCGTAGTCAATTTCTTCAGAACCTTTAATTAATTTAAACGATTTGTAACCAGCAATTTTTTTCTTAAATATTTTCCTAATAGTTCCTTTTAGGCTCCTTTGTTTATGGCTGTTTTCATCTTTAGGATCGAGCATCGATTCTCTATAGAAACTGTATGTTAATAACAATTTAAAAACCCTTAATGTGATCACACTAAGGGTTTTTAATTTAATAAATAATAAAGAGTTTATTAATGTCCTCCACCATCTTCTTCGCCTTCTGCTAAAGGAATAGTTTGAGGTACAAAGTCCCGTTCTTTACCAGGTTTGCTATAATCGTAAGGCCAACGATGAACTACAGGTAGGGCTCCTGGCCAATTTCCGTGGGTATGCGCCATGGGTGTTGTCCACTCTAATGTATTTGCATTCCAAGGATTTTGTACTGATTTAGGTCCGCGAAACATTGAATAGAAAAAGTTAAATAAGAAAATTATTTGTGCAAATGCACCTAATAATGCAAAACAAGTAATAAGTACATTTAATTCAACTAGATTATCGAACATGGGGAAAGCCGAGTTCGTATAATACCTACGAGGCACGCCAGCTAATCCTAAAAAGTGCATTGGAAAGAATACTCCATAAGCCGAAATAAAAGTAAGCCAAAAGTGAACATAACCTAGCTTTTTATTCATGTGACGAAGAAACATTTTAGGAAACCAATGATATACACCAGCCAACATACCTAAAATTGCAGATACCCCCATTACAATATGAAAGTGAGCTACCACAAAATAAGTATCATGTACTTGAATATCTAAGGTTGAATCAGCAAGAATAATCCCTGTTAAACCTCCAGAAATAAAAGTAGAAACCAAGCCAATTGCAAATAACATAGCAGGTGTGAAACGAATATTTCCTTTCCACAACGTGGTAATATAATTAAAAGCTTTAACCGCAGAAGGAATAGCAATTAAAAGCGTGGTAAATACAAATACTGACCCTAAAAAAGGATTCATACCTGTAATAAACATATGATGCCCCCAAACAATAAATGAAAGAAACCCAATAGCCATTAAAGAGCCAATCATGGCACGGTAACCAAAGATCGGTTTCCTTGAATTTACAGAAATAATTTCTGATGTAATTCCTAAGGCTGGTAAAATAATAATATATACTTCGGGATGTCCTAAAAACCAAAATAAATGTTGATATAAAATAGGGCTACCGCCAGTTTGCTCAAGTGCTTGCCCCCCGATGTATATATCTGATAAGTAAAAAGAGGTGCCGAAACTACGATCAAAAATTAATAATAAAGCAGCTGACAATAATACAGGAAATGATAATACACCTAATATAGCAGTTATTAAAAATGCCCAAATCGTCAAAGGCAAGCGCGTCATAGACATCCCTTTTGTACGCAAATTAAGAATGGTAACAATGTAATTTAAACCTCCTAATAACGATGAAACGATAAAAAAGGTCATGGATATTAACCAAAAAGTCATTCCTAATTTAGAACCGTCCATAGCTTGAGGTAACGCACTTAATGGAGGATATACTGTCCAACCGCCTGATGCAGGGCCTGTTTCAATAAAAAAGGAAGATAGCATTATAATGCTTGATAAAAAGAAAAACCAATAAGATAACATATTTAAAAATCCAGACGCCATATCACGAGCTCCAATTTGATATGGAATTAATAGATTACTGAAAGTACCACTCAATCCACCTGTTAAAACCATAAAAACCATAATGGTTCCATGAATAGTAACCAGTGCCATATACATCTCTGGATCTAATATTCCATCTTTTCCCCATTTGTCTCCTAATAGTGCATTGATAATGGCAAATTTTTCGCCTGGCCATGCTAATTGCAAACGAAATAAAACAGACATTAACATCGCAAATACGGCCATTATCACCGCAGTTATTAAAAACTGACGAGAAATGGTTTTATGATCCATACTAAAAATGTATTTGGATACAAATGATTCCTCATGATGGTGCTCTTCATGATGATGTTCATCGTGTGTATGGTGTTCGTTTGAGTGAGCGAGATTATCCATTGACATATACTAATATTGTTGAATTGTTATACTATTAAAACCTACTTTAATTTTATAATTATTTTTTTTCTGTTAATTGCTCTTTTGTTTTAATTACAGGTGTTTCTGAACCAATTAGAGCTTTGCTTAAAAATGGCTTTTTAGTAGCTAACCATTTTTCGTAATCCTCTTGTGTATCCACTACTATAGTCATTTGCATATTAAAATGGCTTTTACCACATATTTTATTACACAATAAAATGTAATTAAACTCTTCGGGTTTATCTCCACGATCTGCTCTTATTTGATTAATCCCTCTCATTAACTCAACAACTTTTGGCTTTTTACGCATCTCAGCAGTAGTAATAATAGGGGTGAAATGGAACATTGTTGTCATACCTGGTACACAATTCATTTGGGCTCTAAAGTGTGGAAAATAAGCACTATGTATTACATCGCGGGAACGGAATTTAAATTCTACCTCTTTATTTACTGGAATATGAAATTCATTTTTCACGATAATATCGTCAAATCCTTCTTTACTAGTAGTATCCATTCCTAAATCATTAGTACTGGTAATTAGTTTGTAGTTAGAAGCGCCTAAAACATTATCTTTCCCGGCATAGCGGGCTGTCCAGTCAAATTGTTTTGCATAAATTTCGATGATAGTAGTTTTAGGGTCGGCATCTGCTGTAATTTTATTCCAAGATTTTATACCATATATCACAATTATCGCAAGTACAATAGCTGGTATTACCGTCCAAATCATCTCCAAAGTATTATTATGAGGCAAATACGTTGCTGTATTATTTTTTCGTCCATAATATTTATAAGAAAAATAAAATAAAAGTGTGTGAGTAAGAACAAAAACAATCCAAATAATGGCCATGTTAAAATCAAATAACTTATCTAAAAAGATACCATGTTCTGAGGCCGATTCAGGTAATAACTTTGGTCCAAATTCCCATAATACCCATATAACAAAACTAAAGAATACGACTAAATAAGTAAGCATTACTTTACTCATAAAACGGTTGTCGCCATCTGTTACTTCTTCTTGCTTTTTGCCTTTTAATGCGGAGGCAAGTTCAAAAACCCTTACTAAGTAGCCAATTGCTAGAACTGTTAGAATTATTGCTACGTAAACTAAAAACTTTATCATAGTATTATTGAATTGTTAATTCGTGTTGAAATGCTGACTAATATTATTATTAATAATGATGATGAATACTTTCATCTAAATATGGATCTTTTTGAACCATTATAGGCGCTTTTGTTAATGCTCTATGAACTACAAACAAAAACAATCCTAAAAACCCTAATGCAATTCCAATCTCTACCCAGTTTAAATGCCAGTTTCCATGAACCGTACCAGGCATTACCATCATAAATACATCTAACCAATGACCTACAAAAATAATACAGCCTACAAATGTTAATAAAAAATAATTACGTTTGGAATCGCGACTCATTAATAAAATCATCGGAAATACAAAGTTCATAAAAAATACTGTCCACATCAAAGTCATGTATCCAAAATCGTGTAACCGCTCTTGAAAGTAAACAATTTCTTCAGGAATGTTAGTGTACCAAATTAATAAATATTGACAAAACCATAAATAACTCCATAAGAAACTAACTGCGAATACCCATTTTCCAATATCGTGAATATGGCTATCATTTACTTGAGCTAAATACCCTTTGCGTTTTAGGTACAAAACTAATAATACAATAGTAATCATTGCTGAGATCCACATGCCAGAAAAAGCGTACCAACCATACAAAGTGCTATACCAGTGAACATCCAATGACATCATCCAATCCCAAGAAGATGTAGAAGAAGTTACTGCAAAAAACACTAAAAACATTGCTGCTTTACCGATTGATTTATAGTGAAGAGCGGTACCTCCTTGTAAATCTTGCTCTATTGAGCGTTTTCTAAATCCATGTTGAAACAAACACCAAATTACCAAGTATGATAATGATCTTAACCAAAAAAACCAAGGTGCAAAATAACCTTTTTTACCATCAATTATTGCATCATAATGCGGGTTAGGGCTACCATCCGCTAATGTTTTAATATAAACTTCAGGATCCATCCAATGATATAAATGATGAACATGAAATTGACCAGCTAATAATACTAAGAACATTACAGTGGCACCTATTGGTAAATAAGCGGAGATGCCTTCATATACTCTTTTTACAGCAACAGACCACGAAACTTCCGCCGCATACTGCAAGGCCATAAAGAAAGTAGCAGCTAAAGCAATACCCATAAAAAACCAACTATTAACTAGTATATTGGCCCATATACGTGTATGGTGATATTCTTCGGCATTAACTCCATTAGGTGCAGTATCTGTCAAAAACCCTGCAATTAAAGTTATTAAACCTATCGCCATTAAACCAAACGTGATATTTTTGGTTTTAGTTGTAAACGTATAGTTTAAATTATTCATATTCTATCGTATTTATCTTTTAATTCCGTTGTGTATATGTATCTTATTTTTTTGTAACAGCTGTTGAATCTGCTACCGATGCAGTGGCATTATCAGGATGTTGTAGTTTTTGCACATATAGTACAAGTTTCCAACGTTCTTCTTGACTTAAAATGGAGGCATGGTTCCCCATTAGTCCTTTACCATAAGTAATGATTTGAAAAATTTCCCCTTCTGTCATGTTTATATAACTAGCAGATGTATATGATGGTGGTGGACCAGGCAATTTTAATCCTACTGCACCATCTCCCTGTCCTGCTGCACCGTGGCAATGAATACAAAATTTACTATATAACACTTCCCCTTCTTTTATATTTTTTTCAGTTTTGCTAAATGGATTGTGGGATTTCAATTTTGCTTGATCATATCCATCAGGAGTGTTAGCGAAAGTGTAAGGTAAATATCCTCTAGCAATAGTACCTGCTACTGGCATTCTATTCGCCTCTAAGGTATCTCCATTTACCATAGAAACATATGCCATATTCGATTCTAAAGAAGGAGAACGATACATATCAGGCATAAATTCTACCCCTGGGCTATTCATATCTTTTTTACCGCAAGAGGTAATGATTATAGATATACAACCTACCGCTGCTATTAGAGAAATTACTTTTATTTTTTTATTCATATTGATATTCTTCTTTATCAGATTATTAACATAATCTATTTATAATGAATTTCAGAAGCTCCACCTGAAGTTAGCACCGATTCAATGTTTGCTTTTTTATCACTTATTGTTTCTACTACCATTAAAAATTTGTCGTCAGTAGTTCTAGGGTCTGGATTTTTTGCTTTTGCACCTGGCACTAACCAGCATCTTAAGTAAAAGGTAATTACCATTCCGTGGGCTGCACATAATACGGTTGATTCAAATGTAATCGGAATAAAAGCTGGTACATTCATGTAGTACGCAAAGCCAGGCTTACCTCCAATATCTGATGGCCAATCGTAAATCATCATGTACCACATCATCAATGTTGCTAAAGCAATACCAGTTAATCCATATATAAAGGCACAAATAGCTATGCGAGTTCTAGGTAAACCAATTGCATCATCCATACCATGAACAGGAAATGGAGAAAATACATCCTTAATTCTTACTCCTTGCGAACGAAGTTTCCTTGCTGCTTCCATTAAGGGCACTTCATCGTCAAAAATTGCGTGTATTACTACTTTGCTCATATTTATTAAATTTCTATTCTGTTTTATTCTCTCATCATTTATTAATGATGTGTATTGTGTTTTGCCTTGTTTCTATATCCTTCACTCGATGATTTTACAATTGTTTTTAATTCTGCTTGTGCAATCACTGGGAAATATCTAGTAAATAATAAAAAGAAAGTGAAGAACATACCTATTGTTCCTGTAAAGATTCCGATATCCACAAAAGTAGGGTGGTACATATTCCAAGTGGATGGAAGATAAGTACGACATAAAGTAGGAACGATGATTACAAAACGCTCAAACCACATACCTATGTTTACAATTATTGACATGATAAAGGTAAATGTTAAACTAGTACGTAATTTTTTAGACCAAAATAATTGAGGTGAAACGACATTGCAAGTCATCATACAAGCATATGCCCACCAATATGGTCCTGTAGCACGGTTTATAAATGCATACTGTTCATATTCAACACCTGAGTACCAAGAAATAAATAATTCTGTTAAATAAGCAACACCTACAATAGAACCCGTTATAATAATTACAATATTCATATATTCTATATGTTTTTTTGTAATATAATTTTCTAAATTATAAATTTTACGCATCATTAATAACAATGTTTGAACCATCGCAAAACCTGAAAATACAGCACCTGCAACAAAATAGGGAGGAAAAATTGTAGCATGCCATCCTGGTAAAACCGCGGTAGCAAAATCCATAGATACAATGGAGTGTACAGAGAATACAAGTGGTGTAGCTAAACCAGCAAGTACTAAAGATAATTCTTCGAATCTACTCCAGTGACGTGCACTACCTCCCCAACCCATACTCAATAAACTATACATTTTTTTAGCAAAAGGCTTAACTGCTCTGTCGCGAATCATAGCGAAGTCTGGAACAAGGCCTGTATACCAAAAAACTAATGATACAGAAAAATAGGTACTTACTGCAAACACATCCCATACTAATGGTGAGTTAAAATTTATCCACAAGGAACCAAATGTATTTGGTAATGGAAATAACCAATAATCTAACCAAGGGCGACCTGTATGCAATAACACGAATATAGCGGCGCACATTACTGCAAAAATAGTCATGGCTTCTGCAGAGCGGTTAATTGCTAATCTCCATTTTTGACGAAATAATAATAATACTGCAGAAATTAATGTGCCTGCGTGACCAATACCAATCCACCATACGAAATTTGTAATATCCCATGCCCAATCTACTCCATTGTTGTTACCCCAAGCACCTATACCAACACCTATGGTATATGACAAGCAGGCAATACCCCAACAAAAGCAAATGATGGATATAGTAAAAAGCATGTACCAATATTTGGTGGCTTTCCCTTCAATTGGTCTAACAATATCTTCAGTAATTTGATGATATGATTTGTTTCCAAGTATTAAAGGTACTCTAATCTCTGATTCGTGTTGCATAGTACTTTTGAAATTATATATTATAAAATCTGTTTGCTTTTTATTTTTTTACGCCTTTACTTTTTCAGTTTCCTCGATCTCTTTTCCTTCTTCAATAGTAGTTTCACAGTTTCTTACTTTCGTTAAGTAAGATACAGTAGGCTTAATACCGAGTTCCTCTAATATAAAATAATTGCGTTCATCATCTTTTCGTAATTTACTAATAGCACTATTGTCGTCATTTAGATCTCCAAAGAAAATAGCGTTTGTAGGACAACTTTGTTGACAAGCTGTTTTTATTCTACCGTCTACTAAAGGTTTTTCTGATTTTTTAGCATCTAGTTTGCCTTCTTGAATACGTTGAACACACATAGAGCATTTTTCCATTACCCCACGTGAACGAACCACTACATCTGGATTTAAAACCATACGACCTAAATCATCTTGTGTAGGGTTAAATGCAAAATCTGAATTGCCATTATAGTTAAACCAATTAAAACGACGTACTTTAAAAGGACAATTGTTTGCACAATACTTGGTGCCAACACAACGGTTATAGGTCATCATATTTAAACCTTCTGAACTATGACTGGTTGCGATAACTGGACAAACTGTTTCACATGGTGCGTGATTACAATGTTGACACATTATTGGTTGAAAAACAACTTTAGGATTTAAAGCAGAAGGGTTTTCCATATCTAAATACATGCTAATAGCACCTTCTTTTTTCTCTGCAGCAATGTCTTTGCTCATGTCACTACTGTAATAACGATCTATTCTCAGCCAGTGCATTTCACGGGTTTTAATAACCTCCTGCTTACCCACAACAGCTACATTATTTTCTGCCGTACAGCTAACCACGCAGGAACCACAACCAATACAGGAGTTAAGATCAATTGTCATACCCCAACGAAGCCCCAATTTTTCATGCTCATCCCATAAATCAATCGTTGCTGCCTTTTTAAGTCCGCTATTGGTATGAACCATTTCCGAATGATTACCAGAAGTAGGGTCTTTTTTATATTTTTCTAAAATAGTTTCTTTAACAATCTCTCTACCCATTAACGTATGGTGAATTTGAGTTCCTGCTATTTCAGTGTGTTCTTTAGCATCTTCTATTTTAACATCTAAAACGGTATAAGAGAGAGTACCATTTATAATTTGAGTAAACGGATAAACATTTGTTCCTATCACACCTGTTTGAGTACTTAATTTACCCGCCTTAATTCGTCCATACCCTAAAGCAATACCAACTGTACCTCGCGCTTGACCAGGCTGAGGAACTACAGGCATTTTTACAGTGATACCGTTTACTGTTACATTTACTAAACTTGCTTCGCGATCTTGACGCGCCATTAATTTATAATGGCCTTTCATATCAGCTGGTGACATCGTTACATAATTATCCCAGGTAATTTTTGTAATTGGATCAGGTAATTCTTGTAACCATGGATTGTTTGCTTGGTTACCGTTTCCTATTCCCACTTTTTCATACAATGATAATTCAAATTCTGAGCCTTTAATTGCATTAATTTTCTGTGCAGCATCTGCAAAATTAGTAGTGCCTTGACCAGCTACAGCACCGCTGTTGGAGGAAGAAGTGGTGTTTATTTCTGCTACCCCATCATGTAAGGAGTTGTTCCAAAACTCTGTAAATACAGTATATTTTGTTTGACCTGCAAAAACAGAATTCATCCAATTATTTTGGATATATGAATGGTAATCACTCGGATTTCCTATCCATTTTAACAAACTATCTTGAGCCTGACGACTTCCCTGGTAAGTTGGCTTAGCAAATAAAGGTGAAATGGTAGGTTGCGCTAAACTATATTGTGTTTTTGTTGGATTAAAATCATTCCAAGATTCTAAATAATGATGATCTGGACAAATGTAATTTGCAAACGAAGCTGTCTCATCTACTCTATCTGCAAATGAAATACGCAATGGTACTTTACTAAACGCTTTATCAAATTTTAATGTCGCTGGTGCTGTATAAACCGGATTTGTATTATAGGTAATAATGGCATCTACTTTTGCGGCATCCATTTCTGCAACTAAATCAGTAAATGCTGAATCGTTACCCTGGTGAGTATAATTTGGATTAGCGATATCAATAGTTTTACCGTAGTTACCAAGCATTTGATTAATGCCATTCACTATTAACTGATAATTTATATCATTTGATCCACATACAACTAATGATTTACCTTTCTTTTCAAGAAGTTCTTTGGCTACTTTTTGGATAATTGAATCGCAAGACAATGGCGAGGAGGTTAAAGTAGCACTACCAGATGCTTTAGCAATTGCATTGTATAAATTTACAATTACTTTACCTTGTTCAGATACCTTAACAGGTATACGTTCATCAGCATTAGCGCCTGTAAGTGACAAATTAGACTCGAATTGATAATGCTTAGACATTTCCGATCTTTGGTTACTAACTTTGCGTAAAAGGCTGTATTGTTTTGCATGCTCAATGGGAGATAACCAGTTGGCTAAAAAATCTGAATCAATACTTACTATTACTTCTGCTTTATCAAAATAATAAGAAGGAATAATTTCTTGTCCAAATGATTGAGCGTTTGCCTTTGCCATGCCACTGTATGAAACGGCATCATACATAATGTGTTTAGTAGTGGGGTATTTAGCAATGAATTCTTTTATAATAGCTAATGTTGACGGGCTTATAATTGTAGAAGATAAAATACGTATTGCTCCGCCTTTTTGTGCAATGGCTCCTAAATTGGTATTAATCTCTTCGTCTACTGTTTTCCATTTTGAATATTTTCCATTAATGGTAGGGCCTGTTATGCGTGAAGAGTCATATAAAGAAAGTACGGAAGCTTGAATACGTGCATTTGATCCTCCCATTGTTATTTTAGAGAGTTCATTTCCTTCTATCTTAATAGGTCGCCCCTCACGAGTTTTTACAAGTATAGAAGCATAATCATTACCATCATAGTAACTAGAAGCATACCAATTAGCAACACCTGGTGTAATTTCTTCTGGTTTTACAACATAAGGAATCGCTTTATTTACTGGAGTTTCGCATGCCGCTAATGATGCTGCGGTAACACTAAAACCTAAAAACTTTAAAAAATCCCTGCGATTTGTTCCTCCTGTTACTAAATTACTATCTCCTAAGAACTCTTCTACAGGTATTTGTTCTGCAAACTCATCATTTGCTTTTTGAACAAATTCAGGATTATTATTTAATTCTTCTAATCCTTTCCAGTATTTTTTTGTTGCCATGATATCTATTTGATCTTTTGCTCGTTTTATTTTTAAATTATATAGCCTTTATATATTTATTAATAATGGCATTTTGCACACTCGATGCCACCCATTTTATCAACTGTGATGGGTTGACCTTTATATTTTTCAGCTAATTTTTTATGCAAACTTTCGTAGTATGGATTATCTTTCATACCTGGAACTTCTGTTTTTCTGTGGCAATCGATACACCACGCCATTGTTAAAGGCTGCATTTGTTTAACGGTTGTCATTGATTTAACATCTCCATGACAAGTTTCACACTCTTGCTTGCCCACTTTCACGTGTTGTTGATGCGAAAAGAAAACAAAATCTTGTAAGTTATGAACTTTCACCCATTGAATAGGTTTTTGCGGCTTTGTATATTCCCCTCTTTCAGGATCCCAACCTGCAGCTTCGTATATCTTCGCAATTTCAGTAGTTCCTGTAGTTGCACCACTTGAAATTCCTTTATGACAATTCATACAAACATTCACAGAAGGAATACCTGCGGTTTTACTTTTTTCAACACCTGAGTGGCAATATTGACAATTGATAGCATTATCACCAGCATGTATTTTATGTGAAAAAGCGATGGGCTGTGTTGGGTGATACCCTTCATAAATTCCGATATCTTTCAATGCATACCATCCTGCCGAAAGCAAAGCACCGATGATTATTAGTACTACTAAAGCAGTAAATCTTTTGTGTGAATAAATCCATCTTTTTAATTCTTCAAAAGGGCCAATAGCTTCTTCTTCTGGTAAGCCTAATTTTTCATTTTGTAAATTTTTTAATGAGTGGCGAACTCCTCTCAATACAGCGACAATAATAATTAAAAATGCAATAACGCCAATTAATACTGCTAATGAATTTACACCTTTCGACTCTGTTGCAGCACCTGTACCTGAAGCGACACCAGTAGGCGAAGCAGCAACTTTTGGTGCTGGTGGCGCTTTAATATATCCAATAATTGCAGAAATTTCATCATCGCTTAACGATTCAAAAATAGTCATTTGAGAGGCATCAAAAGTGCTAATTTTTACAGCATATGGATCTCCACTTTTAATCAGTTTGTCATTATTTTTAATCCATTTGTGTAACCACTCTTCACTAGGAACACGTGACATAACACCTGCTAAGCCTGGGCCTGTAATTTTATTAGTCCCCAAACTGTGACAAACAGCGCAATTTTGTTTAAATAATTTTTCACCATCAGCGGCTGAAACAGATTTAATATTTAAAATAAACGATAAAAATAGGAGGGAAAGTAGCGCAAAAATTTGTTTTTGTGGCCTTTTACAAATTGTATCCATATTGATTTTTAACTATTTAACTCAGTTGAACACCCTGATTATAGGGAGAGTAATTTTTTACTCGCACGGCAAAATTATAAGAAACATTAATTGAAGGGACAAAATTTCTATCTTTTTTGCAAAAACTAATTAATTTATATTTAATCTAAATAACAAGGTGTTTAGAAAATTTATTAAACAAATTAAAAGATAATTTTGCCATAAAAAAAGTATAATAGGTCGATAACTTGACAAGATGTTTTTTTTTAGAAAATATATTTATTATATGAAAATTTTAAATTAAGTTGAATTATATATAACTAAAAAGAGATCGTTTATAACGATCTCTTTTTAGTTTTAGCCTTTAGATTCGATAGGATCTAAGCTACGTGGGTAGGTTCTTTCTTCTTCAAATTGGCCATTCTCTTTGTGTATTCGCAATGATCCAGTTTTACCTTTTACATGTTGTGTACTAAAATCCATTGCCTCCCTTTTAGTTGCAAAAAATTTTAATCCTCGAGTTAATCCTTGTTTTTGGAGTTGCCAGCCACCATTAGATGGTAATAAATGATATGTTTCCATGACATTTAGGTATTAATAAAGGTTAGTATTATACGTTCTTATAGTAACATTAAGTAAATATATAACTAATATTATATCAAATAACAGCATATAATCTTTATTCGTCGAATTTATTAAATGTCACCTCTTTTAGCCGCCTTTTTTAATTTTCCGTTTGCCATAATTGCTATTTCCACTCTTCGATTTTGTTTACGACCTACCTCTGAAGCATTGTCTTGAATAGGCTGTGATTCACCATAACCCTGTATGGCCATTCTAGAACCTAAAACACCCAACGATTTTGCAAAATTTCCAACCGAATTAGCTCTATTTTCCGATAGTTTCATATTCATATCGTCACCACCAGTATTATCAGTATGGCCTTCAATTAAAATATTTGTATCATCGTACTTCTGTAATACTTTTGACAATTCTTTAATATTGTTTTTTGCCTCCTCTTTTAATTGGTAGGAACCTACATCGAAGAGTATTCCTGAATCAAATGTAATGCGTATCCCCTCCCCCACACGTTCTACTTTTGCACCTTTAACATCTCGTTGTATTTCTGCCGCTTGCTTATCCATATAACGCCCAATTACAGCACCTGTAGCACCCCCCACTGCAGCACCGATTATAGCGCCGATGGCTGTGCTTTTAGCTGAGCCACCGGCAGCAGCACCAATTGCACCACCCGCCACAGCGCCTGATCCTGCACCAATTGCCCCACCTTTAGCTGTTTTACTCCAACTTTTGCAACCACTAAATACGGTTACAATTACAAGCTGTATAACCATTAATCTAATAACATACGGATAATTGAATACTCTTTTCATTTTCTCTTTTTTAAGTTAAAATCCACTAGAACAACTAAAATGCCACATTCTTAAATACCAGAACTTGCCTTTTAAGCAAAACTTATTCTTACGGCAGACAAGAAACAAATTTATAAATTTAAAATAAAGTGAGAATAAAGTGAGATCAATGTATAAAGAAAATTGAAAAAAACAGGCCTTCTATGTATTTAAGTTTGGAATTAAAATATAAAATTGAATTATTAAAAAGTGCTTTCTTTAAAACTGAAGTGAAAAAATAAAAATATTAATTTAAAGTATGCTGTAACAAAACGCTACATAAATTATTGCGTTAACTATAAAAATGCAATTCCATTACACTTAATACACCGCCAGTTATTTCCCCAACGTATCATAAATAAGTTGCATTTTTTCTTTTTGCTTTTTTTCATTTTGTATTTTTATTTCTAATGCTTCAGAATACGTTTTTTTTAATTGTTTTGAATCCAAATCTATTTTCATTTCATATGCCTTTATAAGATCATTTATTGATTTTTTTGCGTAATACGCTACCCAAGTAAGTGATTTTTTATCTTTTGCGATATATTCTAATAAAGTAACGCCAGAATTAAGTGTATCCACATTCTCTATTTTATTTAAAAATAAACCGTATTGTATTAGAAAGCCTATTTTAGAATATTGCTTAAACTTATCAATTGAATTTATATAAAACCTATTATTCTGCTCATTCCCAAATTTTGCATATATACTAGATACGGCAGATAGAAGATCCGTATTTTTTGCACTCTCAAATTGTCTTGCCAGCGCCAACCCTTGAATTGAATCTGTTTTAGCTATTGCCATTAAAGCAAAACTTACCACATTGTAAGAACTATCCTGCAAACTATTTTTATAAACACTCATTAAACTAGCATCTTTGTAATTAAAAGACAGATATGCCAACGCAGCGGCCCTAACTGCGGCTTTTGAATCTTCTTCTGCAAGCTTTAAAATTTTTTCCTTTACTTCTGTTTTATATTTCATAGGAATGTCCTTGAGCGCTACAATAGCTTGTTGGCGTAAACTCCAAAACTTATCATTTAAAGCAGTTATTATTATTTGTGACGCTGTAGAATCTTTGATGTTTTTTTCCAGTTCTGAAAGTGCTTCACTACGATCAAGAAACAAAGGTCCATGTGTATATTGAAATGCCCATTCTTTAATCGTTTTATTTTCTGTTTTTTGTGCTAATAATTGTTTTTCAGCATCCACATTTACTAAATCAGGTTTTTGTAAAACATCAAATTTAATTGTTTCATCCGCTTTAGTAAGCGTTACTTTTTTTCGATCTACTTTTCCATTCACATACAAATCAACATACATAGGCAATTTAAACAGAGGCGTTGTAGTTAAATCTTGAATTTGTTTAAAATGGATGGCTATTTTTTTAGTGGAGTCATTATATTCAGTCTTTATTACTAACTCTGGGTGTCCAGAAGAAAGAAACCATTGATTAAAAAACCAATTAAGATCTTCACCAGTAATTTTTTCAAAAGCTAAACGCAGGTTATGAATTTCAACTGAATTAAATTTATTCGTTTCTAAATATAATTTTAAAGAGGCAAAAAATGCGTCGTCACCTACATATTTACGAAGCATATGAAGCACTTGTCCACCTTTATTATAAGTATGTGCATCAAACATATCTTCTTGATTGTTATAATAAAAGCGAATTAAATCTACTTGTTTACGAGCCGCTTCCGAAAAATATCCTTCCCTTGAAATCTCACTGTGATAATCTGCGGCATCTAATCCATATTGATGCTCTATCCATAGATATTCGGCATAGGTAGCGAATGATTCATTTAAAGGTAAATTGCTCCATGATTCGCAAGTAACAAGGTCTCCAAACCATTGATGAAATAATTCATGAGAAATATATTCTTCGTAATCTTTATCTAGCAACTCCCTTTTGGTACGCTGCAAAGCCTCTGTATGTAAAGTAGCCGTTGTATTTTCCATGGCGCCAGAAACATAATCGCGAACTACAATTTGTGAGTATTTATTCCATTGGAAAGGGACTCCAAGTTTAGTAGAAAAAAACTCCATCATTTGAGGAGTTAATCCAAATATTGCTCTTGCATAAGGTTCATATTCTTTTTCAACATAATAGTTCACTTCTTTATTTCGCCATTTATCTTTTACAATTGCAAATTCGCCAATAGCCATCATCACTAAATAAGGAGGATGAGGTAAATCCATTTTCCAATGATCTGTTCGCGTATTGTTTGCATTATTAATAGAGGAGGTTAATTCTCCATTAGAAAGGGTAACATATTTTTTATCTACCGTAATGTATATTTCCTCCGTCATTCGCTCATTAGGGCTATCTATTGTAGGAAACCATACAGAGTTTGATTGCGTTTCTCCTTGTGTCCATATTTGTTGAGGTTTATCTTTTTCTTTGCCTTCTGGATTAATAAAATACAATCCCTTATCATCTGTGATTGCAGCACTACCTCCGCCCTTTTTTAATTCATTTGGTTTGGAAACGTAATCAATAAAAACGATATACTCTTCTGTGTTTTTATATACTTTATCTAACTGAATAATAATAGAATCATTTACATAAGAATACGACAATGGCATTTTTTCATTGTTTTTCAATAATGAAACTTCTTTTAATTCCATTCCTCTAGCATTAAGCATCAAGGTGGAAGTAGGATAAAAATAAGGCTTTATACGAATGGTGGCTTTACCGAATAAGTATTGTTTGCCCCAATCAAAACTTACTTCTAATTTGGTATGTATAATATCATTTACTCGAGTTACAGAAGCCCTGTATTCTTTTAATTTATTAGGAGCAGAAGTGGTCTTAAGCGTGTCTAAATTTATAATGGCGGTCGCTTTTTTATCAACCGAATTAGTTTTTTTTGTTAGATTGCAAGCACTTGTTAACATTAGAAATCCAACAAGAAAAACACTGTTTTTTAAATTCATTTTATATTATTTTAATTAAAACAAAGATTAATAAAAAAATATAGTATTTCAAGTAAATTATGATGAGCGGAATAACACCTAATGCGGCTTTAAAATTTGTTAATAGAAATAATTACCTTTAAACTCTAATTTATTATAAGCGAACTATGTTAAAAGTAACAGTAAATAAAAAGACAGAACATGTAATTGTGTTTGAAAATGATGCAAAAGGAATCATAGATGGTATAACTTTTGAGTGGGACGTTACTAAAATTAAAGATGGAAGTTATCATGTAATAAAAAATAATCGATCTTATAAAGTAGAAGTTCTAAAAGTGGATGCTCTTGAAAAAAAATTGGTGGTATTTGTAAATGGTAACAATTACGAATTAAAAGTGAGAGATGAGTTTGATGCATTATTAAAAAAGTTTGGATTTGATAACTTAAAATCTAATAAAATAAATGAGTTAAAAGCACCTATGCCTGGCTTGGTTTTAGATATTCGAGTATCAGAAGGCGAAACCGTTAAAAGTGGTGATGCCTTGCTTGTACTTGAAGCTATGAAAATGGAGAATATTATTAAATCACCCACTGATGGTGTGATCAAAAAAATAAATGTGAAAACGGGTGTTGCAGTAGAAAAAAATCAAGTGTTAATAAATTTCGTTTAATAAATTAATAAATTATATACCTATGAAAACAACTAATTCTCGCAGAGATTTTATAAAAAAGTCTGCTACACTTGCTATAGGAGCCCTTGCTACCAAAAGCTTATTAAGTAATCCATTATCTGCTATACCTACTGATTTTATTGAAGAGCAACCTAATTTATTAATGGCTAATAATTTTACTCTTGCACCTTTACCTTATGCATATGATGCTTTAGAACCTTTCATTGATAAAGAAACCATGGAGATTCATTACACAAAACATCACCAAGGTTATGTAACTAATTTAAACAAGGCGATAGAAGGTGTGGATAAAACTATTTTAGGAGCAAATCCCACACTTGAAAGTCTTTTTGAAAAAATGCCTCAATTACCAATGGCAGTGCGTAATAATGCGGGTGGTCACTATAATCATACTTTATTTTGGACGTTGATGACGCCTGCTAAAATGCAAACAGCCCCCTCAGGTAAATTATTAGAAGCGTTAACTTCTACATTTGGTTCCGTTGATGAATTTAAAAAACAATTTAATGAAGGAGCTTCTAAGCGTTTTGGATCGGGTTGGGCGTGGTTAGTTGTTTCTAAAGATAAATTAGCAATAACTTCAACTCCAAATCAAGATAACCCATTAATGAATTTAGATTCGATAGAAAAAAAGGGATTTCCATTACTTGGTATAGATGTTTGGGAACATGCCTATTATTTAAAGTATCAAAACAAAAGGGCAGATTATGCTTCTGCTTGGTGGAATGTAGTTAATTGGCAAACAGTAGAAAAACGATTTGCTGGAGCTGTCTAAAAAAAATTGCTTTATGATATTTACTAAAATATCATAAAGCAATTTTTTTTTAACCGACGACTTAAACTAGAGCAATATCAAATTGTACTAAATCAACAAATTCCTGAACGCGGTTTTCTACTTGATCGCTACTTAAGCTTATTAAATTTTCTGTTCCAAATTTTTCCACACAAAATGAAGCAGTTGCTGAACCAAAAATAATTGCACGTTTCATATTTGCAAAAGATATGTCCTTTGTTTGTGCAAGATGCCCGATAAATCCACCTGCAAAGCTATCACCTGCGCCTGTAGGGTCAAATACATCTTCTAATGGTAATGCTGGCGCAAAAAATACTTGTTCTTTATTAAATAATAAAGCTCCATGTTCTCCTTTTTTAATAATTAAATAAGTAGGCCCCATTTTTAATATTTTTTGAGCTGCCTTTACGAGTGAGTACTCCCCTGATAATTGTCTTGCTTCTCCATCATTAATGGCTAAAACATCCACTAATTTTAGTGTTTGTTTTAATTCTTCCATTGCAATATCCATCCAAAAATTCATGGTGTCTAACACAATAAGCTTAGGGCGCTTTTTTAATTGAGAGATTACTTGTTGTTGAACCTTTGGCATCAGATTACCCAACATTAAAAAATTACAATCTTGATACGAATCAGGAATAATGGGATTAAAATTTTCCAACACATTTAATTCAGTAGTAATTGTATCACGGTTATTCATATCATTATGATATTTACCTTTCCAAAAAAATGTTTTTTCATTTTTTAATACCTGTAAACCTTCAGTATTAATGTGGTGTTTTTTAAGCATTTGTATATCTTCAGCAAGAAAATCTCCTCCCACAACAGAAATCAGATTAATATTTTTTGTAAAATACGAAGCCGCTAACGAAATATAGGTTGCTGCTCCACCAAGTATTTTATCGGTTTTACCGAAAGGGGTTTCTATAGCATCAAATGCGACTGTCCCTACCACTAATAGACTCATATTTTTAGTTTTTTAAAAAATTTCGTGCAAATATATTGCATATTTGCTAGGAAGATGCTAATATTGCACTCCTTTTTAAAAATTAAAAGGAAAACATTCCTTCTTAGCTCAGTTGGTTAGAGCATCTGACTGTTAATCAGAGGGTCGCTGGTTCAAGTCCAGCAGAGGGAGCAACAAGATAAAGGGTTACAACACATTTGTGATTGTAACCCTTTTTGCTTTTATATACAATTTGCACAAAAAATAAGCCGTTTAACATTTATCAATAGCAAAGTCTGGATTATAATAATGCTTTTTGATTATACATTTCTTCCAATTTCTTTTCAACCCCTTTACATCTTATCCGCAGGCGAAAAATATAAATACTAATAACTCCTCTGTAGATAATTAAGATTTTGATTTTGAATAATGTGGGTTTTTATTAAAATAATCTTCTTTGCTGGTATTATACAGTATCAATTTTAATAGGGCGGGCTTAGTATTTTGTTTTAATTAAAACTTATCTATATTTGACCCCCTAAGCTAAAAATAAATTCATTATTACATAAATTTAAAAAAAAGCATGGCAAATCTTTGGGTAAAAAAATCAATTGCTTCACTACAAATAGAGGCAGAAGAAGGTGCAGGCGGATTAAAAAGAACGTTAGGAGCTCGGTCATTAGTAGCATTAGGCATTGGTGCAATTATTGGCGCAGGACTATTTTCAATAACTGGTTTAGCTGCTGCTAATAACGCTGGCCCTGCGGTAACGATTTCATTTGTTATTGCAGCTGTAGCTTGCGCCTTTGCGGGTTTGTGTTATGCAGAATTTTCATCAATGATACCTGTTGCTGGCAGTGCCTATACCTACTCATATGCAACCATGGGCGAGTTTATTGCTTGGATCATTGGTTGGGATTTAGTATTAGAATATGCAGTCGGTGCAGCCACTGTTTCTATTAGCTGGTCGCGTTATTTAGTAAAATTTTTAGGCTATTATAATATTCATTTGCCTCCTTCCTTATCCTTATCGCCTTTTGATACAGCTACATTGATTGACGGAACCGTGGTTCACGGTATGATTAATTTACCAGCTGTTTTTATTGTTATTTTAATGTCACTTTTATTAATGAAAGGAACAAAAGAATCATCAACAGTAAATGCGGTAATTGTAGTTATAAAGGTGGCAATAGTACTTGTATTTATAATTTTGGGTTGGGGCTTTATAAATTCCGATAACTATGTTCCTTACATTCCTGTTAACACAGGTAAATTTGGCGAATATGGTATAAGTGGAATAGTTCGTGCAGCTGCCATTATCTTTTTTGCCTATATTGGTTTTGATGCCGTTTCCACTGCTGCTCAAGAAGCTAAAAACCCGAAACGCGACATGCCCATCGGTATTCTGGTTTCCTTAGCAATTTGTACCGTATTATATCTTTTGTTTGCCCACGTTATGACAGGTGTAACGAGTTATACTAGTTTTAAAGGTGCAGATGGAATCGCACCAGTTGCAGTAGCAATTGAGCACATGGGTACCGTTGGAGCTAACGGTGTTATTACTCCCGCTTATCCTTGGTTGAATAAAGCAATTATTCTTTCCATTTTAGGAGGATACGCCTCTGTGATTATGGTAATGTTAATGGGGCAATCACGTGTGTTTTTTTCAATGGCGCAAGATGGCCTTTTACCAAAAGTATTTTCTGCGGTACATCCAAAATACCGAACACCCTATAAATCAAGTTTCTTGTTTATGATATTTGTAAGTTTATTTGCTGCATTTGTACCTGCAAATATAGTTGGCGAAATGACGAGCATAGGCACCTTACTTGCTTTTATATTAGTATGCATTGGCGTTTGGGTGCTACGTGTAAAACAACCCGAAATACCACGTGCTTTTAAAACACCTTTAGTTCCATTAGTACCTATTTTAGGAGTAGCCTCTTGTTTATTTATGATGGTGTTTTTACCTTTTGATACCTGGTTACGTTTAATAATATGGATGCTGTTAGGGCTTGATGTGTATTTGTTGTATGGATTAAAACATAGTAAATTAGCAAAAATTGCTAACGAAGGAACTGCGTCTGGTAGCTTAAAGCCGATGCATCTTTCGGGCATTGGATTATCAGTGTTATTAATAATTATCGCAGTATTACATCATTATACGATGGAAATTGGTAAGGACGATTCTGTCTTAGTTATAGTTTCTCTTATTATAGCTGTTTTTCATCTAGCCCTTTATGCTATTAAAATGGGTTCCACTAAAAAGTAAGAACTAAATTAAATGGAGATTAATTAAAAGGACGGATGAAACCGTCCTTTTAATTTAAAAAAAACATTCACACTTATAAAATATAATTTAGTATTTGCCATGGAAGATAAAACAGAACTAAAACGAACACTCGGTTTATTAGATGCTACCAGTATCGTAGCGGGATCCATGATTGGTTCAGGAATTTTTATTGTAACCACATTTATGGCTCGTGATATCGGTTCTGCAGGGTGGATGCTGGTACTTTGGTTTATTACGGGTATTTTAACCGTTTTTGCTGCATTAAGTTACGGTGAACTTGCAGGCATGATGCCTACAGCTGGCGGTCAATACGTTTATATTCAACGAGCTCATGGTAAATTAATTTCTTTTCTATACGGTTGGACCGTTTTTACAGTAATTCAAACAGGCGTAATTGCAGCAGTTGCAGTAGCATTTGCAAAATACACTTCGGTCTTTTTTCCAGAATTAAATAATGCCTTCCTCTTCATTGGCACTTTCGAAATTACGTATGCAAAATTACTCGCCATGGCTTGTATACTATTGCTTACCTTTTTAAATAGCAGAGGAGTAGAAAATGGAAAAATAATTCAAGTGGTATTTACTTCCGCGAAACTACTCGCATTATTTGCACTCATTATATTGGGTTTAGCCGTGGGTTTAAAAACAGATACTATTGTTCAGAATTTTACAAATATGTGGAGCGCCAGTCAAACCACCATTACCAACGGTATAGTTACTACAATACCATTAGCTGGTTTAGCATTGGCAGGCGCAATGGGGGTAACAATAATTAATTCTCTTTTTTCGAGCGATGCTTGGAATAACGTCACTTTTATTGCAGGCGAAATAAAAGATCCCAAAAAAAATATTCCAAGGAGTTTATTTTTAGGGACATTTATTGTTACGCTCATTTATATTTTAGCCAATATTGCCTACTTGGCTTTATTACCAATGAAAGGAGATCCTGCAGCAACAGATGTTATAGGTCAAGGTATTATGTTTGCATCTAATGATAGAGTGGGTACCGCAGCTGTGTCGGTTATATTAGGCAATTCAGCCGCTTACACTATGGCTGCTTTAATTATGATTTCTACTTTTGGTTGCAATAACGGAATTATCTTATCGGGTGCACGACTTTATTACGCAATGGCAAAAGATGGACTTTTTTTTAAAAGTGCACAAACCTTAAATAAAAAAGAAGTACCCTCCGTAGCCCTTTGGTTACAATGCTTTTGGGCATGTGTACTTTGTTTATCAGGTAAATATAGCGAACTAGTAGAATACGCTACATTTGCGTCTTTAATTTTTTATATTTTTACTGTTGCGGGTGTTTTTATTCTTCGTAAAAAAGAACCGGATACTCCAAGGCCGTATACAACTTTTGGATACCCATTTGTTCCCGCCATTTATATTACTTTTGCCGCATTAATATGTCTTTGTTTATTAATCTACCATCCCTATACATCTGGATTAGGGTTGTTGATTGTAATGTTGGGACTACCCATTTATTATTTTACACAGAAAAAACAAGATAAAATTTTTTAATTAACGATTTTATTTTTGATAATATTAACGATACAATATTTTTGATGAAACAATTTTTCCGCGATTATTTTATCTTTAATAAACGAGAACGAAATGGAATTTTTGTTTTATTGGTTATCATATTGCTATTACTAATGTATTTAACATTTAGCGACAAATTTATTACTTCACCTGAAACTGATTTTACAGATTTTAAAAAAGAAATCGAAATTTTAGAAGCAAGTGCTAACATCGAAGCGGGCACTAAATCAAAAGACTCAACCAGCTTTAGAAAACCGAATCCTTTAAACAAGTATACAATCGCAGAAGAGAATACGGCTATAAGCTATTTTAAATTTAATCCAAATCAATTACCTACAACTGAGTGGCAAAAATTAGGCTTAACAAGTAAACAAATTAATTGTATTAAAAAGTATGAAGCAAAAGGAGGTGAATTTTTAAAGAAAGAAGATTTAAAAAAGATCTATATCATTTCTGAAAAAATGTATAAAACACTTGAACCCTATATTTTTATTCCAAAAAAAAATGAAGCCGTTACTATTAAGAATAAAACCGTAATAAATAAAATTGATCTTAATAGTGCCGATTCTATTCAATTACTATCAATAAAAGGAATAGGTGCCTTTTATGCAAAAGCAATCATCCGCTATCGCAAACAGTTAGGAGGCTTTACATCAAAGAAACAGCTATTAGAACTTTGGAAATTCGATAATGACAAATTACAAGCCCTAGAAACGTACATCACTATAGACACTTCCAAAATAAAAAAGATAAATATAAATACGTGCTCCACAATTGAGTTAAAACATCCTTATTTAAAGTGGAATGTAGTAAATGCAATTATTAATTATCGTTTACAACATGGTAATTATATTGCAATAAGTGAAATAAGAAATACTGATTTAGTGGATGAGGAAACATTTTATAAGATAGCCCCTTATTTAATTGTTAAATAACAATCAAATTAATTTTTATTCTTTTTTTTGAATTGCATGTCCTTTAAGACCAATTAAAAATGATATTAAAAAAGAAGAAATAATATAATATTTTTAACAAATTTTATAACATAGTGTGTATTTAAATGCCCACTTTTGTGTATTAAAATAAATAGGATGAAAGTTTATATAAAAAATATGGCGTGCGAAAGTTGTAAAACCGTTGTAAGGGAAGAATTAAAAAAAATAAATATCTCCTATTCAAAGGTAGATTTTGGTGAAGTGGATTTAAATAAAACAATTACAGCAGAGCAAAAACAAAAATTAAATACTGCCATAAAAAAATCGGGGCTAGAAATATTAGAAAATAAAAGCGCAATATTGATTGAAAAAATAAAAATAAACATTCATGACTTTTTAAAACATGCTCAAAAAGTGAATTTTTCCAACTATTTGAGTGAAAAAATGGATTACGATTATAAATATCTTTCTAACCTATTTTCAATTGTACAAGCTACTACCATTGAGCAGTATATAATTATAGCAAAAGTAGAAAAAGTAAAAGAATTACTTTTATTTGAAGACATGAGTTTAACCGAAATATCGCATCGATTAAACTATAGCAGTGTAGCCCATTTATCAGCACAATTTAAAAAAATCAATGGACTTAACCCCTCCCATTACAAAAGGTTAAGAAAAAGTCGTGAAAAACTTTTAAATAGTTAAATAGCTATTAACCAATAATGCTTAATTAAAATGCTTAAAAATATTTTCTTAGTTGAAGATGATGAAGATGATCAATTGTTTTTTAAAGAAGCAATTCAACAAATGGGAGATTCTTTTTATTGCACCATCGCATCTAACGGAAGAAAGGCACTAGAAATCCTTAATACTTCAGCAGCCCTACCCGATATTATTTTTTTAGATATAAACATGCCTGAATTAAATGGGTTTGAATGCCTACGAGAATTAAAAAAATCAGCTCGATTTAATAAAATACCAGTAGTGATACTTTCCACTTCTATTTCAATGGATGATATACTCGACCCCGAAAATGAAGGCGTAAGTATGTTTTTCAACAAGCCTAGCTCTTTTAAAACATTATCAACATTGCTTAAAAATATTTTAGATGTTTCTTCCTTTAGTAAAGTAAGTAAGATAAAGAATCCCATTTTAAGATAAAACTGCTTATAAGCACCGCTATTTTATTAATATTTTTTATATTTGCGGTCTAAAAAAATAATTATGGATTTTAGCATAAACGAAAATCAGCGAATGATTGCTGATATGATTAAAAAATTTGGAGAGGATCATATTCGTCCTAAACTGATGGTTTGGGATGAAAGCCAAGAATTTCCCGTGGAAGTGTTTAAGAAATTAGGAGAACTAGGATTAATGGGTGTTTTAGTACCTCAAGAGTACAATGGTTCCGGCTTTTCATATACCGAATACGTTACTGCAATTGTAGAACTTTCGAAAATATGTGGTTCTATTGGGTTATCAATGGCTGCCCACAATTCATTGTGTACTGGGCATATATTAGCCTTTGGAAATGAAGAACAAAAGAAAAAATACTTGCCTAAATTGGCTACTGCCGAATGGATTGGAGCTTGGGGCTTAACAGAAACGGGTACAGGATCTGATTCGGGCGGAATGACCACTACGGCTAAAAAAGATGGAGATCATTATATTATCAACGGTTCTAAAAATTTTATTACTCATGCTATTTCAGGCAATGTAGCCGTTGTAATTGTTCGTACTGGCGAAAAAGGAGATTCGAAAGGAATGTCTGCTTTTATTATTGAAAAAGGTACCCCTGGCTTTAAATCAGGAAAAAAAGAAAATAAATTAGGGATGCGTGCTTCTGAAACTGCTGAGCTTATTTTTGATAATTGTCGTGTACACAAAAGCCAAATGTTAGGCAATGAAGGTGAAGGATTTATACAAGCTATGAAAGTATTAGATGGCGGACGTATTTCTATTGCTGCTTTATCAGTAGGTATTGCAAAAGGTGCTTTTGATTGTGCTTTAAAATATTCAAAAGAACGCGAACAGTTTGGAAAACCCATTTCACAATTTCAAGGTATTGCCTTTAAATTGGCAGATATGGCAACTGAAATTGAAGCAGCCGAATTATTAACATTTTTAGCTGCCGATAGAAAGAATAAAGGCCTTAAAATGACCAAAGAAGGTGCTTTTGCAAAATATTATGCCTCAGAAGTAGCGGTAAGAGCAGGAAACGAAGCGGTACAAATATTTGGTGGCTATGGCTATACAAAAGATTTTCCAGCAGAAAAATTTTATCGCGATGCTAAACTGTGCACCATTGGAGAAGGCACCTCAGAAATACAAAAGTTAGTGATTGCCCGAGAAATAATGAAATAAAATAAATTTTGTAAATAAGATAGAAAGTTATACATTTGCAACCCATTATAATTAAAATTAAACTAAAAAACGGATGTTAATAGTACAAGTTAAAGAAGGCGAAGCTATTGAAAAAGCACTTAAAAAATTCAAGAAAAAATTTGAAAAAACAGGTGTAGTAAAAGAATTACGCGAACGTCAAAAATTCACAAAACCTTCAGTAGTTTTCCGTGAAGGTAAAATTAAAGCGGTTTATAAAGCTAAAATGCAACGTAACGAAGAAGCGTAGTCTTCTTTTTTAATATCAGTTTCGGTTAAAAAGAGTTTTGTAGAGTATGATTACCCATTAAATGTGTATTGTGCTTTACAAAACTTTTTCGTTTTTATATTTAACTTCAACCACCTATCCAGTATGTTAGTGGGTTATATCTAAATTTTATAAAATGAAAAAAATATACCAATTTATTGCAAAATCATACCTGATATTATTATTGCTTTTTGTTGCAGCAATTAGTAAAATGAATGCGCAAACATATGTAACCATACCCGACCCGGGTTTTGTGCAATACTTGCAGCAAAACTTTGCTGGGTGTATGAATGGTAACAAGCTAGATATTTCGTGTTCAGCGGTTAAAAATGCCCCACGTCTTCTTATTCCAAAAACGTTTTTTATACAGAATTTATTTGGCGTACAATATTTTATCAATTTAATTAATCTAGAGTGTATGGATAATGCACTAACCGCTATACCAGAACTGCCCTACTTCTTAGATTCACTCCGTTGTGAGAACAACCAGTTAACTGCACTGCCCCCCATTACCCCTTATTTAAGAAACCTTTATTGTGACAACAATAAAATTACGTGTTTACCCTACCTACCCACTAGTTTAGGATATATATCTGCATCTGGAAATTTATTTAAATGTATTCCAAATTATCATTCAAGACTTTCTTCCTACCCTATCTGCAGAGACGGTGACCCTAACAAAAATCCATATGCTTGTCCACATGCAAAAGGTATATTGGGCTATGCATATATGGACGAAAATAAAAATTGCATAATGGATGGAGGCGAAACAGCTGTTAATGAAGTTAGTTTTAAACTTTTTGATAGCGGAAATAATTTAATTGCAAAAGCGTATTCAAATAATGATGGTACTTTTCAGTTTGTGGCTCCTACAGGTAAATATAGAATAGAAATGGACACCCTAGGAATGCCTTTCAAATCACAATGTGTGGTAGATACTACAGTGATATTAACAGATTCATTGCCTAACGCAAACAATATCAATTTTGGCATATTGTGCAAACCAGGGTTTGATATAGGGGTTAAATCCATTACAACCTATGGAATCGTATTTCCTGGACAACAGCATCGTTTAATTGTTATAGCAGATGACCTGAGCAAATGGAATAATTTAAATTGTAACAATGCTGGTAGCGGACAATTAAAAATAACAGTAAATGGGCCTGTAACCTACGCGGGAATTTCTCCAGGTGCTTTATCTCCTAATGTTGCAGGAAACGTATTTACTTATACCATTGTGAATTTTGATAGTATCAAAACCAATGAGGCGTTTAATTTATTGTTTAATACAAATACAACAGCGACTGCTACTGATAGCGTTTGCGTTGACGTTGAAGTAATAGTTGGAGGAGATGTAAATCCAACAAACAATACTAAACATTTTTGCTATGCGGTCGTAAATTCTTTCGATCCGAATTTAAAGGAGGTATATCCTTTTGATGCAGTGAAAGAGGGTTATCATGATTGGTTTATCTATACCATTCATTTTCAAAATACTGGAAACGCCACAGCTATGAATATTCGGTTAACTGATACACTCGATAAAAACCTCGATCTGAAAACATTGCAAATACTTAACAGTAGTCATAACAAACAAGTAATGTTAACAGGCAATTCGCTTGAATTTAAATTTCCAAACATACAATTGGCAGACAGTGCAACTGATGAAAAAAATTCAAAAGGATTTTTACAATATCGTATCCAGCCAAAAATAAATTTATCAAGCGGGACAACCATTGCAAATAAAGCATTTATTTATTTTGATTATAATGCACCAATAGTAACCAATACAACTCTGAACCATTATTCTACAACAGTTTCAATTCCTAAAAACAAAGATATATTACCACTGAACATATATCCTAACCCTGGAAACGGCAAATATTTTATAGCATTTGACAGCAAAACCAAGAGCGAAACATTAACCGTAGAAGTTTATAATCTCCTTGGAGCAGTAGTATATTATGAAAAAAACATGACTGCACCTATGTCCATCGACTTAAGTAAAGAACCTAATGGTATTTACTCGATAAGGGTAACTGGAGTAAACCAAATCTTTAATAGTTGCTTAATTAAAAAGTGATAATATGTAAAAAAAATATAAATTTGTTTCTTATCAAGCCATTATAAGTTAACTCAAATAATTAGAAAACAATATTTTTTACTTAGGAATGTGAGAGATCCCAAATTTTTTATTATTTTTGTAAAACAGTTATAATAAAATGGTCCTGTGGCCGAGCGGTTAGGCTGAGCTCTGCAAAAGCTCCTACTTCAGTTCAAATCTGAACGGGACCTCAAAAAGGTGGTAGTTTTACCACCTTTTTTTTATCTTTTTTATTACTCACCTTCCTTTTAAGAATTAGTCTAAAAAATATTTTATTGCGCATTAATCATTATTTTTGATAAAGCAACATTTATATTCTATGATAAAAACATTAAAAAAAACAGCTAAATGGAGCCTGATTATTTTAGTGCTTTTAAACTTAGCAATACTCTTTTCTGGTAACACTTATTTATATAAATGTATTACAAACACATTACTTAAAGGTCGTTTAGGGCCGAGTATTACTGAATATGGTATTTTTGAAAACCGCAAAGTAAAAGCTGGTAATTATCAAAAATGGAATACCTCTTCCAGTTATAATTCTGCACAATTATCAAATCAACATATAAATGAGTTTAAAAAAATGGAAACCGTTTCATTTCTTATTGTAAAAAATGATTCCTTAATACATGAACAATATTGGGATGGTTACACTACTGACACCTACAGTAACTCATTTTCCATGGCAAAAACTTTTGTAAGTATATTAACAGGGATTGCTATTAATGAAGGGAAAATAAAAAGCATTGATCAGCCAGTAGGCGATTTTCTACCTCCATTTAAAGAAGGAGAAAAAGCTAATCTTACTATTAGACATTTATTGACGATGTCATCAGGAATAAATTTTGATGAAGATTATATAAACCCATTTGCCTACCCCGCCCAAGCCTATTACGGCAGCGATATTAAAAAGTTAACTTATAAATATACCGTTACCGAAACACCAGGGAAAACATTCAAATATCTAAGTGGTAATACCGAATTACTAGTTTTTGTTCTTGAAAAAGCAACAGGCGAAACAATAAGTGAATATGCTTCTGAAAAGTTATGGATTCCATTAGGTGCTAAAAACAATGCATTTTGGAGTTTAGATACTAAAAATGGAACTGAGAAAGGGTATTGTTGTTTTAATTCAAATTCTGCTGATTTTGCTAGAATAGGTCAATTATACTTAGATAGTGGTAAGTGGCGGGGTAATCAATTAATCCCTGTATCTTATGTAACTAATTCTATTGAAGCTGCCAATTTATTGAATACAAACGGCAAAAAAATTGATAATTATGGATATTCTTGGTGGTTAATACCTAACTATAAAAAACATGCTATTTTTTACGCACGTGGTATTTTAGGTCAATACATTATCTGCATTCCAGATCAAAAATTAGTCATTGTTCGTTTAGGTAGAAAGCGCGAAAAAAGTAATGACGATGACCACCCACAAGATTTGTTCTATTATATTGATGCTGCTCTTGAAATGTATGGAAATAAATAACGATTAATTAAATAAATCTGTAAAAGAATAAATGAAGAAGGATATAATTCCACCTGTAGTTAAGGATATTGCAATTGCTATTATTGAAGAACAAAATGAAATAGGAGATATTCAATGGAATGCCTATTTAATCAATTTAAAAAAAGAAAAGATTGAAGGTGTTTTAGTTACTTCGCAAGGTTACGGAACCTATAATGGGGAAGACGTTAAAACATCAACATTAAGGCATTTTTTAGATGAAATGCGCCCAGGTACATTTAAAAAAATTGAACCTGTTGTGCAAGATTTATTTGGACTTAACAATGAATATTGGTTAAGTTTTTATATTAAAAAAGTAATGTATGATAAAAAGTATATTTTTTTGCCAGAAACAATTAAAGAAGAAAACTATATTATGATTCCGTTTGTTAATAAAAAGGGAGTGATGATTAAATAATAAAAATGTTAGAAACCATTAAACTATCTACTATTCTTTTTTTAGATGTAGAAACAGTTCCTATAGTTTATAATTATAAGGATTTATCATTACCCATGCAGACATTGTGGGATTCTAAATTTCGTTTTCAGCCATTAGAAAATGCTGAAAACCATTATAAAAAAGCAGGTATTTTTGCTGAATATGCAAAAGTAATTTGTATTTCCGTTGGTTTCTTTAATGAAGAATCCTTTCGTATCAAATCATTTTATGGTGATGACGAGCACCTACTATTAAAAAATTTCACCGCCCTTTTAAATACCCATTACAACCGAAAAGAGCATTTATTGTGTGCTCACAATGGAAAGGAGTTTGATTTTCCATTTTTATGTAGGCGGCTATTAATTAATGGTATAAAATTACCAAAACTGCTTCACATTGCTGGTAAAAAACCATGGGAAGTAAATCATTTAGACACAATGGAATTATGGAAATTTGGCGATTATAAAAATTACACATCTTTAAATTTATTAGCCGCTATTTTTAATATCCCCACTCCCAAAGATGATATAGAGGGTAGTGACGTGGCACGTGTTTTTTGGGAAGAGAAAAATTTAGAGCGAATTGTCACTTATTGTCAAAAAGATGTATTAACGGTTGCCCAAGTGCTGCTGCGTTTTATGGGTAAACCGTTAATAAAAGATAAAAACATAATAATTGCTTAAAGATTGTATTTTCTTATATCTTTGCTCAAACTTTTTTATTGCATGAATTTCTTTAAAAAAAATTCCTCTTCTGTTTTATTCATTTGCTTTATACTAGCAATCAGTTCCTGCACTAAACAAAAATCTAAACTCGCCGAATATGGTTCTACAGTCGAAAAAATAATGCGTTCAGAAACTGGTGCTTTTCGCGGATATAATTTGGGAGATCAGTTAGATTCGGTAAAAGCAAAAGAAACCGCTACCCCTGTTGAAATAGATGAAGGCTATTTGTATTATGAATATAAAATAGACGATACCACAGGTTCTTATAGTATCAGCTACAATTTTGATGAAACAGGCTTAAACGAAATACAATCTGACATTTTTATCAATAATGCTGATAATGCCGATAAACTTTATGATTCTTTTAAATCTTATTTTGATGCTCACTATGGAGAAAGTGAAGTAAACATGGGTTATAATATCTGGACTGTGAAATCAGAAAAATATGGCGATGTTAAAATTAATTTGAGCGATGAAAGCGCTGACCTTACTGTAGATAAGAGTCCTAGTAAAATTTCTATTTGGATTTATCCAGATAAAAATTAATTTTTTACGCACGTTAATTACTATTCTTTACTACTTCTATAAAAAATGTCTTTATAAATAATACTTCCCCACAAAAAGAAATCTATTTTTGCTCCCTATTTTATTAAACTTGTATAATTTTAACATAAATTTTAGTTTTAATCTTTATACATGATCTTTAACTATTGATGGAAAAACAAGTATTGCTTGAAGTTAAAAATTTAGTTACGGCATTTCGTACTGAAAATGAAGTAACAAAAGCCGTAAACGATATTTCTTTTACTTTATCACGTGGTGAAACAATTGGTATTGTTGGAGAATCGGGGTCTGGCAAATCAGTTACCTCTCTTTCCATCATGCAACTTATACCAAACCCTCCAGGCAAGATTATCAGCGGTGAAATCATTTACCATTCTGGAATTGCAGATCCTGTAAACGTGGTAACCCTTCCAGAAAAAGAAATGCGCAAATTAAGGGGTAATGATATTGCCATGATTTTTCAAGAACCCATGACTTCATTAAACCCTGTATACACTTGTGGCAATCAAGTAATGGAGGCTATACTTTTACATCAACAGTGTACAAAAAAAGAAGCAAAAGATAAAACAATTCAATTATTTAATGAAGTACAATTACCTCGTGCAGAACAAATTTTTAATAGTTACCCACACCAACTATCAGGAGGGCAGAAACAAAGGGTAATGATTGCAATGGCCATGAGTTGTAAACCAAATATACTTATAGCAGATGAACCCACTACTGCTTTAGATGTTACAGTACAAGCAACCATACTTGATTTAATGCTTAAACTTCAGCAAGAACACAATATCGGTATTTTATTTATTACCCATGATCTTGGCGTAATTGCAGAACTGGCAGATAAAGTAATTGTAATGTATAAGGGTAAAATTGTGGAGCAAGGTAATGTATTAGAGATCTTCTCAAACCCACAACATCCATATACTAAAGGACTTTTAGTATGCAGGCCGCCATTAAACAAACGCTTAAAATGGCTTCCTACAGTTGCTGATTTTATGGATACAAACCCTGATGGACAACTCATACAAAAATCAGTACAAGCAACAGCCGAAAAATTTCTTATTACAAAAGAAGAACGCCTTAGCGATCATCAGCTTTTATATAGCCGTGCGCCTATTTTAGAAGTGAAAAATTTAAAAACATACTTCCCTATAAATAACGGTATTTTTGGAAAAGTAACTGATTTTGTAAAAGCCGTTGACGATGTTAGCTTTACTGTTTTCCCTGGTGAAACACTTGGTTTAGTAGGAGAATCTGGCTGTGGCAAAACTACTTTAGGCAGAAGTATATTAAGATTAGTACCGCCGACCGAAGGAGGAATTATTTTTCAAGGAACCGATCTTCTTTCTCTTTCTTCAAAAAAAATGAGAGAAATGAGAAAGGATATTCAGATTATATTTCAAGACCCCTACTCTTCCTTAAACCCTCGAATGACTATCGGAAAAGCCATTATGGAACCAATGCAAGTACATGGTATATTTATGAATGATGCTGAACGCAAAAATCACGTAATGGAATTATTACAACGGGTGAATATGCAAGAGTCTCATTTTTATCGTTACCCACATGAATTTTCAGGAGGGCAACGACAACGTATTTGTATTGCTCGTGCCTTGGCGTTGCAACCTAAATTTATCATATGTGATGAATCTGTTTCTGCATTGGATGTGTCTGTTCAAGCGCAGGTACTAAATTTACTAAATGAATTAAAAAGAGAATTTAATTTTACTTACATTTTTATTTCACATGATCTTTCTGTTGTAAAATTTATGAGCGATCGAATGATCGTAATGAATAAAGGGAAAATAGAAGAAATGGGTGAGGCAGATAGTATTTACAATAATCCAAAATCAGATTATACTAAAAAATTAATTGAAGCCTTACCAAAAGGCCAATTAGAAGACATTAAAAATGCTATAAAAAAAAAGAAATTAATCATTCCTTAAATTTGTTAATTTAGAATGCTGTATAGCTAAATAAAAAAAAGTAATTTTAAAAAATATATCAACTTGTGTTAAATTTTGTCAAATTTATAATATCAAAATAATAAATCTTATGCGCAAACTATTTATTGCTGTTACCTGTATTACTTTTTTAGCAAGTTGCTCAAAAAAAAATCCTACTATTTATGAGAACGATACTGAGCCTCATGAATGGATTGGACAAACAAGTATTACCCAAGTTGCAAATAGCCATTCAGGTAAATCCGCCTCATTGATTGATTCATTAAATCCTTATAGTCTGGGATTACAAAAAAAAATAAAGGATATTAATGGAGGGAAATTTAAAACTATTATTTTTTCATATTGGGTCTTTATTAAAAGTGATTCCATTAAAGCCTATACCGTTTTAAGTGTTGATTATGAAGGGAAAAATTTAAACTGGGAAGGTCATCCATTAAAGGATAAAATAAAAGAGCGTAATAAATGGGTTCAAGTAAATGAAACATTTACTTTACCACCTACTGCAGAACCTGATAACAACATAACTTTATATGTATGGAATCCATTAAAAGAGGAAGTTTTAATAGATGATTTGAGAATTGTTTTTAATTAATAGATAATGTATTCTCGCATTCTCTATTTTTAATTTTATGATGAAAAACAAAAAAACATTCATTGTCGTTCTATTAATTACTTGTATCATCATTGTATGTAAGTACAATAACTTTTCAAAGCGAGATGCTCAGAAACCTTATCCAATCTCTTGGGATGTATTTGGTTATTATTTATATTTACCAGCAACCTTTATTTACCATGACTTAGGATTAGAAAATAGGGAATGGTTAGATAAAATTAGGAGTGAATACAATCCTTCTCCTACCCTCTATCAAGCAACAAATGGTAAATACAACAAGCAAGTAATTATATATAATATTGGTTACTCATTTATTTTTGCACCAGGATTTTTTATAGCAAATACATTTGCTCCTTTACTTGGATATAAAGCTGATGGTTTTTCCAAGCCCTACCAATACGCATTAGAAATTACTGCTTTTATATGTTCTCTCCTTGGACTCTACTTATTTTGTAAAATCGCTTTACTTTTCTTTTCTGATGGAATTACAGCACTATTGCTTCTAACTATTTTAATAGGAAGTAATTATTTTTTTCAAATAACCTATGATGGAGTAATGCCGCATAATTTTTTATTTACAATTAATGCTTTTATAATTTGGTTTACTATACAATGGCATAAGACTAAAAAGTTAAAACATATTCTATTGCTAGCAAGTTCCTTAGGACTAGCAACACTTTGCAGGCCAACCGAATTAATATGGATAGTAGTTCCCTTATTCTGGGGAGTATACAATAAAAATATTTTTTTAGAAAAATACAATTTGATAAAAAAATATTTTTCTCAAGTTGTATTATTCGGTTTTTTATTACTAACGATTATTTTTATACAGTTTGCTTATTTTAAATATGCTACCGGATACTTTAGAGTATTAAACCTTCATAGTGAAAGCTTATCATTATTTGATCCTTATACATTAAAATTTCTATTTAGTTATAAAAAGGGATGGTTATTATACACCCCTATTATGCTCTTTGCAATTATAGGTTTTTATTTTTTAGCAAAAAAAAATAAAGCTATTTGGGTCCCTCTATTTTTATTTTTTATTTTAAACCTCTATATTATTTCTAGCTGGGAATGTTGGTGGTATGCAAGTAGCTATAGCCAAAGGCCCATGGTAGAGACCTATGTGATGATGCTTTTTCCAATGGGATATTTTTTAGAATGGCTAAATGAAAACAGTAAAGCATGGTTAAAATTAATTTTTAGCTTTTTAATCACGTTTTGCGTGATTTTGAATTTATTTCAAACCTGGCAATATGTGAATTATATAATTGACTCCGAGCACATGACTAAAAAATATTATTGGGAGGTATTTGGAAAAATTAAAGTGGATGCGACTGCTCGTGAACATCTGAGTATTGATAGAAGCCTTAATGAGTTTTCAGATTATACCAATTACGATAAAAAATATTTTAAAAAAGAAGTCTTTGTTTTAGATTATGAGAACAATTCAGACAAGAATAGCATTATAGATACTACTGCAGCAGAAGGAAAAAAATCTTTTCTTTTAAAAGGCGACATACAATATTCACAAGCATTTGAAATACCTTATTATGACATAACAAATAAAAGCTATTTATGGGTAAGAGCCTCCGTATGGGTATATTTGACGGCTCCAGCTGCGGAAAGTAATTCTTGCATTGTAATGACCATGGAAAGTAATGGCAAAATCATAAAATATTTAACTTCTGATGTTAAAACCAGAAATATTCCTTTAAATAAATGGACTGAAGTATCGTTAGACTTTTTAACACCAGAAATTAGACACCGGGACGATAAATTAAAAATATATTATTGGAATATGGGTACAAAACCTGTTTTAATTGATGACTTTAGAATAACCGCTTTCGAGCCTAAAGTAGACTACTTATAAAAATCTATATTCTTCTCTATTCTTTTTTATCTTTAAGAAGTAAGGCGCATGACCCCATGGTATAATAAAATTCAGGCACCTTCCACAAGTTTAATTGTTGATTATTAAATTTTAATAAGGGGTTTGGGAAAAGCTTATTAACATGCGTTGTATCAGGGAGTGTAGTTACAATAACAAAATTAAAGATAGGAGCTTTTTGTTTATCTTCTATTGATTTGTAAAACCAATTATAATTTGCCAATATATCATAAGGACACAGGTCACTATAAACAGCGTATACTCGTAGTCTTTTCTTTGAAAACATAGTTATTGGTTTTGATTTCCAAAAATCAGCTACACCATATTTAAGTCCATTTTTTTCAGCAAGATTATCTAGCTCCATCACATCAGTGGGATAAAAATTAGATCGGGCAATCATTTTATCTATTCCTTCTTTATACAATTTTTTAGAAACCAGTATAAATAATAGTAACAATACAACGCTACTTATATAATACATTTTTTTTTCAGAAAAGTATGCTCTAAAACTATAAAATATCCAAACAGGTAAGTTAAGTAGCGCTAAGATATATGCAGAAAAATAATACCTTAACCATTCCCCTTCAGGTACTAAATGCCAATGCGAGAATGGCGCAATTAAAGCAATTACAAACCATGCAATAGAAAAAGTATTATAATAAAACAAAATGTCTACTTTTTTAGAGCTTTTGTATTGTCTAATACACTTAAAAAAAACAATAATTGATAATAAAAAGGATACAGTTATTAAAAATATTAATAATGTACGAACAGTCCCCTCTAATAGTATCTCCATATAGGCTCTACTGGTATTTAAAAAAAAAGCAGAAATTTCTGGTCCAATTAGTTTTTGCTTTAAATAATCAAAGTTGGTTAACGTAGATGGAGGGTATCTCACTATACCACTATTTTCAATAAATGAGTGCATGTATTCTCCTGCAATAAGTGCAAATGCAAAAACTAAAAATAGCTTTATAAATTTTAATCTGTATTGCTTAACCTTTCGTTCTAACAAAAAAAACAAGGTACTTGTAATAATGGCTGGGATATAAAACATTACTAAAAATAGCCGATCTGAAATCTCCCCTAGAAAAAGACATAAAAGAAGAAAAATTAAAAAGGATGTTTTATTTTCTTTTCTTAATTTCATCAATATTAACGTTGATAATAATGCCAAATTAAAGGTACCTACATGATAATTACTAATTACCAATAAAAAGGAATATTCATCATAATGTAAATAAATATTGCAAAAGAAAAAAAGCGTTAATAAAACAGAAGAAATGGCTGTTGTTGAAATTAATAAAGAAGGGTTTATTTCTTTCATTATTCTATGGAATAAAAAAGAAATAAAAAATAATTGAAAAAGACCATATAATAAAGTGGCTTTTACAAAACTTCCGAAAATAAAATAGAATAAGAAATAAAAAAACATATCCGGAAAAAAAAATGGCGAAGTGCTTAAACACCACCCCCTTATTCCATTATGATCAATAAAAACATCTTTGTAAATAGAAGGAATTTGTAATGCATCTGAATTAAACAAATTATAAAATTGATCGTAAGAACAATTTGTGTAATAAAGAGTAACTGTTAATAGTAAGACTAATGCAGCGGGATAAAAAAGAGGGATTCTTTTAATTTGATTTATAAAATTCATATTTTAATTTTGTCGGATAAATCCCCATTTCATTTAACTTCTGGAAGATAAAAGTAATACTTATTTCTTTTCATAAAAAGCAATAATATATAGAGATCATAAATATATTGTTTGCATCCGCTCTCACTAGAATTGAAATGGAATTAATAGATTAATAATGATTACTATTATTAAAATTTAGTATATGTGTTCTTCTGAATTATTCAATACCGCTTACCTGATTAATAACAATAAAACTAAAATTTGCTTGCTCTTGTATTCCATCTACACAGACAAAAATTAGTCCTTTAACAAAATTTAACTGGCATTGGTAGGTGTATGTTACTTTTGTTTAGTTTTAAGAAATTTCCACTTCCATTTGTAGTTATATTTTATTACCTTGTATTCTAATTTATGCATTTTTAAACTAGGTGATTCATATAGCAGCTACTATAAAAATGAATTTGTATCGGTTACAAAAAATAATCCTTTTGAGAAAGATAGCTCTGCTTTGCACCATTATGTTTATGTATTTAGATGGTTTTTCTCAAATAAAAAAGGGGGAGAATTTGGTTCCAAATCCGAGTTTTGAAAAACGAAAAAACAAATCTAACGATATAAAAAATGCCATACCCTGGGTTGGAATAGGTACTGTTGATTATTATTTTGGTAAGCCTGAGAAAAGAGATACCTCCAGATACAAAGGAGCCCGTACGGGTGTAGCTTATGGAGGATTACGTTTTCAAAGTGATTATAAAGAATACATGTATGTACCTTTAAGAGAGCCCTTAAAAAAGGGTAAAACTTATCATTTTAAAATGTATGTTCGACTGCTTGATTTCAAAAATGTTACTGTTACTATTAAACAATTAGGCGTTTATTTTTCAGATAAAGCTTTTACCGTAGGGATGGTTTTCGATAAAGAGAGCATTGTTGATTCTACTTACAAAAGGGGGCTTGCTGGTACCGATAACTGGATACCCATACAAGGTAATTATGTTGCACACGGAGGTGAGAAATTTATTATAATTGGCAACTTTCGAACAAAGATGAAAGATGATTTTGTAAAAAAGAATAAATTAAAATTATTTGAATTCGCTGAAGCATATTATTATATTGATGATGTATCATTATACGAAACAGAAAGCATAACAGTTGATACAACCATTCCGCCAGAACTACAAACTAAAATACCTGATTCGCTTTTTGTGGGGCAAACTATTGAAATTAAGAATATACGTTTTGATGGGAAAAGTAACACGATTCTAAGAGCTTCTCTACAAACACTGGTAGATATAACAGAAATGTTAAATAATAATTTGTTTATGCAAGTACAATTTAATGTAATAGATGAAACACCAAAATTAGCAAAAGAACGCTCCCAAGCCATTGCAAGTTATTTTAAGGGAGAGAATGTAATTAATCCGATAACCTTTACACACGCTGCAAATAAAAATTCAGATAAAAAAAATCTCCCCTATATGGAAATTGTGATATTAAAAATAGATTAGCATTAATCTATTTATTGAGCTAATGAATAACTATTTTAAGTTGATTTAATGATTCCATTTAAAACATTTTTTCTTCCATAATACTTCCCAGATTATTAAACACTATTTCATCTGTTTCATATTGTTACTGAATCTCATAAATAAATTTTACAAAATAAATTGGGTTTAAAACTATTTTTAATTGTTGAATGATAGTACATGATGTTTAATTCATTCATAACATGAAGTAGCATAAAGAAAAATTTGTTTATTCTTTAATAACACCGTTGAGCTGAATTGGGTATATGCACCTTTAAGGATTATACACTATTTAATAGTTAAAATTTACAAAAATTTTGTATTAGAAATAAAAAACAACAACTTAGCTTAGGTTACCGTTAACTAAATAAATTTACCGTAAAATAAATAGATTATAAAAATATAATTTTTTTGCCATTACTTTGGTTGAATAAAAATAGTGAAGGATTCTATTAATGTATTATTTCTAATGTTTAATGTTATACGTTTAAAAAAAAGCGGATTTTTCCTTACATCCATTGCAATATTATTTAATGTTTAATGTTCTCCTTCTATTATTTTCCTAAAGCTGATTCAAGAAATAATTGAAAATAAATTTGAATTGCGGATTTATTTACAAATAGCGGTTTTTTTATAAACAATCAATTTTTTTCCATGCCCATTTTTTTATTAAAGAATCATCAAAACGGAGGTTGATTTTAGAATTTTAATTTTGAAAAGCCTACCAGAACACATTTCACATACATTGCGTATTAAAATTATAAAAAAGTTAACTAAGAGCCTGTTTAAATTTATGTTGAAAATAATATTAGGGGTAAAACAAACCGATTGAATAATCTAATTTATTTGTTGTCGACCAAAACTACAAATAATGTATCCAACCGATTTAAGTAATACCCAA
>JBDTFR010000059.1:0-8089 GCA_039937835.1 Bacteroidia bacterium | reverse complement strand
AAAATAAATACGAAGTTCATTTTTTCTCTTTTGCAGATAAAATTAAAAGTAATTCTTCACCAGATTCTTTAACATTCAATGAAAAACAAACCAACATATCTTCTTTATTTGATGAAATTGAAACACGTTACAGCAATAGAAATGTAGGAGCTGTTGTTTTAGCAAGTGATGGTTTATACAATACAGGAGCTAACCCTTTTTATAGTGCAGATAAATTAAAAATGCCCATTTACACCATTGCTTTGGGCGATACTACTATAAAAAAGGATATAATAGTAGCTAACGTAGAACATAATCGGTTGGTTTATTTAGGAAATGATTTTCCTTTAGAAATTGTGGTTAATGCTAAACAGTTAAAAGGCAAAAAGTCGGTATTAACGATAACTTCTGCTAATACTACTGTTTTTACACAACCGATTTTCTTTAATACGGATGCTTTTAGTACCACCATACCTGTATTATTACCTGCAAAAAAAACAGGATTGCAACGTTACACTATAAAAGTAGGGGAGCTTCCAGAAGAGATGAGTGCTGTAAATAATCAGCGCACTGTTGTAATTGATGTTCTCGATGCTCGACAAAAAATATTAATATTAGCAGATGCTCCTCATCCCGATATCGCTGCCATCAAAGAATCTATCGAAGCAAATCAAAATTATGAGGTAGAAAGCTATATTTTAGATGAGTTTAATAAGCCCCTAAAAAAATACGATTTGGTAATTTTATATCAATTGCCAAATATTCGTAATCCTGCATTAAAAATAATTAATGAATTAACAACTGCTTCAATTCCTATTTGGTGTTTTTCAGGAGCCAATCAGTTGTTGAGAAATAATTTATCTATACTAAGTTCAGTTCAAAAAGTAAGTGATTGCGAACCATTGATAGAAACTAATTTCTCTTTATTTACAATTAGTGACGAACTAAAAAATTTAATTAAAGATCTACCTAGCGTAGCTTGTCCATATGGAATGTCTCCTTTAGATAATGTGAATGTACTTTTATACCAACGTATCGGCACTGTTGATACTAAAATACCAATGTTTTATTTTAATACTGTTTCTGAAAACAAAATAGCCACATTTGTTGGAGAAGGTATTTGGAGATGGCGCTTACAGGATTTTTTAATAAAAGGCAATAATATTTTATTTGATGAATTAATTTCTAAAACGGTTCAATACTTATCGGTGAAAAAAGATAAAAGTTTTTTTAGAGTTACTGGTAAAAATAATTTTATGGAAAATGAGGCCATTGAATTAGATGCCGAAGTATATAATGAAAGTTATGAATTACTAAATACACCAGAAGTAAATATTACTATTACTGATTTAAATAATAAAAAATTTCCATATACATTTAATAAAACAACAAATTCGTATCATTTAAACACGGGTGTTTTACCTGTTGGAGATTATAATTACGATGCGAGAGTGAAGATAGGAAGTAAAATGTATACTCAACATGGAGAGTTTAGTGTTAGCCCATTACAAATAGAGTTAACAAATACTGTTGCCGATCATCAAGTGCTTTATAATATTGCAAAAAAACATAATGCGGAGATGATTTATCCAAATGACATGGATAAATTAATTGAAAAATTAATTACGCGTAATGATATAAAATCAATTTCGTATTCTGATAAACGATTAAACGATCTAATAAACCTTAAATGGATATTCTTCGTATTACTATTATTCTTAAGTATTGAGTGGTTTCTAAGAAAACGCAACGGTACTTATTAATTGTTTAAATAGCTATTAGCTAAAAAGTATTTAGATAAAAAATAGTTAATCTTAATTTTAAATACATTCGTCTAATAAGATTTACTAAAGGCTTTAAATACTTTACTTTTATATTTTATTTATATTGAAAACCATGATTAATACGCAAAAATTAAATATAAAAATTCAACAAATTAAAAAATCTCGTATAAGCGAATTAGACCCAGCAAATATTGTATTTGGAAAATTATTTTCTGATCACATGTTTTTGGCAGATTATAAAAATGAAAAATGGGAGGGCTCAACAATAATTCCATATGGACCTGTAATGATGAGCCCTTCTACTTCTTCCTTACATTATGGACAAGCAATTTTTGAAGGTATGAAAGCCTATAAAAATAAAAAAGGAGAAGTTTCTTTATTTCGGCCGCTCGATAACCACACACGTATTAATATTTCTGCTGAACGTATGGCTATGCCCACCATTCCTCAAGAAATATTTATGGAAGGGTTAAAACAATTAATAAAATTAGATAAAAATTGGGTACCAGATATGGAAGGTGCTTCGTTATATATCCGCCCTTTTTTAATTGCTACCGATGAATTTATAGGCGTAAGACCTTCCAATAACTATCGTTTTTACATTATTACTTCACCCGCTGGTAAATATTACAATGAGCCTGTTAAAGTATTGGTAGAAACTAATTATATAAGAGCAGTAGAGGGGGGAGTAGGTTATGTAAAAGTTTCGGGTAATTATGGTCGTTCTTTATTTCCTACTAAATTAGCACAGCAACGAGGTTATAATCAAATCATCTGGACAGACTCTCGCAATCATCGTTACTTAGAAGAGTCAGGCACCATGAATTTAATGATTGTTATTGATGATGTATTAATAACACCTCCATTAGGTAGCACTATATTGGCTGGTATCACTCGTGATAGTGTATTAACACTTGCTCGTGATTGGAAAATGAAAGTACAAGAACGTAAAATTAGTATAGATGAAGTTTGGGATGCACACAAACGCGGTACATTAGAAGGTGCATTTGGCACAGGTACTGCAGCCACCATTGCACCCATTGCTTCAATAGGTTTTGAAGGAAAAGATTATATATTACCACCCATTGAAAGCAGCTTTTTTTCTAGTCGAGTAGCAGTTGCTTTAGAAGAGATTCGTAGAGGTAAATCAAAAGATATTCATAATTGGATGTACAAAGTTTGCTAACAACCTACTTTAATCTTTGGGTTCATTTTTTCTGTGAAATTGAAAAAGATTAGGAAAAAGAGCTAGCCCCTTTATAAATGATCTTACTAAGTAATAAGATATTGTATTTAAAAAAATTGTTAAACCGGTATTGCGTTTAGCATAATTTTCTGAATCAATTTTATCACAGCCCGTATTTATAATTAATAGTAAATGTTTTGATAACTCTTGGGTTACCAGCTCATCTATAACATCTACATTTAATTCAATACTGCCCAGTGCGCTCAAATGATTAAGATTAAATGATCCAATTGTTAACCAGTCATTATCTACCAGCGCTAATTTACCATGTAATACCGACTTTTTCCATTCATAAATAAGGATGTTTTCTTTTAAAAGCGATTTATATAAATGAGTAGTAGCTCTTCCAAGTAAAGGGACATCTGATATACCTGAAAATATTACTACAATTTTAACTCCTCTTGCTGCAGCTTTTTTTAGGGCCTTTAATATTCTTCTTCCAGGTAAAAAATAACTAGAAACAAACTTAATGGAATGTTTCGCATTTCTTATGGCATGTATATAACTGCTTGCTATTTGGTTTTTACCGCGTAATCTATCATTTTGTTGAAACCGAATTAAACAGTCATTTTTTGTAGAAATAGCAGAAGGTTTATTTTTTTTTTTTAATGTAAATTTTTTATTGAAAATGTCGAGGCAAATTTTAGCTGCATACAAACAAACAGTACCGCTTATTAAAATGGCGTAATCGAGCCAGGGTATTTCTTCTAAACTACCTTTATATTTATCAGAAATATTAATTCCTCCAATAAGCGCTTTTGAATCATCTATCACAACTACTTTGTGATGTAAACGCCTGCCGAAATGCAGTATATTCTTAGAAAATAAAGGAGCAAAAAAGCGTAATTGAATTCCAGCATTTAGTATGTCATCAATAAATTTTTTTGATAAACCGTTAGAACCAAAAGCATCTAATATTAAATGTATACATACACCTCTTTTTGCAGCTTGTTTAAGAGCCGTTATTACTTGCGTACCTGTTTCGTCTTGCTCAAAAATATAAATTTGAAAATGAATGCTTTTTTGTGCAGATTCTATAAGTTTAATAAGAGTATTAAAATAATCATTCCCGCTATAAATTAACGTTGCAGAATCGGCTCGATGATAGTTACGGACTGGGGAGAAGGTTCTAATAAAACGCATAGAAAAGATGATAATATTTTATTGTAAGTGAGCCTATTTTATCATTCTTCGTAATAAATTAATAATGCTAATTTTTTTATGTGTTATCCCTGACCAGCCTTCTTTAATCAGTATGATACCAGGTATAGCTATTATTATCGTCCAAAAGTGCCAAACATTTTTGTATATACCGATAAAAATGACAAAAATTATTAAAAAGCCGACAAACATCCCACTTGCAAAAAACAAGTTATACATCACGGGGGATTTTTTATAATAATAGGACTCGCTTTTTTCTTTCCAAGCAGCATTAGATTCAGCTGAATTTGTAGCCCCTTTTTTTGTAGAGGAGCCGTAGTACTGCTTTTTGTAAAGCAATTCTGCTTTTGATTTATCTACATAATCTAATCTAAGATCATGTAAATAACGTTTATTCGCATCAAGAAGCACTTCATACGCTTCATTAATTATCAAAAAGAGCTCATTTGCTTTGGGGCTATTATTTACATCAGGGTGCATTACCTTTGCTTTACTTCTATAAGCCCGCTTTACATCATCTGTTGTAGCAGTTCTAGCAATATCTAATATTTTATAATAGTTGTAAAGCATTGTCTTTACTAATTTAATAATAAATTAACATACTACCTCCATTTCATACTGTTTTAAGCAATTAAATTTATTTGTTTAATTACAAATAATTGTAATTTTGATACGTTCTTACCTTAAACCAAAAACCTTAGAAAATGAAAAATATTTTTAAATTCACTTCCCTCTTATTATTAGTAATAATAACAGTTTCGTTCTCCATCGCTATAAATCCTGAATTATCAATAGGCTCCGCTATTCCTAAAGCGGACGTTAAAATGATGAGTGTTAAAGGGAAAGAAGTTACTTTAAATGCTACAAAAAAAGAAAAAGGATTATTAGTATTGTTTTCTTGTAATACTTGCCCTTATGTAAAGTTATATGAAAATAGAATTAACAACGCAGTAGCACTTGCAGATAAATTAGGAATCGGAGTTATTTTAATAAATTCAAATGAAGGACAACGAAATGATGAAGATTCTTTTGAAGAGATGAAAAAATTTGCGTTAGATAAAAAAATAACGTGTAATTATGTGGTTGACAAAAATTCTGAACTTGCCAATGCTTTTGGTGCAACACGTACACCTCAATGTTTTTTATTTGATAAAGCTGGTTTAGTATATAGAGGTGCTATTGATGACAATGTAAAAGATGAAACAGCAGCACAAGCAAACTATTTGAAAGATGCGTTGGAGGATGTTGCTTCAGGAAAAGTTGTAGCAGTAAATTCAACAAAATCTGTAGGCTGTGGTATAAAGCGAGTAGAGGAATAGATTATTTAAATTCTGAAATAGCATCTCTTTATTTAATAAATTAAGAGGTGCTTTTTTATTCAAATAGGTGAACTGAATATTAATTTATTTCTTTTCTTTATAATGATATTCAGCTAAAAGTAAATCAATGTCTTTTATTAATTGATTCACTTCCGAACTATCTGTACCATCATAAAATCCACGAATGCGTTTATCTTTATCTATTAATGCAAAGTTTTGGGTGTGTATAAAATCATCAGGTCCTCCATCCCCTTGTTCAGCATTCAATAAATAGCCTGTTCTAGCAATACCATATAATTCTTTTTTGCTACCTGTAACAAACATCCATTGATTAGCATCTGCATGATGTTTAATAGCATAGGCTTTTAGCTGAGGTACAGTATCTGTTTCGGGATCTACGGTATGGGATAAAAATTTTACTTCTCCATTTCCTTTGTATTTTTCATAAATGCGTTCCATTTGCGTACTCATGATGGGGCAAATACTTTGGCAAGTTGTAAAAAAGAAATCAGTAACATAAACACTCCCTTTTAAAGCTTCTTGGGTTACGGTTTTCCCATCTTGATTAATAAAACTGAAGTTTTGAATGGTATGAAAAACAGTATCCGTTGCTCCCTTGTTAGCCGTATATTCTTTTTCTCCAAATACAGGTAAATAACGCAGTGGCTTATTCGTGTCATAAATAAAAAATGCATATACAAAAATACCAATGGCAATAACCAATAATGCTAAATTAGTGAGCTTTAATTTCTTCATGATTACAATGCTTTAATTTCTTCAATTTTTGTTTTTAAAAAATCGAATTGTATTTTTCTTTCAAAAAAATAATTTACCTTTTTATTTTTGTTTACTATCCACGTGGCAGGTATAACACCCGACCATTTTTCAGAGACTAAGGGAATAAAATAATTACCATTTGTTTCATCTAATACTACTATCTCATGCTTTATCTCCTTTTTTTTAATGAAGGGTATTAAGCGAGTATCAATAGCATCTACAAAATCTAAGCTTACTAAAAGTATTTTTATTTTATCATTAGGATAAGTAGTTGTTATCGTATCAAAACAAGGTAATTCCTTTACACAAGGTGCACACCAAGTTGCCCAGAAATTAACAATATAAGTTGTATCAGAGTTGTTGTTAACGCGTTTTAATAACTCTGTTATTTTAACTAATTTAATGTCTTGAGAGTATCCAAGTGCACTAATCGATAGTACAAGTGCAATAATTAGAAATCGCATTATGAGCGTTTTTTAATTAGTAAACCATTTTCTATTTTATCAAACCCCGATTTTTGATAGTACTCCATCGTTGTATTGGTAGCTATTAAAATTAACATGGTTTGATCACCAACGGTATTTTGGGTAATCTCTATCAATGATCTACCGATCCCCGCTTTCTGATATTTCTTTTTTACAGCTATGTCAGAAAGATAGCAGCAATAATGATAGTCAGTAATAGAACGAGCAATGCCGATTAATTCAATACCATCCCATGCAGTAACAATAAGATTTGAATTATCAAGTATATTTTTCATACGGATTGAATCATTTATTGGACGGTCAATACCTGAATCTTTAAAAATGGTGATTACATCATCTGCAGTAACTTTCGCATTTACTTTAAATTGTATTTTCATAATACTTTTTTAATTAACATTTAAGAATTTATTGAGACTTCAAAATTACAAAAGATAAAGGTAGTTACATACTAAAACTGCCTCTAATTACCATATTAATCCTTTACTTTAAGATATAAAGATTCTTTAGTGAAATGTTTTAATTATTCTATACTAATTTTCTTTACCAGAATATTAAAAAGAGATTAAGATCTAAATTAATAAATGTAATAATTAGAATTACAATGGTAAATATAATCGACTAACCTGTCTACCTGCTACTAATTAAATCTAGAACTTTAACATTAGGGCGTCTCTAATAAGATAGTTTTAGTTTAACAGTATTTTATTATTTTATATTGGTAGTCATAATCTGACTTTTAGTAATCTTTTTTTACTAATCTGAATTCTCTGTTCGCGTTTTTTGACATAATCTCACTCTATCAGGATCCATTGATCCTGTTTTTAACTCTTTCAAGCAGCCAACCCAATGTTTAATTGAACTAACCGAAATAGATTATACGTTAGGTTTGTTATTCCGATGGTGGCTGATGCTCTTATAAGACTTCGACTTTGTATATACATAGCATTCATACTATTTGTCATAAATCCAAAAATATGCTCAACTCTTGCTCTGGTTTTTGACTTTTTGTGATTCCGTTGTTGTTGTCTTTTTGTAAGTGGCGCATTTCGATATCCTTTTTCATGCACTTGAGATTCTATCTTTCTTCGTTTTAACATTGATTCAATTTCATCACTACGATAGGCGCTATCTGCATATAAAGGCTGATGTGCATCTTCTTTTTTACTTACCAATTTGCCTAACTCTACACTGTCATGAACATTGGCACTTGTTACACTATAATTGGTGATAAGCTTAGTGTTAGTATCTGCTTTTATATGATTCTTGTATCCGAAATAATTTTCGCCATTTTTCTTTAACCAGGCTGCGTCTATGTTTTTCTGTCTGAGTTTATTTTCA
>JBDTFR010000058.1:0-16881 GCA_039937835.1 Bacteroidia bacterium | reverse complement strand
CAGGCAGCAAGCCTAATTTTTTTGCTGTTTCTTCCGTTGTTAATTGATCTTGCGCGGTTGCTGACATGTTAATTTTTTGAATAGATTATTGTGTAACTAGGTTGTTTAAAGTACTTTTATCGTTTTCCACACTAAAACTAAATAGTGATGTGAAAATACCGTTTATTGAAGGTTTGTAATTCTTTTAACACGCTTCCTTAACGAGTTGCAAAGGTATGTAAAACTGCCCATTTATGGAAAATATTTTTTTGAGTTTTCAACAGCTTTTGAATTCTTATATTTGAAAATTGGTAATATAAAACGAGGTTGATTATTAAGCAAAAGACAATACATATTGGAACTCCTATTAGTAATAACATACACACTTTTTTTCATTTTTGTTATCTATAAATCTTCTTTTTTTGAATCTAAAGGGCTTTCAAAGAAGATGATTACTACTGTTTTTATTCTAAAAATTGGATGTGGCCTACTGCTTTGGGCGATTTATACTTTTTACTATACAGATCGCGCTACCGCGGATATTTATAAATATTTTGACGATAGCAAAGTAATGTACGACGCGCTAAAAACGAAGCCTTCTCATTATTTTAAAATGCTTTTTGGTATCGGTAATAACACGCCTGAGTTTAATACCTATTACAACCAAATGAATTATTGGAGTCGGAAATACAATGGTGGAGGGTATAATGATAGTCACACCATTGTTCGATTAAATGCCATTATGCGCATCTTCTCTCTCGGTTATTATAATGTACATACCGTTTTTATATGCTTTTTATCATTGATTGGACTTACAGCAATTTATAAAACATTTGTAAAATATTTAACTGACAAAACAACAGAATTGCTAGTGATTGTTTTCTTTTTACCATCAGTAATTTTTTGGGGTTCTGGTGTTTTAAAAGAAGGCTTTATATTATTTTCATTAGGGATGTTGATATTTGTTATTCAACAAAAATTATCGATAAAAATGGTAGTAATTCTTATAATTGCTATTATGTTACTTGCCCTTTCTAAATTTTATTTGTGGTTGGCTATATTGCCTAGTTTGTTATTTTTATTTTGGATAAAAAATACTAGTATAAAAAGGGTGTGGCTAAAATTCTTTATTGTTATCAGTGTCTTTGCAGTGATTGGCTTAAATGTTGATCGCTTTACCAATCTACAAAATCCACTGGTAACTCTTTCTCAAAAACAACTTGATTTTAATAAATTAGCAAGTGGAGAGTTAGTAGATACTAATAATAAGCCCATTCCACCTGCTAATAGCGCCATCCACATTAATGAATTAAAACCAACGATCGCCTCTTTTATAAAAAATAGTCCGCAAGCATTCTTAACTGTTCTATTGAGGCCTTACTTATGGGAAGCAAATTCTCCCTTTCTACTTTTAGCGGCATTAGAAAATGCACTAATTGTTTTATTTATTTCATTCTGTTTAATTTTTATGCGCCCACTAAATTCCATACGTTGGGAATATGTGTTGCTTTGTTTATCATTTGTTATAATTCAGTTTGTTATAATTGGTGAAATTACGCCTATTATGGGTGCTATTGTACGTTATAAGGTACCAACGATGCCTTTTTTATTGATTGCATTTTTATATATGCTCGATAAAGATAAAATACGAAATTATTTTCCGTTATTAAATAGTGTATAAAATAAAAAATACGTTTATCAAATTTTTCTACATTTGTTTATCAACAAGCATTATATGGCATCTAATAATTTATTTAGAAAAAAATCTGTTGCGTCAATTTTAAATCAAGTAGCAACGGATAATAAAAAAGACTCCTCTTCTCATTTAGCGAAAACCTTAGGTGTAAGAGATTTGGCGGCTTTTGGAATAGCGGCAATTGTTGGTGCAGGTATTTTTAGTACCATTGGTAAAGCCAGTTCAGATGGTGGTCCAGCAGTAATATTTTTATTTTTATTCACGGCTATAGCTTGTGGGTTTGCAGCATTCGCTTACGCAGAATTTGCATCGATGGTTCCTGTTAGCGGCAGCGCTTACACGTATTCATATGTTGCATTTGGCGAACTAATTGCTTGGATAATTGGTTGGGCATTAATCATGGAATACGCCATTGGCAATATTACTGTTGCCATATCTTGGAGCGATTATTTTACTGGCTTATTAAGCAGTGGAGGTATTCACTTACCACAATGGGTGCAAATGGATTACCTAACTGCTTCACAAGGGTATCAAAAAGCGACCTCCTTAATGGCTGGAGGTAAGGAATTTTTAAATTTAAATCTCGACTTGCAAAATGCTTACAATGCTTGGATTACCTCACCAACCATTTTTAATCTTCATCTAGTAGCTGATTTACCTGCACTGTTGATTATTGTTTTTATTACTTGGTTGGTATATCGTGGCATGAAAGAATCTAAAAATGCAGCCAACTTAATGGTTATCGTAAAATTATGTATTATTTTATTGGTAATTGCAGTAGGTGTTTTTTATGTAGATACTAACAATTGGGATCCTTTTGCACCTAACGGAATTGGCGGGATATTAAAAGGAGTGTCTGCTGTATTTTTTGCATACATTGGTTTCGATGCCATTTCTACTACTGCAGAAGAGTGTAAAAATCCTCAACGAGATTTACCACGAGGAATGATGTGGGCAATAATTATTTGCACTGTTTTATATGTGGTTATTGCCTTGGTGCTAACAGGTATGGTAAACTACAGCGAATTAAATGTAGGTGATCCTTTAGCATTTGTTTTTCAAAAATTAAATTTAAAATGGATGTCGGGCATCATTGCAGTGAGCGCTGTAATAGCCATGGCCAGTGTATTGCTGGTATTTCAAATGGGGCAACCCCGCATTTGGATGAGTATGAGCCGCGATGGACTTTTGCCAAAGGCGTTTTCTCGAATTCACCCGAAATATAGAACACCTTCTTTTGCCACCATTGTAACGGGCTTTGTGGTGGCCATACCGGCCTTGTTTTTAAACCTTACTATGGTTACTGATTTATGTAGTATAGGCACATTGTTTGCTTTTGTATTGGTGTGTGCAGGGGTGTTGGTACTACAAAATAAACCCGAAATTCCAAGGGGCAAATTTAAAACACCTTATATCAATTCTAAATACATTATGCCCGCATTGTTTATTCTTGCAATTGTATTATCCTATTTATTTAATAAAGAAGCCTCGGTTTCCTTTCTCACCAATCAGCAAAAAATAAATACTCCTACTACCATTGTAACCTCTTTAAATGCTAATGATGCAAAAGCCGTGTATAATTATTTAATAACAAAGGATAATGTAAGCAATAATGATAAAGCAATAGATATAGAGGCTGTACTGGATAATTATTACAAGGATGAAACAAACTATGCTGCAATCATTGCATCTATGCCAGTTAGCGATAACTTAAAATACGAAAGTGGCTGGCAATTATTTAAACATAAAATACCTTTATGGATTTTTATATTTATTTCTATAGGCTTAACGGTATGGGCATTTAAACAAAATTTATCACTCATACCCATGTTAGGATTAATATGCTGTTTATACATGATGGCAGAATTAGGTTTGGCTAATTGGATTGGTTTTGGTATATGGCTAGTTGTAGGCTTGTTTATTTACTTTATATACAGTCGTAAAAATAGTAAGTTAAATGTGGTAGCGCAGTGATGATATAATAGTTGCCACGTTTCTTTAATAAATCATCATTGCAGGTAGTTATTAAATAAAATGGATTTATTTGACACCGATATTCTCTACTCGAAAAACCTATTGCCTAATGATGGTATTGTAAACTATTATGGAAAGCTTTTTAATAATGCACTTGCAAATTATTTTTTCGATAAATTGTTAACTACCATTGAGTGGAAAAATGATGAGGCTTTTATTTTTGGAAAACACATTATTACAAAGAGAAAAGTTGCTTGGTATGGCGATGGTGACTTTGAATACACTTACTCCAACAGTACAAAGCGAGCTTTGCCTTGGACAAAAAGTCTCTTGGAATTAAAAACAATTGTGGAAGAAAAAACAGCTGAAAAATTTAATTCTTGTTTACTCAACCTATACCATAATGGTAATGAGGGAATGGCTTGGCACAGCGATGCAGAAAAAGACCTAAAGAAAAATGGAGCAATTGCTTCATTGAGTTTTGGCGCAGAACGTAAGTTTGCTTTTAAACATAAAGTAACACAAGAAACTATTTCCTTAATTTTAGAACACGGTAGTTTATTGGTAATGAAAGATGCTACTCAAACCAATTGGCTTCATCGTCTACCGCCCACAAAAAAGATAAATAAGCCTAGAATAAATTTAACGTTTAGGTCAATCGTTAAGTAATGATCTGTAAGCTAAGAAAAAGTTAATCGAATACCGTTAAATAAATAAGCCTAACGTTAAATAAGTAAATCACCTTACTCTCCTTTTTTGCCCCATCTTTAACTATCGTTTAATAACAGCTTTTTTATTTTTACGGAGACACCCAACCATTGCCTTTTTATTTTCGTGTTAGTTAATAAGGATCAAAATTTTATTCACTTAATATAAAAATTATGAAAATCGCTACCTTCCATCTTCAGCATGTTACAGTCAAAAAAAAATGGCTTAGATCTTTAAAATTATTAATAATAACTGCTTTTATAAGCATTTGTAGTACTACAAATGCACAAAACGCAACGGGGAGGTGTACCGTGTTAAAGCAAGTTTGTAATAAAGATGGCGAGCTATCAGTTACCATTACTGCTGGTATGACACCTCCACTTACGTTTACTTATCGTGACGCCTCATGGTCTAATGCAATTGTTCATAAAAATATCAATGCATTAACGGATGTATTGACAGCTATTGCCTCCCCTATATACACTGTAGAGGTCGTAGATTCAAAAGGCGGAAGATATTCAAATTCAACTATTGGCATGGTAGATCCCTTTACGATCGATCAATTTGTGTTGACAGCTGCAGTGTGCCCTAATTTAGGTACAGCAAAAGTTACTATTAATGGAGGCGGATCTCCAGTTTCAGTAGAATGGTTTAAAGATGGCATTTCTTACGCTACAGGTAATCCTATAAATCTGCCAGGTGGTTCTTATGGTACGCTTATAACCGATTCTAAAGGTTGCACTACATTAAGTGATTCCTCTGCTTTTATTAATAATATTTCTCCTGTTAAATTTTCAGTTACCACTACCAAAGCAAATTGCACCAATGGTACCGCTACGGTAGCTGATTTAATTGGAGGCACACCTCCTTATACCTATAAATGGTCAAATGGAGCAACTACACCAACTCTTAATAATCTAATGAAAGGAAATTATGATGTTCTTGTAATGGATGCACAAGGTTGTACAAATAAACAAGGTTCGTATATTGAACAAGAAACGAACTTAGATATAAACCATACGGTTACCCCAGCAACTTGTTTAGAAAATGACGGAAGTGTAATTACTTTTGCCACAGGAGGTACTCCCCCTTATACCTATAGCTATAGTAATGGAAGTACACAGCAAACGGCTGGTGGTTTAAAAGGCGGGGTAAGTATATTTATTACAGTAGTAGATGCGAAGGGCTGCACAAATGAGAGCTATAGCTATATATCTTCATCTTCTCCAGTTTCTGTTAAATATACTACAAGTCAAAGCTCCTGTACTACTCCTACCGGAAGTGCAACATTAACTATAAAAGGAGGTCAAGAACCCTACACAATCGAGTGGCTTGGTTTGTCAAAACAAACAGGAATAACCCTTAGTAATGTATTACCAGGTGTGTACGCATTTAAAATAACGGATGCCAATGGTTGTAGAGCAGAAGGGAGTGTTAATATAACTTCTAATAGCTATCTTTACGGGACATTAAGTGCAATAGACCCCGTTTGCCCAATAGATAAGGGAAATATAACTGCTGATATATATGGTCAAAACCCTCCTTTTACCTATTTGTGGAACAATGGTGCTACTTCACAAAATTTAATGAATACACCCTTAGGAGATTATTCTTGTATTGTAACTGATAATGTTGGTTGTTCAGTAAGTAAAACAATTTCTTTAACTCAAACGAGCGCCCTAAAATTAGGTATAAGTAATACGTCCGTTTCCTGCATTTATGAAGCTGATGGAACAGCAACAGTATCGCCCACAGGAGGTACTGCACCTTATACCTACCATTGGGATAATGGCCAAAACACCTTTACAGCTTCTAACTTAAAAAATAAAGGGTATTCTGTTAACGTCACCGATGCTAATAATTGCAGTAGTTCAGGTTATACCTATATTAATTATGATGAAACAAACACCAATTGTTATTGTACCATTACTGGCAAAGTATATGTGGATTTAAATAACAATTGTATATACGATGCAGGAGAAAAAGGCATTTCTAATATAATGATTCACTGTTCTAATTTTGGTTATTCTTTTACAGATAATGATGGTAGTTATTCTTTTAAAGTTCCTACAGGCAACTACATCATCTCTGAAAATGTAAAAGCTACTTATCCCTTAGCTACTTGCCAAAGCAATTCTAAATCAATCTCTGTTACAGCTGCTGCTGGTTGTATTAATACCGTTAATTTTGCAAATAAAATGGAGGCATTACATGATCTTTCAATTGTAAGAACAAGTATTACAGCAGCCGTTCCAGGAAACACCTATTTACATAATTTAATTATTACAAATAATGGAACACTTGACGAATCAACAATAGGATTGGGGTATAAGCATGATGGGCAGTTGAATCATGGAAGCACTTCTCCAATTAAATACACCCAATTAAATAGTACAGATGCACCCAATTGGTACAGTGTTTTAGCTGGATTCCCAATATTGTTACCAGGTGAATCTCAGGTTATTCGAACTGAAAGTTATGTACCAACCAACATTCCGTTAGCAACCATTGTTAATTTTTGGGATACAACAGCAGCAAGTAGTCCAATGAAAAACTGGTTAACTGATTATACCCCTTGGAATAATGTAATCAATCATAAAGTTGCTATTGTGAGCTCGTTCGACCCTAATTTTGTTGAAGTAACTCCGAAAGGAGAAGGTCCTGTAGGGAATATTACAATAAATGATTTTTTATTAAACTATGTAATCCATTTTCAAAATACGGGCACGTATTATGCTCAAAATATTGTTGTTATTGATACGTTGGATCCTAATTTAGAATGGGAATCATTACATCTAGGGTATTCAGATCATCGCTATGAAGCAAGCCTTACTGAAAATGGAATATTAACTTTTACTTTTAAGAATATTAATTTAAATTGGAGATCGAATAATGACTTAAGAAGTAGGGGGCTTGTAAGTTATGCAATTAAACCAAAAGCAAAATTAAGTATCGGTACTCAGCTAAAAAGTGTTGCTGGTATTTATTTTGATTATAATGCACCAGTCATTACCAACCAAACCATAAATACAATTACAAAACCTTTAGGCATTAAAGAAATTAGTAAAGAAAATTTTGATATGTACCCTAACCCTTCTCATAGTGAATTAAACATAGGACTTAATAACATAAGTAGTATTAATGTTTATGACTTGCAAGGCAGATTAATGAAGAAAGAGTTAGTAACTGCTGGAACAACATTGAAAAAATTAAATATAGAAGAACTTGTAAATGGACTATATTTAATTGAACTAGAAAAAATGGATGGCACCAGAGTAGTGAAAAAATTTATTAAGAATTAAACGAGTCATTAAAACAAAAAGAGCCCTGGTTACATATAGATCAGGGCTTTTTTGTTTTGATGGTTAATACATATTGATATACCATCAAACTAAAAATTTATAAAATATTTATTTATTGCTGATTTCCGCTCAATTATATTTTTAAACTATAAATAGTATATTTACTGCTGATTTTATTTCAACTTATATAAACAGTAAAAAGAGTATTTCTATTTTATGAAAAAATTTTATCTATTATTCGTCACCATCATCATTACTACTATTGGTTGTAAAAAATATACAGAAGATGCTCCCCAACCCACTCCACCAGTTACGCCTGCTACCATTTATAATCACACTATAATTTTAGAAAATATTGTGGAGGGTTCTAATGGCACTTCACAATCATTAACCAATAACTGTTTTGTTAACCTCTACGAAGGCAAATCGTATAATTTAAAAGATGCTACTGATAATTCCGATAAGGTTGATTTTGCTTATCATTATCATAGTGGCGGTTGTAGTAATTGCCGATTTTTTGAAAATATAAAAAGTATGGCTAATCATTCAGGCTATGTAAATAATTTTAGTTCTATTACCAATTCAGGTATTCAAAATATTCAGGCTTTGTATAAAGTAAGTGATGCTGCTTTTGATAGTGTTAGCACAGCGAATGACCTAAAGGCTTTATTTAAACGATACAATATAAATACTTCCATTAAAGATAGTATTAGTCATATTACAGATAAAATGACCGATTTTGCTTCTGGTAAAATATTTGGCTTTAAAGATAAAAGGGGAAAACTAGGTGTTTTTAAACTAGGTAATTATGTTGCAAATGTACCTACTGGTGATAAAGCAACCATTACACTAACCATTAAAATTGAAAAATAAATTGTTCGTAATAACCTCTTTTATAATAAAAGGCTAGCGTACTACTTAATCAAAGTAACCGTACCAATAAATTTATGAATTTGTTTACGGCTATCTTTAGCAGTCGCGACAAAAACATATACATCCTGCTGGGCTATTTCGCCAACATTTTTTACTTTACCATTCCAATGTTCATTAATATCATTTGCCTGAAAAATTAAATTACCCCAACGATCAAATACGGACATGTTAAATTCATAAACATATTCACCTTTAGCAAAAAATTCATCATTTATACCATCACCATTCGGAGAAAATGCATTTGGAATGTATATCGTCATTATCGGTTCTACCGTTAAACATTTAGTGATCGTATCTTCACATCGATAGCGATTGCTTACACTAAGTTGTATACAATAGGTTCCAATTTTTGTATAATTATGACTAGGATGAAGAACAGTACTTGTATCTTTATCGGGAGTGGAAAAGGTATCGCCAAAATTCCATTTCCAAGTATCTGCACCTACTGATTGATTGGTAAAATGAATGGTTGATGCGTCCGTAGTTACTGAAGATGGTGCCTCAAAATTTGCTTTAGGATTTGGATTTATAACAATTACAAGAGGTTTAGTATTATTGCTAACACAACCAAATGAATTAGTAACAGTAAGTTTAATACTGTATTGTCCCGAAATAGTGTAACAATGTTTTGGATTTTGAATATCTGCACCCCCTTCTGACTTATCTGAAGGACCAATACCAAATTCCCACTGCCATTTAATCAATTTCCCCTCTGTTGTGCTTGATGAATCTGTATAGTTAACACACACATTACCCGAACAATCTCCCACACTCTTTGTGCTAAAATTAACAATAGGTTGTGGTTTTACTTCTAAATTTACACTATCAGTGGCTATTGGTGTACCGCAATTGTCATTAACAAAAACTGTATACATAGTGGTCACGGGTGGCTTTACCGAAATAGTTTCGCCTTTTAAACCAGTAGGTTGCCAAGTATACATATAAGGGCCTCCATTTCCTCCAATGGCTTTAGCAGATAAGGTAGCTTGCTCACCCTGACAGATAGTATCACCTTTTGCAGTTACTTGTAAAGGAGGGTTTACTATAACTTTAATAATGGTATGAACTGCGGGGCATTTACTTATCTTAGGATCTTTATCTGTAACCGTTACTGTGTAATCTTGTGAAGCAACAGGAAGTACTTTTATAAGCGCAGTATTACCCGTACCTACAGGTAACCACACATAATTATAATTACCGCTGCCACCTGTTACCTGAGCATTTATTGTAACACTATCACCTATACATATTTTACTAGGGGCTATAGGACTGATTGTTAAACCAGGATAAATAAATATTGTTCCTGTTTGAGTAGCTGTGCACCCTTCTTTATCACAAGTAACAGTGTATGTTTGCATTCCTGGCGGGTTAACAGTAACTATGTTTGTGCTATCCCCACTTAACGGTTTAGGAAGCCATGTGTAAGTAGCGCCAGGTATTGCAGGCGAGGCGCTCAAAATAGTGCTGTCTCCGCTGCAAATACTATCTGAATTAACAGTTATGGGTGTGTCTAATTTTGTATTAAGATATACACCTCCTTTAGCGGTATTGGTACAACCACCTTTTTGATAAGTAACCGTATAGGTCTGTTGTGTCCCTGGTTTATCGGTAATTATAGAGGTTCCTTCTCCAGTAAGTGGTAAGGGCAACCAATTATATACCGCACCTGGTACATTAGGAGTAGCGGTAAGTGTTGCTGTTTGTTTGGCACAAATCGTATCTGAAGTAACAGTAATTAAAGGAGCTTCTATAACTTTAAAATTTACAGTAGATACATCGTGACAACCAATATTATCCTTCGCTTTTAGAATAGCAACATAATCGCCTGGTGTATTGTATTGAACCGTATATGGGCCTATACCGGCAGCAGTTACTGGTGTTCCGTTTCCTGAAATAAAATTCCATTCTAAACTAGTGTAGTTAAGAGATTGACTTCCATCAAAAACAATAGATTTACCTGGACAAATGGTTATTTTATCAGAAACAAGTTTTGCTTTTGGACCCAAAAATGTTCCTGTACCACCAAAATTAATATTAAACCCCGACTGCGTACTTGCATTATTAATAAGTAATGCATAGGTAGTGCCCGAAACCATATTGATGTATTTTACATACGAATTTTTATTTGCTGCTGGGGTAGCTGGTAAACAGCTCTGAGGTTCAAAAATATCAGTTTCTGTCATATTTAAACCCGTTGCTCCATTAGGTAATTTGCAACTGGTGGCACTGCAAACCTCCAATTTTCTGTTTGTGCAAACATCCGTACCACTGGTTAAACTGTATAAATTAAAATCTAGATCTGACGAAGGGTTAACTGGAATCAGATCAAATGTAAGTGTACCTGATTGATCACAAACCCAATAATACCAACAAGAATTTTGTTCACCGTTCATAGAAGCTGGGTTAGTATACATGCAGGTATTGGCTTCTGGCTCATTTGGATTTTTACCTCCGCCTTTTAAAGCAGGTACGGTAACAGGGTCTTTGCTGCATAATTTTACAGCGCCATCGCAATCAGAACCTGGGTTAGCCGTGGGGGTAACGTTATTTACACACAGGGTAAACGTTCCTGCATTTCCAACAGTAGTACTTATTCTAATATAATATAATGTACCTACAATTGCCCCAGCTTTGTATAACTGGGTGATGTTAGAAGTAGCATCTTGGCATGCAAACTCGGTAAGTTGTGAAGCACTGCAATTACCAGATAATACAGTAATGATAGGGTTTTTAATAGTTCCTTTGCTCCCTCCTCCAGAAACCGTCACAGAGATGTCGGCGCCAATACAATTAAACCTAAACCAAACATCTTGCGTTATTCCAGGCGTAGTGCTACAGGCAGGTAATGTAAATCCAGATGGAGTAGTTCCTAAATTTGTATATTCAGCATCTTTGGAACAGAAATTGGTAACATCCGTTAACAAAGGAGCATCACAAGGGACTTGCGCCCTTACAATAAAAAGGTATAAACAAAAAGTGATAGTGGCAATATACTTCATGCTATTTATAGACTGTTTAAATAACAGTTTTACTTCTTTGCTAATATACTAATATTAAATAAATTTAAGAAAATATAAAATCCTTATTAAATGGAGTTAAAAGTGTTAATTACTATAGATTTAAAAAAAGGATTACACCACAACCACAAGAAACAAAAGGAAATAATATATAACGTGTCGTTATTTTAAGAACCACTATAATACGAATTATAGAAATTATTTTATCTTTGTTAGGAATATATTAGCCCCTCATTAATGAAATTTGAAGCAGGTAAATTACTGGAAAAGATTGAATATCCTGCTGATCTGAGAAAGTTAAAAGAAGACGAACTTCCTCAGCTTAGTGCGGAACTTCGTCAATTTATTATTGATGTTGTTTCTAAAAAAGGCGGCCATTTTGGAGCAAGCCTAGGGGTAGTAGAGCTTACCGTAGCACTTCATTATGTATTTAATACTCCTTACGATCAATTAGTTTGGGATGTAGGGCATCAAGCCTATGGACATAAAATACTCACTGGTCGTAGGCAATTATTTGAAACAAATCGTATATACAAAGGAATAAGCGGTTTCCCCAAACGTACAGAAAGTATTTACGATACATTTGGTGTAGGCCATTCCTCTACTTCCATTGGTGCGGCATTGGGTATGGCTATTGCATCTCACTATAAAAATGAAAATGATCGTCAACACATTGCTGTGATTGGTGATGGTGCTATGACAGCTGGTATGGCTTTTGAAGCGATGAATCACGGGGGTATTGCCAATTCAAACTTATTGGTAATATTAAATGATAACTGCATGAGCATTGACCCGAATGTGGGTGCACTAAAAGAATATCTAACAGACATCACTACCTCCCCAACTTATAACAAAGTAAAAGATGAAGTATGGAAATTATTAGGAAAAATAAGTAAATTCGGTGCTAACGCACAAGAGATTGTGTCTAAAATAGAAAATGGTATTAAAACCACGCTGTTTAATAGCAGTAATTTGTTCGAATCTCTTAACTTTCGTTATTTTGGGCCTGTTGATGGACATGATGTAGAAAGACTAACCGCAGTCTTACGAGATTTAAAGAGTATTCCTGGACCAAAAATATTACATGTATTAACACAAAAAGGCAAAGGCTATAAATACTCCGAAGAGGGCAACCAAACGCTATGGCATTCGCCTGGCTTGTTTAATAAGGATACTGGTGAAATTATTAAAATTATTCCCACTAAACCTGAACCCCCAAAATATCAGGACGTTTTCGGATATACCATTGTAGAATTAGCAGAAAAAAACCCTAAAATTATGGGTATTACACCTGCAATGCCCTCTGGCTGTTCCTTAAACATTATGATGAAAGCCATGCCCGACCGAGCTTTTGATGTTGGAATAGCAGAGCAGCATGCCGTAACTTTTTCCGCTGGATTAGCTACTCAAGGTTTAATACCCTTTTGTAATATTTATTCCTCATTCATGCAACGTGCTTATGATCAAGTAATACACGATGTGGCATTACAAAATTTACGTGTTGTTTTTTGTTTAGATAGGGGTGGTTTAGCTGGTGCCGACGGGCCAACACACCATGGTGCTTTCGATTTGGCCTATTTTAGGTGCATTCCAAACATGATCGTTTCTGCACCAATGAACGAAGAAGAACTACGCAATTTAATGTATACCGCTCAATTGCCTGAAACACACGCTCCTTTTTCCATTCGTTATCCACGAGGTAATGGAGTAATGACCGATTGGAAAAAGCCCTTTAAAAAGATTAATATAGGTACTGGACGTAAATTAAATTACGGTGATGACATCGCATTGTTAACCATTGGTACAGTTGGCAATAATGCTGTAGAGGCTTGTAAACTATTAGAAACAAAAGGTATTAAAGCAGCCCATTACGATATGCGCTTTGTAAAACCAATTGATGAGGAACTTTTGCATGAAGTGTTTAAAAAACACCATAAAGTTGTTACCATTGAAGACGGTTGTATAATGGGGGGCATGGGAAGTGCTGTTATTGAATTTATGTGTGATAACAATTATCAGGCTCAAGTAAAACGATTAGGCATTCCAGATGAATACATTGAACATGGCACACAACTGGAGTTGCAAAGAGAATGTGGTTTCGATACCGAAAGTATATTGCAAACAGTTACAGAGATGATAGGAATTAAAAAAAATACCATGATTGGATAATGCCTTTTAAACTTAAAATTTTTTAAATTTCCATTGATAATATCTTATATTTGACTTTATTTGTTTGACTTTAATCTTAAAAAAAACAGTATGAAACTTAGATCAATCACTAACTTCGCTTTGTATTTTTTTGTTATAGTAGCATTATCAGCTTGCAGAACTTCTTCAGATACAGAGTCTGTAAGTGCTGCGGATACCTCTCAAGTAAATAAAACTAGAGATAATAAAGCACAAGAGGTTTTTTATTCTATCCCCTCTCCTATTGAAACCATTGCATTATTAAAATCTGCTGGAGCAAAATATAATTCCAATTTTTTAAACCCTATTGAGAATGTATCTCATTATGCATCTGTTACTGAGAAAGCTTTAAATTTAGGCATTTATGGGTCGGATTTGAGTTACACCAGTATGTATGATCAAACACAAGAATCCATGTTATACCTACGTTGTGCAAATAAATTAGCAACTAGCTTAGGCATAAGTGGCGCATTTGATGAAAATACAACTGCGCGTTTAGAAGCAAATATGCAAAACAGAGATTCGTTACTTGCTATTATTTCAGATTCCTATTGGACCACCGATACCTATCTTAAAGATAACGGACAACCAGGAATTTCGGGTCTTATCATCGCTGGTGGATGGATTGAAGGGCTATACATAGGTACACAAATAGCTACTCAAACTAAAAATCAAGCTTTAACTACCCGAATCGGAGAACAAAAACTATCGCTTGAAAATTTAATTGCGCTATTAGAAACATATAAAACAGATAATACTGGTGTTGCAAGTGTATTAACAGATTTGAAAGAGTTAAATACTATTTATGGTAATGTGGTTTCTGCATCCGCAGAAACACATGCAACAACTGATACTACTAATAAAATTACAACTTTAGAAAATAGTAATACTTTTAATTTATCTGTCGATAAATTAAAACAAATTACAGAGAAAGCAGCAGCCATTAGAAATAAGATTATTAAATAAAAGCTGTCTTTTTATTGATTTGCTTACGCTATAATTATGAAACAAAGATTTTGCAAATAACAAGTTAGGGAATTACAATTTTGCATATTCAATCGTAGCTAAGAAACAATTTAACTGCATCCATGAAAAAGAAGTACTTCATAAAAGTTATATTACTTTTGTCTTTCATTACCACTTTTTCATCCACACAATTATATTCTCAATGTAATTCATTTGTAAAAAAAACGTGTAATTATAAAATTTCACCTTTTACAGAAAATGGTCAATCAAATACTAAAACACTAACCGCCGGTGAAAAGGTTATATTAAATGTTACATTGCTGGCTGGTCAAGTTTATCGAATACTTGTTTGTTCAGAAGAAATATTAGGTATTGTTAGCTTTAAAGTTATAGATGCTACAGGAGGTATTTTATTTGATAGTAGTAAAAACGGACAGCTAGATTTTTGGGATTTTAGAATGAAATCTAGTCAAACAGTAAAAATAGAAATTAACGCACCCCTCTCCAGTTCTACTAGCTCTGTGCTTCCTAGTGGATGCGTTTCTATAATAGTTGGTTTTAAAAATTAGAAGGAGTAGAATATTGTATAAGTGCTCTTTTAATTTTTTCTCACCACTAAGCACTTTTTTTGTAGGTGTTTTAGCATTTTAATAACAAATCGATTTTGATTGTTTAAATTTTAAGTAAAGCATTCCTTAAATATTTTTTTCGACGTTTTCTAGATGACATGACGTCAATCAGTCAAACAGAAACGATAGGAGATAGCACCATTTTTAGTTTAGGAGATTAATTACGCTCTATTTTAACAATACAAATCCTAAAAACAAACTACCTCCTGCAACTTAAAAACCACACCTTTTAGTGTAATTATTTAAAAATAAACCGCTAATAAAATGCCGCTTATCTTAATTTTACGACCGCTTAATAGAAATATGTCCATTCAATGTAGTTTGATATTGTTTTTGTACATTCGCAGAAAATTTAAAAAAAATAAACTATATGAAAAAAGTAATTACAATTTTATCAGTAGCGGTTATTACGTGTTGTGCATCAACAAGCTCATTTGCACAAACATTTGGTCTTAAATTTGGAGCTAATTTAGCTAACATGATTACGAAGTTAGATAAAGATAAATTGAACGACAACAGTAAAATAATTGCTGGAATGCATTTGGGCCCTATTGTTGAATTTTCATTAAACGACATGTTCTCTATAGAATCAGGAATTTTGGGGACTATAAAGGGAAGTAAAAGTACTTCTGAAATGGATTTGCTAGGTGTTAAATATGAAACTAAATCAAGGCTATATTTGCTTTATGTAGAAGTACCAGTAACTGCCAAAGTAGGGTTTAAAGCAGGTAACTCTAAAATTTATGTGGATGCTGGACCATATATTGCTTTAGGCACAATGGGTAAAAGTATTGTTGTTGATTCAAAAGATGGTAAAACAGAACACAGTGAAGTAACTGATATGAAATGGGGAAATAACAACGAAAGTGATTTAAAAAGATTAGATTATGGTGTAACTGCAGGTGCTGGAATAGAGTTTGGAATCATACAAATCAGTGCTTCTTACGGATTAGGGCTCGCAAATATTGCGCCTAAATATCTTAGTGACTTGGGATTTAGTATGAAGAATAATGTTATTGGTATTTCTTTGGCATTTAGATTTGGTGCTAACAAATAGAAATTTTTACATTTAAAATTTCACGCTACCACTTTTGAATTTACTTCAAAAGTGGTAGTTTTTTTATAAGCCTTTCTTATGTTGAATTTATTATTTTAGAAGAGGAACAAGTCTATACTATTTAGGCACAATTAGTACATTAAATAAAAAACAAACAAATAATAGTTAATAAAAATGAAAAAAGTAGTTTGAATTTTATTAGCACTCGCGATAAAATGCCTTTCATCAACAAGTTCATTTGCACAAACATTTGGAATTTAATTTTATAAATCATCAAAATTGGTTTATAACGCTGAGTGAAAAATGGGTATAATAGCAAAAAATAGTTGGCAAAATGACCTGTAAGCCAATACAGGATAGGGGTTAGAGGAAGGGTATTGAAATCGGTTTCAATATCCTTTTTTTGTACATGAAAAAATCAAAAAAAAGGCAT
>JBDTFR010000057.1:0-13907 GCA_039937835.1 Bacteroidia bacterium | reverse complement strand
CAGCATTGCTCGTTGTCGCTTCATCTGGTTAAACAAATGTAAAGTGTATTTAGGATTAAAAAAAATATGTAAACTTGTAACAGGATTATTAACCAAAAAGTGTAAACTTTTTTCAGGACGATACAATGCGTAGTTTTCACAAATTCCTTTTCTCGTCTTTAGTGGCTTAGCAATTTTATCTTCTTTTTTTTCGTAAAAATTTATAGCAAACATATTATCTACGTCATATTGAATATTTGATGCAACCCAAATAAATATAGCTCTTGATTTATCTTTATCAGTAGTAAAGTTAGAAGTAATATAACTTGCTATAAAGTCAGTATTCTTTGTTAACGAATCGGGAAGTTGCAATGCTTTTTTATCGACTGTTGCGTACTCATTAACTTTTACCTTTTGAGCAAAGGTTGTTTGAGTTATAAGAATTAAAAGAAATATAACGTTCGCTTGTTTCATTATTTTATGTGTATTACGTTTTTGTCCTGATTTGGTTGCATCACAGCCGGATATATTGAGTTCAACCATCTAAGTCTTCTTAAATGTACTATTCAAAAACAGGCTTCTTTCAAATAATTCTTTTCCTGCGTTCTGATACTTGTTTTGCCAACCATAAATTTTTAACCTCCATTTAAATAAACACGGATTATTTAATCAAATTAAACTTTTTTTCTAATGCTAGAAATGGTTCCTTTGTCAAAAAATTTTTATGCATATACCTGGTTTATTTGAAATAAAAGACAAAGAGCTTATTCATCAATTTATTAAAGAAACAGGCTTTGCGACGCTAATAACAGCTAACATCGCTTATCCTATCGCCACACATATTCCTTTAGAGTTAGAAATTAATGAAAAGGGCGAATCTGTTTTATGGGGGCATATTTCACAAACAAATCCTCAGTGGGAAAATTTCAAAAATTTTCCCATGGTATTGGCCATCTTTTTATCGCCTATAAACAGCTATGTATCTTCTTCTTGGTATAATCATCCTAATGCACCTACTTGGAATTATATGAGTGTTCACATAAGCGGAACCATCAAAGTTATTGAAGGTGAAGAACTGTGGGAATCTGTAAGGCGTTTAACAAATAGATATGAAAAAAATTCGGCAAGCCCTGTTTCTTTAGATACCTTACCTCCATCGGTACAAAAACAAATGAATGGAATAGTTGGCTTTGAAATAAGCATGGATAAAGTAGAAGCGGCTTTTAAATTAAGTCAAAACCGAAATGAAACCGATTTTAAAAATATCATTAAAGAGCTGCGCTCCAGCAAAAATAGAATCGAACAGTTAATGGCCGAGGCTATGGAACAGTATTCAAAACCTAAAGGCTAAATTTAAAATTAACTGTTGAATTACTTTTTTATTTTAGCCCTTTTAGTTCTTTCCACAACTGATTGAATGATTTTGGAGCAACTTCTGGAAGCGCTCTTCTTTTGCCCCATTGTTTGCTAAAAAATTGCTTTAACATAAAGTTCTTTATTTTAGCTCCACCCTTATCCATTTTACTACGCTTTAGCATGGCTTGTTTCCAAAAAAGCCAAATCCAATTTTCTGTTTTAGTAGATAATTTATTATCGATTGACTGTTTACGATTTAGTAGTAATAATTTATGAATGTCAATTTTAACAGGGCATACTTCTGTACATCTTCCACATAAAGTAGATGCATAACTTAAGTGTTTAAACTCTTGCATGCCTTTTAAATGTGGTGTTATAACAGAACCGATAGGTCCGCTGTAGGTTGTGCCGTATGCATGACCGCCAATAGTTTGATAAACAGGACAAACATTTAAGCAAGCGCCACATTTTATACAAGAAAGAGCTCTTCTTTGTTCGGTCTCTGCTAAAAGGTTGGTACGTCCATTATCCAATAAAATAACATACATTTCTTCTGGTCCATCTGCTTCATCTGCTTGTTTTGGCCCTAGATAAATACTATTATAAACAGTAAGTTGTTGTCCCGTGCCGTAGGTAGCTAATAAAGGCCACAATAAATCGAGATCAGTCATTGACGGAATTACTTTTTCTATTCCTACAATGGCAATGTGAACTTTTGGAAATGCACAAGACAAAGAAGCATTGCCTTCATTTTCAGTAATGGCTACTCCACCTATATCAGCCACTAAAAAATTTCCTCCACTGACTCCAACATCTGCTTTCGCATATTTACTGCGTAACTCTTCACGAACAAATTTGGTAACTTGCTCGGGCGACCAATCTAATGGTGTATTCTTTTTTTCATTAAACGTTTTTGCAACATCTTCTTTTGAAAGATGCATGGCTGGTGTTACTATGTGGTATGGCGGTTCATTACGAAGCTGAACAATGTATTCTCCCAAATCAGTTTCAATACTTTCTATTCCCTTTTGTTCAAGCGCCGTATTAAAATCAATTTCCTCTGTCACCATTGATTTTGATTTCACTACTGTTTTTGCCTTTACCTTTTGCATTATGATTAATGCTTCATTTACGGCTTCTTCTGCGTCTTGCGCCCATATTACTTTACCACCTCTTTTAGTAAAATTGGCTTCAAAAGCTATTAAATATTTTTCTAAATTTTCAATGGCTTTGTGCTTTAATGCTGCTGCGCGAGATTTTGCTAATTCTAAATTGCTAAATTGCTGCTTGCCACTAATTACCTTTTTATCATATTGTTTAATATTATAATCTAGTATGGCTCGGTGTTTTAAATCAAATGCCTTTTTTTCTGATGACGCTATAAATGCTTCTAAATTCTTCGACATGTCCTTTTATTTATGCCTTACGCAATTTTAATATACTGTTTTTTAACCTTTTCTAACTATTGATAACAGCACTTTTTATACTGATTCCCAAAAGTAGTAATTGTGCTCCGTATCTAATACAAATTTTGTTTTAATATAAAGCGTGTTGCCAATGATATTTGTTTTAGCGTTTCTAATAATCCACACGCTTTTGTTTTTTTGCAATATTGTTTTGCTTTGTTTATTAACGCAACAGAAATAACATGTTGTCGGTGCTCCGGCTTTACATATAAATCATTTAAAAGCCACATTTTTTCCATTTGGGTGGAAGAAAATAATGGATATAATTGTAAAAAACCATTAAGTTTATTTTGGATGTTTTTTGAAACTATTATTGTAGAGTCTTTTTGCGCCATGCGTTCTTGCAAAAAAACTCTTGCTTTTTGTTTATTGGGCCGTTTTTTATAAAACTTTCTATGCTCCTCAAATAATTCAACCAATTCGTTTAAATCACTAATCAGAACTATATTTATTTTATTCACGTACTTATCTTATTTTAAACTAACTTATTATTTTCTTTCAGAATCTAATACAATACGATCGGTTCTGTTTGCCACTTCCCAAGCAGTATAATAAACAAGACGAGCAATTTTTTGCATTTTATCAAAATTTATTTTTTCTATTTCATCTGTTTCACGATGGTAATCGGGGTGAATACCATTAAAATAAAAAATTACTGGAATGCCATTCTTTGCAAAATTATAATGATCGGAACGATAATAATATCGGTTTCTATCTTTATCATCGTTGTATCTATAATCCAATTTTATATTAATGTAGGTTTTATTCACCCCTTCACTTATATTGTGTAATTGAAAACTTAATTTATCTGAGCCTATTAAATAAATGTAATCGGGATCATCAAAATGATCATCATCAATACGCCCAATCATATCTATATTTAAATCGCAAACCGTATTTTTTAAAGGAAATACGGGATTTTCAACGTAATATGCAGATCCTAACAAGCCTTTTTCCTCACCAGAAAACGCAATAAATAAAATACTGCGTCGTGGACCGTGACCTTCTTTTTTGGCTTTTATAAAAGCTTTTGCTATATCGATAATAGCTACAGTGCCAGAACCATCATCATCCGCTCCATTAAAAACTATATTTCCTTCTTTTCCTAAATGATCATAATGTGCTGATACCACAATTAACTGCTCCTTTAAATCACTTCCTTCAATATATCCCAATACATTTTCAGCAATTATTGGTTGGGTATTATTTTGTATGTCAATTATCACCGTTGATTTACCAGGCACATTTAGCGGCCTTTTTGTTTCAGAAATAATCCGTTGTACATTTTCGGTGTCTCTGTATTTCAATATCTCATTGGCCATTAATTTTGAAATATAAATAATGGGCATTTCCTTTTCTTGAGTTAATTTTAAGGTGGCAGTTGCTAACTTCGTTTTATTTTTTTCTATTTCTTTCCCTATATCATCTTTTACAATCAGTAAAGCCGCAACATTTTTTTGCTTTGCAGCTTCTATCTTTAGATTTAAGTTAAAACTCCATTTTGAACTTATTTTGCTTTGTGTTATTAATGATAAAGAATCATCTGAAAAAGGTTCTCCCTCCATTATCATTATTACTCTATCAGATACATTTACTCCCTCATAATCATTGTAAACAGAATCTTCGATGCCATATCCTAAAAAGATGATGTTTTGGGTTTCTATTTTTTGCTCTGTTTGTAATGGAAAGTTGTAATAATCCTTATTTCGTGTGTATTTTTTTCCTTCTATTTCAATGTTTAAAGGCGCAGGAGCTAACATATTTAATGGATACGGTTGATAATAAGAGGTATCTTTATAAGGAGGTATACCCATTTCTTTAAATTGCTTGGCAATGTATGCTGCGGCCATTTTTTGCCCTTTTTTTCCGGTTTCCCGTCCCTCATATTCATCAGAAGCCAATACGCTTAAATTTTTAAACATACTGTTTGCTGCAATCTCTTTTGCATATTTCATAGCCACTTTATCTTTCTCTTGAGAAAAAGCTATTACAGGAATTAAAAGAAAAAATATTATTTTTTTTATCATTTTTTTATTTTTTTAACAGCCCTGAGAAATTTTACTAACTCTATCAGTATGTCTTCCGCCTTCAAAAACAGTGCTATAAAATACATCAACGCATTTTATAGCTTCCGCTTCGCTTATAAAACGGGCTGGTAAGGTTAGTATATTTGCATCGTTATGCGCTCTGGCTAATTGAGCGATTTCTGCATTCCAGCATAATGCTGAGCGGATGCCTTTATGTTTATTAGCCGTCATATTAATACCATTTCCGCTACCACATAATAATAAACCAAAATAAAATTCTTTATTTTCTATGGCTGTTGCCACTGGGTGAGCAAAATCTGGATAATCTACTCGTTCTTCAGAATAACCGCCAAAATCTTTTATTTCAAACCCTTTACTTATTAAATACTTTTTTAATGTTTCTTTTAATTTAAATGCGGCATGATCGCAACCTATTGCTATTTTCATCGTTATTATAATTTATATGTTATTGCAGTATTCTAGACGATGTTAACAGCTTTTTCGGCTTATTAACAATAAAATAAAACTACTTATTAATAGATTGATTTTAAACGGTATAATTATTTTTTTATTAACAGTTATTTTGTTTAAAAATGTTAATTGTGTTATTAATATTTTAAAGTTTAAAGTTGCTTTGTTGAATTATTATTCCGCTTAGGTAAATTTTTAATTATAGCACTATAAGTTTTTATCTTTTTAACATTATAAATCAACAAATTCATAACACAAATTAACGTATTTTTGTATGTTATTTATTAGAAAATTGATTATTAACACTCTTGTTCATAAAATCAAAATTTCTATTTATCAAACAGTTACTCTCTAATAACTTTTATTTAAATGTTAATTAGATGTAAAAAGTGAATTAAGCTATTGTTATTAAATTAACTTTTAAACATTACTAACAGACCAATAACAACAACAATTTTTTTAATTAATTTAAAATAAAATATATATTATTGATATGAATGTTGATTTGATTAAAAATGGTTTTGTGGATGCGCCTATTGATTTTTCGTTAGATTTGTTTTCTGAAATTAAAAAACTAAAAAAAGAAAAGAATGCGATTATACTTGCCCATTACTACCAAGATGCCGATATTCAGGACGTTGCCGATTACATTGGAGATAGCTTGGGATTATCGCAAGAAGCAGCTAAAACCAATGCTGACATCATTGTTTTTGCTGGTGTGCATTTCATGGCAGAAACGGCAAAAATACTTTGTCCTACCAAAAAAGTTATTTTGCCCGATTTAAGAGCGGGTTGTTCACTAGCTGATTCTTGCCCTGCTGATAAATTTGCTGCTTTTAAAAATAAATATCCTGATCATGTTGTTATTTCTTACATCAATTGCACAGCAGAATTAAAGACTTTAACTGATATAGTTTGTACCTCTACCAATGCTGTTCAAATTGTAGAAAGTATACCAAAAGATAAAAAAATAATATTTGCTCCAGATAAAAATTTAGGTGCCTACATAATTAAAAAGACTGGTCGTGATATGGTTTTGTGGGACGGTGCATGTATGGTTCACGAAATTTTTTCATTAGAGAAAATAACAAAGCTTAAAAATCAACATCCTGATGCTGTTCTTATAGCTCATCCTGAATGTGAAGCAATTATATTAGATATAGCTGATTTTATTGGTAGTACAACAGGTTTATTAAATTACGTGACAAAATCAACAGCTAAAGAGTTTATTGTGGCTACTGAATCTGGTATAATTCATCAGATGCAAAAATTTAACCCAACAAAGGTTTTTATACCAGCACCACCAAATAATTCTTGTGCTTGTAATGATTGTCCTCACATGAAGTTAAATACGTTAGAGAAGCTTTATAATTGCCTTAAATATGAACAACCAGAAGTTATATTATCGGCAGAGTTGATAAAAAAAGCTAAATTACCTATAATTAGGATGTTAGACTTTTCTGCTAAAGCTGGTTTATAATTAAATAATTGATAATCAAGTATATAATTAATGTTTAAAGAATACGATGTAATTGTGGTAGGTGCTGGTCATGCAGGATGTGAAGCAGCAGCAGCAGCAGCGAATATGGGTTCATCTACGTTGTTGGTGACAATGAATATGCAAACCATTGCTCAAATGAGTTGTAATCCAGCAATGGGCGGTATAGCAAAAGGACAGATAGTTAGGGAAATAGATGCCTTGGGAGGTTATTCTGGATTGGTGACAGATAAAACAGCGGTACAATTTAGAATGCTTAATAGATCAAAAGGTCCAGCAATGTGGAGCCCGAGAGCTCAAAGTGACAGATGGAAATTTGCAGAGGAATGGAGATTGATGTTAGAAGCAACTCCTAATATTGATTTTTGGCAAGATATGGTGAAAGAGCTTATTGTAAAAGATAATAAGGTTATTGGTATCGTTACTGGTATGGATATTAAAATTTATTCAAAAGCTGTTATTTTAACTAATGGAACTTTTTTAAACGGACTTATTCATTTAGGAGAAAAACAATATGGAGGCGGACGAGCTGGTGAAAAAGCATCGAAAGGAATAACTGAGCAATTAATAAGTTTAGGTTTTGCGTCGGGTAGAATGAAAACAGGTACACCACCACGAATTGATGGTAGGTCATTAGATTATTCTAAAATGGAAGTTCAACACGGTGATGAAAACCCGTCTAAATTTTCTTATTTAAATAGCTCTCCATTTAATTTTAAAACAAAAAGAAATGATGATTTTGTAGATGGTCCAGAAGGACAATTACCCTGTTTTATAACTTATACAAATCAAGAGGTCCATAATATATTAAAAACAGGTTTTGAAAAATCACCGATGTATTCTGGTCGTATTCAAGGTTTAGGTCCAAGATATTGTCCTAGTATTGAAGATAAAATAACTCGATTTTCAGAAAGAGATCGTCATCAAATTTTTGTAGAACCAGAAGGCTGGAATACAGTGGAGATGTATGTGAATGGCTTTTCTACTTCTTTGCCGGAAGATGTTCAATATGCAGCATTAAAAAAAATACCTGGTTTTGAAAATGTAAAAATGTTTCGTCCAGGCTATGCCATCGAATATGATTATTTTCCACCTCAGCAATTGCACTTAACATTAGAAACAAAGCTTATTAATAATTTATATTTTGCAGGACAAATTAATGGCACTACCGGATATGAAGAGGCGGCTTGTCAAGGTTTAATGGCTGGAATAAATGCAAACTTAAAAATTAATAATAAAGAGCCATTTATACTTCAACGTTCTGAAGCATACATTGGTGTATTAATAGACGACTTAGTAACCAAAGGTACTGATGAACCTTATCGGATGTTTACTTCACGTGCTGAATATCGTATTTTATTAAGACAAGATAATGCGGATATTCGGTTAACACCTAAATCATTTGAGTTAGGCTTAGCAAGTAAAGAACGTTTAGATCGCGTAAATTTAAAAAGAGAACAAACAAATGAAATAATAAATTTCTTTAAAAAAGAAAGCATAGAGCCCGCTGAAATAAATCCTATCTTAGAAGTTATTAATTCTGCTCCTATCAATCAGAAAGTAAAAATGTTTGGTATATTAACTAGACCCTCCATTAGTCTTTTAGATTTTGCATTAGCTGCTCCAAGAATCGAAAAGTTTATTTCTAAATACGATTTAGAAAGTATAGAACAAGCAGAAATTTTAATGAAATACGAGGGCTATATTAATAAAGAAAATGAATTGGCTGATAAACAAATACGGTTAGAAGATTTAATATTACACGATGATTTTGATTATAAACGGTTAACTTCTTTATCAATGGAAGCTCGGGAAAAATTAACTAAAGTTAAACCGAGAACCATTGGACAAGCTGCTCGAATTTCAGGAATTACTCCTTCTGACATATCAATCTTGATGGTTTATTTAGGAAGATAAATGAACGTTTCACGTGAAACATAACAGTATTATATATTAAATAAAGTTATTATATTTTTAAACTAGTAGGTATTTTATTTAAAAATATATTTATTAAATAAATAATATGAAATATAAAATACTAACTGGTAATTATTTATTATAAATAAATAATAAATAAAACTTATAATAAGGTAAAAAATATTTTTAAAGTGCATATGGAAACTTTAGTTGCTTGCCCTATTTGTAATGAGGTTAATTTTAATTCATTTTTAACTTGTCAAGATAACACTGTTTCACGTGAAACATTCGATATTGTACAATGTAATTCCTGCTCATTTAAATTTACCAACCCTCGCCCTTCGGAAGATAAACTCGGGAAATATTACAAATCGGAAGATTATATTTCTCATTCAAATACTAAAAAGGGAATTGTAAATTATTTATATCAAACAGTACGTAAATATACATTATTAAAAAAATTACAATTAATTTCTAAGTTTTACAAAACAGGTAATATATTAGATATTGGTTGTGGAACAGGCGAATTTTTAAATATCTGTAAAAATTCAAAATGGAATGTTTTAGGGATTGAGCCAGATGACGATGCTCGAAAAATGGCAACAGAAAATTACAATATAGATGTTAAAAAAGAAAACGAATTAAAAAACCAGCCTGATGAATATTTTGAAATAATAACGATGTGGCACGTCCTAGAACATGTTCCTCGATTAAATGAACGGATGGAAGAAATCAAAAGGCTGTTAAAAAATAATGGAATTATTATAATTGCCGTCCCTAATTGTAATTCCTTAGATGCAAAAATTTATAAAAGTAATTGGGCAGCTTACGATGTGCCTCGACATTTATATCACTTCACACCAAATGATATTGATAAGCTAGCTTTAAAACATGGACTTAAAACCATACGAATTTTACCAATGGTTTTTGATTCTTTTTATGTTTCCATGTTAAGCGAAAAAATAAAGACAGGAAAAGTAAATTTAATAAAAGCTTTATTAATTGGTTTACGATCTAACTTTTCTGCTCTCAAATCTGGTAAAACCTATTCCAGCCAAATTTACTTACTAAAAAAAGCAAATTAAGCTTATTTTCTCTAGTTTAAAGCCGTATTAGTGTTAAATATAAGCAAACGCCTCTCTGAAGTATAGTTGGGTTAGCAGCTAGGCGTCCCGTCGTTAAAACGGATAAAAACAGGGTGCTTCTATATAGCAATAACAGTAGGTTAGTTAAGGCTAGGCACAGGAAAAATGGGTAAAAATTGGATGTTTTTATTTAAAATTCTCTGAATGTTTCGTTTTTGCTTAAATAAGCGGACGGATAATTTAAATGATAATTGCTATTGTTTTAAATTTGTCACTAACAAAAAACAGATTACAGATATTTTGGATTATTTAGAATTTATTGGTTGTTCTAAATTGAATCTGAACTTGCCAACCAAAAAAGATGTTAAAATGAGACAGTTATTTTTAATCGCATTCACGGTAGAATTTTTCGCCTGTAACCAAAAGAAAGACAATACACAGCTATTGGAAAAACGCATTGATAGTTTGCAGATAAAACTAGCCGCCACGTATAAACCAGGCTTCGGTGAATTTATGAGTCAAATACAAGCGCACCATGCTAAGCTTTGGTTTGCTGGAGAAAACGAAAACTGGAAACTCGCTGACTTTGAAGTGCACGAAATAATGGAATTAGTAGAAGATATTCAGAAATTTCAAACAGAACGAAAAGAAAGTCGACAAATAGAAATGATAAATCCAGCATTAAACGAAATAAATAAAGCTATTCAGCAAAAAAATTTGGTATTATTTAAAAGTAATTTCACTTTACTTACAAACACTTGTAATGATTGTCACCGAGCTACTAACTTTGAATTTAATGTAGTTAAAATTCCTGACATTCAACCTTTCAGTAACCAAGATTTTAAAATGAATGAGCGAAAGTAATCTGAAAGAAGTTGCGAAATTATTCTTTAAACTTGGAGTAATTGGTTTCGGTGGCCCAGCGGCTCATATTGCGATGATGCAGGAAGAAGTTGTTGTAAAAAGAAAATGGCTGACGGAACAACATTTTCTCGACTTAATTGGTGCTACAAATTTAATACCGGGGCCAAATAGCACTGAAATGGCAATTCATATCGGACACGAAAGAGCGGGTCGGAAAGGTTTAATGGTGGCTGGACTTTGTTTTATACTTCCAGCAGTATTAATCACTGGTATTTTTGCTTGGCTATATAAACAATACGGACAAACACCTGAGGTACAGCCATTTATATATGGAATTAAACCTGCAGTTATAGCTATCATTCTTGGAGCCGTTTTTCCTTTGGCTAAAAAATCTTTAAAGTCGGTGCAGTTAGCAATCATTGGAGCGGTAGTATTGATTTGTTCATTGCTTAACTACAATGAAATTTATCTGATGTTTGGCGCAGGCGTTGTTGCTTTATTATTGAATTTCTATAAAAACAACAACTACTCGAATGGCTTTATATCACTACCGCTTTTAAAAATTTCGAGCGCTACATTTATTTCCCCTGCTAATTTTAATTTGTTTTTGATATTTCTAAAAATAGGAGCCATTCTTTATGGTAGTGGCTATGTTCTGTTTGCTTTTCTGGACACTGAATTAGTATCAACAGGGCTTTTGAGCCGACAGCAATTAATTGATGCTATTGCCATAGGACAGTTTACACCTGGGCCAGTTTTTTCTTCGGTTACATTTATTGGCTATCAAATGAATGGATTAACAGGTGCTATTGTTTCTACTATTGGAATTTTTTTACCATCATTTGTATTTGTTGCTTTGCTTAATCCACTAATTAAGAAAATGCGTAATTCAAAACTCTTTTCCACCTTTCTTGACGCTGTAAATGTAGCTTCTGTTGCTATTATTGTCTCGGTATGTATCTCTATGAGCAAAGATTCAGTAACAGATTTTAAGACCGTTTTTATTGCTATTTTAAGTATTATCATCACATTTGGATTTAAGAAAATAAATAGTGCAATGATAGTTTTGGGTGGTTCTTTACTTGGTTATTTATTGACATTTATATGATCACCGTAGGTTAGCAAAATACTAGCAACTCAACACAACAAAACCAAATGCTGTATCTTTTTGCTAACGCTCCGTTCAGAATATTAACTTTACAAATTGACTAATAAGAAAATATATAATGTTTGAACAAACCTTTAAGAATATAGATGATATACTCCATAAAGATGCTGGTTGTGGAAGTGAGTTAGATTATGTAGAGCAAACCTCTTGGGTATTGTTTCTCAAATATTTGGATGACTTGGAAAAGGAAAAAGCCACAGCAGCCGAACTAACAGGCAAAGCCTACACAAACATTATTGATAATAAATACCAATGGAGCACATGGGCTGCACCAAAAGACAAAGAAGGAAAATTGGACCACCATAAAGCGTTGACTGGTGATGACCTTTCTGACTTTGTTAACAATCAACTTTTCCCATATCTTAAAAAGTTTAAAGCAGATGCCGTAAGTGCTGATACCATTGAATATAAAATTGGCGAAATTTTTAGCGAACTAAAAAATCGTATACAAAGCGGTTATAACCTAAGGGAAGTAATAAACCGCATTAACGATCTTCGTTTTAGAACACACGCTGAAAAGCTTGAAATGAGCCATCTTTACGAAGACAAGATTAAAAATATGGGCAATGCCGGCCGTAACGGTGGTGAATATTATACCCCACGACCTTTGATTAAAACCATTGTAAGAGTGGTAGCTCCCCAAATAGGACAAAAAATTTATGATGGTGCTGTAGGAAGTGCGGGTTTCTTGGTAGAGGCGTTTGACTTTTTGAAACAAAGCAAAAAACTAACCACCACTGATGTAGAAACCTTACAGAAAAAAACATTTTACGGTAAAGAAAAAAAGTCATTGGCTTACATTATTGGTATCATGAATATGATTTTGCACGGTGTGGAAGCGCCAAACATTGTGCATACCAATACTCTTGCTGAAAACCTAGCCGACATACAAGAAAAAGACCGCTACGACATAGTGCTTGCCAACCCACCCTTTGGCGGAAAAGAAAGAATAGAAGTGCAACAAAACTTCCCAATAAAAACGGGTGAAACAGCCTCTTTGTTTTTACAGCACTTTATAAAAATTATGATAGCTGGTGGCAAAGCGGGCGTAGTTATTAAAAATACTTTTTTAAGCAATACCGACAATGCCAGCATTAGGTTAAGAGAGTTGCTATTGGGAAACTGCAACCTGCATACCGTTTTAGATTTGCCGGGTGGTACATTTACCGGAGCAGGTGTAAAAACAGTGGTTTTATTTTTTGAAAAAGGCAGCAGCACCAAAAAGATTTGGTTTTATCAATTGAATCTAACCCGAAACCTTGGCAAAACAAACCCTCTGAATGAAAAGGATTTAGCAGAATTTGTTGCCTTGCAAAAAACAAAAGGCGACAGCGAAAACTCCTGGACAATAAATATAAAAGATATTGACCAAAATACTTTTGACCTTAGCGCCAAAAACCCAAACAAAAAGGAAGAAGCTGCCTTGCGCCAACCACAACAAATTTTAAAAGAAATAAAAAAGTTAGATGCCGAAACAGAAGAGATTTTGGGAAGTATTGCGAAACTCCTTGTCTGAATTAGGATTTGTAGGATGAAAGGATTTTTAAGATTTTGTATATGAACCGATTTCTGATCATTTTGTTGACATCAACAAAATGATAGAATTAGGCAAAAACTGGACAAAGAGAACTAGAAGATTGCAACCGAAACAGAAGATATTTTGAAAGGAATAGCAAACTTTGTCTGAATTAGGATTTGTAGGATTTACAAGATGTTGTAATCGCATAAAATAGAATAAAGGAAAAATGTCTGAATTAGGATTAACAGAATTAAAAGATTTATAAGATGAAATACACACATAAAACAGCAGAAAGAAATCCTGATAATCCTAAAATCAAGAAAATCCTAATTCAGACAAAAAGTGCAGAAATTTTAAACTCAATTTTAAAATTGATATGAAGAAAGGTTGGGAAATAAAAAAGTTAGGGGATGTTTGTTGTTTTATAAATGGACGAGCTTACTCACAACATGAATTGCTAAAAGAAGGAAAATATCCTGTGTTGCGAGTTGGAAATTTTTATACTAATCGCAGTTGGTATTATTCCGATTTAGAATTGCCTTCGGACAAATACTGTG